>NZ_FMUL01000002.1:0-485601 GCF_900101215.1 Pseudomonas sp. NFACC32-1
AGTAACTTGTGATGCTGATAATCTGTTGACTAGCAGTCTGACTCCACAAGCACCCACACGAATTGCTTGATTCAGTTGTTAAAGAGCGGTGGGTTGAGCCTTTCGTCTCAACCGAGGCGCGCATTCTACAGCGCCCCGTACATCTGTCAAGTGGTTATTTTCAGAAGTTTTCAAAGTTTCCTTTGCAACTTCAACCACTTGCGCTTTCGATCTCTCGTCAGCGGGAGGCGAATTCTACAGCGTTAGCCGCTGCTGTCAACACCTCTTTTCCAGCGTCTTCGATCGCGAAGATCGAAGTGCCGACGGGACTTGACTGCAACCCTGTCGACCCCTTCCGGACTTCGATGACTTGAAGTCCTGCACACCCGAAAACCTCATAACTCATTGAATCTCAAGAAGTTTTCCGTTTCGACTGCGCCGGAAGTGGGGCGAATTATAGAGACTCAGAATCTGCCGTCAACACCTATTTCCAGATTTACTCGGATTTAAGCGTAATGCGTGCAAAAGCCTTCTTTCCGGCCTGACAGACATGCGTGGCGCCCAGCTTATATATAAAGGTGCGATCCACGACCTCCCCATCAACGCGCACCCCACCCGACCCCAGAAGATCTCGCGCCACCGCCGCGTTCTTGACCAGCCCCGCTTTGTTAAGGACAGCAGCAATCGGCATATCCTCACCGGCAGCCAGCTCGATTTCCGGCAAATCATCGGGTAACTCACCATCCTTCATGCGATTGCCTGCCGCACGATGAGCATTGGCAGCCGCCTCCTCACCATGGAAACGGGCAACGATCTCCTCAGCCAACTTGATCTTGATATCCCGCGGATTGGCCCCAGCCTCGACATCAGAACGGAATGCATCGATCTCGCCCATAGAGCGGAAGCTCAGCAATTCAAAGTAACGCCACATTAATGCATCAGGAATGGAAACCAGCTTGCCGTACATAACGCCCGGCGCCTCCTGAATACCGACGTAGTTACCCAGCGACTTGGACATCTTCTTCACGCCATCCAAACCTTCCAGCAAAGGCATGGTTAGGATGCACTGAGCCTCTTGGCCATAACTACGCTGCAGCTCTCGCCCCATCAGCAGGTTGAACTTCTGGTCCGTACCGCCAAGCTCGACATCAGCACGCAACGCAACCGAGTCATAGCCCTGCACAAGCGGGTAGAGAAACTCATGGATAGCAATCGGCTGGTTGGTTGTGTAGCGCTTGTCAAAATCGTCGCGCTCGAGCATGCGCGCAACCGTGTACTGAGAGGTCAGGCGAATGAAGTCCGCAGGCCCCATCTGGTCCATCCAGGTAGAGTTGAATGCGACCTCGGTCCTGGCCGGATCCAGAATCTTGAAAACCTGAGCCTTATAGGTCTCGGCATTCTCGAGCACCTGCTCGCGAGTCAGCGGTGGACGCGTGGCACTCTTCCCACTCGGGTCGCCAATCATCCCGGTGAAATCACCTATAAGGAAGATAACCTGATGCCCCAGTTCCTGAAACTGACGCAGCTTGTTGATCAGTACAGTGTGCCCTAGATGCAGGTCAGGGGCTGTCGGGTCGAAACCAGCCTTGATGCGCAACGGTTGCCCACGCTTGAGCTTTTCGATCAGCTCGGACTCGACCAACAGTTCTTCCGCACCACGTTTGATCAGCGCTAGCTGCTCTTCAACCGACTTCATAACAGACCCGCAAGGCTCAGATTCAAAGGGCCCCAACCATACAAGATCGCACACCAAATACAAAGTTTGACCGGCGCACGACAACCAATCCACGAGCAGAACGCCTGCGGACTTGCTTCGAAGGGGATTTGGTTATATTTTATACAGTTATTTCATCTTCATCATGTCATTCATCTTTTCCAATTCATCTTTTCAAAAGTCAAATTACTCATGACCACAGAACCGTCTAAAGCGCCACCGCTTTACCCAAAGACCCACTTGCTGGCCGCAAGTGGAATCGCCGCCCTCCTTAGCCTGGCGCTCCTGGTATTTCCTTCCAGCGACGTTGAAGCCAAAAAGACGACTCTGAGTCTCGAACTGGAAAGCCCTGCCGAACAACTGACACAAGATCAAGACGCTGCCGAAGCCGTCCAGGCCACAAACGAACAGAGCGCTTCCCCTTTCGCACAGATTGAAGACAGTCCTGAAGACACCGCCGAGACCGCTCAGGTCGAGCCCCCGGTCGTGGAAGAAAAGAAGGAGCCTGGCCATCGTGAGGTGATCGTGGCCAAAGGCGATACCCTTTCCACACTTTTTGAGAAGGTCGGCCTGCCCGCTACCTCGGTCCACGAGATTCTGGCCAGCGACAAGCAAGCCAAGCAGTTCACTCAATTGCAACGGGGCCAGAAACTCGAGTTCGAACTCAATCCGACTGGAGAGCTGACCAGCTTGCACACCAAGCTGAGCGACCTGGAAAGCATTACCCTGACAAAGAGTGACAAGGGTTATGCCTTCAATCGCATTACTGCCAAGCCTACCGTACGCTCGGCCTACGTCCACGGTGTGATCAATAGCTCTCTATCACAATCGGCCGCACGTGCAGGCCTTTCACATAGCCTGACGATGGACATGGCCAACGTATTCGGCTACGACATCGATTTCGCCCAGGATATTCGCCAGGGCGACGAATTCGACGTGATCTACGAGCAGAAAGTGGTCAACGGGAAGGCCGTCGGCAACGGCCCGATTCTCTCCGCGCGCTTCACCAATCGCGGCAAGACTTACACTGCGGTGCGCTACACCAACAAACAAGGCAACAGCAGTTACTACACTGCCGACGGCAACAGCATGCGCAAGGCGTTCATCCGCACGCCGGTTGACTTCGCCCGCATCAGCTCGAAATTTTCCGCAGGCCGCAAACACCCTATCCTGAACAAGATTCGCGCCCATAAAGGTGTCGACTACGCCGCCCCCCGAGGCACCCCAATCAAGGCTGCCGGCGATGGCAAGGTCTTGCTGGCCGGCCGCCGCGGCGGTTACGGCAACACAGTCATCATCCAGCACGGCAATACCTACCGTACGCTGTATGGTCACATGCAAGGTTTTGCCAAAGGCGTGAAGACCGGCGGCAGTGTCAAGCAGGGCCAGGTCATCGGCTATATCGGCACCACGGGGTTGTCGACCGGACCACACCTGCACTATGAGTTCCAGGTCAACGGCGTTCACGTCGATCCGCTTGGCCAGAAGCTGCCTATGGCTGATCCAATCGCAAAATCCGAACGCGCACGCTTCCTGGCGCAAAGCCAGCCCTTGATGGCTCGCATGGACCAGGAAAAGGCCACGATGCTGGCTTCGAGCAAGCGTTAAGCCATGGTGCTTTATATCGGTGTGATGTCCGGGACGAGCCTGGATGGCCTGGATATCGCATTGGTTGAATTGACTCCGGCGATCAGATTGATCGCCACGCACTACATTCCCATGCCCGACTCCCTGCGCAGCGAGTTGTTGGGCCTGTGCACCAGCGGCCCCGATGAGATAGCCCGCTCGGCCATCGCTCAGCAGAACTGGGTACAGCTCGCCGGCCATGGCATCCATGCCCTGCTCGAAAGCCAAAACCTCAAGCCGGAAGATGTAAGAGCAATCGGCAGCCATGGCCAGACCATTCGTCATGAACCGGCCCGCGGCTTTACCGTACAGATCGGCAATCCCGCTCTGCTGAGCGAGCTGACCGGAATTACCATCGTCAGCGACTTCCGCAGTCGCGATGTAGCCGCAGGAGGCCAAGGCGCGCCGCTGGTCCCGGCTTTCCACGAGGCTCTATTCGAGAAACGTGACGGCAACCGTGCCGTACTGAATGTCGGTGGCTTCAGCAACCTCAGCTTGATAGAACCAGGAAAACCGGTCGCAGGCTTCGATTGCGGGCCTGGCAACGTGTTGCTTGATGCCTGGATTCATCAACAACGCAATGAGCAATTCGACCGTGATGGACAATGGGCCGCCAGCGGGACAGTGGAGCCCGCCCTACTCAAGGCAATGCTCAGCGATCCTTTCTTTGTCACCAAGGGACCGAAAAGTACCGGCCGGGAGGTATTCAACCTGCCCTGGCTGACTCGACACCTCTCGCAACTACCCACTCTCGCCGCCGAGAATGTGCAGGCCACGCTGCTTGAACTGACAGCCCTGACTATCGTCGAGTCACTTCAAAATGCCCAGGCGGATACCCGTGAACTGCTGGTATGTGGCGGTGGAGCTCACAACACAGCCCTTATGAAGCGCCTGGCCGACCTCATGCCGAGCACCGAAGTCAGCAGCACAGCAGTCTACGGGGTAGACCCGGACTGGGTCGAAGCGATGGCTTTCGCATGGCTCGCTCATTGCTGCCTTGAATACATTCCAGCGAATCGCCCCAGTGTCACAGGCGCCCGAGGCCTTCGAGTGCTCGGCGCTATCTACCCCGCCTGAGCCAGCCTGATCCCAACAGCAAAAAGCCGCAGTGCCTTGAAGGCTCTGCGGCTTTTTGCTGAAGGTGTCACGACAATCAGATCGAGAAGGATGACCCGCAGCCACAGGTAGTAGTGGCGTTCGGATTCTTGATCACAAAACGCGAGCCTTCCAGACCTTCCTGATAATCCACCTCGGCACCGGCCAGGTATTGGAAGCTCATCGGGTCGACCACCAGGCTGACGCCTTCGCGCTCAACGACTGTGTCATCTTCAGCCACTTCTTCATCGAACGTGAAGCCATACTGAAAACCTGAACAGCCACCGCCCGTCACGAACACGCGCAGCTTCAAACGATCATTCCCCTCTTCGTCGACCAGGCTTTTCACCTTGTGCGCAGCACCGTGGGTGAACTGCAAAGCCGTGGGTGTGAAGGTTTCGACGCTCATGCTGAATATCTCCCGGCGTTGACGCCGCCATAATGCGTGATGGCAGGCATTATCCGCTTCTCCTAGAAAACTGGTCAACTATTTGAAGAGCAGCGGCAGCCACAGGTGTCGAAGCGGACAGCCCGAGTACCAGGCTGGCCGCACATGACAACCACTCCTCAGGGCAACATGCCCGCATGGGAAAGGCCCAGTCGCTCATCCAGCCCAAACAGAATGTTCATGTTCTGCACTGCCTGCCCCGAAGCCCCCTTGACCAGGTTATCGATGACCGACAACACCACGACCAGATCGCCATCCTGTGGACGATGCACGGCGATCCGGCAGACGTTTGCCCCCCGCACGCTACGAGTTTCTGGGTGACTGCCAGCTGGCATCACATCGACGAACGGTTCGTCGGCATAGCGCTTTTCGAACAATGCCTGCAGGTCCACGGAGCGATCAGTCACAGTGGCATAGAGCGTGGAATGAATACCACGGATCATGGGCGTCAGATGCGGCACGAATGTAAGGCCGACCTCCTTGCCTGCAGCCCGGCGCAACCCTTGGCGAATTTCCGGCAGGTGACGGTGCCCTTTCACGGCATACGCCTTGAAGCTCTCCGACGTCTCGCTATACAACGAGCCGACGCTGGCGCCACGACCCGCGCCACTGATACCGGACTTACAGTCAGCGATCAGACGCGAAGCGTCCGCCAGACCGGCTTCGAGCAACGGCAGGAAACCCAATTGCGTCGCAGTCGGATAACATCCCGGGACCGCGATCAGCCGTGCTTGCCTGATTTTTTCGCGATTGACTTCCGGTAGTCCGTAGACCGCTTCGTCCAGCAACTCTGGCGCGCCGTGAGGCTGGCCGTACCACTTGGCCCATTCATCCGCATTCTGCAAGCGGAAGTCAGCTGACAGGTCGATAACCTTGGTTCCGGCGGCCAGCAATTCGCCCGCCAGGGCATGGGCGACGCCATGGGGCGTGGCGAAGAACACCACATCGCAGGCGCCCAGCGTCTTGATGTCGGGAACGCTGAATGCCAGGCCATCGTAATGACCTCGCAGGTTCGGGTACATATCGGCCACGGCCAGGCCCGCCTCGGATCGGGAGGTGATGACCACCACCTCAGCCTGCGGATGTTGTGCCAACAGACGCAGCAGTTCGACACCGGTGTAACCCGTGCCGCCGACGATACCGACCTTGACCATAAACCTGCCCTCAACGAACCACTGGAAAACCGTCGATGATAGGGGCGGCGCGGCGTGGCGACAACCGCCAAGGTGACGTGTGGCGGCTCTAACCTCTACTATCGGGCTACCGTGAATCTGGGAATCGAGAAAATGCTCTATCTTTGGCTCAAAGCGCTTCATATCGTCAGCATGGTCTGCTGGTTCGCCGGCCTGTTCTACCTGCCTCGCCTGTTTGTCTATCACGCTCAGAGCGAAGACAACATCAGCAAGGAGCGCTTCAGCGTCATGGAGCGCAAGTTGTATCGCGGCATCATGGGACCCGCGATGATCGCGACCCTGGTGTTCGGCATCTGGCTGCTCAGCCTCAACGCCAGCGCCTATTTCACCCAAGGCGGCTGGATGCATGCCAAGCTGACACTGGTGGTATTGCTGATTGGCTATCACCATATGTGCGGCGCCCAGCTGAAGCGTTTCGCCCGTGGCGAAAACACCCGCAGCCATGTCTTTTATCGCTGGTTCAATGAAGTGCCGGTTCTGATATTGCTGGCTATCGTAATTCTGGTCGTGGTTCGGCCGTTCTAACTTTCAATCGATGCTTCTTATCCGGGGTACTTCCAGATGTCGCTACCCGCTCTGCTTGAACAACGCCTGCACCTGCCTGTAGTGGCGGCGCCAATGTTCCTGATCTCCAACCCACAGCTGGTACTGGCCTGCTGTCGCAACGGTATCGTCGGCAGCTTCCCCGCGCTGAATCAGCGTGAGAGCAGTGGCTTCAAGGCCTGGCTGGAGGAAATAGAAGCGGGCCTGGCAAGGATGGAGAACCCTGCCCCTTACGCGGTCAACCTGATCGTCCATCAGAGCAACCCGAGGCTCGAGGCCGACCTGGCGATCTGCATCGAACACCAGGTGCCGATCGTCATCACCAGTCTCGGTGCGGTGAAAGAGCTGGTGGACGCGGTCCATGGCTATGGAGGCCTGGTATTTCATGACGTGACCACACGTCGTCATGCCGAGAAAGCAGCCGAAGCCGGTGTCGATGGACTGATCGCCGTGGCTGCGGGGGCCGGAGGGCACGCCGGAACCTGGAGCCCGTTTGCGCTGGTCGCCGAAATCCGGCAGTTCTTCGACAAGACCCTGCTGCTTGCGGGGTGCCTGAACCATGGTCATGAGATTCTGGCCGCTCAATTGCTGGGCGCGGATCTGGCCTACTTCGGAACACGTTTTATCGGTACGACTGAAAGTCATGCGCCTGACGCCTATAAGGAGATGTTGCTCACATCCCGGGCTGCAGACATCGTGCATACTCCCGCAGTTTCCGGCGTACCCGCAAGCTTCATGCGGCAAAGCCTGGAGAAGGCCGGTTTCGATCTGGCCGCTCTGCAACGCAAGGGCGAGGTGGATTTCGGCTCGAAGCTCAAACCGCTCAACGATGAAGCCAAGGCCTGGAAAACCGTATGGTCCGCTGGCCAGGGCGTGGGTGAGATTCATGACTTGCCAAGCGTCGATCAATTGGTCAAGCGCCTGGATGAAGAATATCGCCAGGCACAGGCCCGGGTGGTACAGCTTGGCGGCCAGTGGCCCCGCTGAAACAAACTGATCACGACACAAACACTAAAACTTGAATGACAAGGATGCCCGGCAATGAGCGAACCCCGTTTCAACATCGTATTCGACGGAGCCCTGCTGCCGGGCGTCGATACGACCACAGCCAAGCTCAATCTCGCTGAATTGTTCAAGAGCGACGTCAGCGCCATTGAGCGACTCTTCGGCGGACACAAGGTGGCCCTCAAGAGCAACCTGTCCCAGACCGAGGCGCAGAAATACCTGGAAGCCCTCAACAAAAGCGGAATCGATGCGCGCATCGAAGCAGAGCCTTCTCTGCAACTGAACCTCAGCGAGGTTCAGCATTCGCCCCAGCAGATGCACCCCCAGGAGCCACTCATCGAACCTGCCTCTCCCTATGCGCCACCACGGGCACAGGTTGGAGAGGCCGTTGCCGAGTTCGGCCCGCTCAAGCCGTTCAGCTTCGATGGTCGCATCGGACGGCTGCGATACCTCGCCTGGACCATGTCCCTGACCCTCGTCATGATGCTGGTCATCGGCGTTGGTTTTGCGATTGGCGGAGCATGGTTCTTCACGTCTACCTCAACAGCGGCCATGGTGGTTGGTGGCCTGCTGGCGTTGATCGTTTTCCTCGGCTTTGCCTTTGTCAGCATTCAGTTCAACGTCCAGCGCCTGCATGACCTGGGCTGGTCCGGTTGGCTGTGGCTGCTCACTCTTGTCCCATTCGTGGGCAGCATCTTCCCATTCGTGCTCATCATCGCACCGGGCAACGACGGGCCCAATCGCTACGGTCCACCGCCGCCGCGCAACTCCACTGCAGTCAAGGTCCTGGCGTCGCTCTGGCTGGTGATGATCGTGCTGATTTTCTTCGCTGCGCTGGCTGGTGTCTTCGGCGCTATCGAGGACCAATACGGCAGCAGTTCGCTCAGCAGCTATGAAAGCAGCGAGTACACCGATGACGCTGCTGCAGAACCTGCCGCCGAACCCGCCGAGCCTTCTGTAGACTATGAGGAGGAACAATAAGCGCGCTTCGCGCCGGTGACAGCTCAGTCCACTGGTAGCGGGCCGTTGCGATGGAGAACTGCATGACCCGTTACGCTCTGATCACCGGTGCCTCCAGCGGCATCGGCCTGGCCATGGCCGAAGCCCTGGCCCGGCGAGGCCGCAACCTGATACTGGTAGCGCGCCAGCGTGATCGGCTGGAAAGTATCGCAATAGAACTGACTCAGCGGTTCGGGGTGGAGGTCCTGTTCCGCGCGTGCGATCTGGGGGAGCCACTGAGATTGTCAGGGTTTCTGCTGGAGCTGGAAGAAGGTGAACGGCAGATCGATCTGCTGGTCAACTGCGCCGGCATAGGCACCTGCGGCCCATTCCTGGGTCAGGACTGGATGACTGAACAAGACCTGATCGAAGTCAACATCCTCGCCCTGACACGCCTTTGTCATGCCGTTGGCAATAGCATGGCCCTGCATGGTGGCGGACAGATCCTCAACGTTGCCTCTATCGCGGCGTTCCAACCCGGCCCTTGGATGAGCACCTATTACGCCAGCAAAGCCTATGTCCTGCACTTCTCAGAAGCCCTACGGGTCGAACTGAAGAAATGCGCCATCAAGGTCTCGGTGCTGTGCCCCGGGCCGACCCGGACCGACTTTTTTGCCCGAGCACAACTGGACGAACGGAAACTCATCGACAGTCAGCTACTGATGAGCCCCGAGGAGGTTGCGCTGTATACCGTACGCGCCCTGGACAAGAACCGGGCCATCATCATTCCGGGGCGACGCAATCGCTGGCTGGCCAGGTTGCCACGGCTGGGACCACGTTGGCTGGTCAGGACACTCGCAGGCATGATCAACAAGGCCTACTGCCCCCGCTGATGAAATTTGAAGTGAAGCCGGCCCCGCCAGCCGAACCTTCGGTACACTCGCGTTCCACGACCCCAAGGGAGAAACGACTTTGGATACTCTGTTTTCCAAGATCATCAACCGGGAAATCCCGGCCAAGATCATTTACGAGGATGACCAGGTCCTGGCCTTCCATGACATCGCCCCCCAGGCACCGGTGCATTTCCTGGTCATTCCAAAGAAACCGATCCGCACTCTCAATGACCTGACCGAAGAAGACAAAGGACTGGCCGGGCACATTCTGTTCACTGCCCAGCGCCTGGCGCTTGAACTGGGGTGCGAGGAAGGTTTCCGCGTTGTGATGAATTGCAATGAACTCGGTGGGCAGACCGTCTATCACATCCATATGCATGTGCTGGGACAGCGCCAGATGAACTGGCCACCGGGTTGATACCCTGACTCAACGCAAATCCTGAGCGACCGGTTGGGTTAAACTGGTCGCCATGATTCTTCCGGAGGTAAGCATGACCACCCAACGTCACTACTCGCCGATAGACCGGCTGCTGCTGCAAGCCGATACCGCGATGCGCACGCTGCTGCCCTTCAGTGGCCAGCCATACCGCCCATCACCGGCGATCGTGCAGCCGGACGCGCAACTGAGTGACGAGCAGGCCCGCCACGTTGCCGGGTTGATGCGCATCAATCACACGGGAGAGGTCTGTGCCCAGGCGTTGTACCAAGGCCAGGCCCTGACAGCGAAATTGCCCCAGGTGCGCGAGGCGATGGAGCATGCGGCCGAGGAAGAAATCGATCATCTGGTCTGGTGCGAACAGCGCATTCGCCAGTTGGGCAGCCATACCAGCGTGTTGAATCCACTGTTCTACGGTATGTCATTTGGAATAGGCGCAGTAGCCGGACTGATCAGTGACAAGGTCAGCCTCGGTTTCGTTGCGGCGACAGAACATCAGGTGTGCAAACATCTGAACGAGCATCTCGAACAACTGCCCGCCGAGGATGGAAAGTCCCGGGCGATCCTGGAGCAGATGCGCGAGGATGAAGAACACCATGCCGAAAGCGCCCTCGAGGCCGGCGGTTTCCGCTTCCCGGCACCGGTAAAGTTCGGCATGAGCCTGCTGGCCAAGGTCATGACCAAGAGTACTTATCGGATCTGATCACAGCGTCCCTTTTCAGACCAGGCAGGCCATCAAAAAGGCGACTACCCGGACAGGGCAGTCGCCTTTTTTATCAGGAGCCTGAACACGGCATGTTGCGTACCGCCTCAACCCAACTCGATGATTTCATAGTCGTGGGTGATCTCAACGCCCGCTGCGCCCAACATGATGGACGCCGAGCAGTATTTTTCGGCGGACAGCTCGATGGCTCGCTTGACCTGGGCTTCCTTCAGGGCACGCCCCTTGACCACGAAATGCATGTGGATCTTGGTGAACACCTTCGGATCTTCAGTGGCACGTTCCGCCTCCAGAAAGGCCTCGCAACTTTCGACAGCCTGGCGAGACTTCTTGAGAATGCTGACCACATCGAAGTTACTGCAACCACCCACGCCCAGCAGGAGCATTTCCATGGGCCGGACACCCAGGTTTCGACCACCGGCATCGGGCGGACCATCCATCACGACCACGTGGCCGCTGCCCGACTCACCGAGGAACATGGCTTCGCCAGCCCATTGGATGCGTGCCTTCATCGCCAAGACTCCACTGTCTAAAAAAGGGTCGCCAGCTTAGCACAGCGCTCCCCACGACAGTCTCCAACGTGCGATGCCGGCAAAGCCCCTGCGAAACAGGGCACTAGGTAAATTCTCGAATCAATTTAGAGAGCTCTGTTAAGCTGGCGACCATTCGCTGGCGTATCGCCAGCTTTTAGCGATAGCTATTCGTATCCATAAAAAACCAAACCAACACACACTGCGCCGTCTTTCGGGATACAACCATGGTTGCCATTACTCCCACGTCCAAGATCAAGAATCTCGACAAACTCTTGATGCATTGCCAGCGTCGCCGCTACCCGGCCAAACACAACATCATCTGTGCCGGTGATCGCTCCGATACGCTGTTTTTCATTATCAAGGGGTCGGTCACTATCCTGATCGAGGATGAGGATGGGCGAGAAATGATCATCGCCTATCTCAACTCAGGGGACTTCTTCGGTGAGCTGGGATTATTCGAACAGGCGGGCAAGGAGCAGGAACGCAGCGCCTGGGTGCGGACCAAGATCGAATGCGAAGTTGCGGAAATCAGCTACAGCAAATTCCGGGAGTTGTCCCTCCAGGATCCGGACATTCTTTATGTCCTCGGCGGTCAGATCGCCCAGCGCTTGCGCAATACCACTCGCAAAGTGGGTGACCTCGCCTTCTTTGACGTGACCGGTCGGGTCGCCCGCTGCCTGCTGGATCTGTGCAAGCAACCCGATGCGATGACGCACCCGGACGGCATGCAGATAAAGGTAACCCGGCAAGAGATCGGTCGAATTGTAGGGTGTTCGAGGGAAATGGTCGGTCGCGTACTCAAGGACCTTGAAGAGCGCAACCTGGTAAGCGTGAAAGGCAAGACAATGGTGGTGTTCGGTACGCGCTAGAACAGCTCGTCCGCCAGATTCCGATAAAGCGCCTCAAGCCGCTCCAGCGCATGAGGGTCGGGAAATTTTTCATGCAGGGCGATGTGGCTCTCAGCCCGTACCCGTTGTTCCAGGCCGCAGGCTTCATTGAAGCGGTTGACCGCGGCAACCATCGATTCGCGCTCGTTATCCACTAGCAACGCCCCGTGTACCAGGCCTACGGGGCGCTGTCCGCCCTTGCTCTGGCGCCAGCGTTGAGCGGTGCCAACCATTTTACGGCCGTCGAGATTGACGTTGAACCGACCGTCGCAAAACGCCCCGTCCACCTCCCCTAGCGATGCCACTCCGCCCAGTTCGTCCAACAACTGGCAAATGGGATCACACAACCGACGATAGGCAGTTTCGATCCGGCCATGATCGCCCTCGCTACGTGGAGGTGCATAAACCAGAGCGATATTGACGGTAGCGGCCGACTGCGGCACCGGTTCGCCCCCGGTTTCGCGCAGCAGCACCGGCCAGCCACTGGCAGCCGAGACCTCACAGGCGTACTCGAATCCCGACAAGCGGGCCAGACGGCGCGGCATGACCAACGCGCGGTCGCTGGGCCGCCAGAACAGCAGGCCGAACTCGGCATCGCCGGCACAGACACTGGCCAACAAGTCCTGCTCGGCTTGGAGACCGGCTTCAACGGTCAGGGCGATCACCGGAGCCATCGGCTCAATCAAGCGTCGAGCCGCTCACCGGAACGCCCCGCTCTGGAAAGAACAGGCGTTGCAACTCAGTACCCGGGCTTTCGGCCCGCATGAATGCCTCACCTACCAGGAACGAGTAGACGTCGTTGACTTCCATCAGCTCGACGTCGGCCCGGTTGAGAATACCGCTCTCGGTAATGACCAGCCGATCACGGGGAATGCGGGGCAGCAGGTCCAGGGTCGTTTCCAGGCTGACTTCGAAGGTATGCAGGTTTCGATTGTTCACGCCCACCAGCCTGGTATCCAGGGTTTTCAAGGCCCGCTCCAATTCCTCGCCGTCATGCACCTCTACCAGTACATCCAGCCCCACACCCTTGGCGACAGCCGCCAGTTCGGCCATTTTCACGTCGTCCAGGGCGGAGACGATCAACAGCACGCAATCGGCGCCCAACGCTCGAGCCTCGACGATCTGGTAGGGATCGATCATGAAATCCTTGCGGATGACTGGCAGATTGCACGCAGCACGCGCCTGCTTGAGGTAGTCGTCGGCGCCTTGGAAAAAATCGATATCGGTGAGCACCGAGAGGCAGGTCGCCCCACCCTTCTCGTAGCTTTTGGCGATGTCGGCCGGGACGAAGTGTTCACGGATCACGCCCTTGCTGGGGGACGCCTTCTTGATCTCGGCAATCACCGCCGGCTGCTTTTTCTTCGCCTGGTCGATCAGTGCCTTGGCGAAGCCACGGGGAGCATCAGCCGAACGTGCCAGGTTTTCCAGCTCGGCCAGACTGACCCGGGCACTGCGCTCGGCCACTTCCTCAGCCTTGCGAGCCAGGATTTTTTCCAGAACCGTTGGCACGCTCATCCTTCGTTCTCCACTTTGAATACAGCGGTAAATGCACCCAACTCTTCGAGCTTTTCCCGAGCCAGGCCAGTGTGCAAGGCATCATGGGCCAACTCCACCCCCTGCTTGAGCGTACTGGCGTGGTCGGCGGCGTATAGAGCAGCGCCAGCGTTGAGCACGATCATTTCGGCGGCCTTCTGGCCATTCTCGGTCTTGCGACGTCCCAGGGCATCGCGAATCAGTTCCAGCGACTGCGCCGGCCCATCCACCGCCAGACCGTGCAAGCTCTGGCTCTTCATGCCCAGGTCTTCAGGTTCGACCCAGTATTCGCTGATCTGATCATTCTTTAGTTCAGCCACATAAGTAGGCGCCGCCAGGCTGAACTCATCGAGGCCGTCCTTGGAATGGACCACCAATATGTGCTTGCTGCCCAGACGCTGCAGAACCTCCGCCAACGGCCGGCACAGCGCCTGGCTGAACACTCCGACCACCTGGTGTTTCACGCCGGCCGGATTCGTAAGCGGGCCAAGCATGTTGAACAGGGTGCGCAGGCCCAGGTCACGACGTGGTGCGGCAGCATGTTTCATGGCGCTGTGATGAGTCTGGGCGAACATGAAGCCAATACCGACATTATCGATGCAGCGTGCCACCTGGACCGGCGTGAGGTTCAAGTAAATACCGGCCGCCTCCAACAGATCGGCACTTCCGCTCTTGCCCGAGACCGCACGATTGCCGTGCTTGGCCACGGTGCAGCCGGCGGCCGCGACGACGAACGCCGAGGCAGTGGATACGTTGAAGATATTGGCGCCGTCGCCGCCGGTGCCAACCACATCCACCACGCCATCCAAGGTCTTGAGCTCGACCTTGTCCGCCAGCTCGCGCATGACCGAGACCGCGCCGACGATTTCATCGATGCTCTCGCTCTTCATGCGCATGGCCATCATGAACGCGCCAATCTGTGCGTCGGTGCATTGGCCGGTCATGATTTCGCGCATCACATCACGCATCTCGTCGGTGCTCAGGTCGAGATGACCGACGATACGGCTCAGGGCTGTCTTGATATCCATGAAAAGTCCTTAGCGCGTGCCGCCGGTTTGTTTGAGGAAGTTGGCGAACAGCTCGTGACCCTGTTCGGTGAGAATAGACTCGGGATGAAATTGCACACCCTCTATATTCAATGTCTTGTGGCGCAGCCCCATGATTTCGTCCACCGAACCGTCTTCGAGCTGGGTCCAGGCGGTCACTTCCAGACAGTCGGGCAGCGTTTCGCGCTTGACGATCAGGGAGTGGTAGCGGGTGACGGTGAGCGGCCGGTTCAACCCTTCGAATACACCCTTGTCCTCGTGGAATACCGGGCTAGTCTTACCGTGCATGACTTGCCGGGCACGCACCACGTCGCCACCGAAGGCTTGGCCGATGGACTGATGGCCCAGGCAGACCCCCAGGATGGGCAGCTTGCCGGCGAAATACTTGATGGCTTCGATGGATACACCCGCTTCGGTCGGCGTGCACGGGCCGGGGGATACCACGATCCGTTCGGGTTTGAGCGCTTCGATTTCGGCGATGGTCAGTTCGTCGTTGCGCACGACTCGCACCTCGGAGCCCAGCTCGCCCAGGTATTGCACAACGTTGTAGGTAAAGGAGTCGTAGTTATCGATCATCAGCAACATGGCGTAAGCAACCTTTTGAATTCACTGACTTTTAATTAAAGCCTTCAAGAGAAACCCGCGCGGTGTTGCGCTTGGCGGGCATGTGATGCACCAGCGAAGCGGCTTTCAAGCAGGTAAAGAAGGCAAATCGGTACAGGTCCGGCACAGCCGGCAGGGAATATTCAGGCGCGCCAACGCCAACGGGCGTGTGCCTTGATCATTTGATCCGGAAGCTTGCTGACAATCGACACAGGGGAAGTCTCGTTCATACGTTCCGGCACAGTAGCCTAGCTGAACAGAGCGCGCAATATGACCAACCCCGAAGGGCTTTGAAACAAACGCAATGCCACTGATGGATGGTCGAGCGCCAAGAGTTTTTGGTACTGTCGTTTCGTTTTCTAACAAAAATAAGATCGAAAAGGACCTTCTCATGATCAGGAAAACGCTGTTCGTACCGGTTGCCAGTTGTGTGCTCGCGATGGCCTGCGCCCAGGCGAGTGCCGCTCCAAACCCTTACTCCAGCTTCATTGTCTTTGGCGACAGCCTCAACGACGCAGGCCAGTTCACCGACCCGGATGGACCGGCAGGGTCAACCCAGCGTTTCACCAACCGCACCGGCCCACTCTACCAGGATGGCAGTGGCGAGGCGTATTCCGCCAATTCCACCCAACTGCTGGGCGGCCGCCTGGGCTTCTCCGCCGATGAAACCGCCGCCTCCACCTCCGCGGTGCGTGCCAACGAGGGCTTGGCGGACGGCAACAACTGGGCAGTGGGCGGTTACCGCACCGACCAGATCCTCGATTCGATCACCAGTGTTTCCGACACTGGAGAACGCAGCCGTCCCGGATACCTGGCCAACGGGCGGCGCGCCGATCCGAATGCGCTGTATTACCTCTCCGGTGGCGGCAACGACTTTCTCCAGGGTCTGGTGTTGACCACGGCTCAGGCCCAGGCTGCGGCGGACCGCCTGGCCAACAGCGTCCAGGTGCTGCAAACAGCGGGCGCCCGCTATGTGATGGTCTGGCTGCTGCCGGACTTGGGACTGACCCCCGCCCTCAACGGCACACCTTTGCAGGGCGCCGTGTCGCAACTGAGCAACGACTTCAACCAACAGCTCGTCGCGCGACTGCAAGGTATCGACGCCGAGGTCATTCCGCTGAACATTCCTTTGCTGCTTCGAGAAAGCTTCGCCGATCCCGCGCGTTTCGGCCTCGCCACCGGCGAGAATCTCACGGCAACCTGCTTCAGCGGCAATGGCTGCACGGAAAACCCCACCTACGGCATCAACAGCGCAACACCCGACCCCAGCAAACTGATCTACAACGACTCCGTCCACCCCACCGAGGCCGGGCAGAAGCTGATCGCCGACTACGCCTTCTCCCTACTCGCGGCACCGTGGGAACTGACGCTGCTGCCGGAAATGGCCCATTCGACTCTACGGGCCCACCAGGACGAGCTGCGCAGCCAATGGCAGTCGGATTGGGAAGATTGGCAAGCGGTCGGTCAATGGCGAGCCATCGTCAACGGCGGTGGACAGCATCTCGACGTGGACAGCCAGGGCAGCGGTGCCAGCGCCGACGGCAGCGGCTACAGCCTCAACGTAGGTGGCAGCTATCGCCTCAACGAGGCCTGGCGCGTGGGCATCGCCGCTGGGCTCTACCGCCAGGACATGGAGGCTGGTGACAACGATTCGGACTACAAGCTCAACAGCTACCTGGCCACCGCTTTCGCCCAGTTCCAGCAGAGCCGCTGGTGGGCCGATGCGGCGCTGACCGGTGGCAAGCTCGACTACGACAACCTGGAGCGCAAATTCCAACTGGGCGTCAACGAAGCCCAGGAGAAAGGCGACACCGACGGGCATCTCTGGGCATTCAGTACCCGCGTAGGCTACGACATCGCCCAGCCGGGCAGCGCCTGGCACCTGTCACCCTTCGTCAGTGCCGATTATGCGAGGGTGGAAGTCGACGGCTATTCGGAACAGGGCAGCCGCTCCACGGCCCTGACCTTCGACGACCAGACCCGCGACTCGAAACGCCTGGGCATCGGTCTGCAAGGTAAATACAACTTTACCCGTCAGACCCAGGTGTATGGCGAATACGCCCACGAGCGCGAGTACGAAGACGACATGCAAAAGGTCAATATCGCCCTCAACAGCCTGCCAGCCAATGACTTCACGCTGGAAGGCTATACGCCACAGAGCCACCTGAATCGCCTGAGCCTGGGGGTCAGCCACAAGTTGACCAGCGAGCTGGCGTTGAGAGGGGGTTATACGTTGCGCAAGGATGACGACTTCACCCAGCAAGGGATAAGTCTCGGGGTCAGCCTGGACTTCTGATTCGATGAACCGCAGATGCCTATGGTGAACAAGCTTGTCTGCTCACCATAGGCATGAAGGGTTTCAGTCGTTCGGGGCCTGCTCGGCCAACGCCACCGCGCGGAACATCGCCCGACGCTTGTTCAGCGTTTCTTCCCATTCCAGCGCCGGTACCGAATCGGCAACGATACCTCCTCCGGCCTGTACATGCAGTTCGCCGTTCTTGATGACCGCCGTGCGAATGGCAATGGCAGTGTCCATGTTGCCGTTCCAGGCAAAATAGCCGACGGCTCCGCCGTACACCCCCCGCTTGACCGGCTCCAGCTCATCGATGATTTCCATCGCCCGAATCTTCGGCGCGCCCGACAAGGTGCCTGCGGGCAGGATCGCTCGCAGGGCATCCATTGCCGTCAACCCGGCCTTCAACTGCCCCGTGACGTTGGACACGATGTGCATGACGTTGGAATAGCGCTCGATCACCATTTTCTCGGTGAGCCTCACCGAACCGACTTCCGAGACCCGCCCGGTGTCGTTACGCCCCAGGTCGATCAGCATCAGGTGCTCGGCGATCTCCTTGGCGTCCGACAGCAGGTCCTCTTCCAGGGCGCGGTCAGCCTCTTCCGTGGCACCACGAGGACGCGTGCCGGCAATCGGTCGAACCGTGATCAGGTTGTCCTCGACCCGCACCAATACTTCCGGCGAACTGCCCACGACATGGAAATCGCCAAAATTGAAGAAGTACATGTAGGGCGTCGGATTGAAGCAACGCAGGGCTCTATACAGATCGATAGGCGCTGCCTTGAAGTCGATGGACATTCGTTGCGACGGCACCACCTGCATGCAGTCGCCAGCCAGGATGTATTCCTTGATGGTATCGACCGCTTTTTCATAATCGTCCTGGGTAAAGCTGGAGCGGAATACCGGGTCGGCCGCGGCCTGCTTGCTGAAGTCCAGGCCAGGGCGTGGCGTGATCGGCTGGCGAAGTTTTTCCAACAACGCCTGCAAGCTTTGCAGGCCTTGCTCGTAGGCATCTTCCTGGGACGGGTCGGCCAGCACGATAGCGTGCATTTTACCCGCGAGGTTATCGAAGACCACCACCGCATCGGACACCATCAGCAGGATGTCCGGCACGCCCAATGGATCCGGGTTCGGGCAGGTGCCCAGGCGCTTTTCCACGTAACGCACGCAGTCGTAGCCAAAGTACCCCACCAGGCCACCGTTGAAACGCGGCAGCCCTGGGATGGTGGGTACGTTGTAACGGGCCTTGAAGGTTTCGACGAAGGCCAGCGGGTCCTCGACTTCGAGGCTTTCGATCTCGATGCCGTCATGGGTCACGCTGATGCGATGGTCGTGCACCCGCAGCACTGTGCGGCATGGCAGGCCGATGATGGAATAACGGCCCCACTTCTCCCCGCCCTGTACCGATTCGAGCAGGTAGGAATTGGGCTGGTCGGCCAGCTTGAGGTAGATCGACAGCGGCGTGTCGAAGTCAGCCAGGGTTTCGCAGGCAAGGGGAATGCGGTTATAGCCGGCAGCAGCCAGGCGCAGGAATTCTTCGCGAATCATGAGGGTGCCTCGTGGCAAGAGGAGCTGGAAGTCAGGTATGCAAACACGCCGGATAACCGGCCAGGATCACGTCAGGCGCGCCAACGCCAACGGGCCAGGGCCTTCATGACTTTCATCCAGAGTTTGCGAGTGACCACCACGATGGCGTTCCCAGAAGAGGATTGAACAGCGTCGGGCAACGTTATCTCAGCGGCCGGGTCCAGGCAACCGGGAATTAGCAGTCGCAAATCGTCGATCACCAGGGCGGGGAACTCTTCGGAGATGGGCCGTCCATGATTGTAGCCATAGCTCAGCGCCACGCATTTGACCCCCGCCGCTTTCGCTGCCAGCACATCGCTGCGCGAATCGCCGACGAAGAGCGATTGGGAAGCCGGGATATTGGCCATCTTCATGACGAAAAACAGCGCGGCCGGATCAGGCTTTTTCTGCGGCAGCGTATCGCCGCCAATGATCCAGCGGAAATAGCGGCCGATCTTCATCTGATCCAGTAACGGCGCAACGAAGCGTTCCGGCTTGTTGGTGATCAGCGCCATTTCGACGCCCTGCTTTTGCAGCCACTTGAGAGTGGAGCGCACGCCGGGATAGACCACCGTCAATTCGTGGTTCCCCTCGTAGGCTTCATTGAACAGCTCCAGCGCCTGCTCAGCCTCGGCGTCATCGACACCCTGGGCGTCGATGTGATTGGCCAGGGCCCGGCGCACCAGCATGGGGGCGCCATTACCGACCCACTGGCGCACGGCGTCGATACCGGCTGGCGCGCGCCCCAGTTTGAGCAGCATATGGTCCACGGCTGCCGCCAGGTCTGGAACCGAGTCGACCAGCGTGCCATCGAGGTCGAACATCACCAGACGCGGCAAGCTGCCGGGAAACAACTGCTCGAAGCCGCTCATGGGCGTGCCAGGGCCAGTTCGGCACGCATCTTTTCAATCACCTCTTTGTAGTCCGGCGCATTGAAGATCGCCGATCCTGCGACAAAGGTGTCGGCACCGGCCGCGGCGATTTCGCGGATGTTGCCCACATTCACGCCGCCATCGATTTCCAGGCGGATGTCACGGCCCGAGGCATCGATCAGTGCGCGGGCTTCGCGCAGCTTGTCGAGGGTGGCCGGGATGAACTTCTGCCCGCCGAAGCCTGGGTTGACGCTCATGAGCAGGATCATGTCGACCTTGTCCATCACGTA
This sequence comes from Pseudomonas sp. NFACC32-1, assembly GCF_900101215.1. Taxonomy (NCBI): domain Bacteria; kingdom Pseudomonadati; phylum Pseudomonadota; class Gammaproteobacteria; order Pseudomonadales; family Pseudomonadaceae; genus Pseudomonas; species Pseudomonas sp. NFACC32-1. The sequence goes on from NZ_FMUL01000002.1 coordinate 20,216, forward strand.
TTTGAGCACGTCCAGGGGCGTGGCCGGGTTGAACACCAGGCCGGCCTTGCAGCCACCTTCACGGATCAACTGCAAGGAGCGGTCGATATGCAGGGTAGCTTCAGGGTGGAAAGTGATGTAGGTAGCGCCGGCCTCGATGAAGTCTCCCACGATGCGATCCACCGGGCTGACCATCAGGTGCGCGTCGATGGGCGCGGTGATGCCGTACTTGCGCAGCGCCGAACAGACCATCGGACCGATGGTCAGGTTAGGCACATAGTGGTTATCCATGACATCGAAGTGAACGATGTCGGCCCCGGCGGCCAGCACGTTGTCCACTTCCTCGCCCAGGCGGGCGAAGTCGGCAGAAAGAATCGACGGAGCAATAGCGAAGGGCTGCATGACGCACCTGTTTTGAGCGAAACCACGATGGCGCGCATTGTATACCTCAAGATTTGGCGCGCCCACCGTGGCCGACGATCAATACGCCGCCAGGTAGATCTTCTCGATATCGGCGGCGCTCAACCTGCGCGGGTTGTTTCGCATCAGCCGCTCGATGCCCGCGGCCTCCGCCGCCATCGAGGGGATCACATCCTCGGTCACGCCCAATCCGCTGAGTCCCTGGGGGATCTCCACGGCGGCACACAAGGCGATCATCGCCTCCACGGCTTCGTCGGCAGCTTCGAGATCGCTCAGGTGTTCGGTCCTGATGCCCATGGCCTGGGCGATGTCCCGCATCCGCTCGACGCAGGCCACCTTGTTCCATGCCATGACATACGGCAGCAGCAAGGCATTGGCGACGCCATGGGACACATGGAAACGGCCGCCCAAGGGATAGGCCAGCGCATGCACCGCTCCGACCCCGGCATTGCCGAACGCCATGCCGGCCATCAGGCTGGCGGTAGCCATGTCTTCACGGGCTTGCAGGTGGGAAGGATTACAGAAGGCCTTGGGCAACGCCCGGGTGATCAGCTTGATAGCTCCGATGGCCAGGGCATCGGTGATCGGCGAGGCGTTGAGGGACAGATACGACTCGATGGCGTGGACCAGCGCATCGACACCACTGGAAGCGGTCACGCTGCGCGGGCACGTGAGGGTCATCTGCGGGCTGACCAGCGCCACGTCCGGCAGCAGGTAGTCGCTGACGATCCCTTTCTTCAATTGAGCGGCCTTGTCGGAAAGGATCGCCACGTTGGTGACTTCCGAACCGGTACCGGCCGTGGTGGGGATGGCGATCATGGGCGGGCCTTTGCGCGGTACCTGGTCGACGCCGAACATGTCCTCCAGTTCGCCGTGATAACCGGCATAGACTCCCACGCACTTAGCGATGTCGATGGCGCTGCCGCCGCCCAGCCCGATCAAGCCGTCATGGCCGCCGTCGCGATAGGCCTGCATGCAGTCTTTGACAATGGCGATTTCCGGGTCCGGCAGCACCCGGTCGAAAATCTCGTAGTCCCGCCCGCCCAGATGCTGCAGCGCCAGCTCCACGGTACCGGACTTGACCAGTGCGGCGTCGGTGACGATCAATGGGTTGTCGACATCCAGCCGTGTCAGCTCGGCCGCCAGTTGCTCGATGGCAGCGGCACCGGTGATCAGTTTGTGGGCGATCTTGAATGAGGAAAGACTCATGTGCGCGGCCTCTTGTTCGAGTGTGGGCTGGCACAAGGATAGCTCGGTATTGAGGGTTGTCTGCCATTCAGCTCATGAATACGCCTCGGGTCGCTGTGGGAGCGAGCTTGCTCGCGATAGCGCACTGACATTCAGCATCGATATTGAATGTTCCACCGCTATCGCGAGCAAGCTCGCTCCCACATTTAAACAACGCTGACCTTCAGACCTGGGTCGTGCGCAGCTTCTCGCTACGCCCGCGCAGCCATTCCAGGGTCAGCAGCAGGATCACCGAGAAGGCAATCAGCAGCGTCGCCGCCGCGGCAATGGTAGGGCTGAGGTTTTCGCGGATGCCGCTGAACATCTGCCGCGGCAGTGTCGCTTGCTCGGGGCCGGCCAGGAACAGGGTCACCACCACTTCATCGAACGACGTCGCGAAAGCGAACAGCGCACCGGAGATAACGCCTGGGGCGATCAACGGCAGCGTCACCCGACGAAACGCCGTCAAAGGCGAAGCCCCAAGACTGGCTGCCGCCCGCACCAGGTTATGGTTGAACCCCTGCAAGGTCGCCGAGACGGTAATGATGACGAACGGTACGCCCAGCACCGCGTGAACCACGATCAGCGAGAAGAAACTGTTCCCCATCCCCAACGGTGCGAAAAACAGATAGCTGGCGACACCGATGATCACCACCGGCACCACCATGGGCGAAATCACCAGGGCCATTACCAGCGACTTGCCCGGGAAGTCCCCGCGGGTCAGGCCAATGGCTGCCAGCGTGCCGAAGACCATGGCCAGCAGTGTCGCGGCCGGCGCCACGATGATGCTGTTCTTCAGTGCCCGCATCCATTCGGCCGAGGCGAAGAAATCGTGGTACCACTGCAGCGAAAAGCCCTGCAACGGATACACCAGGAAACTGCCGGAGTTGAACGACAACGGAACGATCACCAGCACGGGCAGGATCAGGAACAGCAGGATCAGTCCGCAGAGTGTGCGCAAGCAGTAGAACCACACCCGTTCGACGGGGGACATGTAAGGACTAAGCATTTCGATCTCCCCTTAGCTCAGGCGCAGGCGACTGGCGCCCACCAGCCAGCTGTAAATCAGATAAAGCACGATGGTCGCCAGCAACAGCAGCCCACCGAGCGCCGTGGCCATGCCCCAGTTGATGCTGGTGTTGGTATAGAACGCAACGAAGTAGCTGACCATCTGGTCGTTCGGGCTGCCCAGCAACGCCGGGGTGATGTAGTAGCCGATGGCGAGGATGAACACCAGCAGGCAACCAGCACCGACACCGGCATAGGTCTGCGGGAAATACACCCGCCAGAAACTGGCGAACGGATGGCAGCCCAGGGAAATCGCCGCCCGCATGTAGGTTGGCGAGATGCCTTTCATCACGCTGTAGATGGGCAGGATCATGAACGGCAGCAGGATGTGGACCATGGAGATGTAGACACCGGTGCGGTTGAACACCAGCTCCAGGGGCTTATCGATAATGCCCATGGCCAGCAGGGCACTGTTGATCAGGCCGCCCGATTGCAATAGCACGATCCACGCCGCCACTCGCACCAGGATCGAAGTCCAGAACGGCAGGAGCACGAGGATCATCAGCAGGTTGCTCTGGCGCGATGGCAGGTTCGCCAGCAGGTAAGCAAGGGGATAGGCCAGCACCAGGCAGATCGCAGTGATCACCAGGCCCATCCAGAACGTGCGGGCGAAGATATCGAGATAGATCGCCTGGTCGGGCGTAGCCGGCGCCAGTTCACCGAGGTCATCGATGCGGTGATCGACGGCCGCCAGCAGATAATAAGGGGTTACTTCACTGGTGTTGCGACGGATCACCTGCCAGTACGCCGGATCGCCCCAGCGCTCGTCGAGGTTTTCCAACGCCTCTTTATAAGAAGCCGGCTCCGTGGCGAACGGCAACGCCCGGGCGGTCTTGGTCAGCAGGCTGCGATAGCCGGCCAGTTCCATGTTCAGGCGCTTGGACAAATCGCCCAGGGTCTGATTCTTGCGGGCTTCGGCCAGGTCTTCACTGGCGGCCTTGTACACCGGTTCTCCAGGCAGACCACGTCCATCCCACGCCGCGACCGCAGCCACGGTACGCGGCATGGCGCCCACCACCTCCGGGTTGCTGACGCTTTTGAACAACAGCGCCACGATCGGTACCAGGAACACCAGGAGCAGAAACAGAACCAGCGGCGCGATCAAGGCCTGGGCCTTCCAGCGATTGACCCGCTCGGCGTGCTTGAGCCGCTGCTTCAAGGTGGGACTGGTGCCTGCGTTCAGTGGAACGGCGATGGCCATGGCGTACTCCGCAAATCTTCTTGATCGTTACAGGGGCGACGGACCGCCTCTGTTCTGTTGAAACACCCGGTTGGAGCAAGAACCTGCGGGAGTGAGCTCGCTCGCGATGGCTACAGCACATTCAACATTAATGTGTCTGACAAAACGCTATCGCGAGCAAGCTCGATCCCACATGGATCTCATTCAGCCTCAGACAGTCGGGTTACTTGGCCGCCCAGGAGTTGAAACGCTGCTCCAGTTGCTCGCCGTTATCAGCCCAGAAGCTGACATCGATCTGCACCTGGTTGGCGATGTTTTCCGGGGTGGTCGGCATGTCTTTCAGGACATCCTTGGCCAGCAACGGTACGGCCTGGGTATTGGCAGGGCCGTAGGCGATGTTTTCGGAGTAAGTCTTCTGCTGCTGCGGTGCCACCGAGAACGCGATGAACTTCTTCGCCGCTTCAGCCCGAGCCTTGTCCAGGCCACGCGGGATGGCCCAGGCGTCGAAGTCATAGATGCCGCCGTTCCACACCACTTTCAGGTTGCTTTCTTTCTGTACCGCAGCGATCCGGCCGTTGTAGGCCGAGCTCATGACCACGTCACCGGAGGCCAGGTATTGCGGCGGCTGGGCGCCGGCTTCCCACCACTGGATGTTCGGCTTGAGTTCGTCGAGCTTCTTGAACGCCCGATCCTGGCCATCTTTGCCGGCCAGCACCTTGTAGACGTCCTTGGGCGCTACACCGTCGGCCATCAAAGCGAATTCCAGGGTGTATTTGGCGCCCTTGCGCAGACCGCGCTTGCCCGGGAACTGCTTGGTATCCCAGAAATCCGCCCAGCTGGTTGGCGCGGTTTTCAGCTTGTCGGCGTTGTAGGCCAGTACCGTCGACCAGACAAAGAAACCTACGCCGCAAGGCTGGATGGCGCCCTTGACGTAATCTTCGGCCTTGCCGAACAGCGCCGGGTCCAGTTGCTCGAACATGTCTTCGTCGCAACCACGGGACAGCTCCGGAGACTCGACTTCCACCAGGTCCCACGAGACGCTCTTGGTATCGACCATGGCCTTGACCTTGGCCATCTCGCCGTTGTATTCGCCAGCCACGATCTTGCCGTTGCCAGCCGCTTCCCACGGTGCGTAAAAGGCTTTGACCTGAGCCGCCTTGTTCGCCCCGCCAAAAGACACCACGGTCAGGTCCGGGCCCGCCGCCATCGCGTTTGCCGCACCCATCATGCCCAGAGTCAGGGCGGTGAACTTCAGGGATCTCAACATTTATTGTTCTCTCCACGTGCAGGGTTGGTGTTGGTAAAGCAGGGGGCGATCAATTCGCCTCTAGAAGAGGATCGAGCGCACGTACGTGCTCGACCTGCCAGCCAAGCGGAACCACGTCTCCAACCGCCAGCTCGGGATCGAGCTCGGCGATCGGTTGCTTCACGAAGAAGTCGTTCTTGCCGCAGACCTCCAGGCGAACCCGGACGTGGTCGCCCAGATAGATGAATTCCGCCACCCTCCCTGAGAAGCGGTTGACACATTGTTCGCTTGCGCCGTTGAGGCTCACTCGCTCCGGGCGAATCGACAGGGTCACCGGTTCGCCGGGCTTGCCGACATTCACCGCCAGCGCCTCGACCTTCTCCCCGCGCCCCAGCTCTACCAGGCAACGATCGCCGGTCTGGCTGTGCAAGCGGCCACTGAGGCGGTTGTTTTCGCCGATGAAGTTGGCGACAAAGGTATTTTTCGGTTCTTCATAAAGGGTGCGCGGTGGCGCGATCTGCTGGATCTCGCCCTGGTGGAATACCGCCACGCGGTCGGACATGGTCAAGGCCTCGCCCTGGTCATGGGTCACGTAGACCACAGTCACGCCCAGACGCTGGTGCAGATGCTTGATTTCCATCTGCATGTGCTCACGCAATTGCTTGTCCAGCGCACCGAGGGGTTCGTCCATCAGCACCAGCTGCGGCTCGAACACCAGGGCCCGGGCCAAGGCCACCCGCTGCTGCTGGCCACCGGATAATTGCGCCGGGTAACGCTGGGCGAACGTATCCAGCTGGACCATGCTCAAGACCCGCTTGACCCGATCGCTCACGTCGCTTTTGTTCAAGCCACGCACGGTCAACGGGAACGCCAGGTTCTCGGCGACGGTCATGTGGGGGAACAGCGCATAGTTCTGGAACACCATGCCGATGTCGCGCTTATGGGGCGGCACATTGTTGATGGCGCGCCCGGCCAGCTGGATCTCGCCGGCGGTCGGTGTTTCGAACCCGGCGAGCATCATCAGGCTGGTGGTCTTGCCCGAGCCGGACGGTCCGAGCAGGGTCAGGAACTCGCCTTTGCGAATGTCCAGGTTGAGATCCTTGACGATCAGGTTCTCGCCATCGTAGCTCTTCTGCACACCACGAAAGCTGACCAGTACATCACTGGTCCCCGCGCTTGAATCGACCTGGCTCATACCCGCACCTTTTGTATTGATGACTGCTTGTAAATCAAGCCTAGTGGAGCCTCGATCCCACGCAAATCGGGGCGCAGGAGAGAATCGCCTCAGCCGGATGGAAGAGTCGGGGTAGGGATCGCCCTACAAGGATGGCGGGATTGGATAAGGGCAGCGGCACGTTTCAAGCGGCGAGCGGCAGGCAGGGGCAAAAAGCGCTGTTGGGGTGTGTCGCAAATGGATATGCCGAGGAAAAAACCTGTGGGAGCGAGCTTGATCGCGATAGGGAAGTGTCAGCCGACATCAGTCCTGAATGTGCCGCCGTCATCGCGAGCAAGCTCCCACAGAGGACGTGCTGAAGCTCAGAGCAACTTGTGCTCCATCGCATACTTCACCAGCTCGGCCAATGAAGTGACGTTGAGCTTCTGCATCAATCGCGCCTTGTGGGTACTGATGGTCTTGCTGCTCAGGGCCAGTTGCTGGGCGATGTCGTTGACGTTGGCCCCCTGGGCCAGGCGCTCGAACACCGAGAATTCCCGTTCGGACAGCAGCGAGTGCAGCGGCCGGGTGTTGGTCAGGCCGACTTCGAAAACCATGCGGTCGGCCAGATCCGGGTCGATGTAGCGCCCGCCCGCCGCCACCTTGCGAATCGCCATGAGCAGCAAGGCCGGGTCGCTGTCCTTGGTGGCGTAGCCGGCAGCCCCGATCTTCAGGGCCCGGGCGGCCATTTGCGCCTCGTCGTGCATCGACAGGACCAGGATGGCCGGCGGATTGTTCAACGCGCGAATCCGCGGAATCGCCTCCAGGCCGTTGACCCCAGGCATGGAGATGTCCAGCAGTACCACCTCACAGGGCACATGCCGCAAGGTCTCGAGCAACTGCTCGCCGTTGCTCGCCTCTCCGGCCACCACCAGGTCCTTTGCCAGGCCGATCAATTGCTTGATGCCTTCACGGACAATGGTGTGGTCTTCGGCTACCAGTACACGGATCACGTTCTTCTCCAGATTCAGGATTCACCGCCAGCAGGCTCGCTCCCGCGAGGTCATGCGTACATCTCGTCGATTCGGGAGCGAGCCGGCTCACAAAAGGCCTGCCAGGCCGAAACCATCAAGTTTCATTCAACGGCACTCGCACCGACAGGGTCGTCCCCTCCCCCGGCTCACTCTCCAGGGATAACCGCCCCCCCATGATCAACACCCGCTCCCGCATGCCAACCAGGCCAAAGGAGGTCGTTCGTCCGGCAGTGACAATGAATCCTACACCGTCATCGCTGATGGTCAGGCACAATTCATCGCCTTCCCGAGCCAGGGTCAGTTCCACGGTATGCGCCTGGGCATGGCGCATCACGTTGGTCAGCGCTTCCTGGAGAATCCGGAACAGTCCGATGGCCTTGGCATCGCTCAGGGGCGGCAGGTTGTCCGGCACCTGCACCAGGCAAGGGATCTGGGTTCGCGCTTCGAAGCGCCGCGCCTGCCATTCGATGGCAGAGGCGATGCCGGCGTCTAGAATGGGCGGACGCAGCGCCGTCGCCACATCCCGCACCAGCTGGAACAACTGGGCAATCAGGCGCTTCATGCTGTTGAGGCGCTCCTGCAGGCCGGAGTCGAGCTGCGCATAGGCCAGCTCGCACATGGACGTCTCGAGCTTCAATACCGTCAGCATCTGGCCCAGTTCATCGTGGACTTCACGGGCGATCCGGGCCTTCTCCTCCTCCCGCACACTTTCCAGGTGCGCCGACAATTCGCGCAGTTGCTCCCGGGAACTGGCCAGCTCCAACTCGATGCGCTTGCTTTCAGTGATGTCCCAGACGATGCCGTCCCAGACATAGGCGCCGTCCTCGAGACGACGGGTGATGGCCTTGATCTCGGCCCAGCGCTCACGGCCTTCGCGGGTCAGGATACGGCCCTGCCACGACCAGTCACTGTCACTGTCCAGGGCCTGGTCCTGGGTGCGGTGATAATCGGCCTTGTCCTGCGGGTGCACCAGGCTGCGCAAGCCGGTGTCACTGCGCGCAAGGGTCGCGGGGGAGTAACCCACCAGGCTTTCGCTGCCTTCACTGATGTAGGCGAAATCGATCTGCCCGGTCACGGGCGCTCGCTCCAGGCGAAAGACCAGGCCCGGCACGTTGGCGGCGATACCTTGCAGGCGTGCTTCGCTTTCACGCAACGCCGCCAGCGCACGCCGGCGCTCGGTGACGTCGGTGAGGTAGACCACCAGGTACTCGGCGTCGCGAAAGCGCAGGAAGCTCAAGGAAACGTCCGCCGGCAGGATACTGCCATCGGCCCGCACGCATTCGGTTTCGAAACTCTGCGCCCCCTCCTCGCTGGACCTGGCGCGTTTCCACAGGTTGAGCCAGCGGTCCATATGCAGGCCCGGCTCGAAATCGATCAAGGGCCGGTCGATGATCGCCCCTGGCGCATAGCCGAGCATGGTTTCAGCCGCGCGGTTGGCATAACGCACGTGGCTGTCCCAGTTGACCCAGAGGATGCCCACCGTGCTTTGGTCGATGGAAAACTGTGTCAGGCGCAAGGCTTCTTCGCTGGCGGCACGCTGGGCGATGTCTTCGCGCGCGCTACGCAGGCGGCGTTCCAGTTGCCGTTGCTGGCGACGCTGCCAGAACACGATGGCCACACTGCTCAGCAACATGACCAGCATCAACAGCGTCAGGTTCTGCCAGAAACCCGGGGTCTCGGTCAGGCGTGGATACTTGGGCTTGAGCCAGCGACTGTGCAACTGCTCCAGGTCCCTGGCCGGAATGGCCTGCAGCACGTTGTCGACGATGCCGGCCAGTTGCGGCCAATCCCGGCGCGTGGCGACCCGTAGCAGCTGCGGCAGGCCGATATCCCCCACCACCACCAGCCCGGCGAATTCCGGCTCCACCATCAACCGCCCCAGCTCGGCCTCGTCGACCACTGCGTAACGGGCCTGTTGGCTCAACAGCAGCTGCAAGGCCTGGCGCTCCATCGGCACGCCTTGCAGATTCAGCATCGGGTAGTTGCCACGAAGATAGTCAGCCGTGGCACTGGGCATGCGTACGGCGACCCGGGCCTGGGCATCGAGCTTTTCCAGCTCCACCCCTTCGGCTCCCTTCTGTTCGCCAACGATCAGTTGCGGCACGCGCATGTAGGGGTCGGAAAACTGCCAGAGCCTGAGCCCACCGGGCGTCTGGGTCAGGCCCGGGGCAATATCCACCTGGCCGTCGCGCACTGCCGCCTCCAGTTGCGCCAGGTCCTGGAAGTTTCGCCAGGTCAGTTCGACGTTCATCGCCTTGCCCAGCCACTGCATCAGCTCGACGTTGGTCCCGGACAGACGCTGCAGGCGCCGGTCGTACTGCGCATAGGGCGCCTGCAGCACCAGCCCGACACGCAACTGCGGATGTTGCGCCAGCCATTGACGCTGTTCCTGGGTCAATTGCGCGCCATGCGTCGATGGCGCGGGCGCGGCCCACGCCATCAAGGGGAGCCACAAACAGCCGATAACCCACAGGCAGCAAAAACGCATCATTGAAATCTCATGCACTGACAAATACTGACCAACCCATTAGGCTGCCGGAAATACTTCTGGTCATGGAATCTCCAATGTCCTTTGTTTACCGCCTGGCATTGCCAGCATTGTGCCTGTCGCTGATCCTGCCGAGTGCGTTTTCTGCACAGGCTGACGAAACGGCGCCCGCCGCAGCGGATCAACCCGCCGGGAAAAAAACCCTCGAACGCCAACCGTTGCTGGAGCGTAGCCAGGAAGAAGCGGCGGCTCTTGGACGAAAAGTCCCACCACAGGAACAGCAGCAGCTTCAAACCGGCAACGACACCTTCCTGGCTCTCTGGAAACCAGCCAACACCAGCGAACCCAAGGGTGCAGTCATCATAGTCCCCGGCGCTGGCGAAACAGCTGACTGGCCTCAAGTCATTGGCCCTTTGCGCAAGAAATTGCCGGATGTCGAATGGAGCAGCCTGAGTATCACGCTGCCAGACTTGCAAAGCGATGTCATCGCACCACGGGCGGTGGAAACACCAGCCGAGACCAAACCAGCCGATACGGCCGCCGCCGCACCGGACGCCGCCACGGCGGCCCCGATCGAACAGGTGGCGGGTGGCGAGGCGGACGCTGTCGACCCGGTCATGACCGATACGGGCGACGAGCACGACAAGGTCGACGCCGAACGCATCTTCGCCCGCATCGATGCGGCGCTGGCCTATGCCGAGCAGCAGAGCGCTCGCAGTATCGTGCTACTGGGCCACGGCAGCGGAGCTTATTGGGCAGCGCGCTACCTCAGCGAAAAACAGCCTTCGCAGATAGAACGTTTCGTGATGGTTGCCGCGCAGACGCCGGTGACCGCCAAACCCGGGCTGGCCGAACTGACGCCGACGCTGAAACTGGCCACAGCCGACTTCTTCTATCTGGACAAACCCTTGGACCGCAACGCGGCGCTGGAACGCTTGCAGGCGAGCAAACGCTTGAAAGGCTCGACGTTCAGTCAGGTGTCTCTCAAGGCCTTGCCCAATGCATCGGCACAGCAAGAGCAGCTGTTTCGTCGAGTTCGGGGTTGGCTCAATCCACAGAATCCCGACTGAGCCCCGTCAGGGAGCCTAGCGGAAGTCCCGTCGCTCCCTGATCAGCCGATAGGCGTTATGCAGGTCTCGGGTCTTGTCGGTGGCTTCGCGCACCTGCAAGGGCGTCCCACCGCTGCCGGCAATCTTGTCTGGATGATGTCGGCTCAGCAGACGACGGTAAGCCCGCTTGATCTGGGACGGCTCGCTGGTGGGCGAAACCCCCAGCAGGCGCAACGCTTCCTGGTAGCTCACGCCACTGCCGGGCAAGGCTGGTTTCTGCGGTTCGTAATCAACCGCCAGTGCCTGGACCTGTTGCGGTGTCCAACCCAGCCATTTGCCCCATTGAACCAGCAACTCGCGCTCGCTCGTCCCTGCGCGACCGTCAGCCCAGACCATTCGCCAGCAGGCTCGCAGCACGCCTTCAGCCGCATGGGGCTGGGCAGCGAGGCGACGCAGGTAGCCACGCAGACGGTCGTTCCCGGACTTGCCTCGATTGAACGCGGCGATGGCTCGGCGCTGGGCCGATTCGCTCAAGTCCAGCGCACGCATTTCCTGGCGCGCCTGCTGAATATGGCCATCGACCACTCGGCCATCAATCTTCGCCAGACGCCCCAGCAGGACAAACAATAGTTCATCGTTGCGTAACGCCGGACGCCCGCCCAGGCGCTCGCGCAGCTGCGCCCAGCCGTGCAGGTTCAGACGCCTGTCCAGCGCCTGTCCCAGCAATGCCCCCAGCATGGCCCCCGGAATGCTGGCTATGGCAAAGCCCGCTCCGGCTCCGATCAGAGTCCCTGGCCACCACATATCAACGGCTCGCTTCTATCAAGGTTTCGACTTGCGCCAAACGTTCATGAGTTCCAACATCGACCCACTGCCCTTGCAGGCGCTCGCCGCTGACCTGCCCCAGGGCCATGGCCTGTCGGAACAGCGGGGCGAGCTTGAACGCGCCATCCGAGCACCCCTTGAACAGCAAGGGATGCAGGACAGCAATGCCGCTATAAGTCAGTTTGTCGGCAGCCGCGCCGTCATCGTGAATCTTTCCGTGGAGCAGGACAAAATCACCACCCGGATGATGCTCGGGGTTGTCCACCAGCACCAGATGCGCCAAGCCTTGAAGCGGCCGGCGCAAGGCGCTGAAATCGAAATCGGTCCATATATCGCCATTGACCACCACGAACGGCTCGTCCCCCAGCAGCGGTAACGCCCGGAAGATGCCACCACCGGTCTCCAGCGGCTCACCCTCTGGCGAATAACGAATCCGCACGCCAAAACGCGAACCGTCGCCCAGGTGGTCCTCGATCTGCTGACCGAGCCAGGCGTGATTGATCACGATGTCGGTGAAGCCGGCGCTGGCCAGCGCCCGCAGATGGTATTCGATCAAGGGGACACCGCCGACACGAACCAACGGTTTGGGGGTGGTCAGGGTCAGCGGGCGCATGCGTTCCCCCTTGCCCGCCGCCAGGATCATCGCCTTCATGCCATCGCCCCGGCCGGTTGTCGCAGGCTCGAAAGCAGTTCACCCAACGGCGCCAGTTCGGGTCGGCGGGCGACCACTGCATCTATATAGGCAAAGAAGCGCGGCACATCGCCCAGGTAGCGAGGCTTGCCGTCGCGATGGCAGATGCGAGCAAAGATCCCGATGACCTTCAGATGGCGCTGAACCCCCATCAGGTCGCTGGCCCGCAGGAAATCCTCGATATCCGGCTGGACCGCAATGCCAAGTGCCGCAGCCTGGCGCCAGTAGTCTTCCAGCCAACCGCGCACGCGCTCCTCGGGCCAGCTCAGGAACGCATCCTTGAACAGGCAGGTCACGTCGTAGGTCACCGGACCGTAGACCGCATCCTGGAAGTCCAGCACGCCCGGGTTCGGTTCGCTGAGCATCAGGTTGCGTGGCATATAGTCGCGGTGTACCAACACTTTCGGCTGGGCCAGGGCGCTGTCGATCAGCAGCTCGCTGGCCTGCTGCCAGAGCTGCTGCTGTGCCGGATCGAACTCAATCCCCAGTTCACGCTTGACGTACCACTCGGGGAACAACTCGAGTTCGCGACGCAGCAGTGCGACGTCGTAGGAGGGCAGTGGCGCCACCATCGGCAATTGCTGAAAAGCCAGCAGGGCTTGCAGGGCGTCACGGAATAAATCGTCGGCATTTTCGCCATCGATCACGTCCAGATAGGTCCGGTTGCCCAGGTCATTGAGCAAAAGAAAGCCTCGCGCGAGGTCTTCGGCATAAATTTTCGGCACGTTGATTCCGGATTTCGCCAGCAAAAACGCAATGTCCACGAAGGGTTTGCAGTTTTCCTGGGGGGGCGGCGCATCCATCACGATCAGGCTGCGGCCCTCGCCTTCCCAGCGGAAATAGCGACGGAAACTCGCGTCGCTGCTGGCCGCGGTCAATGTGGCCGGGGGCACGGTGCCCCAACCCTGTGCGGCAAAAAGGATCGGGAGTTGCTCATCGAGCCAAACTTTCAGGTGTTGCAGGCGTACATCTTGGTCGGGCATTGCAAGGGTCTCCGACGGCGCTAGCCGTCAAGCGGGTCATGCTTTATTATCCAGCATCTTTTTCAGACCATCGAGAGGCGTGCGGCCCACACCGCGGGCAGATGGCACGCAGGAAGCCCGGACTAATAAGATGGCATTGAAATCCCCCGCGTTTCGTAAAAAATTCCCGTTGCTGGTTACCGGCAGTCTGCTGGCCCTGCAACCCCTGGCCTCTTCATTCGTCGTCGCGGCGCAGCAGTATGACTGCTCCGTCTCCGCAACGGGTGCCTGGGACTGTTCGCCCAAGACGCCGGCCGCAGCCTTGCCGCCACGTCCAGTGCACGACGGCAGTGCGGTTTCCGACAGCAGCGAAGCCCCGGCCGGGAGCACCTCGGTCGAAGAAGCCGGCGACCAGCCGATGCTGGTCACCGAGGCCAAGGGCCGCGGCCTGAAGTCCCGCAGTGAAGACTACAGCCACCTGGACTGGGTTCCACGGGAGAACCTCACACCTGCGCAACTGGCCGAAACCGGTCCTTACTGCTCGGGCGCCTATATCGAGCCGACGCGTCCCGGCATGAACGACAAGACGGCCAAGAGCGATGCCCCGACCTTCCTCGGTGCCAAGGCTTCCCGCTACGAGCAGGAACAACAGGTGGCGACCCTGGCCGGCGACGTGGTCATGCGCCAGGGCAGCATGCAGGTCGAGGCCGACGAAGCCAGCCTGTACCAGGCGGAGAACCGCGGTGAGCTGAGCGGTAACGTGCGGGTTCGCGACAACGGCGCGCTGATCGTCGGCGACCACGCCGATGTCCAGCTGGACACCGGCGAAGCCAAGGTCGACAACGCCGAATACGTGATGCACAAGTCGCGTATCCGCGGTAACGCCCTGTACGCCAAGCGCGCCGAAAACGCGATCATCCGTCTCAAGGACGGTACGTACACTACCTGTGAACCGAACAGCAACGCCTGGACGCTGAAGGGCAACAACATCACCCTGAACCCGGCGACCGGCTTCGGTACCGCGACCAACGTAACGCTGCGGGTCAAGGACTTCCCGGTCCTGTACACCCCCTACATCTATTTCCCGATCGACGACCGACGCCAGTCCGGCTTCCTGCCACCCACCATCGGCAGCGGCAGCGATACTGGCTTCCTGTTGGTCACTCCGTACTACTTCAACCTGGCGCCGAACTACGATGCCACGTTGTACCCGCGCTACATGAGCAAGCGTGGCCTGTTGATGGAAGGCGAATTCCGTTACCTGACCAAGTCCAGCGAAGGTCAGTTCGGTGCCGCGTACCTCAACGATGAAGAAGACGAGCGCGCCAAGCAGTCCGATTACAGCAAGACCCGCTACATGTACAACTGGCAGCACAAGGGCGGCCTCGATTCGCGCGTGCTGACGGAAGTCGACTACACCAAGATCAGCGATCCGTATTACTTCCAGGATCTGCAGACCGACCAGATCGGCGTCGAGTCCAGGGATTACGTGAACCAGCAGGGTGCGGTCAGCTACCGTGGGGATAACTTCACGGCACGGGTGAATGCCCAGGCCTACCAGATGGCGACGATCTCGAAGATCACACCGTACAACCGCCTGCCTCAGATCACCTTCAACGGCACTCTGCCGCAACATCCGTACGGGCTGGATTTCGCCTACAAGACGGAACTGGTGCGGTTTGATCGTGACTTGAGGGATGGCCTCTACAGTGATGAGGATGGGCTCACGACGCCGTGGCTGGATACTCGCGTATGGGGCCTGGCCCGCGCAAACGGCAACCGCATGAACCTGGCCCCGGTCGTCAGCCTGCCGATGAATGCCAGCTACGGCTACATCAAGCCATCGCTCAAGTATCAATACACGCAGTACGACCTCGACCTGGACGGTGAAGGCAAGGCGGATATCGCCTCGCAGTCAGCCGAACAGGACCGTCTGCGAGGCACCTATAGCAGCAACCAGAGCCGCGGCGTTCCTATCGCCAGCATCGACAGCGGGCTGTACTTCGACCGCGACACCCAGTGGTTCGGCACCAATTATCGCCAGACCCTGGAACCACGCCTGTTCTACCTCTACGTACCGGAGAAGGACCAGAGCGACATTCCAGTGTTCGACACCAGTGAGTCGACCTTCAGCTATTCCTCGCTGTTCCGGGATAATCGCTTTACCGGTTCCGACCGTGTCGGTGACGAGAACAAGCTGTCCCTGGGCGTGACCAGCCGCTGGATCGAAGAGAACGGTTTCGAGCGCCAGCGGATCAGTGTCGGCCAGGCCCTGTACTTCAAGGACCGTGAAGTCCAGTTGCCAGGCATCGACTTCAAGACCCGCGAAGACGCCAAGTCGGACGTATCCCCGTATGCGCTGGAATACGAATACCGCTGGAACCGCGACTGGCGCACCACCGCCACCTACAACTGGGACCCGGACACCCACAGCCCGCGCTCGGGTAGTGCGATGTTCCACTACCAGCCGGAAGACAACCCGAACAAGGTCATCAACGCCGGTTATCGTTATCGCAACGACCAGGTCCGTTACGACGAGGCCACCGGTCAGTGGCAAGTGGGGGGTGGCGACTACGGTACGCCGGGCACACCTGGCTACGTGAAGGACTACTACAAGATCAAGCAGCACGACTTCTCCGTCATCTGGCCTGTCGTGCCGCAATGGAACCTCATCAGCCGCTGGCAATATGACTACAACCGCAACCGTACCCTGGAAGCCTTCGGTGGTTTCGAATACGACAATTGCTGCTGGAAACTGCGCCTGATCAACCGTTACTGGGTCGACTATGAAGAATTCAGTCAAGCCGCCCCGGAAAACGAAAAAGGCGACCACGGCGTCTTCCTACAAATTGTCCTGAAGGGACTCGGCGGCCTCACCGGCGCCAAGGTAGAGAGCTTCCTCGACAAAGGCATCCAAGGTTATCGTGAACGTGAAGACCAAGCTTTCTGATTGTCTGCGCCCGCTGATGCTGGGCGCGCTGTTCCTGGGTACCGCGGCCAACGCCGCGGTACAGTCCATCGATAAAGTGGTGGCCATTGTCGATAACGATGTGGTCATGCAGAGCCAACTGGACCAGCGCGTCCATGAAGTGCAGCAAACCATCGCCAAGCGCGGCGGCGGCCTGCCGCCACCGGGCGTGCTGGACCAGCAGGTGCTCGAGCGCCTGATCGTCGAGAACCTGCAACTGCAGATCGGCGAACGCTCTGGCATTCGCATCACCGATGAAGAGCTGAACCAGGCAGTCGGCACCATTGCCCAGCGCAACAACATGACCATCGACCAGTTCCGTGCGGCCCTGGCTCGTGACGGCCTTTCCTACGAGGATGCCCGGGACCAGATCCGTCGCGAGATGATCATCAGCCGCGTACGTCAGCGCCGGGTGGCCGAACGTATCCAGGTTTCGGAGCAGGAAGTGAAGAACTTCCTGGCTTCCGACCTGGGCAAGATGCAGCTCTCCGAAGAGCTGCACCTGGCCAATATTCTGATTCCCACACCTGAAAGCGCCAACTCCGAGGCGATCCAGAGCGCCTATCGCCAGGCCATGGATGTCTACCAGCAGCTCAAGCAAGGAGCAGACTTCGGCCAGATGGCCGTCGCCCGCTCCGGTAGCGAAAACGCCCTGGAAGGTGGTGACATGGGCTGGCGCAAGGCCGCTCAACTGCCACCGCCGTTCGACCGCGAACTGAGCGCCATGGCCGTGGGCGATATCACCCAGCCTGCTCGCACCCCTGGTGGCTTCATCATCCTGAAGCTGCTGGAGAAACGCGGCGGCGGCACCCAAGTCCGCGACGAAGTGCACGTTCGCCACATCCTGATCAAGCCAAGTGAAATCCGCAGCGAAGCCGAGACCCAGCGCCTGGCCGAGAAGCTCTACGACCGCATCGAAGCGGGCGAGGACTTCGCCGAACTGGCGAAGAGCTTTTCGGAAGACCCGGGTTCCGCCCTCAACGGTGGCGATCTGAACTGGGTCGATCCGAACGCACTGGTGCCGGAGTTCCGCCAGGTCATGGCCGAAACGCCGCAAGGCCAGCTGTCCAAGCCATTCAAGAGCCCTTATGGCTGGCATGTACTGGAAGTCCTTGGCCGTCGCGCCACCGACAGCACTACCCAGGCACGCGAACAGCAGGCGATGACGGTATTGCGTAACCGCAAATACGACGAAGAACTGCAGACCTGGCTACGTCAGATCCGCGATGAAGCCTACGTCGAGATCAAACTTCCTGGTGCAGACCAGGCAGCGCAGTGAAACCCAAGCGTTTCGCGCTGACGCCCGGCGAGCCTGCCGGCATCGGTCCCGACCTGTGCCTGCTGCTCGCTGCGCATCCCCAGCCTCATCCGCTGATTGCCATTACCAGCCGCGACCTGCTCCTCGAACGGGCCGCGCAGCTGGGCGTGGCCATCAAGCTGCTCGAGGTCCTGCCGAACGCCTGGCCGGACACGCCAGCACCGGCTGGCAGCCTGTATGTCTGGGATACGCCGTTGGGCGCCCCGGTCGTCACCGGGCAACTGGACAAGGCCAACGCCGGGTTCGTCCTGCAGACCCTGACCCGCGCCGCCCAAGGCTGCCTGGACGGAACGTTTGGCGGCATGATCACCGCACCAGTGCACAAGGGCGTGATCAACGAATCAGGTATCGCCTTTTCCGGACACACCGAGTTCCTCGCTGACCTGACCCATACTCCACAGGTGGTGATGATGCTCGCCACCCGTGGCCTGCGCGTCGCCCTGGTGACCACGCACCTGCCCCTGCGGGACGTGGCCGACGCCATCACCCCGGAACGCCTGGAGCGTGTCACACGAATCCTCCATGCAGACCTGCAAGAGAAATTCGGTATCGCTCATCCTCGCATCCTGGTGTGCGGACTCAACCCCCATGCCGGTGAAGGCGGGCATCTGGGCCGTGAAGAAATCGATATCATCGAACCCACATTGGAGCGCTTGCGCAGCGAAGGCATTGACCTGCATGGCCCGCTGCCCGCCGACACTCTGTTTACCCCCAAATATCTGGAGCACTGCGATGCGGTGCTGGCGATGTACCACGATCAGGGGCTGCCCGTGCTGAAGTACAAGGGCTTCGGCGCTGCGGTCAACGTGACCCTGGGCCTGCCGATCATCCGCACCTCCGTGGACCACGGTACAGCCCTGGACCTGGCCGGCAGCGGCCGGATCGACACCGGCAGCCTGCAAGTCGCACTGGAAACCGCCTACCAGATGGCCGAGACCCATTTATGACCGAGCAATACCAACACCGCGCGCGCAAGCGCTTCGGCCAGAACTTCCTGCATGACGCCGGCGTGATCGATCGCATCCTGCGCTCCATCAATGCCAAGCCCGACGACCGCATGCTGGAAATCGGCCCAGGCCAGGGCGCCTTGACCGAAGGCCTGCTTGGCAGCGGCGCGCAGCTGGACGTGGTGGAACTGGACAAGGACCTGGTTCCGATTCTCAACCAGCAATTTGCCGGCAAGAGCAATTTCAACCTGCACCAGGGCGACGCGCTGAAGTTCGACTTCAATAGCCTCAACGCCGCGCCGAACAGCCTGCGTGTCGTGGGGAACCTGCCGTACAACATCTCCACACCCTTGATTTTCCACCTGCTGAACAATGCCGGCCTGATCCGCGACATGCACTTCATGCTGCAGAAAGAAGTGGTCGAACGCCTTGCCGCCGGTCCTGGCGGCGGTGATTGGGGTCGCCTGTCGATCATGGTCCAGTACCATTGCCGGGTCGAACACCTGTTCAACGTCGGCCCCGGGGCCTTCAATCCGCCACCGAAAGTCGATTCGGCCATTGTCCGCCTGGTTCCTCACGCGGTCCTGCCGCATCCGGCCAAGGATCATCGCCTGCTCGAGCGCGTGGTACGCGAAGCCTTCAACCAGCGCCGCAAGACGCTGCGCAACACCCTGAAGCTATTGCTCGGCAGCGCCGATATCGAAGCTGCCGGCGTCGACGGCAGCCTGCGCCCCGAACAGCTGGACCTGGCGGCGTTCGTGCGCCTGGCCGACAAGCTCAGCGAACAGGCCGCAGCGAAAGCCGACGCCAACTGACGGGCCAAGGACTTCATCGGGTGGATGCCCTCTGGTTTACCACCCGATATTTGGCCTAGACTGACTCCGTCAGCCGCGCCCGCGCCCCACCTTTCCCAGGGTTCACCCGGGATTCACCGAGTGGCGATAAGGCAAAACAGGCATGAGGCATGGAAGTCCCTTTCGACTTCGACGTCCCAAACGAGCATCCCGAGCCTGTTTTCAACGCAGCGTGAGCGGCGCGCAGGCATTTTCCATACGAAGCCCAAGGCCTTTTTGCATGTCCGATCCTCGTTACCAGGTCGACGTCAGCGTCACCACCCGTTTTCTGGCGGAACAATCGCAACCCGAGCACAACCGCTTCGCCTTCGCCTACAGCATTACGGTGCGCAACAATGGCTCGCTGCCAGCCCGGCTGCTATCCAGGCACTGGATCATTACCGACGGCGATGGACAAGTGGAAGAAGTGCGCGGCGAAGGCGTGGTGGGCCAGCAACCGCTGATCGACGCCGGTAAAACCCACAGCTATACCAGCGGCACCGTGATGACCACCAGGGTGGGCACCATGCAAGGCTCCTATCAGATGCTGGCCGAGGACGGCCAACGCTTCGACGCGATCATCAAGCCCTTCCGCCTGGCGGTGCCCGGAGCGCTGCACTGATGGCTACCTATGCGGTTGGCGATCTGCAAGGCTGCCTCGAACCGCTCAAGTGCCTGCTGGAGCGCGTGGCCTTCGACCCAGGGCGTGACACCCTCTGGCTGGTCGGGGACCTGGTCAACCGCGGCCCGCAATCACTGGAAACCTTGCGCTTTCTCCATGGCATTCGCCAGTCGCTGGTTTGCGTGCTGGGCAATCATGACCTGCACCTGCTGGCCGCCTGGCAGAACATCGAGCGCCTGAAAAAATCCGATACCCTGAAGGAAATTCTCGACGCCCCTGACTGCGTCGAACTGCTGGAGTGGCTGCGTCAGCAAAAACTCATGCACTACGACGAGCAGCGCAACCTGGCGCTGGTGCATGCCGGCATCCCGCCCCAGTGGTCCCTGCGCAAGGCACTCAAATGCGCAGGCGAAGTGGAACAGGCGTTGCGCGACGACAACCTGTTCATCCCTTTCCTGGACGGTATGTACGGCAATGACCCGGTCAAGTGGAACAACGATCTCTCCGGCACCGCCCGCCTCCGGGTCATTACCAACTATTTCACCCGCATGCGCTTCTGCACACAAGACGGCAAGCTCGATCTCAAGAGCAAGGAAGGCATCGAGACCGCGCCGCCCGGCTACGCCCCCTGGTTCAAACACAAAGAGCGCAAGACCCGTAACCTTAAGATCATTTTCGGTCACTGGGCATCGCTAGAAGGACAATGCGACGAGCCAGGCGTGTTCGCCCTCGATACCGGTTGCGTGTGGGGCAGCGCAATGACCTTGATGAATATCGACACGGGCGAGCGACTGCGTTGCGATTGCGACGAGCGGGGCCACGCCAAATCCCATCATCCGGCCACGGCGCCATTGCCGGTCGGCACTGCCGTCTGAGCGGCGCCGCGTTCAAGGCCACAGGAGTCCTACATGACCGAATTCAAACGCATCCAACCAGAACAAGCCCAAGCCCTGCGCGAACAAGGTGCCGTCGTGGTCGACGTCCGCGATGCGGCGACCTTTGCCGCTCTCCATATCAAAGGCTCCCTGCACCTGGACAATCACTCACTGCATGACTTCATCACCCATGCCGATCTCGATGCGCCGCTCGTGGTGGTTTGCTATCACGGCAATTCCAGCCAGAGCGCAGCCGCCTATCTGGTCGGCCAGGGCTTCAGCGATGTCTACAGCCTGGACGGAGGTTTCGAGCTGTGGCGTACGATCTATCCTGCGGAAACGTCGCAAAGCACTTCCGAATAATTTTTTATGTTCGCTCAAGCCCGCGTAATCCGCGGGCTTGAGCGATGGCGGACGAACGGTCTGCCATAACTTATTACGCATTCATCCTGTGCCTCTCCGATTCCGAACTATTCTTAGCCTCAGGCCATCCAAAACAGGGGAGAGCCGGTACACCGGCGCGCGGGTCATCGGGAGTAAGCTTTCAGAAGCCTGCATTCTGGAAGCATTCTGGGGGGTAAACGGCAGCTGGGTTCCCAGCGGCTGGCCAGCATCGACTGATTGATCCGACACCGGCTCCACGTATCGAGCGAGGTGACGTCATGAGTATTTTTAGCCACTTCCAGCAACGTTTCGAGTCCACGCGGCAGGAGGAATACTCGCTGCAGGAATACCTCGAACTCTGCAAGCAGGACCGCAGCGCCTATGCATCGGCTGCGGAGCGTCTGTTGCTGGCCATCGGAGAACCGGAACTGCTGGACACCTCGACCAATTCGAGGCTCTCGCGGATCTTTTCCAACAAGGTGATTCGCCGCTATCCGGCCTTCGAAGACTTCCACGGGATGGAAGAATGCATCGACCAGATCGTGTCCTATTTCCGCCATGCCGCCCAAGGCCTGGAAGAGAAGAAGCAGATTCTCTATCTGCTCGGCCCGGTGGGTGGCGGTAAATCGTCCCTGGCCGAGAAACTCAAGCAACTGATCGAAAAAGTGCCCTTCTATGCCATCAAGGGCTCGCCAGTGTTCGAATCGCCCCTGGGGCTATTCAACGCCACCGAGGACGGCGCGATTCTCGAGGAGGATTTCGGCATCCCACGTCGGTACCTCAACACCATCATGTCGCCATGGGCGACCAAGCGCCTGGCCGAGTTCGGTGGCGATATCAGCCAGTTCCGGGTGGTCAAGCTCTACCCATCGATCCTCAACCAGATCGCGGTGGCCAAGACCGAACCCGGAGATGAAAACAACCAGGACATTTCGGCACTGGTGGGCAAGGTCGATATCCGCAAGCTGGAAGAATTCCCACAGAACGACGCCGACGCCTACAGCTACTCGGGTGCCTTGTGCCGGGCCAACCAGGGCCTGATGGAATTCGTCGAGATGTTCAAGGCGCCGATCAAAGTGCTGCACCCTTTGCTGACCGCCACCCAGGAAGGCAATTACAACAGCACCGAGGGCCTTGGAGCGATTCCGTTCAGCGGCATCCTGCTTGCCCACTCCAACGAGTCGGAATGGCATACCTTCCGCAACAACAAGAACAACGAAGCCTTCATCGACCGGATCTACATCGTCAAGGTGCCGTACTGCCTGCGTGTCACCGATGAGGTGAAGATCTACGACAAGCTGCTGTTCAACAGCTCCCTGTCCAAGGCCCATTGCGCTCCGGACACACTGAAGATGCTGGCGCAGTTCACCGTGCTGTCGCGCCTCAAGGAGCCGGAGAACTCCAACATCTATTCCAAGATGCGGGTGTATGACGGTGAAAACCTCAAGGACACTGATCCGAAGGCCAAGTCGATCCAGGAATACCGTGACAACGCCGGTGTCGACGAAGGGATGAACGGGCTGTCCACACGCTTCGCGTTCAAGATCCTGTCCAAGGTCTTCAACTTCGACCCTCACGAGATTGCCGCCAACCCGGTACACCTGCTGTACGTGCTGGAACAGCAGATCGAGCAGGAACAATTCCAGGCCGAAACCCGTGAGCGCTATCTGCGTTTTCTCAAGGAATACCTGGCGCCGCGTTATATCGAATTCATTGGCAAGGAGATCCAGACCGCTTACCTGGAGTCCTACAGCGAATACGGCCAGAACATCTTCGACCGCTACGTGCTGTACGCAGACTTCTGGATCCAGGACCAGGAATATCGCGATCCGGAAACCGGTGAAATCCTTAACCGCGTTGCGCTCAACGAGGAGTTGGAAAAGATCGAGAAACCCGCTGGCATCAGCAATCCGAAGGATTTCCGCAACGAAATCGTCAACTTCGTGTTGCGCGCCCGGGCCAACAACAACGGCAAGAATCCGACCTGGCTCAGCTATGAAAAGCTGCGAGTGGTCATCGAGAAGAAAATGTTCTCCAACACCGAGGATCTGTTGCCGGTCATCAGCTTCAATGCCAAGGCCAGCAAGGAGGACCAGCAAAAACACAACGACTTCGTCACACGCATGGTTGAACGTGGCTACACAGACAAACAGGTACGACTGCTCTCCGAGTGGTATCTGCGGGTCCGGAAATCGCAGTGAAGCAGTGAAGCAGCGGCAGGCTTCAAGCCACGAGCTGCAGGGGCGCCCTACGCCCTTGCGCTCCCGGCTTGCAGCCTGAAGCTGAGAACTTGAAGCTGCCCGGAGGGCTCCTCATGAGCTACGTGATCGACCGACGCCTCAATGGCAAGAACAAGAGCACGGTGAACCGCCAGCGGTTTCTGCGGCGTTACCGTGACCATATCAAGAAGGCCGTCGAAGAGGCGGTCAGCCGCCGCTCCATTACCGACATGGAGCACGGTGAACAGATCAGCATTCCCGGCCGCGATATCGACGAGCCGGTGCTTCATCATGGGCGCGGCGGCAAGCAGACTGTCGTGCACCCTGGCAACAAGGAATTTACCAGCGGCGAGCATATCCCCCGCCCACCGGGTGGAGGCGGCGGCCGAGGCCCCGGCAAGGCCGGAAACTCGGGCGAAGGCATGGACGAGTTCGTCTTCCAGATCACTCAGGAGGAATTCCTCGAATTCATGTTCGAGGACCTGGAACTGCCGAATCTGGTCAAACGCAACCTGACCGGCACGGACACCTTCAAGACCGTGCGCGCCGGTATCAGCAACGAAGGCAATCCATCGCGGATCAACATCATCCGCACCCTGCGTTCGGCCCACGCCCGGCGCATCGCGCTGTCCGGCAGCAGCAGGACGAAACTGCGGGAGGTGAAGGAAGAACTGGCCCGCTTGAAACGCGAAGAACCCGACAACTTCGGCGATATTCAAGAACTGGAAGCGGAAATCGAGAAACTCAGCGCACGCATTCACCGCGTACCGTTCCTCGACACCTTTGACCTGAAATACAACCTCTTGGTCAAGCAGCCCAATCCCAGCTCCAAGGCGGTGATGTTCTGCCTGATGGACGTTTCCGGCTCCATGACCCAGGCCACCAAGGACATCGCCAAGCGCTTCTTCATCCTCCTGTACCTGTTTCTCAAACGGAACTACGACAAGATCGATGTAGTGTTCATCCGCCACCACACCAGCGCCAGGGAAGTGGATGAAGAGGAGTTCTTCTATTCCAGGGAGACCGGCGGCACCATCGTCTCCAGCGCCCTGAAGCTGATGCAGGAGATCATGGCCGAACGCTACCCGGCCAATGAATGGAACATCTACGCAGCCCAGGCGTCCGACGGTGACAACTGGAACGACGACTCGCCGATCTGCCGTGACATCCTGATCAACCAGATCATGCCGTTCGTCCAGTACTACACCTATGTGGAAATCACCCCGCGGGAGCACCAGGCCCTGTGGTACGAATACGAACGCATCGCCGAAGCCTTTTCCGACACATTTGCCCAACAGCAATTGGTCTCGGCCGGGGATATCTACCCGGTCTTCCGTGAACTCTTCCAGCGCAGGTTAGTGACATGACCGCCAAAAAAGAGCAGAAACGCCAGCCAATCTCCACCGGCTCCGAATGGACGTTCGAGCTGATCCAGGCCTACGACCGCGAAATCAGCCGTATCGCGGATCGTTATGCCCTCGACACCTACCCCAACCAGATCGAGGTGATCACCGCCGAACAGATGATGGACGCCTACGCGTCAGTCGGCATGCCGCTGGGTTATCACCACTGGTCCTACGGCAAGCATTTTCTGAGCACCGAGAAATCCTACACTCGTGGCCAGATGGGGCTGGCCTACGAGATCGTGATCAACTCCGATCCATGCATCGCCTACCTGATGGAAGAAAACACTATCTGCATGCAGGCGCTGGTGGTGGCACACGCCTGCTATGGCCATAACAGCTTCTTCAAGGGCAATTACCTGTTCCGCACGTGGACCGACGCCAGTTCGATCATCGATTACCTGGTGTTCGCCAAGCAGTACATCATGCAATGCGAGGAACGCCATGGCATCGACGCGGTGGAGGACCTCCTGGACTCCTGCCATGCCTTGATGAACTACGGGGTGGATCGCTACAAAAGGCCATATCCGATCTCTGCCGAAGAAGAACGGCGGCGCCAGAAGGACCGCGAAGAACACCTGCAGAAGCAGATCAACGACCTGTGGCGGACCATTCCCAAGGGCGCCGACAAGTACAGCGAGAAGGACAACGCACGCTTCCCGGCCGAACCCCAGGAAAACATTCTCTACTTCATCGAAAAGCACGCACCGCTGCTGGAACCGTGGCAACGGGAAATCGTGCGCATCGTGCGCAAGATTGCCCAGTATTTCTATCCACAGCGCCAGACGCAGGTCATGAACGAAGGCTGGGCCACATTCTGGCACTACACCCTGATGAACGACCTGTACGACGAAGGGCTGGTTACCGACGGCTTCATGATGGAGTTCCTGACTTCTCATACGAGCGTGGTGTTCCAGCCTGGTTTCGACAGCCCCTATTACAGCGGCATCAACCCTTACGCACTGGGCTTTGCCATGTACCGCGATATCCGCCGCATGTGCGAGAACCCCACCGAAGAGGACCGTCGCTGGTTCCCTGAAATTGCCGGTTCGGACTGGCTGTCCACCCTGAAGTTCGCCATGAGCAGCTTCAAGGACGAGAGCTTCATCCTGCAATACCTCTCGCCCAAGGTGATCCGCGACATGAAGCTGTTCAGCATCCTCGATGATGATCAGAAGGATGACCTGGTGGTGCCCGCCATCCACGATGAAAGTGGCTATCGGATCATCCGTGAGACCCTGGCTGCGCAGTACAACCTGGGTAATCGCGAACCCAACGTGCAGATCTACAGCATCGACCGTCGAGGAGACCGCTCGCTGACCCTGCGCCATCAGGCACACAACCGTAAACCGCTGGGCGATTCGACCGATGAAGTGCTCAAGCACCTGCACCGCCTATGGGGCTTCGACATCCACCTGGAAACCCTGCAGGGTGACCAGGTAATGAAAACCCACCACGTACCACCCAGGAGCGAGCAAACCGAGGGGGACTACGGCCGCCTGGACCTGGCTGTCATTCATCTTTGATTTCGTTTTCCACCTCCGAAGACCGGGCGCAAGGGTTATCCTGTCGGGTCAACGGAGGTTTTTTATGCAGATCTATAAAGTCGGCGGCGCGGTGCGCGATCGCTTGCTGGGCATTCCCGTCACGGACATCGACCGGGTCGTGGTGGGAGCCACCGCCGAGGAAATGCTCGCCAAGGGATTTCGTCCCGTGGGAGCTGACTTCCCAGTCTTCCTGGACCCGAAAACGGGAGAGGAATACGCCCTCGCCCGCACCGAACGCAAAAACGGCCGCGGCTATGGCGGCTTCGTGTTCCACGCCAGCCCGGACGTGACGCTCGAGCAAGACCTGATTCGCCGGGACCTGACTATCAACGCCATGGCCGAGGACGATAACGGCCATGTGTTCGACCCTTACCACGGCCAGCGCGACCTCGAAGCTCGGGTGCTCCGTCACGTTTCCCCCGCATTCGCCGAAGACCCTCTCCGAGTCCTGCGAGTGGCCCGCTTTGCCGCACGCTATGCCCCGCTGGGCTTCAAAGTGGCGGACGAAACTCTCGAACTGATGCGCCAGCTAAGCGAATCCGGAGAGTTGGAGGCATTGACGGCCGAGCGTAGTTGGAAGGAAATTTCCCGCGCGCTCATGGAACATCAGCCTCAGGTATTCATCCAGGTGTTGCGCGACTGCACGGCCCTCAGGGTCCTGATGCCCGAGGTGGACGCGCTGTTTGGCGTACCGCAGCCTGAGGCCCATCATCCGGAAATCGATACCGGCGCGCACACGTTGAGCGTGCTGGAGCAGGCCGCTCGGCACCGACAACCACTGACGGTCCGCTGGGCATGCCTGTTACACGACCTGGGAAAAGGACTTACGCCCGAACACGAATGGCCAAGACACATCGCCCATGAACACAAGGGGCTGAAGCCGATCAAAGCGCTCAACGAGCGCTTCAAGGCGCCACGCGATTGCCAGGAACTGGCGCTGCTGGTTGGGCAATACCATACCCATGGCCATCGCGCGCTTGAATTGAAAGCGTCCACCTTGCTCGAGCTGTTGCAGAGTTTCGACGTTTACCGCCGACCACAACGCTTCGAGGAATTCATTGCCGCCTGTGAAATGGATGCGCGGGGGCGCAAAGGGCTGGAAGACAGAAGTTATCCACAGGCGGATTACCTGCGGGGCGCAGCAGCCGCTGCCCGTGGAGTGGCGGTGCAACCATTGCTGGAAAAAGGCTTCAAGGGGCCGGAGCTGGGTGAGGCGATCAAGCGCGAGCGTCTCAAGGCATTGAAAGCCTACAAGGAAGCGGCGAGCTGAAGGAAGCGTGATGGCAAGTTGGA
Source organism: Pseudomonas sp. NFACC32-1 (assembly GCF_900101215.1). Lineage (NCBI taxonomy): Bacteria > Pseudomonadati > Pseudomonadota > Gammaproteobacteria > Pseudomonadales > Pseudomonadaceae > Pseudomonas > Pseudomonas sp. NFACC32-1. Next base: position 47,947 of record NZ_FMUL01000002.1, read on the forward strand.
TTGGCCCTGCATAAGCCATCTATCGCAATCAGGCGCCGCGCTCCCCACGGTGGATCTCGCTTGAACACCTGACCGATATCATCCGAGAAGATCGATGTGGGAGCGTGCGGACGATAACGACGTTCGCTTCACAGCATGGTCGACGGCGTAAGCTGCTGGCCTCGCCATTCGAAAGCCACCGGTGCCAGTACCTGATCGATCTGGGCTTCCTCCCACAGAGCGGCGAAGCTCTTGCCTACGCCCGGATGTATCCGATCCGGCGCCATCAGCGATAAAGGCCACAAGACGAAGGCGTTCTTGAGGATTTCCGCGCGCGGCAGGATCAGCCCGTCGAAGTTGCCCACCTGCTCGCCATACAACAACACGTCGATATCCAGCGGCAGCCCCTTGCGATCCGGCGCATAACGACCATTGTCCGCCTCGATGAACTTGAGACGACGATCCAGCTCCATCAGCGGCAGATCCGTGAAGGCCGACACGACAAAATTGAAGAATGGCCCGCTCTTGATGCCCACTGGCTGGCTTTCGAACACTGCCGAACAGCGAATGTCCACCAGGAAGCCCGCAAGGGCTTCAAGCCCGGCTCGCAAATGGGCTTCACGCTCGATATTGCTGCCGAGCCCGAGAAAAACCTGTGTCAGCGACATCCGCGCTCGATCTCCACGCCAACGCCGCTGGCCGCCGGGACGGCACCAGGCTTGGTGACCTTCAGACGCAGCCAGGTAATCTTGAACTCGTCCATCAGCTCCTGGGCCAAGCGTTCGGCAAACGTCTCGACCAGCTGGAACCGGGCCTGTCCGGCAAATGCCTGGATGCGTGACGATACGCTGGCGTAATCGAGTGCCAGGCTCAGGTCATCGCCGGCAGCGGCCGGACGATTATCCCAGGCGAAACTCAGATCAAGCCGCAGGCACTGTCGGATGTCTCGCTCCCAGTCGTAGGCACCAATTACCGTGTCGACTTCCAGGCCCTCGATAAACACTCTGTCCAAGCACTCTTCTCCGCAGCACGACAAGGGCGCAATGCGCCGTTAGAATCAGGGCGTCCTCGCCCGGAATAGTTAGCATGTTTTGGTTACTGGCGATCCTCGCCTACCTGCTCGGCTCGCTGTCCTTCGCCATTTTGCTCAGCCGCCTGACGGGTCGCCCCGATCCGCGAACGAGTGGTTCAGGCAATGCCGGTGCCACCAACATGCTGCGCCTGGCCGGACGCAAGCTTGCCATCCTGACCCTGCTCGGCGACCTCTGCAAAGGTCTTGTACCGGTCCTGATCGCCAGCCTTGCAGGGCTTTCCCTGGAGCAACAGGCCTGGATCGGTGTCTGCGCGGTCATCGGCCACCTGTTCCCGCTGTACTTCCGCTTTCGCGGCGGCAAGGGTGTCGCCACCGCCGCCGGGATGTTGCTGGGTCTCTACCCGCCCGCCGCCTTGCTGGCCGTTTCGGCCTGGCTACTGATGTTCTACCTGACCCGCACCAGCTCACTGGCCGCACTGATCGCCACACCATTGACCCTGCCGCTGCTGGCCTGGCAGGAACCGGCGGCCCTGTTGCCCATGACAGCGCTCGTGGCGCTGATCGTCTGGCGCCATCGGGGCAATCTACGCGACCTCTTCGCCGGGCGCGAACGGCATTTTTAAATGACGCTTCACAGGGGCGACAACTGCTCCATGGGCCAGCGCGCCTGCACGCTGATCGCAAGACTTTCCTGCTGGCCGGCCTGCAGTCGCTGGCATCCAGCAAAAGCGATCATCGCGCCGTTATCGGTGCAGAACTGCGGCCGCGCGTAGTAAACGTCGCCCTTCATGTCGCCGAGCATTTTCTCCAACGAGAGCCGCAAGGCCTTGTTCGCACTGACTCCACCGGCGATCACCAGGCGCTTGAGCCCGGCCTGCTTCAGGGCGCGCTTGCACTTGATGGTCAAAGTCTCCACCACGGCCTGCTGGAACGCCAGCGCGATGTCGCAACGGGCTTGCTCACTGTCGTCCCCGGCGCCAACGCATTGTTGCCAGGTATTCAAGGCAAAGGTCTTCAAGCCGCTGAAACTGAAATCCAGTCCGGGTCGGTCGCACATCGGGCGCGGGAAAACGAAACGCCCCTCCACGCCCTGAGCCGCAAGCCGGGCGATTTCAGGGCCGCCAGGATAATTCAGGCCCATCATCTTCGCGGTCTTGTCGAAAGCCTCACCGGCCGCGTCGTCCAGGGATTCGCCCAACAGCTCGTATCGACCGATGCCGTCGACCCGGACCAACTGCGTATGACCGCCGGAGACCAACAAAGCGACGAACGGAAACTCCGGCGGCTGCGCCTCCAGCATCGGCGCCAGCAGGTGGCCTTCCATATGATGCACACCCAGGGCCGGCACCCCCCAGGCAAAGGCCAGTGCCTGGGCGCATGAGGCGCCCACCAGCAAGGCCCCCACCAGGCCGGGACCGGCGGTGTAGGCCACGGCGTCGATCTCGGTTGGGGCGCAGTCGGCTTCGGCCAGGACCTGGCGAATCAAGGGCAGCATGCGCTTGACATGATCACGGGACGCCAGCTCCGGCACCACGCCACCATAGGCACGATGCAGATCGATCTGGCTGAACAGCGCATCGGCCAGCAGGCCGCGTTCGCTGTCGTAAAGCGCGACGCCGGTTTCGTCGCAGGAAGTTTCTAATCCCAGTACTAGCATGGGTTTGCGCCTTGTGGAGGCTGAATTCGAAGGCGCGCATAATAGTCGCCGCGTGGTGCCCCGACCAGCGGTTTTCGATCAGAGGCTTTGCATTCCGAGCGTTGAGGGGTTAACATCCGCAACCCTTAAAAACCGACGTCTTCAAGTGCTCTTTTGCCGCGAGGATGTTGACCCCGGTAATGAATGAAGGTAGCTCTGGATGCCAGCCGTCAAAGTAAAAGAGAACGAACCCTTCGACGTAGCTCTGCGTCGTTTCAAGCGCTCCTGCGAAAAAGCCGGTGTTCTGGCTGAAGTTCGTAGCCGCGAATTCTACGAGAAGCCGACTTCCGAGCGTAAGCGCAAAGCAGCAGCTGCTGTTAAGCGTCACGCCAAGAAAGTTCAGCGCGAACAGCGCCGCGCCGTACGTCTGTACTGATACACAGACGTTCGTAGCAAGCTTCTGCCAAGCCCGGCCCTCAAGCCGGGCTTATGGCATTTGCGGAACAACGCTTGAGTTTCATCGTCAAAGCCGCAGACGCGACCGAGACAACTGCTTTACCGCGTCAGACCTGGCTTTTTGGCCAGCGGTGCACGTCTCTCCTGACGAGCCTTCCGAGGCTACTGACGAGCACACCCTGATTCCTCTAACGACGATCAGCCCAAGGCACCTGCTTGCGTGCCCGCTCCATGAGCTATCCGAGGCCTGACCGGCCGTTACCGGACTCAGCGCAATATTATTCAGACCGTCGAATACTGACAGTAATTAACGTCAGTGGATTATCGGCAGATACACTTCCCGACAGCAATGACGCAGATGACCCGGTCGAGCCACCGCTTCAACAGTGCCTCTAGATCTTGAACCGGTTGCGCCTGCCGATTTCGGGGCCTTATTTCACGCAGTGACGACGAGAACGCCATGGCCGGGTTGATTCCCCAGAGCTTTATTGACGACCTCCTGAACCGCACCGACATTGTCGACGTGGTCAGCTCTCGCCTGCAGATGAAGAAAGCCGGCAAGAACTACACTGCCTGCTGCCCGTTCCACAAAGAAAAGACCCCTTCCTTCAGCGTCAGTCCCGACAAGCAATTCTACTATTGCTTCGGCTGCGGTGCTGGCGGCAATGCCCTCGGCTTCATCATGGACCACGACAACCTGGATTTCCCCCAGGCGGTCGAAGAACTGGCCAAAGCCGCTGGCATGGAGATTCCTCGGGAGGAAAGCGGTCGAGCGCGCAAGCCGCGTCAACCAACGGATTCACCGCTGTACCCCTTGCTGACCGCCGCGGCCGACTTCTACCGCCAGGCCCTCAAAAGCCATCCGGCTCGCAAGGCCGCCGTGGATTACCTCAAGGGCCGCGGCCTGACTGGCGAAATCGCCCGGGACTTCGGCCTCGGCTTCGCCCCGCCCGGCTGGGACAACCTGTACAAGCACTTGAGCAGCGACACGCTCCAGCAGCGCGCCATGATCGACGCGGGCCTGCTGATCGAGAATGCCGAGACCGGCAAGCGCTACGACCGTTTCCGTGATCGGGTAATGTTTCCGATCCGTGATACTCGGGGACGAATCATCGCCTTTGGGGGCCGTGTCCTGGGCGACGACAAGCCCAAGTACCTGAACTCGCCGGAAACTCCGGTATTCCATAAGGGCCAGGAGCTCTATGGCCTGTATGAGGCGCGCAAGAACAATCGCAACCTCGACGAGATCATTGTCGTGGAAGGCTACATGGACGTTATCGCCCTGGCTCAGCAAGGCCTGCGCAATGCCGTGGCGACCCTGGGAACAGCCACCAGCGAAGAGCACATGAAACGCCTCTTTCGCGTGGTGCCCAGTGTGCTGTTCTGCTTCGACGGCGACCAGGCCGGCCGCAATGCCGCCTGGCGCGCACTGGAAGCGACATTGCCGAGCCTGCAGGATGGCCGCCGGGCGCGCTTTCTGTTTCTACCCGAGGGAGAGGACCCGGACACCCTGGTGCGTTCCGAAGGGACCGACGCCTTCCGCGCCAGGATCAACCAGCACGCACAACCATTGGCCGATTATTTTTTCCAGCAGTTGACCGAAGAAGCCGATCCGCGCTCCCTCGAAGGCAAGGCCCACATGGTCACGCTTGCAGCGCCGTTGATCGACAAGGTGCCCGGCGCCAACCTGCGCACGCTGATGCGCCAGCGGCTTACCGAAATCACCGGGCTCAGTAGCGAGACCGTCAGTCAGATGGCCCACAGCGTCCCACAGGAGGCGCCACCGGCTTATGACCCAGGCATCGATTACGACGCGATGCCGGATTTCGCCGACTATCATCAACCTCAACAGGACTACGCGCCGCAACAGGAATGGACGCCGAAGAAAACCGGCAGCGGTGGCAAGAAATGGGACAAGAAACACTGGGACAAGAACGGCAAGCGCGGTGATCGCGACCAGCCACGTGCCCCGCGCGTGCCGGCCGCCGTCGAACCTCCGACGCTGGCCGCCCTGCGCACCCTGCTGCATCACCCGCAACTGGCCGAAAAGGTCGAGGATGCGGGGCACTTCGCCGCCGAGGACCACAGCAACACGCAATTACTGGTCGCACTCCTTGAAGCCGTGCAGAAGAACCCCCGGTTGAACTCCTTCCAGTTAATCGCACGGTGGCACGGTACGGAGCAGGGGCGCTTGTTGAAGGCCTTGGCCGAAAAGGAATGGCTGATTGATGGAGATAACCTTGAACAACAGTTTTTCGACACCATTACTAGCTTGTCCGCCCGCCAACGCGAGCGAAACCTGGAGCAGCTTCTGCGAAAAGCTCGTCAGAGCGAGTTGACCAGCGAAGAGAAAAACCAATTGCGCGACTTACTCAGCCGCAATGTTTGCGCATCAAACCCGACCTCAACTGGCGCGTGAGGTCACAGCTCAGGTATAATCCTCGGCTTGTTTTTTGCCCGCCAAGACCTTCAGTGGATAGGGTGTTATGTCCGGAAAAGCGCAACAGCAGTCTCGTATCAAAGAGTTGATCCTATTGGGTCGTGAGCAGGGCTACCTGACTTACGCGGAGGTCAACGACCACCTGCCGGAGGATATTTCAGATCCGGAACAGGTGGAAGACATCATCCGCATGATCAACGACATGGGGATCAACGTATTCGAGGTTGCGCCAGATAAGGATGCCCTTATGCTGGCCGACGCCGATACCGACGAGGCGGCCGCGGAAGAAGCGGCAGCAGCGTTGGCGGCGGTCGAGACCGACATTGGTCGCACCACCGACCCCGTGCGCATGTACATGCGTGAAATGGGTACGGTAGAACTCCTCACACGCGAGGGCGAGATCGAAATCGCCAAGCGTATTGAAGAAGGCATCCGCGAAGTGATGGGCGCAATCGCGCACTTCCCTGGCACGGTTGACCATATTCTCTCCGAGTACACCCGCGTCACCACCGAAGGTGGTCGACTGTCCGACGTCCTGAGCGGCTATATCGACCCGGATGACGGCACCACGCCGCCCGCCGCCGAAGTACCGCCCCCCCTGGACGCGAAAGTCGACAAGGCCGACGACGACAGTGATGACGAGGACGCCGAAGCCAGCGAAGACGAGGAAGAGGCCGAAAGCGGTCCCGATCCGGTCATCGCCGCACAGCGTTTCGGCGCCGTGGCCGAGCAGATGGAAATCACTCGCAAGGCGCTGAAAAAGCACGGGCGTGACAACAAGCAGGCGATTGCCGAGCTGTTGGCGCTGGCTGAGCTGTTCATGCCGATCAAGCTGGTGCCCAAGCAATTCGAAGGCCTGGTCGAACGTGTTCGCAGTGCCCTGGATCGCCTGCGTCAGCAAGAGCGCGCGATCATGCAGCTGTGCGTTCGCGATGCCCGCATGCCGCGTGCCGACTTCCTGCGTCAGTTCCCTGGCCACGAAGTCGACGAGAGCTGGACCGATGCCCTGGCCAAAGGCAAGACCAAATACGCTGAAGCCATTGCCCGCCTGCAACCGGACATTATCCGTTGCCAGCAGAAATTGAGCGCGCTGGAGGCCGAAACCGGCCTGAGCATCGCCGAGATCAAGGACATCAACCGTCGCATGTCGATCGGTGAGGCCAAGGCCCGCCGCGCGAAGAAAGAGATGGTCGAAGCGAACCTTCGTCTGGTGATTTCCATCGCCAAGAAGTACACCAACCGCGGCCTGCAATTCCTCGACCTGATCCAGGAAGGCAACATCGGCCTGATGAAGGCAGTGGACAAGTTCGAATACCGTCGCGGCTACAAGTTCTCGACCTATGCCACCTGGTGGATCCGTCAGGCGATCACCCGCTCGATCGCCGACCAGGCCCGCACCATCCGTATCCCGGTGCACATGATCGAGACGATCAACAAGCTCAACCGCATTTCCCGGCAGATGTTGCAGGAAATGGGTCGCGAACCGACCCCGGAAGAGCTGGGCGAACGCATGGAAATGCCTGAGGACAAGATCCGCAAGGTACTGAAGATCGCCAAAGAGCCGATCTCCATGGAAACGCCGATCGGTGACGACGAAGACTCCCATCTGGGTGATTTCATCGAAGACTCCACCATGCAGTCTCCGATCGATGTCGCCACCGTCGAGAGTCTCAAGGAAGCGACTCGCGAAGTACTCTCCGGCCTCACCGCCCGTGAAGCCAAGGTACTGCGCATGCGCTTCGGGATCGACATGAATACCGACCACACCCTTGAGGAGGTCGGTAAGCAGTTCGACGTGACCCGTGAGCGGATTCGCCAGATCGAAGCCAAGGCGTTGCGCAAGTTGCGCCACCCGACGCGAAGCGAGCACCTGCGCTCCTTCCTCGACGAGTGACCCTGGAAAACCCCGGCCCTGCCGGGGTTTTTTTCATGTGCAGATAAAATCCCCTCCGTTACGCCCCCTACCCTGTTGCCCGTCTACACTCGAAACATCCTCCCCAAAATCATGACGAGACCGTGATGCCCAGACTGACGGCCATGCTCTTGCTGTCATTGTTGACCTGGACCGCAACGGCTGGCGCGTTGACGCTCACCGACGAAGAGCTGCGCTGGCTCAAGGACCATCCCAACCTGCGCCTGGGCGTGGATGCGTCATGGCCACCGTTCGAGTTTCGCGACGACCAAGGCCGCTATCAAGGACTGGCCGCTGATTACGTCGACGTCATCCGGGAGCGGCTCGCCGTCACGCTCACGCCCATCGAGCCAGCCAGCTGGACCGCCGTGCTGGAGCAGGTGGCACAGGGCAAGATCGACCTGCTACCGGGCATCATGTCCACCCCGGAGCGCCAGAATTACCTGGCTTTCACGCGGCCCTACCTCGACTTCCCGATAGTGATCCTGTCCCACCGCGGCGGAGCCCAGCCTCATGATCTCCAGGATCTGTATGGGTTGAAAATCGCCGTCGTGGAAAACTATGCCCCTCACGAACTGCTACGCAACCATCATCCCGACCTGAATCTGGTGGCGCTGCCTAACGTCAGCTCAGCCCTGCAGGCCCTGGCAACCGACCAGGTGGATGCTGTGGTGGGCGACCTGGCGTCCAGTGTCTGGAGCCTGCGCCAGCTCAAGCTGGAAGGGCTATATGTCAGCGGCGAGACCCCTTATCGCTATCAATTGGCGATGGCCGTTCCGCGTGACAACAAGATACTGGTCAGCATCCTGGACAAGGTCATCGCGGACATGAGCCCGGCCGAAGTCAGTGAAATCCAGGAAAAGTGGATCGGCAACGTACGCGATTATCGACAGCTCTGGTCGGACCTGCTGTTCTACGGCTTGCCCGGGGTGCTGATCCTGGTCGGCATTCTCGCCGTGGTGATCCGCATCAACCGTCGCCTCAGCTCGGAGATCGCCCGTCGAGTCGAACTGGAACAGGAGCTGCGCAGTAGCGAATACCACTACCGCGGCCTGGTGGAGAGCCTTTCGGCGATAGCCTGGGAAGCCAGGGTCAGCGACTTCACCTACAGCTACGTGTCGCCCCACGCCGAAGACCTGCTCGGCTATCCCTTGGCCCATTGGTTGATCCCGGGGTTCTGGCGCAACATCATTCATCCCGCCGACCTGATCCGCGCCCAGACTTATTGCGACCAGGAGGTACTCGCCGGCCGCGACCATTGCATCGATTACCGAGTGATCACCGCCGATGGCCGCTGCCTGTGGGTTCGGGATATTGTCAGCTTGATCCAGCACGGCCACGAACCGGTGATGCGCGGGCTGATGATCGACATCAGTGAAGCCAAGCGCACCGAGGAGGCGCTGCGATTCTCGGAACAGAAATTCGCGTCGGTATTCAGGCAGTGCCCGGACATCCTGGTGATCGCGCGCCTGATGGATGGATGCCTGCTGGAGGTCAACAAGGCCTTCGAGGAACAGATCGGCCTGGGTGCCGAAGATGTCGTAGGCCAGACCGCGACCGAACTGAACATCTGGGGCATTCAGGGCGTCGGCCCGGGCCTGCTGCAGCGTTTGCAGGCCGGCAGCATCCGTAACCTGGAGATGCCCTTTCGCCGTAGCAACGGCCAGGTATTCACCGGCCTGATCTCCGCCGAACCCTTCGATCTCGACACGACGCCGGCCCTGGTCGTGGTGGTGCGTGACATCAGCCAGCTCAAGCAAACCCAGCAACAACTGCAGATTTCCGAGGAGAAATTCGCCAAGGCCTTCCATGCCTCACCCGACGGCCTGTTGCTGTCCCGCCAGAGCGACGGCCTGCTGATTGAGGTCAATGAAGGTTTCAGTCGTATCACTGGCTTCAACAGCGCGCTATCGGTGGACCGCTCGACCCTGGACCTGGGTATCTGGGTCAACCTCAACGAACGCAAGCAGATGCTCGACCTGCTGCAGCGGGATGGTTTCGTGAGGGATTTCAGTTGCCATATTCGTCGCAACGACGGGCAGATAAGACTGTGTGAGGTGTCCAGCCGTCCACTGCCGATCGGCAACGAGGACTGCATGCTGACCATCGCTCGGGACATCACCGAACGCCACCTGATGCAGGAAAAACTGCAGCAGGCCGCCACGGTGTTCGAAAGCACGGCAGAAGGCGTGTTGATCACCGATACACAGCAACACATCAGCGCAGTGAACCGCGCCTTCACCGAGATCACGGGCTATAGCGAAACCGAGGCCCTGGGCCATACGCCGCGCTTATTGGCTTCCGGCCTGCACGACAGCGCGTTCTATGCCGCCATGTGGCATCAACTGACGGCGGAAGGGCATTGGCAGGGAGAGATTTCCAACCGGCGCAAGAACGGCGAGTTGTACCCCAGTTGGCTCACCATCAGCGCAGTACGCAATCGTGATCAGCAAATCACCCATTTCGTGGCGGTATTCGCTGACATCTCCAGCCTCAAGCATGCCCAGGCCAAACTCGACTACCAGGCCCACCACGACCCTCTCACCGGGCTGCCGAATCGCACGCTGTTCGAAAGCCGCTTGCTCACGGCCTTGAACAGCCAGCAGGAAAATGGCGGTCAGGGCGCGGTGCTGTTTCTGGACCTGGACCGCTTCAAGCACATCAACGACAGCCTCGGGCATCCGGTCGGCGACCTGCTGCTCAAGGGCATTGCCGTACGCCTGCGCGAGCAGTTGCGGGACATCGACACCGTGGCGCGGCTGGGCGGCGACGAGTTCATCATCCTGCTCCCGGGGCTGCAGCAACCCAGCGACGCCGAACACATCGCCATGAAGCTGCTGAATTGTTTCGCCGCGCCGTTCCAGGCCGGCGAGCACGAATTTTTCATCAGCGCCAGCATCGGCACCAGCCTTTATCCCCAGGACGGTTGCGATGTCGCCACGCTGGTCAAGAACGCCGATGCGGCCATGTATCGCTCCAAGGCCAAGGGCCGCAACCGGGTGGAAAGCTATACCCGCGACCTCACCGCCCAGGCCAGCGAACGCGTGGCCCTGGAACACGAGCTGCGGCGGGCCATCGAGCGCAGCGAGTTGTCGCTGTCCTTCCAACCCAAGATCAGCCTCGCCGACAACCGACTGGTAGGTGCCGAGGCATTGATTCGTTGGACTCACCCCACATTCGGCGATGTGCCTCCAGAGCACTTCATTCCCCTGGCGGAGGAGAACGGGATGATCCTGCAAATCGGCGATTGGGTGCTGGAACACGCCTGCCGGCAGCTGTGTGAATGGAACAGCTCCTGCGAGAGCTTCGGCCCGCTTTCGGTGAACCTCGCCGGGGCCCAGCTGCGCCAACCCAACCTGCTGGGACGCATCGAGCAATTGCTGCGGGAGCACCATCTCAAGCCCGGCCTGTTGCAACTGGAAATTACCGAAAACTTCATCATGAGCCAGGCCGAAGAAGCCCTGACGGTCCTGCACCAGCTGAAGAAGCTTGGCGTTCAACTGGCCATCGATGACTTCGGCACGGGCTATTCCTCCCTGAGCTACCTCAAGCGCCTGCCATTGGACATCCTCAAGATCGACCAGTCCTTCGTCCGCGGCCTGCCCGACGACCCCCACGATGTGGCCATCGTACGAGCAATCATTGCCCTGGGCCGCAGCATGCAGTTCTCCATCATCGCCGAAGGCGTCGAAACCCTGGCCCAGCAGCAATTCCTGGCCGAAGAAGGCTGTGAGCAGATCCAGGGCTACATCATCAGCCTCCCCCTCTGCGCCGAAGAGTTCGCCGCGACGTTTCTACGCATGACCGTATCGGATTTTTCGGATAGCACAGCCGAGAAACCGTCGCTATAATCCGCGGCCTACTGAGGGCCTATAGCTCAGTCGGTTAGAGCAGAGGACTCATAATCCTTTGGTCCACGGTTCGAGTCCGTGTGGGCCCACCAACTTGAAAGCCGCGCATTGCGCGGCTTTCGCGTTTCCGGCGTTCGGCTTTCGAGGCTTCGTCGCATTCCGGCTCGGCCTGATTCGCCCTCAGAATGTCCACACCCGTTTTTCGAAAAAAGCCATCTTCCCGGCATTGTCCGGGGATGGCTCGATCAACCACTATAGATCCCTCGACGGCCTACCCTTTCAACGAGACTGCCATCATCGCCACGCCTACCCTCCCCCGACTTTTCCTTGAGCTGTTCTGGCAACTCGGCATCCTCTTGGTGCCTGGGTTTTTCGTCGCCCTGATGCCTCCCGCGCTGGCGTTCCTGGCGGTGCTGCTCTTCGGTTTGCTCATGGGCCTCGCGGCGCGCCTGGGTCGCTTATCGATTGGGCGGGGTCTTGCGCGGTTGATGATCAGCGCCGTGTTCGGCCTTGGTTTCAGCGTGGGCAGGGCGCTGCCCGAGGTGTGGGGCATCATCGCGGCCATCGTCATCATTTTCGCTGGGCTCGCTTGCGTAAGCACCTGGGAGCGACGGCTTGGCCTGGCAGCGAAGTCTGTCACCGGGCCGAGCGCCTGGGGAGGGGCCGAGCCGACCCTGACCCCGGAGGGCGAGCCGATACGGACGTTCAACCAGGGGGAAATCGCCATGGGTGGCCCCACCTATTGCGACTACCTGTTCCCCGATGGCGTACTCCTGCAAGGCCTTGGCTCCTCGGCGCTGTTTTCCAGCGATGAACGTTACTTCGCGGCGACAGTGCCGTCCCGGCAGCGCTGGGGGCTGGTGGTCCTGGATCGTCAGCAGCGCCAGCTGTATCGCTGCGACACCAGTGAGTTCTGGGAACTGGACGCCTTGGACCTCGACGGACTGAGCGGCCGTTACAGCCCGTTGGTGGACAACAGCGCTCGCCAGAGTCGACTCGATGAGTTGTTGCAGACCGCCAGTAGGGTCGATCTGGTCCCCATGGCCGACCTTTGGCTGGAGTGGGACCCAAACGACATCGTGCGTACCTTCCAGCGGCGCTCGGCGAATGGACAGCACTGCCTGGCAGGCAGCCTCTCCCTGCCCTCGACGTTTCGCGACCTGCCACAGCCATTGGAGCCACTGCTTTCTCCACGCTACACCATCAGCATCGACGGGCACCCCTGCGGCTTGATCATGGCCGCCGATGCCCCGCTGGTGTGGAGCTCCGACCAGCGCGCCCTGGTGTGCCAGGCCCGGGAGCAGTCCGACAGCCGGGATGGCGACCGATACTGGTTGTGGCATGAGGAGCAGGGCTGGCGAGCGCTCCCCGCCCCCTGGATAGGCAGTGACGCAGAACCCTCTTTTTATTGGTACGAGGTGTCGAGCCTCGATGCAAATCATGTGCGTATCGCGTCATACCTCGACTATCCTCGCCCAGGCTCCGGCCGCCACGGCTACCGCCTCGACAGCATTCACAGCGATACCGACATCCAGGCCGGCCACGACGCCCAGGGTCGTGTGCAAGTCGCTGAATTCCAATTGACCCGCACCACCATCGCGATGCCGCTGGACAGCCAGGGGCGACGAGGCGATTCGTTCATCGAAACGCAGCCCCTGCAGGACGATGTGCCTGCCCAGTTGATCTGGCTTGGCGACAGCCAAGAAGGTCTCGGAGCCTACCGCTGCCAGATCGGCGACTGGCAATTGCCGGGGCGCTGGCGGCTGGATCACCGGGTCTGCGGCTGCGGACGCTATCTGGCACTGCTGCCCTTTACCGAGTCGACACCCCTGGCTACCCATGCGGTAGTGGTCGATGTGAAGGTTCGCCGCCTGATGGAAGGCCCCGGAATGTGGGCGGCCCGAATACTTGATTTTCGTGATGGACGGCTGAGCCTGGCAGTGGTTGCCGGTGCGCTCGACGAGGGCCTGGAAAGCACTGCACTGCGACGTTTCAACCGCCCTGCGCCGCCCATCGGCGATGACCCAGGGTTCTTTCTCCCCAACGACCGCTACCGGCTGTTCTACAACACAGTGGAGCTGCAGGTGACTGATTCGCAGCTATCCAGCGTGGCCCCTTGGCGCCTGGTGGATCGTCCGCAAGTTGCCAATGCCGACGGCGATTTCATCCAGCCCGCACCCGATCACCAAGATGCCGCCTGGTTGTTCGGCAGCGAGACGGAATATGCCGACAGTTGGGTACGAGCCGATACGCCTCGGCTCGCAGGCCATCTGTTGACGGCGTCCGGCTGCGCCTTGACCGACCTGGCGCCTTCGATGATCTGGTCGAAGGATGGCCGCTATCTGGCCCTGACCTCCCTCAGGACGGATGTGACCGAGCTCTGCGCAAGCTACCGGGGCTGGCAATTGCTGCTGCTCGATGTCCAGGCGCACAGTTTGCGAGTGCATGGACAATGGCTGGGCAACCGCCCACTGTTCGAAGGGTTCGACCAAGACCGGTTGCAGGTACGCTGCTTCGAGCGGGATTGGGCAGCCGAAGGGGACGACGATGCAGGTTCGGTCCAGGTCTATTCCCTGGAAAGCTTGCTGCAATCGCCTGCGGAGCAACTGGTCTGCGAGGACGGTTTCTGGCTTCGGGCTTCGCAAGTCCATCTGGCACCGGCCTGGCGAGCACTGACTCGGCCAGCCATTGGCTATTTCGAGCACAAGAGCCTGTAACATGCCCACCATCGATACCCGCACCGGAGCCCACCTTGCCTGACACCCGCCCTCCCGTCCTCGACGAAATCGACCGCCAATTGATCGCGGCCCTGCAGATCAACGCCCGGGAAAGTGTCGCCATGCTTGCCCGGCAGTTGGGCATCGCCCGCACTACCGTGACCTCGCGGCTGGCGCGGCTGGAGAAGACCAGGGTGATCACCGGGTACGGTGTACGCCTGGGGCAGCGGGTGGTCGATGGAGGATTGCAGGCCTATGTCGGTATCAAAGTGCAGCCACGCTCGGGCAAGGATGTTCTGCGCCGCTTGAGTGCCATGGCCCAGGTCCAGCAGCTGTGCGCAGTCAGTGGCGAATTCGACTACGTGGCCTGGCTGCGCACGGACTCACCGGAGCAGCTGGATCAATTGCTGGACCAGATCGGAGGCGTGGATGGGGTTGAAAAAACCACCACCTCGATCATCCTCAGCAGCAAGATCGATCGGGGCCAACCGGTCTGAAGCCCTCGCCTCTTCGAGGCTTTTTCGTCATTAGCTTCTATTAACTCGTCAGAATGACTGGACAGCGCTCAAAACGACGACACATTGCGTCTTATTAACGTGTTTCACGCTCTCTAGAATGGCTGCCATCTTTCCTATACTCAGACGCGATACCGCGTCGAGTCGCCATCAAGGTCAGCCATGAACAAGAACAATCGCCACCCCGCAGACGGCAAGAAACCCATCACCATTTTCGGACCGGACTTCCCCTTCGCCTTTGACGACTGGATCGAGCATCCGGCCGGCCTGGGCAGTATTCCGGCCCACAACCTGGGGGCTGAAGTGGCGATCGTCGGTGCCGGCATCGCCGGGCTGGTGGCGGCCTATGAACTGATGAAGCTTGGTCTCAAGCCCGTGGTCTATGAGGCTTCGAAAATGGGCGGGCGCCTGCGCTCCCAGGCATTCAACGGTGCCGAAGGCGTGATCGCCGAGCTGGGCGGCATGCGCTTTCCGGTGTCGTCCACCGCGTTCTACCACTATGTCGACAAGCTGGGCCTGGAGACCAAGCCCTTCCCCAACCCACTGACCCCAGCCTCCGGCAGCACCGTCATCGACCTGGAGGGCCAGACCTACTACGCAGAAAAAATGGCGGATCTTCCTGCGTTGTTCCAGGAAGTGGCCGACGCCTGGGCCGATGCATTGGAGGACGGCTCGCGCTTCAGCGAGATCCAGCAGGCCATTCGCGACCGCGACGTGCCACGCCTGAAGGAGTTGTGGAATACCCTGGTGCCTCTCTGGGACGATCGGACCTTCTACGACTTCGTCGCCACTTCCAAGGCGTTCGCCAAACTTTCTTTCCAGCACCGCGAGGTATTCGGCCAGGTCGGTTTCGGCACCGGTGGCTGGGATTCCGACTTCCCCAACTCGATGCTGGAAATCTTCCGTGTGGTGATGACCAACTGCGATGACCATCAGCACCTGGTGGTCGGCGGCGTCGAGCAAGTGCCCCACGGTATCTGGAAACATGTGCCGGAGCGTTGTGTGCACTGGCCGCAGGGCACCAGCCTGAGTTCATTGCACCTGGGGGCGCCTCGCAGCGGGGTGAAACGCATTGCTCGCGCCGAAGATGGTCGCTTCAGCGTGACCGACGTGTGGGGGGACACCCGTGAATATGCCGCAGTACTGGTCACCTGCCAGAGCTGGTTGCTGACCACCCAGATCGAATGTGAGGAGGCGCTGTTCTCGCAGAAAATGTGGATGGCCCTGGATCGCACCCGCTACATGCAGTCGTCGAAGACCTTTGTCATGGTCGACCGGCCGTTCTGGAAGGACAAGGACCCGGAAACCGGCCGCGACCTGATGAGCATGACCCTCACCGATCGCCTCACCCGCGGCACTTACCTGTTCGACAACGGCGATGACAAGCCGGGCGTCATCTGCCTCTCGTACTCCTGGATGAGCGATGCGTTGAAAATGTTGCCGCACCCGGTGGAGAAACGCGTGAAGCTGGCCCTGGATGCCCTGAAGAAGATTTACCCCAAGGTGGACATCGCCGCGCGCATCATCGGCGATCCGATCACCGTGTCCTGGGAAGCCGACCCGCATTTCCTCGGGGCATTCAAGGGCGCGCTGCCCGGCCACTATCGCTACAACCAGCGCATGTACGCACATTTCATGCAGGATGACATGCCGGCCGAACAGCGAGGGATCTTTATCGCTGGCGATGACGTCTCATGGACACCGGCCTGGGTTGAAGGCGCGGTACAGACCTCGCTCAATGCCGTGTGGGGAATCATGAAGCATTTTGGCGGTGAGACTCACCCCGAGAACCCGGGTCCTGGCGACGTGTTCCACGAGATCGGCCCGATCGCCCTGCCCGAATGAAAGGAGTTGTCGATGCGCGTAGCCCTTTATCAATGCCCGCCGCTGCCGCTGGATCCGGCCGGTAACCTGCAACGCCTGCACCAGGTGGCGCTGGAAGCCAGGGGCGCCGATGTGCTGGTACTGCCGGAAATGTTCATGAGCGGGTACAACATTGGCGTCGACGCGGTGAGCGTATTGGCCGAGGTCTACAACGGCGAGTGGGCGCAGCAGATCGGCCGCATCGCCAAGGCGGCCGGCCTGGCGATCCTCTATGGCTACCCCGAGCGCAGCGAAGATGGGCAGATCTACAACTCGGTTCAACTGATCGACGCCCAGGGTGAACGCCTCGCCAATTACCGCAAGAGTCACCTGTTCGGCGATCTCGATCATGCCATGTTCAGTGCCGGCGACGCGGCGCTGCCCATCGTGGAGCTCAATGGCTGGAAGCTCGGATTCCTGATCTGCTACGACCTGGAATTCCCGGAAAACGCCCGGCGCCTGGCCTTGGCCGGCGCCGAATTGATCCTGGTACCGACCGCCAACATGCAGCCCTACGAATTCATTGCCGATGTCACCGTGCGCGCCCGCGCCATCGAGAACCAGTGCTTCGTGGCCTACGCCAATTACTGCGGACACGAGGGTGAGTTGCGATACTGCGGCCAAAGCAGCATCGCCGCGCCGGACGGCAGCCGCCCCGCACTCGCCGGCCTGGACGAGGCGCTGATCGTCGGCGAGCTGGATCGACAGCTGATGCAAGCGTCCCGCGAGGCTTACAACTATCTGCATGACCGTCGCCCCGAGCTTTACGGCGACTTGCACAAACACTGACCATATCCGAGCATGAGCGCTCCTCTGCCCTGGAAGCGCTCATGCCGGCCCCCGATTCCCTTCGCCCTTTTACTCAAACCCTGGCTAACGGCTTGCGGGTGACGCTACGCCATGCACCCGACCTGAAACGCAGTGCCGCCGTGTTGCGAGTGGCGGTCGGCAGCCACGATGCGCCACTGGCGTGGCCGGGAATGGCGCACTTCCTCGAACATCTCTTCTTCCTGGGCACCGCGCGATTTCCCCCGGAACAGAACCTGATGGCCTACGTGCAACGGCACGGCGGCCAGGTCAATGCCCGTACCAGCGAGCGCACCACAGACTTCTTTTTCGAGTTGCCGCCGGCGGTCTTCGCCGGCGGGCTGGAACGTCTGTCGGATATGCTCGCTGATCCACGCCTGGCCGAAGCCGATCAATTGCGGGAGCGGGAAGTACTGCATGCGGAGTTCGTCGCCTGGTCCCAGGATGCGGCGGCCCAACGACAGGTCGCCTTGCTGGCGGGGCTATCGGCCGCCCACCCGTTACGCGGTTTCCATGCGGGCAACCGCGACAGCCTGGGCGTATCCCGGCCCGAATTCCAGAAGGCCCTGCGAGACTTCTACCGAACGTTCTACCAACGCGGCCAGATGACCTTGAGCCTGGCCGGCCCGCAAAGCCTGGAAGCGTTGAGAAAACTGGCTGAAGAATTCGCCCATGAATTGCCTGCGGGCGAAGCGGTCGCCAGACCATTGCCAACCGCGTTGATGACAGCGTCGGTGCCCTGCTATCGGATAGCCGACAAGGATCGACTCGACTTGCTGTTCGCCTTCGAACAGTTGCCGGTTGCCTCGCCTCAAGCCCTGGCTTTCCTTTGCATGTGGCTGAACGCCGGCAAACCGGGGGGCTTGCTGGACACCCTGCGCCGGCTCGGCCTGGCGGATACCCTCAAGGCCACACCACTGTATGAATATACCGGGCAGGCCCTGCTGCACATCGAATTCAAGCGTGTCCAGGGACGAGCACATAACGACATCCAGCGGTTGCTGCACGATTGGTTGGGCTTTTTCGCCCGCCAGGACGACTGGCAGCCGTTGCGCAAGGAGTTTGAGGCCCTGCTGCGTCGTGGCCAGGAGACAGCCTCGGCGTTGCAACTCGCCCACCTGGACAACGAAGGCCGGCAGGCACCGCTGTCAGAAAACGACCTCCACAGGCTCAGGGAAATCCTCAAGCAAGCCCAACCGGCGGACCCCGTCGTGGAAGAGTGGCAACTGCCCGCGCCCAACCCATTCCTGCAGTCGCCAGTGGAACCGCCTCGCGCCGGGCTGATCCGTGGCCAGACCAGCGCCCACCGAGGCCTGCGCACCTTCGCCCAGGACCGCTCCAGGGGCCGACGCGAACGCTCGCCCATGCAGTTCAGCCAGGCATTGGCGGATAGCGCTCGGGAAGGCGCGCTGTACCTGCGTTGGCAGCTGATGACGCAAGCCCCCCAGGACCTGCAATCCAGGCTCGAGCGGCACCTGCGTGACGTCTGCGGTGAAGCCGGCCAGGCCGGCGTGGACGTGACCTTCGAAGCCAGCGGCGACCGATGCCTGCTCAAGTTGCTCGGCGTGCAGGCGGCCATGCCGCCGGTACTCGAACACATCCTGGCCAGACTGGAACAGCCGCTGCCTGCGTCCGAGCCAGGCAGCGACGCACCGTTGATGCCAGTTCGACATTTGCTGAAAGAATTGCCGAACCGCAGCCAAAGAAAATCGCCATCGACGTCGGTAGCGGCGTCCGACGACTATCGGAGCCTCTGGACCACTGCCCAATGGGACGGCTTGGCCGTAGGCCTGTCGGCCGCCACCCAAGGTGCGATGGGGACAGCATTGGCCCGGGTGCCCGGCGCCCCAGGCCATCCGGTCGAGCCCATGGTGTCCTCTGCGCAATGGACCTGGGACAGGCTTGCGACCCCACAGAGCGAAGAACAGGCCGTGTTGCTGTTCTGTCCGACGCCCACTCGGGACCTTTTCGACGAAGCTTGCTGGCGATTGCTGGCGCAGTTGTGCCAGACACCGTTTTACCAGCGCCTGCGGGTCGACTTGCAGCTGGGTTACGCGGTGTTCAGCGGCTTGAAGCAAATCAATGGGCAAACCGGCCTGTTGTTCGGCGTCCAGTCCCCCAGCGTCTCGGCGGCGCAACTGGCTGCGCATGTCGAACAGTTCCTGGGCGAGCTGCCGGACTTGATCCATCAGCTCGACGATTCAACCTTGCACACCCAGCAGCAGGCCCTCGCGGCCCAGTTCCAGGGTGACGCCCTCCCCTTCGCCCAAGCGGCCGACCTGCTCTGGCAAGGCAAACTGGCTGGCCGGCCATCGAACTATCTCCGGCAGTTGGTCGAAGCCCTATGCCTCCTGGATCGCAAGCAACTGCTGGACGCGGCTCGACGCCTGGCCGCCGCTGATGGTGGACGTCTCTGCCTGAGCAACGGCACATGTCCGGACACACGCTGGAAAACGGCGCAGTGATCGTTACAGCCTCGGTAATGAGCTTTCTCGGAGAATCACCGCGAACGAAAATGTCAGATTTAGTAACATAGCCGCCTAAGCATCTGAACATCTCCGCATGGAGGTGGACTAAATGTATAGATCCAACCTGTCCCACCCCAACCAAAGGAGTATTTCCATGTCCTGGTCCAAACCCGCATATATCGACCTGCGTATCGGTTTCGAAGTCACCATGTACTTCGCCAACCGTTAATTGCTGCAGGCGGTTGAACGTGCAGCAAACGCCTCGGCCAGCCGGGGCGTTTTTTATTTCGGTTTGCAGATGGAGCGGCCATGTTCGTCCAGATTCTAGGTTCCGCCGCAGGTGGCGGTTTCCCTCAGTGGAACTGCAATTGCGTCAATTGCGCAGGTTTTCGCAACGGCACCCTGAGGGCCCAGGCCCGGACCCAGTCGTCCATCGCGATTTCCGATGACGGTGTGAACTGGGTGTTGTGCAATGCCTCCCCGGACATCCGTGCCCAGCTCCAGAGTTTCGCTCCAATGCAACCGGGCCGGGCCCTGCGGGACACCGGTATCGGCGCCATCATCCTGATGGACAGTCAGATCGACCACACCACCGGCCTGCTCAGCCTGCGGGAAGGTTGCCCGCACCAGGTCTGGTGCACCGACATGGTCAACGAAGACCTGAGCACCGGTTTTCCGCTGTTCAACATGCTGACCCACTGGAACGGCGGGCTGAACTGGAATCGCATCGAGCTCGACCAGGGCTTCACCGTCCCGGCCTGTCCGAACCTGCGTTTCACCCCGTTGCCCCTGCGCAGCGCCGCCCCGCCCTATTCGCCGCACCGTTTCGACCCGCACCCGGGAGATAACATCGGCCTGATCGTCGAAGACCTGCGCACGGGCGGCAAGCTGTTCTACGCGCCAGGCCTGGGCAAGGTGGACGCGCCCCTGCTGGAAATAATGGCCGGCAGCGACTGCCTGCTGGTGGACGGCACGATGTGGGATGACGACGAAATGCAGCGTCGTGGCGTCGGCACCCGCACCGGACGAGAGATGGGCCACCTGGCGCAGAACGGTCCTGGTGGCATGTTGGAAGTGCTGGAGCAGTTGCCCGAGCAGCGCAAGGTCCTGATCCATATCAACAACACCAATCCGATCCTGGACGAAGACTCGCCGGAGCGGGCCGAACTGGTACGCCGAAGGATCGAAGTGGCCTACGACGGAATGAGTATTGAGTTGTAGGAAGGTCAGAACCAATGTGGGGTGGGCTTGCGGTGTATCAGTCGACATTGGTGCCGGCTGATAGGACGCTATCGCGAGCGAGCTCGCTCCCACAGTAGTCCTGATATCTGATTCACAGCACAACCCGTGCGGGAGCGAGCTTGTTCGCGATGGGGCCAGCCCTGACGCCACCGAAACCAACGGTTATTCCCCGGAGACCGAAATGACTGATGTCCCCCTGTCACCCGCCGAGTTCGAAGCGGCCCTGCGCGCCAAAGGCGCGTATTACCACATCCATCACCCCTATCACGTGGCGATGTATGAAGGCCGCGCCACTCGCGAGCAGATCCAGGGCTGGGTCGCGAACCGCTTCTATTACCAGGTGAATATTCCGCTCAAGGATGCCGCGATCCTGGCCAATTGCCCGGACCGTGAGATTCGCCGCGAGTGGATTCAGCGCCTGCTCGACCATGACGGCGCGCCCGGTGAAGATGGCGGTATCGAAGCCTGGCTGCGACTGGGCCAGGCGGTGGGTCTGGACCCCGACCAGTTGCGCTCCCAGGAGCTGGTGTTGCCGGGCGTGCGCTTCGCCGTGGATGCCTATGTCAATTTCGCCCGACGGGCCAGTTGGCAGGAAGCCGCCAGCAGCTCGTTGACCGAGCTGTTCGCCCCGCAGATCCATCAATCGCGCCTGGACAGTTGGCCGCAGCATTATCCCTGGATCGACCCGGCCGGATACGAATACTTCCGTACCCGCCTGAGCCAGGCCCGACGCGACGTGGAACATGGTCTGGCCATCACCTTGCAGCACTACACCACCCGCGCAGGACAGGAGCGCATGCTGGAGATTCTCCAGTTCAAACTGGACATCCTCTGGAGCATGCTCGACGCGATGAGCATGGCCTACGAGTTGAACCGCCCGCCCTACCACAGCGTGACCGGGCAACGGGTGTGGCATAAAGGAATCAATCTATGAGCTTCGATCGCAGCAAAATCCCTCGCTGGCGTCCCGGCTATCGCTTTCAATACGAACCGGCACAGAAGGGCCACGTGCTGCTCTATCCTGAAGGCATGATCAAGCTCAACGACAGCGCTGCGCTGATCGGCGGGCTGATCGACGGTGAACGGGATGTCGCGGCCATCATCGGCGAGTTGGCGCAGCAGTTTCCCGACGTGCCGGAACTCGGTGACGACATCGAGCAATTCATGGAGGTCGCCCGTGCAGAGCACTGGATCGAACTTGCCTGAGAACACCGGGCTGCCGGCCACGCCTGGAGTGGGCTTGCCACTCTGGTTACTGGCCGAGCTGACCTATCGCTGCCCGCTGCAATGCCCGTATTGCTCCAACCCGCTGGACTTCGCCGAGCAAGGCAAGGAGTTGAGCACCGAGCAGTGGTTCAAGGTCTTTCGCGAAGCCCGTGAAATGGGCGCCGCGCAACTGGGCTTTTCCGGTGGCGAGCCGCTGGTGCGCCAGGACCTGGCCGAATTGATCGGCGAAGCGCGCAGATTGGGTTTCTATACCAACCTGATCACCTCCGGCATCGGATTGACCGAACAGAAAATCAGCGATTTCAAGAAAGCCGGCCTGGACCATATCCAGATCAGCTTCCAGGCCAGCGACGAGCAGGTGAACAACCTGCTGGCCGGCTCGAAGAAGGCCTTCGCGCAGAAACTGGAAATGGCTCGTGCGGTAAAAGCCCATGGCTATCCCATGGTGCTGAACTTCGTCACCCATCGGCACAACATCGACAAGATCGACCGCATCATCGAGCTATGCGTTGCCCTCGAGGCCGACTTCGTCGAGCTCGCCACCTGCCAGTTCTATGGCTGGGCGCAGCTCAACCGCGTCGGACTGCTGCCCACCCAGGAACAACTGGTGCGCGCCGAGCAGGTCACCAACCAGTACCGCGCCAGGTTGCAAGCCGAGGGCAATCCCTGCAAGTTGATCTTCGTGACCCCGGACTACTATGAAGAGCGCCCCAAGGCCTGCATGAACGGCTGGGGCAGCCTGTTCCTGACGGTCACGCCGGATGGTACCGCACTGCCTTGCCACGGCGCCCGACAGCTGCCCGTGCAATTTCCCAACGTACGCGACCACAGCATGCAACACATCTGGTACGACTCCTTTGGCTTCAATCGCTTCCGCGGTTATGACTGGATGCCCGAGCCGTGCCGGTCCTGTGATGAAAAAGAACAGGACTTCGGCGGTTGCCGCTGCCAGGCGTTCATGCTCACGGGCGATGCCAGCAATGCCGACCCGGTGTGCAGCAAATCCGAACATCACGGGATGATCCTGCAGGCACGTGAAGACGCCGAGCACGCCACCCAGACCATCGAGCAACTGGCTTTCCGTAATGAACGAAACTCACGCCTCATCGCCAAGGGCTGAACCGCTCAGCGCCGCCGAGGCTGTTACCGCCGGCATCGATTTCGCCGAGCTGCAGGTCGGCCCCCTTGGGCTGTTCTGGAACGAGTACCGCCCGCAAGACGGCGCCTGCCGGATCTGGCAATGGCGCAATGCCAAGGCCCGATGCCTGACCCCGGATGGGTTCAGCGCTCGCAGCCGGGTTTATGAATATGGCGGTGGATCGTTCTGCCTGAGCGACGACGGGGTGCTGTTCGTCAACGAGGCAGACCAGCAGCTGTATCACCAGCCACTGACCGACAAGCCCCCCATGGCACTGACCTCGGGCGACTGCCGCTACGCAGACCTTGGCTTTGCCGGCGGCCAGGTGTTGGCGGTGGAGGAACACGCCAACCAGCATCGCCTGGTATCGATTGGGCTGGCGGATCGGCAGCGCCGTGTGCTGGCTGAAGGCGCCGATTTCTACGCCTCGCCGGTGTTGAGCCCGAACGGTCGACGACTGGCCTGGATCGAGTGGAGCCGTCCTCATCAACCGTGGACGGCAACGCGGTTGATGCTGGCCGAACGCAACGCTTCAGGGTGGAATGAACCGCGCTGCGTGGCGGGTGATGCTGAAGAGGAATCCATCCAGCAACCACGCTTCGACGATGCCGGCCGGCTGTATTGCCTGACCGACCGTGGCGGCTACTGGCAACCATGGGTTGAATCGGTCCACGGCCTGGAACCACTGCCCTGCGCTGAAGCCGACCACGCCCCGGCGCCCTGGCAGTTGGGTGGCCGTACCTGGCTGCCCCTGGACCGGCATACGTATCTGGCGAGCTGGACCGAGGCGGGATTTGGACGCCTGGGACTGTGCCGCGACGACCAGACCGAGGACTTTACCGGCACCTATAGCCGGTTTCGCAGCCTGGCGCTGGATGAGCAGTTCGTTTACGCCATCGTGTCATCGCCGACCAGCCCGTCGGCCATCGTCGCAATCGGGCGGCAAAACCATGAGGAGGTGGTATTGGCCGGGGGCGTGGCACCGCTACCTACCGATCTGATCAGTCGCCCCCGGACACTGCGTTACCCCAGTGCGTCGAGGCAAGCCCATGGTTTCTTCTATCCGGCCATGCATGCCAAGCATAAACCGCCACTGGTGGTGTTCATCCACGGTGGGCCGACTTCGGCCTGTTATCCCCAGTTCGACCCGCGCATCCAGTACTGGACCCAGCGCGGCTTCGCCGTCGCCGACCTCAACTATCGCGGCAGCAGCGGCTACGGCCGGGCCTACCGCCAGGCCCTGCACTTGAATTGGGGCGTTGTGGATGTCGAAGATGCCTGCGCGGTGGTGCGCTACCTGGGCGAACATGGCCTGATCGACCCCCAATGTGCATTTATCCGCGGTGGCAGCGCCGGTGGGTATACGACGCTTTGTGCCTTGGCGTTCCACGATGTCTTCCGTGCCGGCGCCAGCCTCTACGGCGTCAGCGATCCTGTCGCCTTGGGTCGAGCCACGCATAAATTCGAAGGCGATTACCTCGACTGGCTGATCGGCGACCCGCAGCAGGACGCCGAACGCTACCGCACCCGCACCCCCCTGCTACACGCTGATCGGATCCGCGCGCCGGTGATTTTCTTCCAGGGAGAGTTGGATGCCGTGGTCGTGCCGCAGCAGACTCGGGACATGGTCAGGGCCTTGAAGGCGAATGGCATTACGGTCGAAGCACACTATTACCCGGATGAGCGCCACGGCTTTCGCAAGGCGGCGAACCAGGCGCACGCGCTGGAGCATGAGTGGCTGTTCTATCGCAGGGTGATCGAGGACAGCCTTTAGACAGAGGAAAAAACTGAGGGAGCGAGTTTGCTCGCTCCCTCAGGGTTTGACCGTGCACCCAGCCTTCAGCGCTTGGCGATGATATACACCGCATGCACGATGCCCGGGATATAGCCCAACAGAGTCAACAGGATGTTCAGCCAGAAGGCCCCGCCGAAACCGACCTGCAGGAATACGCCAAGGGGCGGCAAGAGAATGGCGATGATGATACGAATGAAATCCATGGATGGCTCCTGATCTGCAATGGCTACGTTGCCATATAGCTCATTGACACCTGACCGCTCGTCAGGGTTCAAGACACTGTCCAGAAAGACCGCCCGAACGGGCCCGAGAACGAAAGACAAAAAACGCGGGCAAAAGAAAACCCCGCCGAAGCGGGGCTTTGCAGACTGTTTCCCTGACATCCCTTTCACTCCACCATCCTGGCGGAATCCTACGTGTCCGTGTTGTTTCTCTGCGCATCCTGCGCGACGTCCATGTGAAGTAGATTAGTCCTGGATCCAATCTGCCGATAGAGGGAAATCGGCATCACGTTGTGTAAGCATTTTCTTACAATCACCTGCCTCAGAATTGCCCAGGCTCCAGCAGGAACAGCGATTCGCTACCCGCCCTCACCGATGCATCCAGGGAATGGAGACGCGGCAACAGGCGCGCGAAATAGAACCTCGCTGTTCCCAGCTTGCTCGCGTAGAAGTCATCCTGGCTTTCCTTGCCCAGCGCAGCCTTGGCCATCAACGCCCACATATAGGCGTAAGCGGTGTAGCCAAACGCTTGCAGATACTCCACCGATGCCGCGCCGATTTCATTCGGGTTCTGCTTGGCCTGATCCAGCAGCCACGCAGTCAAGTCATCCAGGGTATCGACAGCCTTGCCCAACGGCTTGGTGAACTCCGCCAGGTCATTGCTCGCCGTATGGATGAAATGGCGAATTTCCTCCGCGAACAGTTTGTAGAATGCACCGCCGCTGCCAACGATCTTGCGCCCCACCAGGTCCAGCGCCTGGATGCCGTTGGTGCCTTCGTAGATCTGGGTGATGCGCACGTCCCGGACCAACTGTTCCTGGCCCCATTCACGGATATAACCGTGGCCGCCGAAGATCTGCTGGCCGTGGACCGTGGTTTCCAGGCCCAGGTCGGTCAGGAAGGCCTTCGCCACCGGGGTGAGCAAGGCCACGAGATCTTCGGCGCGCTTGCGCGTGGCAGGGTCTTCGCTGAACTTGGCGGTGTCCAGCTGCATCGCCACGTAGGTGGAAAACGCTCGGCCGCCTTCGTTCGAGGCTTTCATGGTCAGCAGCATCCGACGCACGTCCGGATGGACAATGATCGGATCGGCGATCTTGTCCTTGTTCTGCGCACCGGTGGGCGAGCGGCTTTGCAGGCGGTCACGGGCGTATTCGATGGCGTTCTGGTAAGAGCGCTCACCAGAGGCCAGGCCCTGGATACCGACCCCCAGGCGTTCGTAGTTCATCATGGTGAACATCGCCGCCAGGCCCTTGTTGGGTTCACCTACCAGGTAACCCACGGCCTCGTCGAAGTTCATCACGCAGGTAGCGGAAGCCTGGATACCCATCTTGTGTTCGATCGACCCGCAATTGGCCGCATTACGCGCCCCCAGGCTGCCATCGGCATTGACCATGAACTTGGGCACCAGGAACAGCGAGATACCCTTGGGCCCCGCCGGCGCGTCCGGCAGCTTCGCCAGCACCAAGTGGATGATGTTCTCGGTGAGGTCGTGTTCGCCGCCGGTGATGAAAATCTTGGTGCCGCTGACCTTGTAGGAACCGTCGGCCTGGGGTTCGGCCTTGGTACGAATGATCCCCAGGTCCGTACCGGCATGCGGTTCGGTCAGGCACATCGAGCCGGCCCAGATGCCGGCGTACATGTTCGGCAGGTAAGCCGCCTTCAACTCTTCGCTGGCGTGCGCGTTGATCGACAGACAGGCACCGGCGGTCAGCATCGGGTACAGACCGAAGGACAGGCTGGCGGAGTTGACCATTTCCTCGACCTGGGCCGAAACGGCCTTGGGCATGCCCATGCCGCCGTATACCGGATCGCCACCGACGCCGACCCAACCGCCTTCAGCATAAGTCTTGTAGGCCTGTGGGAAACCCGCCGGCGTGCTGACAGCACCGTCAGCCCAGTGGCAACCTTCCTCGTCGGCGGCACGGCTGAGGGGGGCAATGCTTTTGCTGGTGACCTTGCCGGCTTCTTCCAGAATCGCTTCGACGGTTTCGGCGTCCACGGTTTCGGCCAACGCCGGCAGTTGAGCCCAGAGTTTCGCGACCTCGAATACCTCGTTGAGGACGAAGCGCATATCGCGCAGGGGCGCTTTGTAGTCAGCCATGGCAAACCTCGCAGGATCTAAACAGTTGGTTCGTAAGAAACGGTTTGAGTATGGCCCGAGTGTACCTCAACAACTTTTACGACACATAGGGTCAACCCATGACTGATTTGTTATTTTTAGTCATCGTGATGAAGCCGCAGGTTTCGCCAGCCGCCACAGGGCCTGCGGGATCGGGTGAAACCTGGTCTGGGTCGTTTAGAACGCGAACAAGTGCGCTGGCAGCTTCATCAGGCAATCGCTTCCGGCCTCGACGGCGGTCCGATGGGCAGCCGTGCGAGGCAACAAGCGCTTGAAGTAGAACTCACAGGTCGCCAGCTTGGCCTGGCAGAAATCCGCGTCACCAGTGCCACTGTCGAGTTGCGATCGGGCCACCAGTGCCATGCGCAACCACAGGTAGGCCAGGATGATGTAGCCGCTGTACATCAGATAATCCACGGAGGCAGCCCCCACTTCATCCGGGTTCTTCATGGCCGCCATACCAACCTGCGTGGTCAGTTCGCCCCATTGCTGGTTGAGCCCGTTCAGTTGTGCGACGTAGCCCTCAAGCTGCGGATGATCGGCATTCGCGGCGCAGAACCTGTGCACGATCCGAGTGAACCCGCGCAGCAGCTTGCCCTGGCTGCCCAGCACCTTGCGCCCGAGCAAGTCCAACGCCTGGATGCCGTTGGTGCCCTCATAGATCGGTGCTATGCGGCAGTCGCGTACCAGTTGCTCCATGCCCCATTCACGAATGAAGCCATGGCCACCGAACACCTGCATCCCGTGGTTGGTCACCTCCAGCCCGGTCTCGGTCATGAACGCCTTGCAGATCGGCGTGAGAAACGCCAGCAGATCCTCGGCCTCCTGGCGAGCGCTTTCTTCGGTGGCCAGGTGCGCGGTATCCAGCAACTGCGCGGTGAAATACGTCAGTGCCCGGTTGCCTTCGTTGAAGGCTTTCATGGTCAGCAACATCCTGCGCACATCGGGATGGACGATGATCGGATCGGCGACTTTTTCCGGCGCCTTGGGACCGGTCAACGAGCGCATCTGCAAACGGTCGTTGGCGTACCTGATCGCGCCCTGGAAGCTCGCTTCCCCCAGGCAAAGACCCTGCATCCCGGTGCCGAGCCGGGCATGGTTCATCATGGTGAACATGCAATTGAGTCCCTTGTTCGGCTCGCCGATGAGAAAGCCCTTCGCGCCATCGAAATTCAGCACACAGGTGGCCGACGCCTTGATGCCCATCTTGTGTTCGATGGAGCCACAGCTGACACCATTGCGCTCTCCCGCTTCGCCGGTGGCATCGGGCAGGAACTTGGGCACGATGAACAATGAGATGCCCTTGGTGCCGGCGGGCGCGTCGGGCAGCTTGGCGAGCACCAGATGAATGATGTTTTCACTCAGGTCGTGTTCGCCGGCGGAGATGAAGATCTTGCTGCCGCTGATCGCGTAACTGCCATCTGCCTGGGGCAAAGCGCGAGTCTTGATGATGCCCAGGTCCGTACCGCAATGGGCTTCGGTGAGGCACATGGTGCCGGTCCACTGGCCCGCGGTGAGTTTGCTCAGGTAGGTCTGCTTCTGCTCTTCGGTACCATGGGCATGGATGGCCGACATGGCGCCATGGGTCAGGCCCGGATACATGCCCCAGGAGGTATTGCTGGAGCCGATCATTTCGCTGATGACCAGGCCCAGGGAGCTGGGCAGTCCCTGGCCGCCATATGCCGGATCCGCCGCCAGGCCATGCCAGCCACCCTCCACATACTGGGCAAAAGCCTCTTTGAATCCCGCAGGCGTCGTGACGACGCCCTTGTCGAAGTGACAACCCTCCTCGTCGCCGGAGCGGTTGAGTGGCGCCAGTACGTTCTCACAGAAACGGGCGCCTTCCTCGAGGATTGCGCTGACCATGTCCGGGCTGGCGTCATTGGCCCCCAGCTCGGCATAACGGCCGTGGAAATCGAAGACGTGGTCGATCAGAAAGCGCATGTCGCGCAGGGGGGCTTTGTACTCGGGCATGGTGGTTTTCTCCGGTAGCAGATCATTCAAACCTACTGCCGGCCACCGGTGCTCACAATCACAGTCCAGGCGCTGAATGCGCCGTCATCACTCAACCCGCTGCAGTTTCCATGCGCACCGCGCCCCGCCGGTTCTGACCGAAGGCAACCACACAATTGCGCCCGGCCCCCTTCGCGTTATAGAGCGCCTGGTCGGCGGACTTGAGCACTTCTTCGGGGGTCCGTTGCTCGACGCGCTCCGCCACGCCGATGCTCACGGTTACCGACACGCTGGATGTGCCGGCGCCGGAACGCCGCTGGCGACCTTGCTGGTCATCCTGAGGACGACTGTCCGGATTACGCAATTGGATGCTGTAGGTCTCGATGGACTGGCGGATGACTTCCAGGTGAGGCATGCACTCGTCGACAGTCTTGCCCGCAAACACCAGGGCAAACTCTTCACCGCCATAGCGATATGCCCTGCCGCCACCGCCGATCTTCGACAGCTTGCTGGCCACCAGGCGCAACACCTGGTCGCCGACGTCGTGGCCGTGAGTGTCGTTGAATTTCTTGAAGTGGTCCACATCACTCATCGCCAGCACATAGTTGCGCCCCAGGCGCTGCATGCGCTCGTTCAACGCCCTGCGCCCCGGCAGCCCGGTCAGTTCGTCACGGAACGCCATCTGATAGGCCTCATGGGCGACCGCCGCCGCGATCATCAACATCACCTGGCTGCACATGATGTTCAGGGTGAATGGCAGGATGAAGGTTTTCGGCAGCATCCAGAACAACCCCAGCAGGCCTACCAGTTGCGCGGCGTGCAGGGGACGGGGGTTGCGCCAGTATTGCCAGGCCAGCAAGAGGAACGCTGCGGCGAACACCGGGTAGGCCAGCTGGATCAGGCTCATCCAGGCACCATGCAACGCCGGCCAGCGGATCTCCGAAAGCCACACCAGCAACGCCTGGGGATATCTCTGCTCCAGGGCTAGGGCCACGCTGCCGAAGGCCAGCAGTACCGCGAAACGCGCCACCATGTCCTGGAACAGATGGGTACGCTCCTGCCATGCTGCGAACAGGCCAAACAACAAGGGCAGCAACAGGCAAACAAGGTGGAACACCACCGCCGCGTCTTCGCGCACCTTGCCGTTGTCGCGGTAGAAGTCGGTCTGGGTGTCCAGCAGGAAATAGGCGATGTACACCGTGACCATCAGGAACAGTTCACGCTGGCGTCGATAGACCGCGCAGTAGGCTCCGCCCAACAGCAGCACCAAGGTTGGAAGAACGTTGAACAACGACGTGAAGAAGACGTTGAGATCCTTGACGTAGGCGGCCGCAAGCCCCGCCAGCAATAGCAGCAATGACGGCAGGAAATGGCTGAAACGTACAGCGGAAGAACGCGGCAAGGGTAGAACTCCGACCCGGCTGATCAAAGATGGCATTGTGCCTGCTATTGGCACAATAAGGCACGGAAGATGTGACAGATGTCACACTGCCATCCCTGTAACGGCAGGAAGGAATGTTTTCTTAGGGTTCAGCTCGATGAATGTTTTTTCAAGATATTGGCACCCATGAAAAAGCCGCTGCTTCGCAAGGAAGCAGCGGCTTTTTCAGGAGAAACGCGTAAGGCTTAGTAGCCCAGCGCGAAGTCCTCTTCTTTCATGTCCATCAGGTTGTTGGCGCCCGACAGCATGGCGGCCACGTGGGTACGGGTACGTGGCAGGATGCGCTGGAAGTAGAAACGCGCGGTCTGCAGCTTGGCGGTGTAGAAGGCTTCTTCGGTGGTGCCGGCGGCGAGTTTTTCCGCTGCCAGGCGCGCCATGTCGGCCCAGAAATAGGCCAGGCAGGCATAGCCCGAGTACATCAGGTAATCCACCGAGGCCGCGCCGACCTCTTCGCGGTCCTTCATGGCAGCCATACCGACCTTCATGGTCAGCTCGCCCCATTCCTTGTTCAGCGCAGCCAACGGCTCGATGAACTCCTTGACCGCTTCGTTGCCTTCGTTGCCCTGGCAGAACTTGTGAACGATCTTGGTGAAGCCCTTCAGCGCCTCGCCCTGGGTCATCAGCACCTTGCGGCCCAGCAGGTCGAGGGCCTGGATGCCAGTGGTGCCTTCGTACAGCATCGAGATACGGCTGTCGCGAACGTTCTGCTCCATGCCCCACTCGGCAATGAAGCCGTGGCCGCCATAGATCTGCACGCCGTGGTTGGCCGCCTCGAAACCGACTTCGGTCATGAATGCCTTGGCGATCGGAGTCATGAAGGCCAGCAGTGCATCGGCCTTTTTCTTCTCTTCTTCGTCCACGCCATACTTGACGATGTCGACCTGCTTGGCCGTGAAGTACACCATCGCCCGGTTACCTTCGGCGAAGGCTTTCATGGTCAGCAGCATGCGACGCACGTCCGGATGGACAATGATCGGGTCGGCAGCCTTGTCCGGTGCTTTCGGACCGGTCAGGGAACGCATCTGCAAGCGATCGCGAGCGTATTTCAGGCCGCCCTGGAAGCCGATCTCGGCGTGGGCCAGGCCCTGCAACGCGGTGCCCAGGCGAGCGGTATTCATGAAGGTGAACATGCAGTTCAGGCCTTTGTTCGCCGGGCCGATCAGGAAACCGGTGGCCGCGTCGAAGTTCATCACGCAAGTGGCGTTGCCGTGGATACCCATCTTGTGTTCGATCGAACCGCAGCTCACCGCGTTGCGCTGGCCGATGGAGCCGTCGGCTTGAGGCAGGAACTTGGGCACGATGAACAGCGAGATGCCCTTGGTCCCGGCCGGTGCGTCCGGCAGGCGCGCCAGGACGATGTGGACGATGTTGTCCGCCATGTCGTGCTCACCGGCGGAAATGAAGATCTTGGTGCCGGTTACCTTGTAGGAACCATCGGCCTGGGGTTCGGCCTTGGTGCGAAGCATGCCCAGGTCGGTCCCGCAATGCGGTTCGGTCAGGCACATGGTGCCGGTCCACTCGCCGGAAACCAGCTTGGTCAGGTAAGCCGCCTGTTGCTCGGGCGTGCCGTGCTCGGAAATGGTGTTCATCGCACCGTGGGACAGGCCTGGGTACATGCCCCACGACCAGTTGGCCTCGCCGACCATCTCGCTGACTGCCAGCCCCAGGGATTCCGGCAGCCCCTGGCCGCCATGCTCGACGTCGTGGGCCAGGCTCGGCCAGCCGCCCTCGACAAATTGCTTGTAGGCTTCCTTGAAGCCGGTCGGGGTCTTCACGCCGGACTCGCTCCAGGTGCAGCCTTCGAGGTCGCCCACGCGGTTCAGCGGAGCCAGCACCTGCTCACAGAACTTGGCGCCTTCTTCGAGAATGGCGTCAACCATGTCCGGAGTTGCGTCCTGGCAAGCCGGAAGGCTCTGATAATGCGCTTCGTAGCCGAGCAGTTCGTCACGAACGAAGCGAATATCACGCAAGGGGGCCTTGTAGTCAGGCATAGCGATAAACCTCTGCTGATGTAACCGGGAATGAACGACCGCGAGGATTTGTTGTGGCGGTCAAACAGTTGTTTGAAACATACGTTTACGCCCAAATCTTGTCAAGCGTCGATCCGTTACCACTCGTCCTTCGCCTTGAAATTCATCGAGCCTGACTTGAACCAACGCCACCACTGTCAACCTTTACAGGTTCGGCGTTACGGGAAAACTGACGTACCGGCCAGGAGGCACAGAGCCGTTTCGGTCAAGACTAGCTCCCCCTGGAAGAAAGCACATGGCCACCCAATCCGCAGGAGACAGCTCGACTCGCATTCCAGGCGAACCGGACTGTAAATCTGATACAGACGGTTCTATCAGCTTCAATGGACGAGGTAGCGTCACCACTATCGCTCACGATGGAGAAGCCGGATTGATCTTTGCCTTGCAACTCGAAGATCGTTTTGCACTGACGCGCTACCTGCCTGACGGGATCAAGGACAGGGCCTTCCACGAGCTTGGTTGGAATTTCCTGGATGGCGACAAGAGTTTGCCGACACGCGTACGGATATCGTTAACCGCGTGTTGGTCCAGAATGACGACAAGATTCTCGTCGCCGGTTACGCAAATGCGCCAGACGACCTGCAAAGCGGCTTACTTGTCAGGTCGGAAGCGAACGGTGAGAGGATGACAGTTTCAATAACGGTGAACCGCTGTTGATTTCCGCACGTTGAACAAACTGAGCCACAACTCGATGGGCCTGCAACCGGACGGCAGAATCGTGGTGGTAGGTACCGCCGTCTCGGCTGGTGTAAAGGTGCAGCAGTACGAGCGCGTGACTCGGAGCGGACAGTTAGAGGGCTTCCTGTTGGCGCAAAGCCCCGGAGACTGCGCAGAGGTAACAGTCCAACCCTTGGGACGGGTTGTCATTGCAGGCAGCTCTGGGGCTGGCAGCGCAATTACCCCAACGGTCTGGGGCTACATCGCAAGTTCATGAGACACCCTGGAATGCACGACAGCCACGAATCGGGTGCACTTCTCTCCACGGCGCCAATGAACGCAAGATCAGGCGAAGGTATCGATCAACGTTCCCAGCATTTCATCGGACGCCTTGGCCACATTGACGCCCAGTTGTACCTGGAACTTGCCTTGGGCCATCTCGACCATGTTGCTGGCCAGGTCTGACTGCTGGCTGCGATCCACCGAACGCAGGCGATCGACCTGTATGTCGGACGACTGGCTGGTCAGCGAACGTTCGATCGTATTGCTGGCGATCTGGCCTGATGCCAGATCGACGCGGCCCTGCCCTGTCTGAATAGTGCTCAGACCGGCGTAGAACGCGGTATTTCCTGAGATTTCCATGGCAGGACTCGTCTTCTTGAAGGATCGACGGTGCTATTGAAGCAGAAGCCCTGGAAAAAGGCCCGTCAAAAACACTAATGGCACAGTGCCGCCTCATAGGCAAAACCTTGGCATGTCTTCATTCCAGCAAATCCAGATGCAGATGCCCAGCCACGATTTCGGCTGTCACGCCCTTGATTCTCGGCACACGACCCAGGCAGGGCGCGGGAAGGCGCTCGGCCAGGGTGGCCAGGTTTTCTTCCAGGCGAGAGGTTTTGGGGTCGATGATGTTCGCCACCCATCCGGCCAGTTGCAACCCATCGCGGGCAATCGCCTCGGCGGTTAGCAGGGCGTGGCTGATGCAGCCCAGGCGCACGCCCACTACCAGGATCACCGGTAGGCCCAGGGCCATTGCCAGGTCCGAGAGATTGTCCTGATCGGCCAGCGGCACGCGCCAGCCACCCGCCCCCTCGATCAAGGTGAAATCGGCGTTCAAGGCCAGCACTTCACGCATCGGCCCCAACAACGATTGAACTGTCAGTGCCACGCCCGCTTCCCGGGCCGCCAGGTGCGGTGCGATGGCCGGCTCGAAGGCCACCGGATTGACCTGTGCGTAACCGAGCGGCATCGAACACTCGGCCAACAACGCCAGAGCATCGGCGTTGCGCAGACCTTTGGGAGTGATCTCGCAGCCGGAGGCCACGGGCTTGCCGGCAGCCGTGCTCATACCGGCCTGCCGTGCGGCGTGCAGCAGCCCAGCGGCGACGGTGGTCTTGCCCACATCGGTGTCGGTGCCGGTGATGAAATAAGCCTGGCTCATAGCGGTTTTTCCAAAATGGCGTACACCACCTGATAAGTTGCCGGCAACCCCTGGGTCTGACGGAACCGCTCGTACGCTTCGACCAGCGCCAGGATCCGTGCCCTGCCCGTCAAGCCACCCGGTCGACCGGGGTTCAGATTGTGGGCGCCCAATGCCTTCAATTCATGAGTCAGGCTGCGCACATCGGGGTAATGCAATACATGGGGGTGTTTTTCGAGATTGACTACAGACAATCCGCTGGCTGCACACAGCTTTCGATAAGTCTCGAACTCGCGGAACCGGTTGACATGCACCAGGCCATCCACCTGACGCCAGCTGTCGCGCAACTCATGCAGGGTGCCCACGCAAAGACTGGTGAAGGCAAACACGCCTCCCGGCTTCAAGACGCGATAAGCCTCGCTCAGCACCGAGTCGAACGCTTCGCACCACTGCACCGCCAGGCTGGAGAACATCAGATCGCAACTCGCTGCCTCAAGCGGCAGTCGCTCTGCGTCGCCGGCAACGAAATACGCGGCGCCCCCCTGGGGCCGGGCGTGCCTGAGCATACCCTCGGCGATATCCAGCGCCAGGCCGTTGGCTTCACCGAAGCGTGCGCCCAAGGCCCGGGTGAAATAGCCAGTGCCGCAACCCAGGTCCATCCAGCGTCCCGGCACCATAGGTGGCAACCGCTCCAGCAGAAGCTGGCCCACGTCGCGCTGCAGTTCGGCCACGCTGTCATAGCTGGCCGCCGCCCGGGAAAACGAGGCTGCCACCTGACGCTTGTCGGGCAGGGCCGAAGGCAGTTTGGGTAGAGACAGATCAGTCATCGGCGGACTCATGCAAGAAAGCCTGGATCGCCCCCGCCACACCGTGGGGATCCTCCAGAAGGAATCCATGGCCGGCCTGTTCGATCAGGCCGACTTCGACGTCCGGCAACAATGCCAGCAAGTCACTGGCCACTTCGGCCGGTACGAGGGCATCGAGCCCGGCGAACAAGTGCAGTTGCGGACCGCGAAAGCGCTGCAACGCGACACGGGTGTCCAACTGTGCCAGCACTTGCAGCCCAGCCAGCAAGACTTCGGGCGACAGGGATGGCGCACCGGCCAGCAGTAACCGCGACAGCCCGCGTGGATCGCCGCAACCCTGGGCGCACAGCAGGCTGAAGCGCTTGAGGGTCTGGCGTGGATCGGCCACGCACCCGGCGAGGAACCCGTCGAAGGTCGACCCGGCCATCGCGCTCGGCCAGTGCTCCCGGACCACGAATGACGCATTGCTCGCCAGGGTCAGCAGACCGCAGCAATGTTCGCCCCGGCGCGCGGCCAATTCCGCGGCCAGCATGCCGCCCAGGGACCAGCCGCCCAACCAGGCGTCCTGGGGTATGGTCGCGTCCAGCTCATCGAGCCATTGGCCAAGATCGCTTGACGCCAGCGTCGGCAGCGGCTCGATTTCCACCCGCAGGTGTTCATCGAGCCCATGCAGCGCGGCCGCCAACGGCTCCAGCGGCGATACACCCAATCCCCAGCCGGGCAGCAGAATCAGTCGATCACGCATGGCTTGGCTCCGGTCCCAGTTGGGCAAAACACTCGGCCAGTGCATTCAACAATAGCTGCACCTGGGCTTCGCTGTGGGCAGCGGTCAGTGTCACGCGCAAACGGGCACTGCCAGCCGGCACGGTTGGCGGGCGGATCGCGGTCACCATCACCCCCCGCTCACGCAGCATCCGCGACAACCGCATTGCCCGCCCGGCATCGCCGATCATGATCGGCTGGATCGGTGTGAAGCTGTCCATCAACTGGAGTCCGATCTGCTCGGCCCCCTGGCGAAACTGTCGGATCAGCATCTGCAGATGCTCGCGTCGCCAATGCTCGCGACGCAGCAGTTCGAGGCTCTTGAGCGTGGCGCAAGCCAGGGCTGGCGGCTGGCTGGTGGTATAGATGTAGGGCCGCGCGAACTGGATCAGGCTTTCGATCAGCTCTTCGCTTCCGGCGACAAACGCCCCAGCAGTACCAAAGGCCTTGCCCAGAGTGCCCACCAGCACCGGTACATCCTCCTGGCCCAGGCCGAAATGCTCGACGATACCGCCTCCGTTGGCACCCAACGGGCCAAAGCCGTGGGCATCATCGACCATCAGCCAGGCCCCTCGGGCCTTGGCCTCCCGGGCCAGGGCCGGCAGGTCGGCAACGTCGCCATCCATGCTGAATACCCCATCGGTCACCACCAGGGTGTTACCGGTGGCTTTCTCCAGACGCTTGGCCAGGCTTTGCGCATCGTTGTGCAAGTAGCGATTGAAACGCGCGCCCGACAACAGCCCGGCGTCGAGCAGCGAGGCGTGATTGAGCCGGTCCTCCAGCACGGTGTCACCCTGCCCCACCAGTGCGGTCACGGCGCCAAGGTTGGCCATGTAGCCCGTGGTGAACAACAGCGCACGGGGACGGCCCGTGAATTCGGCCAGTGCTTGCTCCAGTGCATGATGCGGGCCGCTGTGGCCGATCACCAGATGCGACGCGCCGCCCCC
Organism: Pseudomonas sp. NFACC32-1; assembly: GCF_900101215.1. Taxonomy (NCBI): domain Bacteria; kingdom Pseudomonadati; phylum Pseudomonadota; class Gammaproteobacteria; order Pseudomonadales; family Pseudomonadaceae; genus Pseudomonas; species Pseudomonas sp. NFACC32-1. The sequence continues at coordinate 85,382 of NZ_FMUL01000002.1, forward strand.
TATACCCCACTGGGACGCCCCGGCGCGCCACGCTTCGATCACCTGCGGATGATTGGCCAGCCCCAGGTAATCGTTGTTGCAGAACGCCAACAAGGATTGGCCGTCCACCACCACTTGCGGCCCCTGTGGGCTTTCGAGCAGTGGGCGCTGGCGATAGAGATTGTCGGCACGACGGGCAGCCAGGCGTGCGGCGAGATCGAAAGGCATGCAGGCCTCGGGTGACACTATTCAAAGACTCAGGGGTTTTCCTGTGGGAGCGGGCTTGCTCGCGAATGCGGCGTGCCAGTCCAAGCATTGTGGCCTGACGCACCGCATTCGCGTGCAAGCCCCGCTCTCACAGGTTTTGCGTCGATTCAGACAGCCGCGTTGTAGAACTGCTCGCTGCTCTTTTGCTCCACCAGCGCCTGTTCGATCGCCGCCTGGTGGACCTCATCGGCATGTTCTTCACGGGCCTCGGGCTGGATACCCAGGCGCGCGAACAGTTGCATGTCCTTGTCGGCCTGCGGGTTGGCGGTGGTCAACAGTTTGTCGCCGTAGAAAATCGAGTTGGCCCCGGCCATGAAGGCCAACGCCTGCATCTGCTCGTTCATCGCCTCGCGCCCGGCCGACAACCGCACGTGGGACTTGGGCATCAGGATCCGCGCCACGGCGAGCATGCGAATGAAATCGAACGGGTCGACATCCTCGGCATTCTCCAGCGGCGTGCCGGCGACCTTCACCAGCATGTTGATCGGCACCGACTCCGGATGCTCCGGCAGGTTGGCCAGCTGGATCAGCAGGTTGGCGCGATCGTCCAGGGACTCGCCCATGCCCAGGATGCCACCGGAGCAGATTTTCATCCCCGACTCACGCACATAGGCCAGGGTCTGCAGGCGCTCGCTGTAGGTGCGGGTGGTAATGATATTGCCGTAGAACTCCGGCGACGTGTCGAGGTTGTGGTTGTAGTAGTCCAGGCCAGCCTTGGCCAGCGCCTCGGTCTGCTCCTGGTCGAGACGCCCCAGGGTCATGCAGGTTTCCAGGCCCATGGCCTTCACCCCCTTGACCATCTCCAGCACGTAGGGCATGTCCTTGGCCGACGGATGCTTCCACGCCGCGCCCATGCAGAAACGGGTCGAACCGATGGCCTTGGCGCGGGCGGCTTCTTCGAGGACCTTCTGCACTTCCAGCAGCTTCTCCTTGTCCAGGCCGGTGTTGTAGTGACCGGACTGCGGACAATATTTGCAATCTTCCGGGCAGGCGCCGGTCTTGATCGACAGCAGCGTGGAGACCTGGACGCGGTTAGGGTCGAAGTGCGCGCGGTGCACGGTCTGCGCCTGGAACAGAAGGTCGTTGAATGGCTGGACGAAGAGTGCTTTGACTTCGGCCAAAGACCAGTCATGACGCAGGTTGGCAGTGGTGCTGGCGCTCATGGGCAATTCCTTGATTATGCTTGGCTGGCGCCTGGGCAATGCAATACCCACAGGCGCGACACGGATGTTCGGCATATTTAAGGAAGAGTCATGAGCTGTCAACCGCAATACAAAAGCCAGGTTTACATCTGGTTAAAAAACAAACAATCCTGCCTGTTATGCGGGGAAACCACTGACACCCCCCAACCCATCTGTACGCCCTGCGAAAGCGAATTGCCCTGGCTCGGCGACCAATGCGGCAGATGCGCCCTGCCGCTGCCCATGGCCGACCTGCTGTGCGGACAGTGCGCCACCCGGCCACCGGCCTACGAACGGGTCTTGGCGCCCTGGGCCTACGATTTCCCGATAGACAGCCTGATCACCCGATTCAAGCATCAGGCCAAATGGCCCCTTGGCCGATTACTGGGCCAATTGCTCGCGCTGTCGCTACAGCACCACTTCGATGAAGGCCTGGAACGCCCCGACGCCTTGGTACCGGTGCCTCTGACTACTCGACGCTTGCGCCAGCGAGGGTTCAATCAGGCGAGCCTGTTGGCGCGCTGGCTCGGCACCGTATTGCAGATCCCTTGTGCAGAAAACCTGTTGCGGCGTGTCCAGGACACGCCAGCCCAGCAGGTGCTCGACGCCCGGGCACGCCGACAAAACCTGCGCCAGGCATTCGCCATGATGGCCGATGCCCCGGTCCGCAATCGGCACCTGGCCCTGGTGGACGATGTGCTGACCACCGGCGCCACCGCCCAGGCCCTGGCCCGGCTGTTGCTCGACGCCGGCGCTGCACGGGTCGATGTGTATTGCCTGGCCCGTACGCCAAAACCGGGTGAGCCGGCTTGACGCGCCAGGCCCAAGGCGCCAACGTCCTTGCATTCACTCTTTCGCACGGTTTTGCGTCATGTCATTGCCCACGCTTCTGACCCAGCACATCGTCCGGCGCCCGCAGCGCATCGCCCTGTTGCAGCATATCGCCGAACAAGGCTCGATCACTCGCGCGGCGAAGAGCGCGGGCCTGAGCTACAAGGCCGCTTGGGATGCCATCGACGAACTGAACAACCTGGCGGATCAGCCGCTGGTGGTGCGCAGTGTCGGCGGCAAGGGCGGGGGCGGCGCACGGCTATCGGAAGAAGGCCAGCGCGTGCTGCGCCTGTACCTGCGCCTGCAAGCCCTGCAGGCGCAGTTGCTGCAGGCGAGCGAGGACGCAGGTGACCTGGGCCTGCTGAGCCGGCTCATGCTACGCACCAGCGCCCGCAACCAGCTGCACGGCACGGTCCTCGGCATCGAGGCCCAGGGCCATAACGATCGGATACGCCTGGAGCTGGCCCGAGGCCTGGTGATCGAGGCGCAGATTACCCATGACAGCACGATGCGCCTGGAGCTGGAGACGGGGACCGAAGTGGTCGCCCTGATAAAAGCCGGCTGGCTGGAGCTGTTCCCCATCGGCCAGGCGCAAGCGCCGGACGACAACGTGCTGCAGGGCCTGATCGAGGAGATCGCCAATGCCAGCGACGGTCCCAGCGAAGTGCGCATCGGCCTGCCCAATGGCCAGACCCTGTGCGCCCTGGCCGACCCGCTCCGGTTGCAGGCACGCCAATTGACGGTGGGCTCAGCGGTGCACGTGGTGTTTTCGCCGACAAATGTGCTGCTCGGCACACCGTTGTAGCGCGCTGAAACAATAGCTTCATCGACCGGCTTTAAGGTGTCTGCCAAAACCAGCAGGGAGCCTGAGATGAGCCTATTAGAAGAAAACCAATCCACCGACCTGGAAAAAATCGTTGGCCTGAGCCGACGCAGCTTCATCAGCGCCGGCGCCCTGTGCGGGGCGGCGATGTTCCTGGGTGGCAACCTGCTGAGCCGCAGCGTGCTGGCCGCCGCCGTGAGCGAAGGCAACAGCAGGCTGCTGGGCTTCGACAGCATCGCCGCCACCAGCGCTGACACCATCACATTGCCGCCGGGCTACAAGTCCTCGGTATTGATCAGTTGGGGCCAGCCGCTGCAAAGGAATGCGCCGGCCTTCGACCCCAGTGGCAACGGCACTGCCCGGGCCCAGGAAATGCAGTTCGGTGACAACAACGACGGCATGAGCCTGTTCCCGTTCCCCGGTGACAACAACCGTGCGCTGATGGCGATCAACAACGAATACACCAACTACCGCTACCTCTTCTCCCATGGCGGCCTGCCGCAGTCCGCCGAAGACGTGCGCAAGGCCCAGGCCAGCGAAGGCGTCTCGGTGATCGAAGTCCAGCGTCGCCGTGGCCAATGGCAGTTCGTCCAGGAGTCGCGCTATAACCGCAGGATCCACGGCAACACGCCAATCCGCCTGCGCGGCCCGGCTGCCGGACACGAGCTGATGAAGACCAGCGCCGACAAGAGCGGCAAGAAAGTGCTCGGTACCTTCCAGAACTGCGCCAACGGCATGACACCGTGGGGCACCTACCTGACCTGTGAAGAGAACTTCACCGATTGCTTCGGCAGCAGCAAGCCCGACCTGCAGTTCGACGAAGCGCAGAAGCGCTACGGCGCCACCGTTGCCAGCCGTGAGATCAACTGGCACCTGCACGACCCACGCTTCGACCTGGCGAAGAACCCCAACGAGCTCAATCGCCACGGCTGGGTCGTGGAAATCGATCCATTCGATCCAGACTCCACGCCGGTCAAACGTACGGCCCTGGGCCGCTTCAAACATGAGAACGCCGCCCTCGCCCAGACCAATGACGGCCGCGCCGTGGTGTACATGGGCGACGACGAACGTGGCGAATTCATCTACAAGTTCGTCAGCCGTGAACGCATCAACCATCGCAATGCCAAGGCCAACCGCAACCTGCTGGACCACGGCACGCTGTACGTGGCGCGCTTCGATGCCGGTGACGGCAACCCGGACCATCCGAAAGGCAAGGGCCAGTGGATCGAACTGACCCATGGCAAGAACGGCCTCGACGCCAGCAGCGGCTTCGCCGACCAGGCCCAAGTGCTGATCCACGCACGCCTTGCCGCCAGCGCCGTTGGCGCCACGCGCATGGACCGCCCGGAGTGGATCGTGGTCAGCCCGAAAGACGGCCAGGTCTACTGCACCCTGACCAACAACTCCAAGCGCGGCGAGGAAGGCCAGCCGGTGGGCGGACCGAACCCTCGGGCCAAGAACGTCTACGGACAGATCCTGCGCTGGCGCACCGACCGCGACGACCATGCCTCCAAGACCTTCTCCTGGGACCTGTTCGTCGTCGCAGGCAACCCGACGGTGCATGCCGGCACGCCAAAGGCCGGTTCATCCAACATCAATGCGCAGAACATGTTCAACAGTCCCGATGGCCTGGGTTTCGACAAGGGCGGACGGCTGTGGATTCAAACCGACGGCGACTCCAGCAACACCGGGGATTTCGCCGGCATGGGCAACAACCAGATGCTCTGCGCCGATCCTGACAGCGGCGAAATTCGCCGCTTCATGGTCGGGCCAGTGGGTTGTGAAGTGACCGGCATCAGTTTCTCGCCGGACTACAAGGCCATGTTCGTCGGGATCCAGCACCCGGGGGAAAACGGCGGTTCGACATTCCCTGAGCATCAGCCCAATGGCAAGCCACGCTCCTCGGTGATGGTGATCACCCGGGAAGACGGTGGAGTCATCGGCGCCTGACAGGGCCTCATCGCGAGCAAGCTCGCTCCCGCAATGGTTCCGCTATCCCTGTGGGAGCGAGCTTGCTCGCGATAGCGTCAGCACAGCCGCCACCTATCTGCCTCTGTCTGCGCTACCATGCCGGGCCGGACGCGGCAGCCCTGCCGCTGCGCAGGAGTCAGCATGTCCCATCCATTTGAAAACCTCACCCCCGACCTGGTACTCGATGCCGTTGAAAGCATTGGCTTTCTCAGCGACGCCCGGGTAATGGCCCTCAACAGCTACGAAAACCGGGTCTATCAGGTGGGTATCGAGGATGCCGAGCCGCTGATCGCGAAGTTCTATCGCCCCCAGCGCTGGACCAACGAAGCGATTCTCGAAGAGCACCGCTTCACCTTCGAACTGGCCGATTGCGAAGTGCCGGTGGTGGCTCCACTGATCCACAACGGCACCAGCCTGCATGAACATGCCGGATTCCGTTTCACCCTGTTCCCCCGTCGCGGCGGTCGTGCACCGGAGCCGGGCAACCTCGATCAGCTCTACCGCCTGGGGCAACTGCTCGGGCGCCTGCATGCGGTGGGGGCCACTCGCCCCTTCGAACATCGTGAACCCTTGGGCGTGAAGAACTTCGGCCATGATTCGCTGACCACCGTATTGGAAAGCGGATTCATCCCCCGCAGCCTGCTGCCCGCCTACGAGTCGGTGGCCAGGGACCTGCTCAAGCGTGTCGAAGAGGTCTACGCCGCCACACCCCACCAGAACATCCGCATGCACGGTGACTGCCATCCGGGCAATATGATGTGCCGCGACGAGGTCTTCCACATCGTCGACCTGGACGATTGCCGCATGGGACCGGCAGTGCAGGACCTGTGGATGATGCTGGCCGGTGATCGGCAGGAATGCCTGGGACAGTTGTCGGAATTGATGGACGGGTATCAGGAGTTCCACGACTTCGACCCGCGGGAGCTGGCCCTGATCGAGCCCCTGCGCGCGTTGCGCCTGATGCACTACAGCGCCTGGCTGGCGCGGCGCTGGGATGATCCGGCTTTCCCTCGCAGCTTCCCGTGGTTCGGCAGCGAACGCTACTGGGGCGACCAGATACTGGCGTTGCGCGAGCAACTGGCGGCGCTCAATGAAGAGCCGCTGAGGCTGTTCTGACGACCGCCGCGGATCCCTTGTGGGAGCGAGCTTGCTCGCGATTACGCGCGAACATTCGACGCCCTTGTCGACTGACCCACCGCTATCGCAAGCAAGCTCGCTCCCACAGGGGATTGCAGTGAAACGCTCACAAAGGTTCACAGCACAACCCGAAAAATCTCCTTACAATCACGCCTTTGTTAGCTGCCTAAGCAAGGATTCTGCATGCAAGCCGCCAACCCGCGCCGCGGGTATATCCTGGGCCTGAGTGCCTACATCATCTGGGGTCTGTTCCCGATCTACTTCAAGGCCATCGCCAGCGTGCCGTCGGTGGAGATCATCATCCATCGGGTGCTGTGGTCGGCCCTGTTCGGCGCGGCGTTGCTGCTGGTCTGGAAACACCCGGGCTGGTGGCGCGAACTGCGGGACAACCCACAGCGCCTGGCGATCCTGGCCCTGAGCGGGACACTGATCGCGGCCAACTGGCTGACCTACGTCTGGGCGGTGAACAACGAGCGCATGCTCGAAGCCAGCCTGGGTTACTACATCAACCCGCTGGTGAACGTATTGCTGGGCATGTTGATCCTCGGCGAGCGCCTGCGCCGCATGCAATGGCTGGCGGTGGGTTTGGCGGCGGTCGGCGTGGCGCAGCAGGTCTGGCAAGTGGGCAGCCTGCCCTGGGTGTCACTGGTGCTGGCGCTAACCTTCGGCTTCTACGGATTGATCCGCAAGCAGGCACCGGTCAAGGCCCTGCCAGGGCTGGTGGTGGAAACCTGGATGCTGGTGCCGATCGCCATCGCCTGGTTGTTGTTCAATCCCACGGCCACCAGTGCCCAGGCGGCGTTCTGGACCACCTCCGAAGCCTGGTGGCTGGTGGCGGCAGGCCCCGTGACGCTGGTGCCGTTGGTGTGCTTCAACGCCGCAACACGGCATTTGCCCTACACTACCATCGGTTTTCTCCAGTACATCGCGCCGACGCTGGTGCTGCTGCTCGCCGTAATGCTGTTTGGTGAGCACCTGTCGCCCAGCACACTGGTGGCGTTCCTGTTTATCTGGGCCGGGCTGGCGGTGTACAGCGTCGATGCGGTGATCAGCATGCGTCGACGCAGCTGATCAAAAAACGCACAACCATCTACAGGCCACGTCTGGCGTGGCCTGCGCTCATCCTTCCCAAGGTTATCCACAGCGTGATCCCCGCCGTTTGTGCACAAGCCCTTGAAAACTGATGATTTTTTGAGCATTCCTCGCTGAGGCCCGGCGGGCTTGGGCTGGAGCCGGGTCTCTACAGGTTATCCACAGGCAGGCGCAGTTTTTCCTTGGATAACCTTCGTCACGCTTCGTCGCTGAGCTTGAGCTCCACCATCAACTCATCGGCTAGGGTTTCCAGGCGTTCCTGCAAGGTGTCCAGCGACAGGGTCAACGGCACGCCCAGGATCGCTTCGGCGTGAAACAACAACTCGCTGCTCATCGGCGCCGGCCCGACATGGGTCACCAGGCGCTCGACGTTGACACCCTGCTCGCTCAGCAATCGAGTGATGTCCCGCACGATACCGGGACGGTCGTTACCCACCAGTTCCATGGCAATGGGTTTCCAGTCGCAGGATTGCTCCACCGTGCTTTCTGCGATCAGGACGCGAATGCCATTCACCGACAGCCCCTGCAAGGCTTCGATCAACGCTTCCTGGGATTCGGCCGGGGCGCTGATGCGCAAGATCCCGGCGAACTGCCCGGCCAGGCGCGACATGCGGCTTTCCAGCCAGTTACCCCCATGCGCGGCGATGCAGTCGGCAATGCGCTCGACCTGCCCGGGCCGGTCCGGGGCAAAAACTGTGATGACCAAGTGGTCCATGGCGCAGCCCTCTTGTTGTGAGAAGCGAAAGTATAGGCAGAGCACACACTCCTGCGACACATGCGTCCAGATGGACATCTGGCAAATCGTGTACAGTTTTTTATTTTTATCTGGAACAATTCATCTGTTTTTTGAGAACATCTCATACCTCGCCGTGACTGTACTGCTTTAGTCGGTCGCGGAACGACGCAATTAGTCTAATTTTCACAACCGCAACTGATCATGTAGTATTCCGCAGCGCGCACTACATAATGTTGGACCGATGTCGGCTCAAGGCGCAGTCGCATCCCTGAAAAGCCCTATCCGCAAGGCTTGATACCCAGCCGCCAGTGATGGCATGTACTGGTTCCGGGGTTTGTGCTTTAAATGTCCCGAGGCTTCATTGTCAAATTCGAGAGCTGAAAAGCGAAATAGCTGAGCAGAGTGAGGCAAGCAATGACTGAACACGTTCAAGTCGGTGGCCTTAAGGTCGCCAAAGTCCTGTTCGACTTCGTGAATAACGAAGCCATTCCCGGAACCGGCCTCACCGCCGACGCGTTCTGGGCCGGTGCCGACAAGGTCATCCACGACCTGGCGCCGAAGAACAAAGCCCTACTCGCCAAACGCGACGATTTCCAGGCACGTATCGATGCCTGGCACCAGGCACGTGCCGGCCAGGTCCTTGATGCCGTGGCTTACAAAGCCTTCCTGCAAGACATCGGTTATCTGCTGCCAGAAGCAGCGGATTTCCAGGCCACGACGCAAAACGTCGATGACGAGATTGCCCGCATGGCCGGCCCGCAACTGGTGGTGCCGGTCATGAACGCCCGCTTCGCCCTGAACGCCTCGAACGCCCGCTGGGGCTCTCTGTACGACGCCCTGTACGGCACCGACGCCATCAGCGAAGCCGATGGCGCGGAGAAAGGCAAAGGCTACAACAAGGTACGCGGCGACAAGGTCATCGCCTTCGCACGCGCCTTCCTCGACGAAGCCGCTCCCCTGGCGGCAGGCTCTCATGTCGATTCCACCGCTTATAAAATCGTCGACGGCAAGCTGGTCGTCACCCTCAAGGGTGGCAGCAACAGCGGCCTGCGTGACGATGCCCAACTGATCGGTTTCCAGGGCGACGCCTCGGCTCCGGCGGCCGTGCTGCTCAAGCACAACGGTCTGCATTTCGAAATCCAGATCGACGCCAGCACCCCGGTTGGCCAGACCGACGCCGCCGGCGTCAAGGACATCCTGATGGAGGCCGCACTGACCACCATCATGGACTGCGAAGACTCCGTCGCGGCGGTGGACGCCGACGACAAGGTGGTGATCTACCGCAACTGGCTCGGCCTGATGAAGGGCGACCTGTCGGAGCAGGTGTCCAAGGGCGGCCAGACCTTCACCCGCACCATGAACGCCGACCGGGCGTACACCGCCGTCGACGGTTCGAGCCTGACGCTGCATGGCCGTTCGTTGCTGTTCGTGCGCAACGTCGGCCACCTGATGACCATCGACGCAATCCTCGACAAGCACGGCAACGAAGTGCCGGAAGGCATCCTCGATGGCCTGGTTACCAGCCTGGCGGCGATCCACAACCTCAACGGCAATACCTCGCGGCGCAACAGCCGTACCGGCTCTATCTACATCGTCAAGCCGAAGATGCACGGCCCGGAGGAAGCAGCTTTCACCAACGAGCTGTTCGGTCGCATCGAAGATGTGCTGAACCTGCCGCGCAATACCCTCAAGGTCGGCATCATGGACGAGGAGCGCCGTACCACGGTCAACCTCAAGGCCTGCATCAAGGCCGCCAGCGAGCGTGTAGTGTTCATCAACACCGGCTTCCTGGACCGCACTGGCGATGAAATCCACACCTCCATGGAAGCCGGTCCGATGGTGCGCAAGGCGGATATGAAGGCCGAGAAGTGGATTGCCGCCTACGAGAACTGGAACGTCGACATTGGCCTGAGCACCGGCCTGCAAGGTCGCGCCCAGATCGGCAAGGGCATGTGGGCCATGCCGGACCTGATGGCCGCGATGCTCGAACAGAAGATCGCCCATCCGATGGCCGGGGCCAACACCGCCTGGGTACCGTCGCCGACTGCCGCGGCCTTGCACGCACTGCACTACCACAAGGTCGACGTGTTCGCCCGCCAGGCCGAACTGGCCAAGCGCGCCCGCGCCTCGGTGGATGACATCCTGACCATCCCGCTGGCCGCGAACCCGAACTGGACGCCGGAGCAGATCAAGAACGAACTGGACAACAACGCCCAGGGCATCCTGGGTTATGTCGTGCGGTGGATCGACCAGGGCGTGGGGTGCTCGAAGGTGCCGGACATCAACGATGTCGGCCTGATGGAAGACCGCGCGACCCTGCGTATTTCCAGCCAGCACATCGCCAACTGGCTACGCCATGGCATCGTTACGCAAGACCAGGTGATGGAAAGCCTCAAGCGTATGGCCCCGGTGGTGGATCGCCAGAACGCCAGCGACCCGCTGTACCGCCCGCTGGCGCCGGACTTCGACAGCAACATCGCCTTCCAGGCGGCGGTCGAGTTGGTGATCGAAGGCACGAAGCAGCCCAACGGCTACACCGAGCCGGTGCTGCACCGCCGTCGTCGCGAGTTCAAGGCAGCCAATGGGTTGTGATTGAGCGGTAGAGACGCAACGCAAAAAGCCCTGATCGAAAGATCAGGGCTTTTTCATTGGAAGTAACAACAATGCCAACACCGGTAATAACGCCAAGCGCTGCTTTTGTGGCGAGGGATACCGCTGGGTTGCCAGGCAACCCTGAAGCCTGTCGGCTCGGCGTGTCAGGTTAATTGGAATCAGCTTGCGGGGCTGCTGCGCAGCCAGCGGGGATGAATTTTCTCACCACCGTTCAGGTTCCACTGGCGACCTCAAAGATCCATCCCCAACTCATGCTTGACCAGCCCCAGCAACTTCTCGGTGTCGATGGGCTTGAGCAGGAAGTCCACCACGCTCAGATGCATGGCCTCAATGGCATCTTTCACGTCGGCATCGCCGGACACGATGATGATCGGCAACGCGGCCCGCTCGGACTCGCGCACCAGGCGCACCAGCTCCAGTCCATCGACATTGCCCATGCGAAGATCCGTGATCAGCAGGCCGATCGACGGCTTGGTCTCCAACATCTTGAGCGCGGTTTCCCCGCTGGCCGCGGTCATGCAGCGGATGCCGTCCAATGCCAGGATTTCCGACAGCAATTCGCGGGCATCCTTGTCGTCGTCGACGATCAGGACGCGCTGCGGCGGCAGGTCAGGTTCCAGCATGACGGCATTCAGCGCCTCGCGCTCGGCGTCACTCAAAATATCGTGGTCGGACATGATGCTCTCTACGTTCTTGAAATCGATCCCCTGGCTCAGTGGTCAGACATCGTTCGGCAGCGCTTCAATGTGCACTTCGTCGGATTTTTTTCCAAGAAGATTCAATGAAGTTTTTTTCAGGGCGCCGCGCGGGCTTCTCCCGTCATGGAGGTCCTTTGCCCAGACCTAGACTTACGTCCAATGGGCACCCCACCCGCAGAGGTTGACCATGGGGAACAGATCCGACCACAACAATTCAAAAAAGACTCGCAATGGTTATGAAAAAAGCGGACGCCTTCATCCAGGCAGGGAAAACCGCGGTGTTGCAGAACATCCAGGGCACATTGCAGTTTCTCCAGCGCTTTCCCCCGTTCAACCAGATGGAGAACGCTCACCTGGCTTATCTGGTGGAGCAATGCCTGCTGCGGTTCTACGCCCCGGGCGAAACCATCATCAAGCCGGCCGATGGACCGGTGGAGCATTTCTACATCGTCAAGCAGGGCCGGGTAGTGGGAGAGCGTCCACATTCGGCCAAGGGTGGCACCGAGACTACGTTCGAAATCACCACGGGCGAGTGCTTTCCCCTCGCCGCGCTGCTGGGCGAGCGCGCAACACGCACCGAGCACCGGGCTGGCGAGGACACCTTCTGCCTGCAATTGAACAAGCAGGCTTTCATCAAGCTGTTCGCCCTTTCCAGCCCCTTTCGCGATTTCGCCCTGCGTGGGGTCAGCAGCCTGCTCGACCAGGTCAACCAGCAAGTCCAGCAGAAGTCCGCGCAGGCCCTCGGCACCCAGTACTCGCTCAATACGCGCTTGGGTGAGCTGGCGATGCGTCATCCGGTCAGTTGCAGCCCTGACACGCCGCTGCGGGAAGCCGTGAAGCTGATGCACGAGCAGCAGGTCGGCAGCATCGTGGTGGTGGATGAACAGAAAGCGCCGGTGGGGATCTTCACCCTGCGCGACCTGCGCCATGTGGTGGCCGACGGTTCCGGGGATTTTTCCCAGGCCATCGCGGTGCACATGACCCAGACCCCGTTCTACCTGACGCCGGACCACAGTGCCTTCGATGCGGCCATCGCCATGACCGAACGCCACATCGCCCATGTCTGCCTGGTCAAGGAGCATCGGCTGTGCGGGGTGGTCTCGGAGCGGGACCTGTTTTCGCTGCAACGAGTCGACCTGGTGCACCTGGCACGGACCATTCGCAACGCTCCGCGCGTGGAGAACCTGGTAGGCCTGCGCGGCGAGATCGGCCAACTGGTGGAGCGCATGCTGGCCCACGGCGCATCGTCGACCCAGATCACCCACATCATCACTTTGCTCAACGACCATACGGTGTGCCGGGTCATCGAGCTGACCCTGGCCGACAAGGGCGACCCGGGCGTACCGTTCAGCTGGTTATGCTTCGGCAGTGAAGGTCGACGGGAGCAGACCCTGCACACCGACCAGGACAACGGCATACTCTTCGAGGCCCGGGACGCGGCCCATGCGGCGCAGATTCGCGGCCTCCTGTTGCCCATCGCCCAACAGATCAACCAGAGCCTGGCGCTCTGCGGCTTCGCCCTGTGCAAGGGCAACATCATGGCCGGCAACCCCGAGCTGTGCCTGTCCCGCGCCGAATGGGCCCGGCGCTTCGCGGCGTTCATTCGCGAGGCGACGCCGGAAAACCTGCTGGGATCGAGCATCTATTTCGACCTGCGAGTGGTCTGGGGCGATGAACAGGGTTGTGAACAGTTACGCCGGCAGATTCTCGACCAGGTGGCCGATAACCGCCTGTTCCAACGCATGATGGCCGATAACGCCCTGCGCCATCGGCCACCGGTGGGGCGTTTCAGGGATTTCGTGCTGAGCCGCAAAAACGGCGAAAAAGCCACCCTCGACCTGAAAGTCCAGGGCCTCACTCCCTTCGTCGATGGGGCCCGCCTGCTGGCGCTGGCCAATGGCATCGAGGCCAACAACACCCTGGAGCGCCTGCGGCAGCTGGTGGCCAAGGGTGTGATCGAAGCGCTGGACGGCGCGGCCTATGAAGAGGCGTACCACTTCATCCAGCAGACCCGCATGCAACAACACCAATTGCAGACCCGCGAAAACCTGCCTTATTCCAACCGGGTCGATCCCGACAGCCTCAATCACCTGGACCGTCGCATCCTGCGCGAATCCCTGCGCCAGGCCCAACGCCTGCAAAGCAGCCTGACGCTGAGGTACCAGCTGTGAACCTGTTTTCCTGGCTGCGTCCGGCCCCGCCAATGCTTGCGGACTCGTTGCAGCGACGCCTGGCGGAACTGCCGACGCCCACGCCCCTGGGCGAGTGCAGCTTGCGGGAGCAGCGCTGGGTGGTGGTGGACCTGGAAACCACCGGCCTGAACCTGAACAAGGACCAGGTGTTGTCCATTGGCGCGGTAGTGATCGAAGACGGCGCCATCGACTTCAGCCAGCAGTTCGAACGCACCCTGCAATGCGAAAAGGAAAAACTGGGCCCCAGTGTGCTGATCCATGGCCTGGCGCCCAGTGCCATCGCCGCCGGGAGCGACCCGGCCGAGGCGCTGCTGGCCTTCATGGAGTTCGTCGGCGACAGTCCGCTGCTGGCTTTTCACGCACCGTTCGATGCTCACATGCTCGGACGCGCACTGAAGGACTACCTGGGCTACCGCTTGCAGCACCCGTTCCTGGACGTGGCGGACCTGGCGCCGATGCTCACCCCCCAAGCCCACCTGCGCAAGGCCGGCCTGGATGAATGGGTCGACTGGTTCAAGCTGCAGGTTTTCGATCGCCACAACGCCAGTGCCGACGCGCTCGCCACCGCCGAGCTGGCGCTGATCCTGTTCAGCCGCGCTCGCCAGCAACAGATCCAGAGTCCGCTGGACCTGCAGCAGCGCCTGGGCCAATGGAAACGGCGACAACAGGCCCCTTCGCTTTGACCTGAGCTGGCGAACACGCTGCGCTTGTGAGAGCCAGCCCTCATGCAGGATGTGCAACACCACCCGATCGGCGCCAATTGCTTTCCCGCCCCCGCCTCTGCCACAATCGCGAACAATTCTCGTTACTTAAAACATCGGTGATACTCCGTGTCGTCAATTCCTGGCCCTCACAGTGATCTGGTTGGTGCGCTGTACCGTGACCATCGTGGCTGGCTATTGGCCTGGTTGCGGCGCAACGTCGCCTGCCCGCAACGGGCCGAGGACTTGAGCCAGGATACGTTCGTGCGCCTGTTGGGCCGCGAGCAATTGAAGGCACCCCGCGAACCCCGGGCCTTCCTGGTGGCGATCGCCAAGGGGTTGCTGTTCGACTATTTCCGTCGGGCGGCACTGGAGCAGGCCTATCTCACCGAACTGATGCTGATTCCAGAAGGCGAGCAGCCATCGCCGGAAGAACAGCACTTGATCCTCGAGGACCTCAAGAATATCGATAGGCTGCTCGGCAAACTGTCGAGCAAGGCTCGCGCCGCGTTCCTCTACAACCGCCTCGACGGCCTCGGCCACGCCGAGATCGCCGAGCGCCTGGGCGTTTCGGTTCCCAGGGTGCGCCAGTACCTGGCCCAAGGCATGCGTCAGTGCTACATCGCACTTTACGGAGAACCGACATGAACCCGGTCCATTCCAAACCGGTTTCGTCCAGCGTCCTGGACATGGCCATCGCCTGGCAACTGTCCCTGGACTCGGGCAGCGGCACTCCCCAGGACCGCGAGGCCTTCGCCCAATGGCATGCCGCCGACGAAGAACACGCCCGGGCCTGGCGGCAACTGGGCATGCTCGACCAGCGTTTCAGCGTGGCCAGCGGGCCGGCGCGGGCCGCGTTGCTGCAGTCGCGGGTCAGCATCCGGCGTCGGTTGCGCAAGGTAGGCAGCGGCCTGGCCAGTATTGTCGCGGTGATCGGCCTGGCGCTGTTTGCCGGGGAGCGTTACCTGCCGCTGGACTACTGGCTGGCCGACAAGCGCACCGCCACGGGCGAACAACGCACCCTGCGCCTGGCTGACGGAACGCTGATCAACCTCAACACCCACAGCGCCCTCGATGTGCGTTTCGACGATAAGCAACGGCGCATCATCCTCCAGGAAGGCGAGATCCTGGTGGAAACCGGCCACAACGATCCGCGTCCGTTTATCGTGCAGACTCGCGAAGGCAGCCTGCGTGCCCTGGGTACGCGGTTCCTGGTCAAGCGCGAGGAGGACGCCACGCGCCTGAGCGTCCTGCAGTCCGCCGTGGCGGCCCATCCCGAGGCAACACAGCAGGAACAGATTCTTCGCGAAGGCCAGCAGGTGCTGATGCGCCGCAACGGCTTCGGGCCGACGGTGGCCTTGAGTCCCGGTGCCGATGCATGGACCCGTGGCATGCTGGTGGTGGACAACGCCCGTCTGGAAGAGCTGGTCCATGAACTGGGGCGCTACCGTCGCGGCTACCTGGGCGTCGAACCACAAGTGGCGGATTTGCGCATCACCGGCAGCTTCCCGTTGCACGACACCGACCTGGCCTTGACCGCGCTGCTGCCAACCTTGCCGGTACAGATAGAGCATCACACCCGCTGGTGGGTCATGGTGCAACCGAAGACCGAAGCCAAGCCGTGAGAGGACGGGTTTTCGGCGGATAGCTCAATATGAGCAGGCTCGCTCCACAGTGACCCGGGTGACCCCACCATTGCGGGCCACGCAGCCTCTTGTGGGATGAGCCTGCTCGCAATGAGACCACCTGAGCGCCGCCTGAACCGACAGGTGGCATCCATCCAATCTGAATCTAAATTATTTTCATCCAGCCCTATCACTTTTCGACTTTCATCCGGCATCCAGGCAATTGAGAAATATTTCCATTCAGGAGCCGCCGTATGTCCCGTCCGCTAGACACCCTGTTGCGCCCCAGCCTGTTGGCCGTCGCCATTGCCTTTGCCGTCCCGTTGGCCAGCGGCCCGTTGCTGGCAGCCGAACAGGCTTCCAGCGTGCGCGCCTACAACCTGCCTTCCGCGCCATTGGCCAGCACCCTTAACCAGATTGCCAGCCAGGCCGGCCTCGCCTTGAGCCTGAGCCCTTCCCTGGTCTCAGGTAAGCAGTCGGCTCCGGTCCAGGGCCAGTTCGATGCCATCGGCGCATTGCGTGAAGCCTTGCGCGGCACCGGCCTGCAACTGGAACAAAGCAGCGCCGGCACCTACAGCCTGGCCGCCGTGCCCGAGGGCGTCATGGCCCTGCCGGAAACCAGCGTGATCGGCGCGGGCATCAGCGAAACCGCGTGGGGCCCGACCGAAGGTTATGCGGTCACCCGCACCGCCGCCGGCACCAAGACCGATACTCCGATTGTCGAACTGCCACGCTCGGTTTCCGTGGTCACGCGCCAGCAAATGGAAGACCGCTCCGTCCTCAACCTCAACGATGCCCTGCGCTACACCGCCGGCGTACAGAGCAGCGGCTACGGTTCGGACTCGCGTAACGACTGGCTGCTGGTGCGCGGTTTCGTACCGACCCAGTTCCTCGATGGCCTGCCGCTGCCCAAGGGCAACTACGTCACGCCGAAAATCGAGACTTGGAACCTGGAGCGCATCGCCGTGTTGCGCGGCCCCGCATCTTCGGTCTACGGCCAGACGCCGCCGGGCGGCCTGCTGGACATGGTCAGCCGTCGCCCACAGGCCGAGAGCAGTCATGAAGTGGAAGTACAGGCCGGCAGCTACGAGCACAAGCAGATCAATTTCGACAGCACCGGCAAGGTCGATGACGAAGGCCAGTTCCTTTATCGGGTCAGCGGCACCGTGCGCGACAGCAATTCCCAGGTCGATCACATTCCGGACAAGCGCTACAACCTCGCGCCGAGCCTGACCTGGAATATCAACGATGACACTCGCCTGACCTTCCTGACCCAGTTCACCCGCGACGACACCGGTATTACCGGGCAATTCCTGCCATTACAGGGCACCAAGCTGTCTTCGCCGGCGGGCAAGATTTCCCATCACAAGAACCTGGGGGATCCAGAGTGGGAATTCTATGACCGCACCTATTACGCACTCGGCTACGCGTTCGAACATCGCCTGAACGATACCTGGCAGTTCCGCCAGAACCTGCGCTATACCAAGAGCGACCTGGAGACCCAGGGCATCTCCGCTGGCGGACAATTCTGGCCAGCGGGGCCTGACGAGGCGGTAAGCGCCGATGGCACCATCAAGCGCAGCGCCAGTGTCATCGATGAAGACATCAGCCAGTTCGCTGTGGATAACAACTTCCAGGCCGACTTCCAAACCGGCGTTCTCAGCCACACCCTGCTGCTGGGCCTGGATCACCAGCGCTCGAACAGCAATGCGCGCTGGGACTGGGGTTCGAACGGTGTGCCGACCAGCAATATCCACAACCCGATCTACGGACAGGATTTCTCCAACGTCCAGTACTTCACCATGTATGACTACAACCAGAAGACCAACCAGACCGGCCTCTACATCCAGGACCAGATGGCCCTGGACAACTGGCGCCTGACCCTTGGCGGACGCGAGGACTGGGTCCACACCGGCACTGAGTTCCACAACCTCAACAACGTCACCAACACTCAGCGGGACAAGAAATTCAGCGGCAACGCCGCCCTGAGCTACGTCTTCGATAACGGCGTGACACCTTACATTTCCTTCGCACAGTCGTTCCAGGCCGCGGCAGGTTCAACGGTCAACAGCACCGATGCGTTCAAACCGACCGAGGGCGAACAGTACGAGGCCGGGATCAAGTACCAGCCCCCCGGCACCAGGACCTTGCTGACCGCCGCGGTGTTCGACCTGACCCAGAAGAACAACTCCGTGACCGAAAACAACGTCACTCGCCAGGTGGGCGAAGTCCAGGTCCGGGGCCTGGAGCTGGAGGCTTCGGGCAACGTGACCGACAACCTGAAACTCGTCGGCTCCTACACCTACAACGACAGCGAAATCACCAAGGGCACCGCGGCCGAAAAAGGCAAGCGCATGGCCCAGGTCCCGCGTAACCAGGCCACGGCGTGGGCCGACTACACCTGGCACAACGGCCTGCTGGACGGCTTCGGCGTGGGCGCAGGCGTGCGTTATGTCGGCGACACCTACGGCAACACCACCAACACCGACTGGGGCCATGTCGGCTCCTACACCGTGTACGACGCATCGGCCCATTACGACCTGGGCCGCCTGAACAAGACCCTCAAGGGGGTTACGGTGGCGGTGGACGCGAAGAACATCTTCAACAAGGACTACCTGTCCACTTGCGATGGTTTCTATTGCTACTACGGCGACCAACGCAACGTCGTTGCCAGCGTGAATTACAAATGGTAATCGGTTAGCCTTTGCGGCAAACCTTTCGAGGGTCAGCCGTGGCGAGGAATTTTCCTCTCGCCACGACCGGTCTCTTTTGCATCCGGATCCTTCATGAAAAGCAAAACCATCCGCCGCTGGTCGTTCATCCACACCTGGACCAGCCTGATCTGCACGGTGTTCCTGCTGATGCTGGCGATCACCGGGCTGCCGTTGATTTTCCATCATGAAATCGAGCACCTGCTGGGCGACGCCCCCGAGTTCCGGGAAATGCCCGCCGACACGCCACACCTGGACCTGCAACAGTTGGTGGAGAAGGCCAAGGCCCATCGTCCGGGTGAAGTGGTCCAGTATTTCGGCTGGGACGAAGACGACCCCAACGGTGTCATCACCATCATGGCGCCGACACCGGACACCGAGCCCAATTCCTCACACACCTTCATGCTCGATGCACGCACCGGCGAGGCGCTGGAAATGCCCTCGGCCAACGGTGGTTTCATGATGGTCATGCTGCGCCTGCACGTGGACATGTTCGCCGGGTTGCCCGGCAAGCTGCTGCTGGCGTTCATGGGGCTGTTGTTCGTGATCGCCATTGTCTCCGGCGTGGTCCTGTATTTGCCGTTCATGCGGCGTCTGAAGTTCGCCACGGTGCGCCAGGACAAATCCACGCGCCTGCGCTGGCTCGACCTGCATAACCTGATCGGCGTGGTCACGCTGGTCTGGGCGCTGACCGTCGGCGTCACAGGTGTCATCGCCGCGTGCGCCGACCTGATCATCGCCGCCTGGCGCAACGACAGCCTCGGCGCCATGGTCGAACCCTACCGCAACGCCCCGCCCCTGACCCAACTGGCGCCGGCCACCCGCCTGCTCGACATTGCCAGGCAAGCCACGCCAGGCATGGAGCCCAGTTTCATTGCATTCCCCGGCACGCTGTTTTCCAGCCAGCACCACTACGGTGTGTTCATGAAGGGCAATACCCACCTGACCTCTCACCTGCTGACCCCGGTGTTGATCGACGCCAGCACCCTGGACGTCACCGCCGTGGCCGAGCGACCCTGGTACATGGATGTCATGAGCCTGTCCTTGCCGCTGCACTTCGGTGATTACGGCGGCAGGCCGATGCAGATCTTCTGGGCGACCCTCGATGTGTTGACCATCATCGTCCTCGGCAGCGGGGTCTACCTGTGGCTGGTGCGGCGCAAGGCAGCCAAACGTGCGAGCGTCGGCGCGCAGGTGGTGTCGTGAGGCCCCGGCAGTCGAACTTCTGGAAAGTCTTTGGCGCTCCCGTGCTGATCGGTGTCCTTTGCGCCGGCGGACTGTTCTCGGCACTGTTGGGTGACGGTGCGTGGGACGCGGTGAGTTGGGTGGGCCTGGGACTGCCGACCCTGCTGGGCACCTGGGGGTTGTTCAAGCGCAACGGATAAGCTGCGCAGGGGGGCTCGCCAGTCGCGTCTGAACTGTCTAGGCTGTGCGAATCCCGGGTCTGAACCCTGTCCCCCCTCTCGAGACCGACTCCATGGCCACCCCCAGCATGACGCTGTTTCAAAATCCCGCTTCGCCCTTCGTCCGCAAGGTGCTGGTGCTGCTGCACGAAACCGGCCAGCAGGACCGCGTGGCGTTGCAGCTCAGCCAGCTCACCCCGGTCAGGCCGGACCAGAAGCTCATCGATGAAAACCCGTTGAGCAAGATCCCTGCCCTGCGCCTGTCCAACGGAACGGTGATCCATGACAGCCGCGTCATCCTCGATTACCTGGACCACCAGCACGTCGGTAATCCGCTGATTCCCCGTGAAGGCGCAGCCCGCTGGCGACGCCTGACCCTCGCGTCCCTGGCCGACGGGATCATGGACGCGGCAGTACTGATCCGCTACGAAACCGCCTTGCGTCCCGTGGAAAAACACTGGGACGAGTGGCTCGACGCGCAACGGGACAAGATTCGCCGCGCCCTGACCGTGCTCGACACCGAGGCGGTCGCCGAACTGGCCAGCCACTTCGACGTGGCGTCCATCAGCGTGGCTTGCGCCCTGGGTTACCTGGACCTGCGCCACCCGGACCTGGAATGGCGCGAGACCAATCCGCAGCTGGCGCAGTGGTTCGCCGAGGTGAGCCTGCGGCCTTCAATGATTGAAACAGTGCCCCGGGTCTGACGCTGCGCCAGCTGTCCCGGCCTCATCGCGAGCAGGCTCGCTCCCACATCGAATCGTGTCGCACCTTGGGGGAGCGAGCCTGCTCGCGATGGCAGCGCACCGGATCCAGCGGGAACAACCCGGCAATGCGCATTACCAACAGTTCGCGTACCCGCTGATCCTCGCGCAACCCCAACGAGCGACTCATTTCACTTCCCCCAGATCGAACGTCATGGTCGCCGCCGGTTTCGATCCGACCCCGTACCAGTCCAGCTTGCGGGTCAACACCATGAACACGCCCAGTAGACCGAACAGCAACAGCGAGCCCATCAACAACGCATAGTCCTCGGCGCTCAGCAAGCCGTAGAGCAATGCATACAGCGCCGCCAGCCCTGCCGAAAAACCCAGGCCATGGCTTACGCTGCGCAACACATGACAGACGTAGAACCCCACCAGCGACACACAGGCACTGGCCGACAACAGGTACGCCAGGGCAAAGCCGATGTGTTCCGACAGCGATAGCAAAAGCAGGTAAAAGAACGCCAGCGCCACGCCCACCAGGGCGTACTGGACGGGGTGCACGGCCAGGCTCTTGAGCACCTCGAAAAGGAAGAAACCGGCGAATGTCAGGGCAATGAACAGCAGGGCATATTTGATCGCCCGATCGCTCTTGAGGTACTGGTCCACCGGATCGATGAAGCTCACGCCGAAGGCACGGCTGCGGAACGTTTCACAGCTGTCGCTCGCCACGCAGTTCTGCAACGCTTCTTCAAGGTTGGTGGAGAAGAACGAGGTCTGCCAGTCGGCACTGAAACCCTGTTCATTGATGTCGCGATTGACGGGCAGGTAGTTGCCGATGAAGCTCGGGTGCGGCCAGTCGGCGGCCAGGTGCACCTTGCTGGTCTTGCCCACCGGCAGGATCTGCAGTTCACCGGTGCCCTGCAGGCGCAGATCGAAACCGAAGGTCAGCTCGGCGCCATTCTGGCCGTTGACCATGGGCAATGGCACATGCACCCCCTGCCCCAGCCAACCGACCCGCGAACCGGGCAGGAAGTCGACGGTCTGCTCATTGAGTTTCAGCACCAGCGCACTCTCGATGCCACGGATGTCGCTGATGCCTACGCTCAGGTACGGCTCGTCGAAGCGATAATCGGCCGCCTCCTTGACGGTCAAGCCATAGCGCTCGGGCAACTTGAAGCGACCATCGATCCGGCTGTCGGCGTGGAACAACCGAGCCTCGTAGATGCCCCGGGCACGGGTTTCGGTGCGGACCTGGCCATCGAGTTCGAACTGATCCGGCAGAAAATACAATTCACCGCTTTGCTCGACGGTTTCCAGGAAACGGACACCGGTCTTCTCATTGGTATTCCAGACACGCACATCCTTGCGAAACGGCACCACGATCATCGGCCCGATGAGCTGCTGGCTGTGGCTGGAACTGCTGGCGATCTCCTGCAAGACGCCGTCGCGCAGCGCCTGGCGATCATCGATAAGGCCGTTGATCATCAGCAACGGAATCATCAGCAAGAGGATCAGTAGGGCAATCATGCCCAGTTTCACGGCGAGGCTGCGGTTCATGTGGAAGCTCCCTGTTTGAATGAGGGAGATTCTGGAGCGGCTGTGTGGGCTGTTTATGAGGCGAATGTGGAGTTTGTGTGGAAAACGGGCGAGCCCTTGTTGAGCAGCCCGCCTTCATGTGGACCGTGGCGAACCCGTGCGAGTGGGCCGTGCCATGGATCTCAGGGCAAGCGCAACACCACTTCCACGCCGCCCTCGACATTGCCGATCGCGAATTCCCCGGCATGCAGCTGCACCACTTCTTCCACAAAGTTGAGTCCCAACCCGGTGCTCTTGCGTCCGCTGTCCGGGCGCGGCAGTGAATAGAAACGCTCGCTCAGGCGCGGCAGGGCGTAGTCGGGAATCGGCTCGGCCTGATTGAACAACCGGATCTCGACAAGGTTGCCGATGCGCTCGGCGCTGATTCGCAGCAATCCGTGGGCAGGGGTGAAGTCCAGGGCGTTTTCCAGCAGGTTGCCCAATGCCTGGCGCAACAGAAATGCCTCCCCGGTGAGGATCAGGTCGGCGCCAACCTGCCGTTCGATCCGCAACTGTCGCTGTTCGATCCAGCCACCTCGGGCTTCAAGCAATTCGTCCAGCAAGGGCGCCAGGGGAACCGCCACCTGCTCCTCCAGCCCCTGGCGCTGTTCGACCTGGGCCAGGTTGAGCAAACGCTCGATCAGTTGCTGCATGCGTACGCTTTCATTGTCGATGTTGCTGACGAACCGCTGGTGCTGGGCCGCGGGCATATCGCTCTGCAGCAACTCGGCGGCACCGCGAATCGCCGCCAGCGGGCTCTTGAGCTCGTGGGTCAGGGTGTGCACATAGCGCTCGACATATGCCTTGCCTTCGAGCTGGGTGCGCATGTGCTCCAGGGCATGCGCCAGTTGCTCGAACTCGCCGCCGCGATAATGCGGCACCTCCACCCGTTGTCCCTGGCTGACGGCCTGGGCATACCGGGTCAGGCGTCGCAGCGCCGAGCTGAGCCACCACGACAGCAAGGCCCCGAGCAGCAGGCCCAGGCCAATCAGCCCGGCGCCGTAAAGCAGCAGGCGCCGCTCCGTGCGGTCGATGTAAGGCTGCAGCGAGCTGTTGGGCTTGGCCACGGTCACCACGCCGATGATCCGGCCGTTATCGCGGATCGGTGCCCCGACATGCATCACCGAGGAGGTCGGGTCATCGGCGACGCTGCGGGTCGAGCGTGCCCCGTACTGGCCACGCAGGGTCAGGTAGACGTCGTTCCAGCGCGAGTAATCCTGCCCCACCGCCACACCGCTGGAATCGAGCACCACGATGCCGTCGGCATCCGTGACGTAGATGCGATGGCTGACCTGGTTCTTCGGCAAACCCCAGATCGTGGCCCCCGGCTGGCGTTCGCCATAAGCCTTGAGCAACTGCGGCCAGCGATTCTGGCTGAGGGTGCCGGCCTTGAAGTCGTCGCGCAGGATCTCGGCCATCAGGTTCGCCGTGTCCACCAGGGTTTCCTCGGTGGACTGGCGAACACCGGGCCGGATCTGTTCGATCACCGTGCCGAGCACGAAATACCCGGTCAGGCCGATGAACAGCACATAGACCAGGAAAATGCGCAGCCCCAGCGGCATCAGCTGTTCCCCGGGCTGTAGCTGTAGCCGAGGCCGCGATGGGTCTGGATCGGCTCCGCCTCGGCCCTGACCAGCCTCAGCTTGGCGCGCACGCTCTTGATATGGCTGTCGATGCTGCGTTCGTAACCGGCATCGCTGGCCACGCCCAAGGCATCGAGCAATTGTTCGCGGCTGAACACTCGCTCGGGCTGTTCCAGCAGACAGTTCAGCAGGCGAAACTCGTGACGTGTCAGGTTCAGTGGCTTGCCGCGATAGCTGATCTGCACGCGGTCGCCGTCCACCTGGAACAGCGCCGTACCCAGCTCCGTGGCGGGTCGCGGCGCCACCCGCTTGAGGATCGCCCGGACCCTGGCGGCGACCTCCCGCGGGCTGAAAGGCTTGACCACGTAGTCGTCGGCGCCGATTTCCAACCCCACCACCCGATCAATCTCGCCATCCCGAGCCGTCAGAAAGATGACCGGCACCTCGCTGAAACGTCTGAGATTCTTGCAGGTCTCAAAACCGCTGATATCCGGCAGGCCTACATCGAGGATGATCAGGTCCGCCGGTGTGTTTTTCTGGTGTTCGAGCGCCGCGGCGCCAAGGCTCAGCCAAGTGGTGTCGAAACCTTCGCCTTGCAGGGCAAATACCAGCGTATCGGCAATGGCGGCTTCGTCTTCGACAATCAGAATATGAGGCATGGCTTGAGAGCCCGACAATAAAGTTGCCGGAACGGTGCCCCAACCCTGGAGGCGCGTCAATCGGGTAAATCAGCAGTCCGGCTTGTCCGCCGTGAAACGTCGGGCCGGGTTCACCGCGGCATCGAATTCGCGCAGAGCCTTGGCGCCAATCAACAGCGGATAATTGAAACCGCTGCGGTCGGTCAGGTTGACCTCCACGGTGCGCTTGACGTTGCCCAGGCACATCTCCAGTTCCACCACCGGACGCTTGCTGGGTGCGGCCGACTCGCCTTCGTCTTCATCTTCTTCGGAGCGGGTCTTGATCTTGCTGATGCGCGCCACCTTGTGTTCATAGATCTTGTTGCTCGCATCCTTGGTGGCCAGGCGGAACCGCACCCAGTCGTCTCCGTCGCGGGTGAAGGTTTCGATGTCCTTGGCCGACAACGAGGCCGTGAGGGCGCCGGTGTCCATCTTGGCCTTGAGGACTTCACCGCCGATTTCCGGCAGCGCGATGTATTCGTACCGTCCGTACAGGGTCGGCTCGGCGGCCAGCGCCGGAAGGGCCAGCAGGGAAAGCAGGGAAAGCAGGGCAAGGGTTGATTTCATGGTCATGAGGCTTCCTGTGTGAAGTGGTTTTTTAGACCGTGGCCTGGCCATTGGTTTCATTGCGCAGCGATGGCAGCCTACCCGAAGCGATGTGAAACAATCGTCCACGGCGGATTTGGCCTACCGCCCGAAGCTGCTTATCATGGCCCGCCTAACTGCTTGCAAGAGTCTTCTATGCGCCGACTGCTCACCGGCTGTTTCGTCACCCTGCTGCTGTTGCTCAACACCCTGGTGCTGTTCGGGCCGCTGATGGTGTTCGCACTGCTCAAACTGGTCCTGCCCGGGCGCTTTCGCGACTATGCCTCCTGGGCGGTGATGTGGATCGCCGAAACCTGGGCCGAAATCGACAAACTGATCTTCGCCCTGTGCATCCCCACCCGCTGGGACATTCGCGGCGGCGAGGACTTGCGTGGCGATACCTCCTACCTGGTCATCAGCAACCACCAATCCTGGGTAGACATTCCCGCCCTGGTCCAGGCACTCAATCGGCGGACACCTTTCTTCAAGTTCTTTCTCAAGAAAGAGCTGATCTGGGTGCCGTTCCTGGGCCTGGCCTGGTGGGCGCTGGATTATCCGTTCATGAAGCGCTACACCAAGGCCTTCCTGGCGAAAAACCCGGAGCTGGCGGGCAAGGACCTGGAAATCACCCGGGCGGCCTGCGAGCTGTTCAAGCGCCAGCCGGTCACCGTGGTGAACTACCTCGAAGGCACCCGGTATACCGCCGCCAAGAGCCAGCAGCAGCAATCGCCCTTCACCCATCTGCTCAAGCCCAAGGCCGGTGGCGTGGCGTTCGTCCTGGCGGCCATGGGCGAACAGCTGGATGCGGTACTGGACGTAACGGTGGTGTACCCCCAGGAACGGATTCCCGGTTTCTGGGACCTGATCAGCGGCGCGGTGCCCAGGGTCATCGTCGACATCCAGACCCGAGCGCTGGATCCGGCGCTATGGCAAGGCGACTACGAAAACGACCCGGTTTTCCGGCAGCACGTCCAGGAGTGGGTCAACCAGCTCTGGACCGAAAAGGACCGGCGCATCGCCGCCTTGCGCAACGAACGCGACTGATCAGATCCCCGCGCCCGGGCTCCAGATGCCGCTCAGGCTCTGGAGCAATGAACCGGCCACGCCCTGTTGGCCGAGGTACTCAAGGATCACCGGGGCAAACTGACCGATCATGCCGCTGTCCATGCCCAGTGCGCTGAAGGTGTTGTTCAGGTCCTGGGTGTCCTTGACATTACCCAGCAGGCCGTCGAGCAATGCGTTCCTTTCCGATCCGCCCCCCAGCAGGCCGCCCAGGCCATTGAGTCCGCCAATGGCGCTGTTGCCAGCAATCTGGTCCAGGCCCGGCACACTTGCGCTCAATTCGGAAAACTGCGGTTCGCTGAGCCGGTTCTTCGCCAGCCCCAGCATCGCACCGGCACCGCCGATGGCCTGCTCCGGCGTGATGTTCAACTGCGATCCCAACGTATTGAGCAACCCGGCGGCTTTAGGCGCAGCCGCGATGGCGCCCTCTTGCTGCCCAGGCTGATTGCCTTGCATTGCCGCCACTGCATCGACTGCATCACTGAGGCTGAACTGCGCGAAGGCTGGACTGGCGGCCAGTGACAGCAGGCAAGACAGTGCAAAACCGCGTGGAACCTTCATCCCAACATCCTCTGAAACCCTGACAAGCCACCCGGTAAGGAAGTAGCGCAAACCGTGGGTTGGACGAAGGTTGACGGCGATTGTTCCGGGCCGGATTAAAAATCAGATAACACTAATGGAAAATTCCTTCAGAACAATCAGAAACAACTGGCTTTTAAAAAACCAGAACTGAATTAGCCCAAAAACTCTAAAACACCTGCTCATAATTCAGAATTGACATAATCAACTGTCAACCTTGACAGTAGCCCGCCCCGCCGTAGTTGCGACCATAGGCTTGATCGAGTTATTTGGAGCCCTGAAAGATGCAAAGGATACTGGCTGGGTGCGCGGGGTTATTCCTGTCATTGAACGGATACCTGCATGCAGGTGAAATAATCTGCCCTGCTGTTACCGATATTCATAGAAACATGGAGACCGCAGACGACACCTACTCGGTGGAAGTACGGGATGATCGCGAATGGGCGAGCCAGCAATTGGTAGAGGAAGTCAATCCGGCGTTGCTGGAATTCAGCGGCGCCGAATATGTACTTCATGAACCCGATGGTGACGAACAGACTCCGACGAGGGCCACCATTATCTGCCGGTATGGCCAGCTGAATCTGACATTGGAGCATCTGCAAGTACAGGAGCCCTTCTTTTCAGAGTGGGCGGACAATCGTTGTGAAAGTTTGGATCCGTCGGTGTGCAGACTGATAAACGCGGACTATTTCAATGTGACCTTCTAATATGACGCTTTGTAACTTGACCCACACTTAGTCCGGACTCCAGCCGCTCACTCCAGACATCCCGAAACTCCGTCGGCACTTCCCGCCCCTCTCTGCAGCCGTGGGTGACCTGGCTTCCTCTGTGCCAGAGCATCTTGCAGCGCTGCATTGAACAGCGACGCCCCGGCATGGACCCTACAGCGAATGTCGAAGCATGAATGCCCAGGCGTTCTACCGCGGTTTCTGCGAGCGGCTTCACAGTCACGGTGATCCGGCACTGAATACAGCCTCACCTTTGATAGCAATCCTGCTGAAGAGGCGATCTCTCTGGAACCTTACCCAGGCGCATTCTTATTCCCTCTCGGTATTATCCGCTGTCAACTCTGACAGTAGGCAACGACCGGCCCCGATCCTAAGCTCCCAATGCGTCAACAAAACAAGACTATGGGCCCCCAGTCTTTATCCACTCGGGCAGGCAGGACGAAAGACATGAGCGATCGACTCAAAGGAACCGTCAAATGGTTTAACGATGCAAAGGGCTACGGCTTCATTACCTGTGGCGACAGCGGCAAGGAACTGTTCGTGCACTTTTCAGCCATCGATGGGGAGGGCTACAAGACCTTGAAGGAACGACAGACCGTCTCTTTTGAAGTTGAACAGGGAAGCAAGGGCGTCCAGGCCGCGAGAGTGACACTGGAATAAACTTCGCGACGCAGCAACAGCCCATCCACTCAATGGGTATCAGTGACCGCAGAGTCCAAAGAAAAGGGCGACATCTCTGTCGCCCTTTTTTTCGCCTTATGCGGCGCTGAACAGCTTGTGCGGATCGATCACGAATTTCTTCGGCACACCGGCATCGAACTCGCCGTAGCCTTTTGGCGCGTCGTCCAGGCTGATGACCTGTACGCCGACGATTTCCGCGATGTTGATGCGATCCCACATGATGGCTTGCATCAGTTGACGGTTGTACTTCATGACCGGGGTCTGGCCGGTGTGGAAGCTGTGGGACTTGGCCCAACCCAGGCCGAAGCGGATGCTCAGGGCACCGATCTTGGCGGCGGCATCGACCGCGCCCGGATCTTCGGTCACGTACAGGCCTGGAATACCGATCTTGCCGGCAACGCGGGTCACCTGCATCAGGGAGTTGAGCACGGTGGCCGGGGCCTCGTGCTTGACGCCTTCATGGCCATGACCACGGGCTTCGAAGCCCACGGCATCGACGGCACAGTCGACTTCCGGCTCGCCCAGCAGGTCGGCGATCTGCTCGTGCAGTGGCGTGTCCTTGGACAGGTCGGCGATTTCGAAGCCCTGCGCCTTGGCATGCGCCAGGCGAACCGGGTTGACGTCACCGACGATGACGACCGCCGCACCCAGCAGGCGCGCAGAAGCCGCTGCCGCCAGGCCCACCGGACCGGCGCCCGCGATGTACACAGTGCTCCCTGGGCCGACACCGGCGGTGACAGCGCCGTGGTAGCCGGTAGGCAGGATGTCGGACAGGCAGGTCAGGTCACGGATCTTCTCCATGGCCTTGTCGCGGTTCGGCAGCTTCAACAGGTTGAAGTCGGCGTAGGGCACCAACACGTACTCAGCCTGGCCACCGGTCCAGTCGCCCATGTCGACGTAACCGTAGGCACCGCCGGCACGGGCCGGGTTGACGGTCAGGCAGACGCCGGTGTGTTGCTCCTTGCAGGAACGGCAGCGCCCGCAAGCCACGTTGAATGGCACCGAAACCAGATCGCCGATCTTCAGGTTCTCGACGTCGCTGCCCTTCTCGATCACTTCACCGGTGATTTCATGCCCCAAGACCAGGCCGGTCTGGGCAGTGGTGCGGCCGCGAACCATGTGCTGGTCGGAGCCGCAGATGTTGGTGGATACCACGCGCAGGATGACGCCGTGCTCGATCTTCCTGCCACGCGGGTCCTGCATTTTTGGATAGTCGATTTTCTGTACTTCGACCTTGCCTTGGCCGAGATACACGACACCACGATTACCGGACATGCTTTCACCTCGCTGTTGTTTTTATGAAACTGCGTCGCCCAGGCAGGCAGCGCGTTGATTGCTCGGGTTAATGCTTGTGTCTTGTTTCTGTCTTCTTTGGGAGGGCCTCATCGTGATCAGGCTCGCTCCCCTATTGGATCTCTTTGTTGTCGTCGAGCCTGCTCGACCAGAGGCGCTACAGGACGACCGTACGATTGGCGTTCAGAAATACTCGCCTTTCAATGTGATACCCCACTGCCCGGGCCAGGGTGAGCCCTTCGATGTCCCGGCCCTTGGCGATCAGGTCCTCGGGATAGTGGCTGTGGTCCACCACTTCCACGCCCTGGGCGATGATCGGGCCTTCGTCCAGGTCGTTGTTGATGTAGTGCGCCGTGGCGCCCACCAGTTTCACGCCTTTGTTGTAGGCCTGGTGGTACGGCTTGGCACCCTTGAAGCCCGGCAGCAGGGAGTGGTGGATGTTGATCGCCTTGCCATCGAGCTTGCGGCACAACTCCGGAGACAGCACCTGCATGTAGCGGGCGAGAATCACCAGCTCGGCACCGGTGTCTTCGATCACCTGCCATACCTGGCGCTCCTGGGCCGGCTTGTCGTTCGGGTCCAGGGGGAAATGGTAGTAGGGAATCTGGTGCCAGTCGGCCAGCGGCTTGAGGTCCGGATGATTGGACACCACGGCCACCACATCCATGGATAACTGGCCGATGCGCTGGCGATAGAGCAAGTCGTTGAGGCAGTGATCGGCCTTGGAGACCATGATCACCACTTTGGGTCGGTAATTGGGTGGCGTCAGCTCGAAGACCATGCCGAAGGCTTGCGCCCGCTCGGCCAGTCCGGCACGGAAGCTCTGTTCGTCGAACCCGTCAGGCTGGCGGAACTCCACGCGAATGAAGAAACGCGCCGAGAGCCGGTCGTCGAAGGAGTGGTGCTCGGTGACGTAGCAGCCCTGCTCGAACAGAAAGCGGGTCACCGCGTCCACCGTGCCGAGCACGCTGGGGCAGTCGGCGGTGAGAATCCATGTATCCGGGGCACGGCTCATTGCGGTGACTCCTGTTGTTGTGGGTAGGCCCCCGCCCAGTGCAGAACCCTGCGGCGAGGGGCTTTAGCCTGTGATGTCTCAGGCCTGCACACTCAACCCATATTCGGCCGATGCATCCTGCAGCCACAGCCACCAGTAATCGGAGAAGCTGCGACGAATCACCAGTTCCCAGGTGTCTTCGGCGGTGTGGCGGATCACCAGTTGCGACTTGGCGAACACGGTGCCTACGGCCTTGCCCACCGGGAAGTTGCTCGGATGCACGTCATAGCTGGTGGATTTCATCAGCACGTCGCGCACGTTCGGGCCGGACAGCTCGAGGATCTGCTGGCCGCCGCTGACATTGACGATCTGGATGTGCAGCTCACCCAGGGCTTCACGCAGTTTCTGCTCGGCGGCGAACTCTTCGCCAGTGGGCACGACCAGTAGCCATTCGTCAGGGCCGAGCCATTGCAGGCTGGTTTCACCCTTGACGATGACGGTCAGCGCCCCGGGCAGTTCCAGGCCCAGGGCCTTGTGCACGCCAGCGGCGAATGCCGGATCGTGGCCATCGCCACGGATGGTCAGGTGACCCAGGAGTTTTTTCTCGCGCACGGTCACACCGGCGTTCTTGCGACCCTTGCCCACCAGGCTGGCGAGGTCGGCATGGTGCAGCGACGACTCGGCCTTGGCCCCGGTGGTGGGGCGTTGTTGGTACACGTTGACTGCGGTCATATGGAGCACCTGTCTGAATGCTGTTGGGTCAGACCCTTATGGTTATGGTGGCTGTCAGGCCGTCATCGCGAGCAAGCTCGCTCCCACAAGGGCTACGCGATCAACTGTGGGAGCGAGCTTGCTCACGATGATGCCGATGCGGCATCGCCGGTCTCCCACAGGACCTCAAGCCACTAGATATTCTGCCGATCCCCCTTCGGATCGAAGAACACCGAAGAAACGATCTCTGCCTCGATCACGCGGCCATCGGCCAGCGGTGCGAACACCCGCTCGCCCATGCGCTTGAGACCGCCCTTGACCACACCCATGGCAAACGAATAACCCAGGGAGTTATGCGCATAGCTGGAGGTCACGTGGCCGACCATCGACATCGGGATCGCCTGCTTGGGGTTGAACACCAGCTGCGCGCCTTCCGGCAGCCAGACATTCGGATCGATCGGCTTGAGGCCCACCAGTTGCTTGCGGTCCTCGCGCACGCAGTCCTCCCGGTTCATGCCCCGCCAGCCGATCCACGAGAACGGTTTGGTGCGGCCCACGCACCAGCCCATGTTCAGGTCGTCCGGAGTCATCGAGCCATCGGTGTCCTGGCCAACGATAATGAAGCCCTTCTCGGCCCGCAGCACGTGCATCGTTTCGGTGCCGTACGGGGTCAGGTTGTACTTCTTGCCCGCTTCGACGATCTGCTCGAGCACGCCCATGGCGTAGTCGGCCTGCACGTTGATCTCATAGGACAGTTCACCGGTGAACGAGATACGGAACACCCGCGCCGGCACGCCACCCACCAGGCCTTCTTTCCAGGTCATGAACGGGAAGCCGTCCTTGTCCAGGTCGATGTCGGTGACTTCGCTCAGCAGCTTGCGGCTGTTGGGTCCCGACAGGGTCATGGTCGCCCAGTGGTCGGTGACGGAAGTGAAATACACCTTGAGGTCCGGCCATTCGGTCTGCTGATAGATCTCCAGCCATTGCAGCACGCGCGCAGCGCCGCCAGTGGTGGTGGTCATCAGGAAGTGGTTGTCCGCCAGACAGGCTGTCACGCCGTCGTCGAACACCATGCCGTCTTCCTTGCACATCAGGCCATAACGAGCCTTGCCCACGTCCAGCTTGGTCCAGGCGTTGGTATAGATGCGGTTGAGAAACTCGCGTGCATCCGGGCCCTGGATGTCGATCTTGCCCAGGGTCGAGGCGTCCAGCAGGCCCACGCTGTCGCGCACGGCCTTGCATTCGCGCTTGACCGCGGCATGCATGTCCTCGCCGTTCTTCGGGAAATACCAAGGGCGTTTCCACTGGCCGACGTCTTCGAACTCGGCGCCGTTCTTCACGTGCCAGGCATGCAGCGCAGTGAAACGCACCGGCTCGAAGATGTGCCCGCAATGCCGGCCAGCCACTGCGCCGAATGTCACCGGCGTGTAGTTCGGACGGAACATCGTAGTGCCCATCTGCGGGATGCTCACGTTCAGCGAACGGGCCGCGATGGCCAGGCCGTTGACGTTGCCCAGCTTGCCCTGGTCGGTGCCGAAGCCCAGTGCGGTGTAGCGCTTGACGTGTTCCACCGACTCGAAGCCTTCGCGGGTGGCGAGCTCGATGGCGGCGGCGGTGACGTCGTTCTGCAGGTCGACGAACTGCTTCGGCGCCCGTGCGGTGGATTTTTCATGAGGCACCTGGAACAACGCCAGGGTCGGCTCTTCATGGCGGCTCAGGGCTTTGGGCAGAACGCCCTCCACCGCTTGGAAGCCGGCCTCGCTGGCCGCGCGCACGCCACCTTCGAAGCCATCGGCCAGGGCATCGCCAAGGCTGTAGACACCATTCACGCCGCCCACGCAGACGCGCTTCTGTGGTGCTTCGCCCGGTACGAAACCGAGGATGTCTTCACGCCAGATCGGCTTGCCGCCCAGGTGCGATGCCAGGTGGACCACCGGGCTGTAGCCGCCGGAGCTGGCCACCAGGTCGCAGTCCAGCCATTCGCCGGGGCTGGTGACCTTGTGGGCGCGGACATCGATCGCGGCGATACGCGCCGCGGTCACGCGCTTGCTGCCGCGGACCTCGATCACGGCACTGCCGGTGAGAATGCGAATGCCTTTGGCGCGCGCCTCTTCCACCAGCGCACCACGAGGATTGCTGCGGGCATCGGCGATGGCCACCACTTGCAGGCTGGCGTCGAACCAGTCCAGGGCCACTCGATAGGCATGGTCGTTGTTGGTGGTCAGCACCAGCTTCTTGCCTGGCGCCACGCCATAGCGACGTACATAGGTGGAGACCGCACCGGCCAGCATGTTGCCCGGTACGTCGTTGTTGCCGTAGACCAACGGACGCTCGCAGGTACCGGTCGCCAGCACGACGCGCTTGGCGCGGACCCGGTTGATGCGTTGGCGCACCTGGCCGATCGGTGCGCGGTCACCGAGGTGATCGGTGAGGCGCTCATGGATGGTCAGGAAGTTGTGGTCGTGATAGCCGTTGACGGTGGCACGAGGCAGCAGCACCACCTCCGGCATCGAGCGCAGTTCAGCCACGGCTGCTGCGACCCACTCGGCCGCCGGCTTGCCGTCCAGGCTTTCACGGGAGTCGAGCAGGCTGCCGCCGAACTCTTCCTGCTCATCGGCCAGGATCACCCGCGCGCCGCTGCGGCCGGCGGCCAATGCGGCAGCCAGGCCAGCGGGGCCGGCACCGACCACCAGCACGTCACAATGACGGTTCATGTAGTCGTATGTGTCCGGGTCGTTCTCGGTCGGCGAGCGACCCAGGCCTGCGGCCTTGCGGATGTACTTCTCGTAGGTCATCCAGAACGACTGTGGATACATGAAGGTCTTGTAGTAGAAGCCCGGCGGCATCAGCTTGCCGCCGACCTTGCCGAGAATTCCCATCATGTCGTTGTTCACGCTCGGCCAGCCATTGGTGCTGGTGGCGACCAGGCCCTGGTACAGCGCCTGTTGCGTGGCGCGCACGTTGGGGATCTGCGTGGCTTCGGTGGCACCGATCTGCAGCACCGCGTTCGGCTCTTCGGCACCGGCGGCGAAGATGCCGCGCGGGCGGGAGTACTTGAAGCTGCGGCCGATGATGTCGACACCATTGGCCAGCAGCGCGGCCGCCAGGGTGTCG
Source organism: Pseudomonas sp. NFACC32-1 (assembly GCF_900101215.1). Lineage (NCBI taxonomy): Bacteria > Pseudomonadati > Pseudomonadota > Gammaproteobacteria > Pseudomonadales > Pseudomonadaceae > Pseudomonas > Pseudomonas sp. NFACC32-1. The sequence continues at coordinate 119,628 of NZ_FMUL01000002.1, forward strand.
CCTTCGAAGCCCTTGTAGGTCTGGCCGTTGAAGGTGAAGCTCAGCACTTTGTTGCGGTCGATCCGTCCGCCGTTGGACAGGCGATTGATCTGGCTCATACCTTCTCTCCCAGAGCCTGTGCGGCCGCTTTCGGACTGTCAGCCTTATCGGTGAATTGCGGCTTTTGGCCGATCTTGTAGGTTTCGAGAATCTCGTAGGTCACGGTGTCGCGGGTCGCGTTGAAGTACTGGCGGCAACCGGCGGCATGGATCCACAACTCGTGATGCAGGCCGCGAGGGTTGTCGCGGAAGAACATGTAGTCGCCCCACTCCTCGTCGGTGCAGCTGTTCGGGTCCAGGGGACGCGGGATGTGTGCCTGGCCGGACGAGTGGAATTCCTCTTCGGAGCGCAGTTCGCCGCAGTGAGGACAGAAGATGTGCAACATGTGGGATTTCTCCTGTTAGTGGGCGACGGCAGCAGCGCCGTGTTCGTCGATCAATGCACCGTTGTGGAAACGGTCGATGGAAAACGGCGCGGCCAGCGGGTGCATCTCACCCTTGGCCAGGCTGGCAGCGAATACGTTGCCCGAGCCCGGGGTGGCCTTGAAGCCGCCGGTGCCCCAACCGCAGTTGAAGAACATGTTCGGCACTGGCGTCTTGGAGATGATCGGGCACGCGTCCGGCGTGGTATCGACGATGCCGCCCCACTGACGGTTCATGCGCACCCGCGAGAGCACCGGGAACATCTCGACGATGGCCTGGATGGTGTGCTCGATCACCGGGTACGAGCCGCGCTGGCCGTAGCCGACCCAGCCGTCGATACCGGCACCGATCACCAGGTCGCCCTTGTCGGACTGGCTGATGTAGCCGTGTACGGCGTTGGACATGATCACGCTGTCGATGATCGGCTTGATCGGTTCTGACACCAGTGCTTGCAGCGGATGGGACTCGACCGGCAGGCGGAAGCCGGCCAGCTTGGCCATGTGCCCCGAGTTACCTGCGGTCACCACGCCGACGCGCTTGGCGCCGATGAAGCCCTTGTTGGTTTCCACACCGATGCACACACCGTTTTCCTTGCGGAAGCCGATCACTTCGGTCTGCTGGATCAGGTCCACGCCCAAGGCATCGGCGGCCCGGGCAAAGCCCCAGGCCACGGCATCGTGACGGGCCACGCCGCCGCGACGCTGGACAGTCGCGCCCATGACCGGGTAGCGGGTGTTCTTCGAGCAGTCCAGGTACGGGATCTCCTCGGCCACCTGCTTGGCATTGAGCAATTCGCCGTCCACGCCGTTGAGGCGGTTGGCGCTGACACGGCGCTCGGAATCGCGGATGTCCTGCAGGGTGTGGCACAGGTTGTACACGCCACGCTGGGAGAACATCACGTTGTAGTTCAGGTCCTGGGACAGGCCTTCCCAGAGCTTCATGGCATGCTCGTACAGGTGGGCCGACTCGTCCCACAGGTAATTGGAACGCACGATGGTGGTGTTGCGCGCGGTGTTACCGCCGCCCAGCCAGCCCTTCTCGACCACGGCCACGTTGGTGATGCCGTGCTCCTTGGCCAGGTAGTAAGCCGTCGCCAGACCATGCCCGCCACCGCCGACGATGACCACGTCGTAGACCTTTTTCGGCGTCGGCGTGCGCCACATCCGCTGCCAGTTCTCGTGATGGCTGAGAGAGTGTTTGAAGAGGCCGAAGCCCGAATAGCGTTGCATAGTCATTACTCCAAAACCGACTCAGCGATAAACCGGGAAGTCCGCGCACAGCGCCGCCACTTGCTGGGCCACGTTGGCCTCGACATCGGCATCGCCGAGGTTATCGAGGATGTCGCAGATCCAGCCGGCCAGCGTCACGCATTGGGAGACCTTGAAGCCGCGCGTGGTCACCGCCGGGGTGCCGATGCGCAGGCCCGAGGTCACGAAGGGCGACTGCGGGTCGTTCGGCACGGCATTCTTGTTGACGGTGATATGGGCACGGCCCAGGGCGGCATCGGCATCCTTGCCGGTCAGGCCCTGGCGGATCAGGCTGACCAGGAACAGGTGGTTATCGGTACCACCGGACACTACATCGTAGCCGCGCTTGATGAACACGCCAGCCATGGCCTGGGCGTTCTCGATCACTTGCTGCTGGTAAGCCTTGAAGCCTGGCTCCAGCGCTTCCTTGAAGCACACCGCCTTGCCGGCGATCACATGCATCAGCGGGCCGCCCTGGGCGCCCGGGAACACCGCGGCGTTGAGCTTCTTCTCGATCTCTTCGTTGGCCTTGGCCAGGATCAGGCCGCCACGCGGACCACGCAGGGTCTTGTGGGTGGTGGTCGTGACCACGTCGGCATAAGGCAGCGGATTGGGGTACAGACCGGCGGCCACCAGGCCGGCGACGTGGGCCATGTCGACGAACAACAGGGCACCGACCTTGTCGGCGATCTGACGGAAACGCGGGAAGTCCAGGGTCTTGGAGTAGGCCGAGAAACCGGCGACGATCATTTTCGGCTTGTGCTCGACCGCCAGGCGCTCGACTTCGTCGTAGTCGATCAGGCCGGTGGTGGTGTCGATGCCGTACTGCACTGCGTTGTAGAGCTTGCCCGAGGACGACACCTTGGCGCCGTGGGTCAGGTGACCGCCATGGGCCAGGCTCATACCCAGGATGGTGTCGCCAGCCTGCAGCAGGGCCAGGTAGACGGCGCTGTTGGCCGACGAGCCGGAGTGCGGCTGGACGTTGGCGTAATCGGCGCCGAACAGTTGCTTGGCGCGTTCGATGGCCAGGGCCTCGACCTTGTCGACATGCTCGCAGCCACCGTAGTAGCGCTTGCCCGGATAGCCTTCGGCGTACTTGTTGGTCAGGCCACTGCCCTGGGCCTGCATCACACGCTTGCTGGTGTAGTTCTCCGACGCGATCAGTTCGATGTGATCTTCCTGGCGTTGCTCCTCGGCATTCATCGCCGCCAGCAGTGCATCGTCGTAACCCTGGATCTGGTCTTGCTTGCTGAACATCGCGTCTCTCCCAGCGGCGGTGGTGCGCCTTGTTGTCTTGGTGAGGCACCGTCCGTTCGACAGTGCCCTTTGGATGCGATGGTATGGCTGGCGCAGGCAGGTCAAATGCCTATGGACGCCACGCAAAGGTGCGTTTACGACATAGGAACAGACACGGTCCTGTTTGGACTGGAGACAGGATCCTTGTGGCGAGGGGATATATCCCCTCGCCACAGATAAATCCCTGGCCGCAGGGTTCTGTTCAGGCCGACAGGTGGCGAACCGCGAGCAAAACCAGGAAATGCGCGGGATACAGACCATAGGCCCAACGCCGCATCGCCGGCGGATGAAAACGACCGGCATGTCGCAAAAGTACCTGTCCAAGCCATGGCGCGATCAGGCAAGCCACCAGCCCCCAGATGGCCACCGCATCCCCCAGCCACGCCGCGCCATACAGCACCCGCCATTGGTTGGCCGCCAGACATACCAGCCCCGGCAACAACGCCATGTACAAGGGACGCTTGAATACCAGCAACATTGCCAGCGGCAGCAGCACACCAAAGAAACCGAACATCAACTGCGACGAAAACAGCGCCGCCAACAGCAGCGCCATCACTGCCAGGCCTCGCGCCTCCAGGCTCGGCGTTTGCCAACAGCGCGCCACCAACAATCCCAGCACCAGGGTTGGCATCACATTCAGGGTGGCGGGATCAGGAATGAACAAGCGGTAGGGGATTTCGCTGACGGCACTGAATAGCAGCAGCCAGCCCAGGTACCGCCATGGAGCAGCGCTGGCACCCCTGCGCGCCAGGTTCGCCGCCATCGCCAGGCAGAACCAGGGAAAAGCCAGGCGCCCGGGCACGTAGAGCCAATCGGCGGAGTAACCGACATATCGCAGATGATCGAGCACCATCGCCAACAGTGCCAGCCACTTGAGCAGATCCAGCGCCGTATCACGCCGACTCATCCGCGCCACGCCACGGCCGCATTGTGATTTCCAGACCGAAACATCCGGTGTGTTCCCCCATCATTCTTGGGTAAAGTGCGCACCATGATCGACCACGGCGCTGCGCACCAAAGCACGCCGAACCACCGGACCCCCTCACCCGGGAGTCCTGCCAGGGATCTCTTTATCCAGGACTCTCTATTTCAGGAGCAAGGCCATGACCGACAAGAGTCAACAGTTCGCCAGCGACAACTATTCCGGCATTTGCCCCGAAGCCTGGGCCGCCATGGAAGAAGCCAACCAGGGTCACCAGCGCGCCTACGGCGACGATGAGTGGACCCATCGCGCGGCGGATGATTTCCGCTCTCTGTTCGAAACCGACTGCGAAGTGTTCTTCGCATTCAACGGTACCGCGGCCAATTCCCTGGCACTGTCCTCGCTGTGCCAGAGTTACCACAGCGTGATCTGTTCGGAAACCGCCCACGTCGAAACCGACGAATGCGGTGCGCCGGAGTTCTTTTCCAACGGATCCAAGCTGCTGCTGGCGCGCACCGAAAACGGCAAGCTGACCCCCGACTCGATTCGCGAGATCGCCCTCAAGCGCCAGGACATCCACTACCCCAAGCCGCGGGTCGTGACCCTGACCCAGGCTACGGAAGTCGGCAGCGTCTATACACCGGAGGAAATCCGCGCCATCAGCATCACCTGCAAGGAGCTGGGGCTGAACCTGCACATGGACGGCGCTCGCTTTTCCAATGCCTGCGCCTTCCTCGGCTGCTCGCCAGCGGACCTGACCTGGAAAGCGGGCGTGGACGTGTTGTGCTTCGGCGGCACGAAAAACGGTATGGCGGTGGGCGAAGCAATCCTGTTTTTCAATCACGACCTGGCCGAAGACTTCGATTACCGCTGCAAACAGGCCGGGCAACTGGCCTCGAAGATGCGCTTCCTGTCCGCCCCCTGGGTCGGCCTGCTGCAGGACGACGCCTGGCTCAAGCACGCTCGCCACGCCAACCGCTGCGCGCAATTGCTGGCACAGCTGGTGAGCGACATTCCCGGCGTGGAACTGATGTTCCCGGTCCAGGCCAACGGCGTCTTCCTGCAACTCTCGGAACCTGCCATCGCCGCCCTCACCGCCCGCGGCTGGCGCTTCTACACCTTCATCGGCAAGGGCGGCGCACGCTTCATGTGCTCCTGGGATACCGAAGAGGCGCGAGTGCGGGAATTGGCGGCGGATATTCGGGAAGTGATGGCCGGCTAAGGAAAGACACACTCAAGGCCGTTCCCGACCACTGCTCGGCCGGGGACATGGTGAACTGTGGCGAGGGGATTTATCCCTTCGCCACGGGATCTTCGTGCCCGTCAGAACTCGATCCGCACATCCCCCTTCGGCACGCTGCAGCACGACAGGATGTAACCTTCGGCCTCGTCGTCCTCGGTGATGCCGCCGTTGTGGTCCATCTCCACTTCGCCGCCCAGCTTCAACACCTTGCAAGTGCCGCAGATGCCCATGCCACAGGCCTTGGGAATCATCATGCCAAGTTTCGCGGCGGCGGCATGGACAGTTTCGCCCGGTGCCACGCGAATGCTCTTGCCCGAGGAAGTGAACTCCACCAGGTGCAGGTCCGCCGCATCGACCTCCGGCGCCTCGGCAGCCTGCTCGGCCTGCTCCACCGCGTCGGCACGGGCTTCCGGTGGCGTGGCGCCGAAGGACTCCTCGTGGTAGCGCTTCATATCGAAACCAGCGGCTTCCAGCAGACGCTTGACCGCGTTCATGTACGGCGTCGGGCCGCAGCAGAACACTTCGCGCTCCAGGAAGTCAGGCGCCATCAGTTCCAGCATCTTGTGGTTCAGGTAACCGCGATAACCCGCCCACGGCTCGCCCAGACCGTGTTTCTCGCAGATCAGGTGCAGGCTGAAGTTGTCGATCCGCGACGCCATGTGCTCCAGCTCGCGGTGATAGATGATGTCCTTGGGCGAACGGGCGCTGTGGATGAACACCATGTCGACGTTGCCGTTGGTGTCGTAGTACCAGCGCGCCATGGACATCACTGGCGTAATGCCGACGCCGCCGCTGAGGTAGAGCACCTTCGGGGCAGAGAAATCGATGGCATTGAACAGTCCCACCGGCCCGTGTACCGCCAGCTCCTGGCCTTCGTGCAAGGTGTCGTGCAGCCAGTTGGAAACCTTGCCTCCCGGCACACGCTTGATGGTCACCGAAAAGCTGTAGGGCACCGACGGCGAGCTGGAGATGGTGTAGGAACGCATGACCTGCTGGCCTTCGATCTCCAGCTCCAGGGTCACAAACTGTCCCGGCTTGAAGAAGAACATGATCGGCTGGTCGGCCATGAAGCAGAAGGTGCGTACATCCCAGGTTTCCTGGATGACTTTGACGCAACGCACGATATGTCGGCCATTGGCCCAGGTCTGGGTGGTGACCGGGTTCAGGAAATTATTGGACATACTGATCTCCACGGCCGACTGCCGGCCTTCATGGTGGCGATTGTGCGCAGGCGCCGAAAGCGTCGTTTACCTATTCGCGACATCCACGTACTTATCGCGACCAGCCCCCAACCACCGGGGCTTGCGCGTCGGGAACAGATTGGGCCATGTCGCCCATGGATAAGGTTCCGGCCCTGCGCGGCCCCACACTCGCCCCAACAGACAAACAACGTTTTCTGCCTTGCGTAGCACAACCGATTAGCCATATTTCGCCGGCCACACAGATGGCCATGAGGATAAAACGATGGACGTGACCACAACCCTGAGCCTGGGCGATCCGCTGGAACCCGCACGCAAGGCTACCGCGAAGATGCTGCAGGAACGCGAGCGCACGTTCTCGCTGCCGCAGCCGTTCTATTGCGACGAGCGCCTGTTCGACATCGACATGCAGGAGATCTTCCAGAAGGAATGGTTGATCGCCGGCATGACCTGCGAGATCCCGACCAAGGGCAACTACCTGACCCTGCAGGTAGGCAAGAACCCGATCATCGTGATTCGTGGCGCCGACGGTGTAGTCCACGCCTTCCATAACGTCTGCCGCCACCGTGGCTCACGCCTGTGCACCAGCGACAAGGGCAAGGTCGCCAAACTGGTCTGCCATTACCACCAGTGGACCTACGAGCTCGACGGCCGCCTGCTGTTCGCCGGCACCGAAATGGGCGCCGACTTCGACATGAAGCAGTACGGCCTCAAGCCAGTGAACGTGAAGACCGCCGGCGGCTATATCTTCATCAGCCTGGCGGAGAACCCACCGGCCATCGATGACTTCCTGTCGACCCTGAACCACTACATGGAACCCTACGACATGGAAAACACCAAGGTGGCGGTGCAAACCACCTTGATGGAAAAAGCCAACTGGAAACTGGTACTGGAAAACAACCGCGAGTGCTACCACTGCGGCGGTTCGCATCCTGAACTGCTCAAGACCCTGCTGGAATGGGACGACGTCACCGACCCACGGGCCGACCAGGCGTTCAAGGACCATGTGGCCGATTCCGCCGCGGCCTGGGAAGCCGAGAAGATTCCTTACGCTCACAAGAGCTTCGGCCTGCGCAACCGTATCGTGCGCATGCCGCTGCTCAAGGGCACCGTGTCGATGACCATGGACGGCAAGCAAGGCTGCGCCAAGCTGATGGGTCGCATCAAGAACCCGGACCTGGGCTCGATGCGCATCCTGCACCTGCCGCACTCCTGGAACCACTGCATGGGCGACCACATGATCGTGTTCACCGTGTGGCCCATCAGCGCCCAGGAAACCATGGTCACCACCAAGTGGCTGGTGCACAAGGACGCGGTCGAAGGCGTGGATTACGACGTGGAGCGCATGCGCCAGGTCTGGGACGCCACCAACGACCAGGACCGTCGCCTGGCCGAAGAGAACCAGCGCGGCATCAACTCCACCGCCTACCAGCCAGGCCCGTACTCCAAGACCTATGAGTTCGGCGTGGTGAACTTCGTGGACTGGTACAGCGAGCGTATGCTCAACAACCTGGGGGCCGAGCCTGCGCCGTACCTCAAGGGCGTTCCGGTCCAGGGTTGAGTCAGGAGCATCGCGAGCAAGTTCGCTCCACAGGGGTTCTGTGTTGTTCACACAACCTGTGGGAGCGAGCTTGCTCGCGATAGCGGCCCGACATTCACCTGATTACTTCGAAGACCACCGCACCGACCCATCCTCCCCATAAAACGTCTCTTCGATCTCCTCCCCCACCAGCCGCACCTTCACGTACCCGTTCAACACCCGCTCCGGATACGCCGGATCGCCCGCAAGCTCCGTCTCCGACCACAGCACCCGGGCATGCCCGTTCAGTTCGCTGGTAGTGCCGTAGGGAATCGCTCCGTGCCCGGCGCAGCGCGCATGCAATCCGCCCTGAGGCGCGTAGCAGATGCCGTTGTGCAGATGCCCCCAATACCAATAGTCGGGCTCGCGCCCAAGGGCGTCGCAGACCGGTTGGTAAAGCGCGGTCTGATGATGCCCGCTGATATCGAAACCCTGATGATGGCTGAGCACCATCAGTTTCTTGCGCTTGGGCAGGCTTTTCATCCAGTCGATCTGCTGGGTGTTGAGGGTGCCATCCATGTACAGGTTCATGGCGTCGGAAGCGTAGGCGGTGTCCAGGCCGACCACCAGCCAGTCGTCGTTGTACAAGGCAAAGTAGCTGGTGCCCTGTTGCACCGGGAACCGCTTGGCCAGTTCCTTGAAATAACCGTGGGCGCCGCTGTACATCTCGTGGTTGGAATTGAGGGTGAAGGCGCCATGCTTGCCCTGGGGCCAGCCGGCCATGTCGACGTCTTCCTGGGAATGGGTGCCGGCGTAATAGACATCCCCAAGATGGATGGTGAAATCGGCCTGGGCCAGCTGCATCTGGTTGGCGACGGCCACCGCCGGCGCATGGCTGTCGAAGGGACCGGTCCCCCAGTCGCCGGCGATGGCCAGCACCACGTCGCGGTCCATTTTCACCAGCGCCGGGTTGGTGGCGAAGGTCGCATGGTGGCGCAGGTTTTCGATCCACTTGAGCAACGCCTCGCTCCACAGCAGATCCAGCAGCTCCCATTTACGGCAGCCCAGCAACGTGCCGTCCTTGAGGACCCGGGTCGGCAATTCATCCTCGCTTTGCGGCAACGGCGTGGCATTGCCAAGCTTCAGGATCGACAGGCCGTGGGCCAGCTCCCACGGCACGGCAGGCTCGTCATCCGCCAGATCACCATGCTCGATGACATGCCGTGCCTGGTCGTGGCCGCGTTGCAAGAGCTTGACGATGGCCTGGAACTCCTCGGGTTCCAGGTCGTTGACGAGTTTTTTCCAGGACATTTCCAGTCGCGTGACCAACCCGTGCAGGCGGACCTTGACCTTGTCGAACTCATGTTCCCAATGATGCAGTAATGACATGTGAACGCTCCTTCGCAGTGCCCTGGATCACAGGGTTTTCATGAATTCGATCAAGGCCCGCTTGTCGGCGTCCGACAGTTGCGTGCCATACAAGTGGCCACCGTTGTGGTTGCCCTCCAGGCGGGTGTCGTACTTGAAGTCCGCCGTTGCCTTCATCTGCTCACCGCTGGTGATGAAGCCCACTTTCTCCTGGTCATAGATGTCCGAGCCGGTGTAGAACACTTGCGGACGCTGTTCCGGCGGCTGCAGCAAGTCCCACAGGGTCGGCACCGAACCGTTGTGCAGGTATGGCGCTCGCAGCCAGACGCCATCGGTGGGTGTGTTGCTGTAGCTCTGGGTCTTGCGGTAGGCGCCGAAGTCGAACGGCGGCTTCTTGAAGCCGTGGAACGCCGCCACCAGGCCGGTGGTGAAGGAGTTCAGGCGATGAGGATCGGTGCCCAACTGGTCGATGTTGGTGGTGACCTGGCCCGTGTCGGTGCGGCCGAAGTCGTGGCAACCGGCGCAGTTCTGCTCCCATATCGGCTTGCCTTGGGCGACTTTCGCCTGGTCCAGGGCGAACGGCCAGGCGGGCGCCTTGTGCCCCAGCAGCCAATTGGTCACCCGGTTGAAGCTCGGCGGCAGTACCGATTGCGGCGTCGCGCCCACGGCCATGGCCGCGGCGTAATTGCGCTCATGGATATTGTTGTTATTGCCGTCCCAGTGCAGGTAAAGCGACTCGCGAGGCTTCTGGTTCCAGACCTGCGGCAGGTCCACGGTGCCAATGGTTGAGTCATCCGGGAAGCCGAACACCACCATTTTGGTCGGGTTGAAAGTGTCGGTCCGGCCCGGCCCCTGGGCCGGGCGCAGTTTCTGCCAGGCGTAGGCCTGCTTCTGTTTGAGCAGCGCACTCTTGGCCATCGGAATGATCAGGTAGCGGTTGTACAGCTTTTCGAAAAAACCCAGTTGGAACTTGCCATTGATCGCCGCCATCACCGCATCCGCGGTGAATTTCGGATCGCTGGCGCAATCGTAGGCGAACCATTGGAAGGCTTGCAGTTGCAGGGTATTGGCCGGCGCAGTGGCGACCGGAACCGCGACATCCGTGGCATTGGCCCGGTAAGAGCCGGTGTGGCACAGGGCGCAGTTCGGTTCCACGGTGGGATACCCCAACTGCCGCTTGGCCATGCCGATGGGCAGGTCGTTGCCGTTTTCATAGAGAAAGCCGAACACCTCGTAGCCACCGGGCCTGGGCATTTTCTCCGGACACATCTGAGGCAGCACGGCAAACAGATAGTAGGGAATCCGCGCCTCGATCCCCAGGCCGATGGCGGCATATTTGTAGTGGTCTTCGTCGGAGGCGAAGTCCGGCTGCGGCACCTCCCGGATCATCTGGTACCAGGTCTGGTAACCGACGAAACCCAGCACCAGCACCACCACCAGCGCACCGACCTTGAAGCCATGGCTTTGCCAGCGCCGCGCCCAGCCCGCGCGCCAGTCTCGCCAGCCGGCGCAGAGCAGGGCCATGGGCCGATTGGCGACCGGGCTGCCCAGGTACAGCAGGATGCCCAGCACGAGGAACATGCTCAGGTCGCCCATCAGCATGGGGACGAACAATGGCCCCTGGTCATTGGTGTTGATCAGGTAGATCCAGAACACCACCGCCACCAACCGCGACAGCACGCACAGCCACGAATGAACCACGAAACGCGGCGCATTGAACCCCGAGGGCATATAGAACAGGCTGATCCCCACCAGCAGCATGCCGGTGTTCTCCAGCCATGGATCGGACAGCACGGGCGGCAAGCCAAGCATGGACGTCAGCAACGCCGGCGCGAACAGCGCCGGAATCGCGAACACCATGTTCATGACGATCCCCACCCAGATGATGCGTTGGAACCAGCGGATGTAACTGTTCATGGCATCCATTTCCTTATTCTTGACTCACGATATGCAGCGCTCTAGCGATCGCTATCGCGAGCAAGCTCGCTCCCACACTGAATGTGTGGCGTGCACAAAATCAGCGGCACATGGCCCCCTGTGGGAGCGAGCTTGCTGGCGATGCAGACGACTGGGCCTTGCGTCAGCCGAGGGCGGTCTTCTCCAGGTGCTCAAGAATGATCGGATACACATCCACCACCGCGTCCTTGCCGAAGATGCAGTCGATATGACCGTAGCCCGGCACCTCATGACGGCTGAACAGCTGCGGATCGTGCATCTCGCACAACCGCTGGTAGGTCTTGAGGGTGCTCTGTGGCAGGTAGCACTGGTTGTCGGCACCGCTGATGAAGCAGATCGGCAGCTTCAGCCGGTCGAAATGCGGCATGTAGACGTCGTTGCCCTTGAAGTCCACCAGGTGCCCCTTGCGCACGATCAGCGCCAGGTGCTCGAAGGTGTGCATGTTCGACTCGCCGAACAATTCATGCAGGTTGTCGTGCAGGGTTTCGTTGAGGGTGTCGTGGCGATACAGCGACGCATACATGAACGTGATGCGGTGGCAGACCGGGTTGGTGCAGTAGCCCTGGGCCTCGATCCGGGCATAGCCGTTGAGCGCCTTGTCGTAGAGCCTGTTGAACCAGTTCTCCTTGGTATCGGCGTAGGCGGTGAGAGACTTGATGCCGATGGCGTCGAGCATGCCAGGCAGATGCAGGCCAGCCTTCAGGCCGGTGGCCGTGGCGACCACCGTATCGGCGGCGATCTGCGAACAGACCACCGAGCGCACCCCCTGCAAGCCGGCCAGCATCGACATGAAGAAGGTCGTCGCGCCGTAGCAATGCACCACGCACTGCACGTCCCGAGCCAGGGTCGCCTGCTGGATCTGTTCGATGGCGGCCTTGAAGTCGTACTGGGCCACTTGGTCACCGTTCCATTCCCGCTTGCTGGCGGGCAGCAGGATGCTTACCCGCAGGTCCAGCAGCCAGACGTCGTACCCGTGCTTGCACAGGTACTCCAGCAAATTGGTGTGGATGGTGTCGGTGGAGAAGATATTCGAGCCCACGCCCAGGCCATGAACCAGCATCACAGGGCCCTTGCTGCCCGCCTGGTAGCGGGTCAGGCGCAGCTCGACGCTGTCTTCGGTCTGGAAGAAATGCACTGTCGGCGCCGGCGCGTCCAGCGGGCGCTTGGTGCGCGGCGGCGCGTCCGGGTTGAAGTAGATGTCGCCGGCGAACACCCCGCCATAGCTTTCCCACAGGATACCGGCGAAGAACTTGCCGAACCGCGCAAGAGCCTCGACACGTTCGCGCTCGTTGCGGGCATTGAGCACCTTCATGGTGGTCATCTGCTTGGCGAAATCGGCCGGCTGGATGTGCATCACTCCCGAGCCGATCACCGCGCCGGTCTTGTCCGGCCCGCGGTAGAGCGTGACGTAGAGCGTGCTGGTGTCATGCCAGATGTTCAACACCCCGTTGTCCTCGGGTACGGTCTTGAAGGCGCTGAAGTAATAATCGCTGCCGTCCTCGGCGGTCAGCTTCATGTCGTAGTTCATGTGGCGCACGCCCACCTGTTCCTGGTATTGCTCGAACAGGTTGAACACCCCGTTGCTGGCTACCAGCGGCTGGGGCGAAAGCAGCGGCGCGTCCAGGGTGCCCACCAATGTCGCGGCGTGCTCCGGCTCCTTGATCAGACGGTTTAAATCGTCGGCGGTGATGGTCAGGGTGAACTCGATGGGCGAGTTGTCCGCCTTGCCGCGCTTGGCCGCCGCTTCGTAGAGCGTCAGGTCCGTGCCCTGGGGCTGGGTGAACGCCGTGGAAAAGTAGCCCTTCATGGTTTCGGTGAACTGTACCCCGAGGGTCGGTGCCGCCACCGGTTTGCGCGGAGCCGAAGGCAGGGTGTAATCGATCTGCCAGCCATGATCGGCCGCCAGCAACCCCATGTTGCGCTCGCTCACCGCCGAGATGGTCAGCAACGGGTTGACCGCCAGGGACGTCGGGATCACCGCGCCATCGGCCACATACAGGCCCGGGTGGACATCCGTGCCGCTGGTGCCACTGAACACCTGGCCCTTGTGGTTGACCACGCCCTGGGTGGCATCTTCGCCCATGACGCAACCGCCCAAGGGGTGGACCGAGACAATGCTGTGCTTGAGCAGCTTGGTCCAGATCGGGTTTTCGACCCAGATCCCGCCCAGTGCCTTGGTGCACTGGTGCAGGCGCTCGTTGCCCAGGGTGACGTTTTCCTGCTCGCCGACACCGGGCCAGTCGATGCGCAACTGATCCTTGCTGTCGAGCAGCATGCGGCCCTTGCCATTGTCGTGACTCATGATCAGGTAGGTCTGCATGTTATGCAGCGCGCCGTAATAGGGACCGCGCAGGAAGCTCTCGGCTTCACGCCCCTTGTATTTGAGATCGGCCCCCAAGCCTGTGTCGGTAGGCACGCCGATCATCCCGGCAAACGCTGCCATGCTCGGCACCATGGGCCGGCCGAGGGCGCCAGGGATCGAGCCTTCCTCGATGACCATGCGGCTGCGCCAGTCGCCCTCGGTGCGCATGTCGATGATCGAGGTGATGCACGGCCCCACCGGATCCAACTCCTTGGCCGAGTGGGCGCCGAAGCCGATGCCGTTGATGGCCTGGTCACAGTTGTGGCCGAACCCGAGGATGTCGCCGTTGCCGCTCATGTTCTCGCCCAACTGATTGGACATCGACAAGCCCTTGTCCCGGGAACGCAGCATGATCTCGGTGGTGCCCAGGGTGCCGGCGGACACCACCACGATGTCGGCGCGCACGAACAGAGTCGGTGCGCTAAACAATTCGCGGCCACTGTCCAGGTACTGGAAATGCACGATCCAGCCGTTGCCGTCGCGCTCCAGGTGTCGCACCTCGGCCTGGCAGAAAATCTCCGCGCCATGGTTCCAGGCGTCCGGCAGGTAATTCATCAGGGTGGTGTTCTTGGCCTTGTTGTTACAACCGGAGACGCAATCGCCACAGCCGTTGCATGGAAGCTGTTCGACGCCCACGTGGTTGAGGTTGTTGGGCAGTTTGTCGAATGTCACGTTGATCGGAGGCTTGTAGAAATGGGCCCCTTGCTTGAGGTAATCGGCAGATTTGCCGTGAGCGTCGAGCTTGGGCAGGTTCGGCTCCGATGCCGGGTAGGCGTTGGGCTTGAGCATTTCGCGAGCCCGTGCATAGCCATCCTTGAGCAGTGTGTCGCGGTGTTCACGCACCGCCTGGGGCCAGCGCGGATCCTCGAAGACGCCAGGCTCCGGTTCCAGCGAGACGTTGGCATTGATCAGCGACGTGCCGCCCAGGCCGCAACCGACCACGACGTTCTGCTGTGCATTGACGTGCAGGTCGAACAGCCCGGTACGCGAGCCGATGTGACCGTCCGGGTCATGGACCTGCAGCTCCTGCGTGGCCGCGAGCATGGTGTTGGGATATTCGCCGGGCTGTATTTCCCGGCCCCGCTCCAGCAGGCACACCTTGCGCCCGGCCCGGGACAGGCGCGACGCGGCAATGCCGCCGCCGTAGCCGGAACCGATGACGATAACGTCGTAATGCTCCTTGATTTCGCTGATGGGGGTCGAGATCCGTGTCATGTCAAAGTCCTCTCAGGCAGAAGGGCAACTCTGCGGTTGCCTGTCATTTCATTCGGGCGCACGAGCGCCTGGCCACTCTCCTCGGGGGAGTCGAGCGACAGTCAGCGGTGTGGAACGGGGACGAAACCGGGCGCTATAGGCGGGCACGCTGGTTGACGACGCGGCGACGGCTGCGCCTTGGCGACACAGCGCAAGGCATCTGAACGCGGGTCAAGGGTGCAATTGAATAGAAGCGCGAGGGCGGGCTATCCATCATGTGTTCTCCCTGAACCAGATGTGGATAAGACGAGGCGATGTCCTTGTGCCATTGGAGTGAAGACAGACCACGGTCCCACGTCAAGGCACGCCCTTAGAACTGTATGAAATTTGATCTATCGCGTTTCGCGCTATATAAGTCGTGGGCTGTAGCCTTTCGCGAACAAGTTATCCACATGACCGCCCACAGCTAATGGGGACAACTCCTGCGCATGGCGTAAATTGCTTGAGTGAAAAGTGAATAAAAATCCGCAGGTTACGAACGATGAGCGATTTCAAGCCAGTTGATCGTTTTTTAATCAACAACCTGAACGCCTTGCCGCGCAAGGCCTCCAGGGCGAAACGAACACCTTATCCACAGAAGCGCCAACAGCGTTTGGGGGTAATTTTGACGTAACTGTGGAAAAGCGCATCGACCGGGGATAAAACGCGGTTTTCCGGAGAGTTTTTCACGGCCGAACAGGAATTGATCATTTATTGATCAAATCCGCGCAAGCACCGCTGCGCCTGGCTTGCAGAGGATAGCGAACATCTTATCCACAAATGCGCCAACAGAGATTGGGGGCAACTCATGAACGATAAGGGTCGCCTGTTCACAAGTAAACCCAATAAAAACCATAGGTTAGACTGGTCATTTTTTGAGCATAGGTGCGCAAGGCCTGTTTGACGTGGGGTTCAGCGAGGGGCGAACAGGTTATCCACAGGCGCACGCACAGGGATTGTGAGTAAACGTATGACTCAGGTGAGCGAACCTGCTCGCGATATTGCTCCGTCGGTGGACACCCTCGCTCACTGACAGACCGTTATCGCGAGCAGGCTCGCTCCCACAGGTCGGGGTGAACGCTTATTCAGCGAACAACCCCTTCCTCTATCAGCAACTTGAGAATCGCCTCGGCGCCGGCCTCCGGGCTCACGCCCTTGAGTACCTGCCCGCCTCCGCCACTGGCCTTGGCCGTGGCGGCTTTCATACGGTCGGCGCCGCTCTTGGCCTTGATCACCTTCAGACGCTTGGGACGGGGCTTGGCCGGTTGCAGCGTTGCCACCGCGAGCAGGCTGTCGTCGATCACCTCGACTTCTTCGGCATGCAGGGCGCCACGTCGGGCCGGGCCGTAGGCACTCTGGCGGGGCTTGGGCGCCGCGTTATCCACAGTGGCCAGGAATGGCAGGCGTACTTTCAGACGCCGTCGCTGGCCACGGGGCAATGCCTGCAGCACCAGGGCCACGCCATTGTCGATGGATTCCACCTGGGCCAGCCCTACCACCAGCGGCCAGCCAAGGTTCTCAGCCAGCAGGAATGGCAGCATCCCCGAACCTTCGCCGGTTTCCGCCTGGCTGCCGGTGAGCACCACCTGAGGCGCCGCGTCACGCAGATAATCGGTCAGGGCCGGCAGTGCGTCGGCCCCCGCCGGGTTTTCCAGCACGTGAAGCTCGTCCAGGCCCATGCCCAGGTAAGCGCGTAGCGCCGGCTCGGCCACATCGCCGGCATGCAGCACTTGCAAGTCGTTGCCGGCCAGTTGCAGGCCCAGTTCCACGGCCCGGGCGTCCTGCTCGGCTCGCCTCGGCCGGCCGGAGGTAGGGTGGGCGCCGATGGACACGAGGCTGATCACTTGAGTCGTCATGGTTGAATCCTTAGCTTAAGCCGCATCGCGTCTGGCTTCGTTGCGGTAAGCCTCTACCGCCGCGATCAGGGCCTGGAGAATCGCCGCGCTGTCGCCTATCACCGACAGGTCCGCCCGCTTGATCATGTCGCAGCCCGGGTCGAGGTTGACCGCCACCACCTTGTCGCAGGCACCGATGCCCTGCAGGTGCTGGATCGCCCCGGAAATCCCTACCGCCACGTAGACCCGCGCCGTGACCCAGGTGCCGCTGGCGCCGACCTGACGGTCCCGAGACATGAAACCATCGTCCACCGCCACCCGCGAGGCGCCCTCGGTGGCCCCCAGCGCGGCCGCCGTGCGGTGGAACAGGTCCCAGTCCTTGACCCCGTTGCCCCCGGAAAAGATGAATTCGGCTTCGGCCATCGGAATCGCACCGGGGTCCACCGCCACCGCCCCCATGTCCTCGATGCGCGAAAGGCTGCGGGCCACGCTTGTGGATAACTCCACCGGCAAGGCTTCGTGACGGGTTTCGCTGACCGGTTCGGCGCACTCGGCGGCCGCCAGGATCAACCGCGCCAAAGGGCGGGCCAGGTCTTGCAGGCCGGCGCCGGCACGGCCGATGCACTCCTCGCCCTTGACCTGCCAGACCCGTGTGGCCGGGCGTTCACCCAGGGCCGCGGCGAAACGCCGGCCCAATTCACCGCCACCGCTGCGGCTGTCGGGCAATAGCCAATGACGTGGGTTGAACTGGTTATCCACAGCCCGCAGGCCCTGGACTCGCTGTTCTGGTGCATAACCGCTGAACGCTTCGCCTTCGAGCACCAGCAAGCGGTCGACACCGGCCGTGGCGAAGGCGTTTTCCTTGTGTTCGCCAAACACCACCGCCAATACCGCGCCTTGCGCCCCCGCCAACTGATGGGCCAGCCCCAGCAGATCGCGGTCGTGGCTGCTGAGGCGGCCACCCACCATGTCTGGAACCACACAGATGTAGAACGCCGGTTGCGGCACCTGATGCAGCGGCAGTTGCACTTCGGTGCTGGCGGTGCGACGGGTCGTGCCGCCCTGCTGGGCACCGCTGCGGTCGATGCGCTTGATGCCGTTGGGGCCGATGAAACCCACACCGTGGACGTTCTTGCGAATGATGCCGTTGGGCCCCATCCAGCTGTGTTGCACCGGTTGCATGGCCGCGTGCAGCGGATGCAGGCGGTTACGGGCGATCCGCTCGGCGCGAGGGTCGCGACGGATGATGTCGCTCATTAATGCACCTCCGCAGGTTCACGTTTGGCCGAGGCCACGGGCTTGCCGGGCGCTGCGTCTTCCAGCAGGGCGTCAGCCACCAGTTCGGCGATGTCCTTGATCATCGGGCGGGGTTCGACCACGCCTTCGAGCATCGCGGTGCACTGTGGGCAACCCACGGCCACCAGCTCGGCGCCGGTTTCTCGGATGTCTTCCATGCGCATGTCGGGGATACGTTGCTTGCCCGGGATGTCAGTGATCGGCGCACCGCCGCCACCGCCGCAGCAGCGGGAGCGGAACCCGGAACGCTGCATCTCCTTGACCTCGATCCCCAGCGCACGCAGCACCTGGCGCGGCGCTTCGTACTCACCGTTGTAGCGGCCCAGGTAGCAAGGGTCGTGATAGGTCACGCTGTCGCCCTTGTGCTGGCCGAGATTCAGGGCACCGGCGTCGATGATTTCCGCCAGGTAGGTGCTGTGGTGCTGCACCAGGTAGTTGCCATCGAAGGCGCCATATTCGTTTTTCAGCACATGGAAGCTATGGGGGTCGCAGGTGACGATGCGATTGAAGCGATACTTGGCCAGGGTCTGGATGTTGCGCTTGGCCAGCAACTGGAACGTCGCTTCATCCCCCAGGCGCCGGGCCACATCGCCGCTGTCGCGTTCTTCGAGGCCAAGCACGGCGAAGTCGATCTTCGCCGCCTTGAGCACCTTGACGAAGGCCCGCAGGGTGCGCTGGTTGCGCATGTCGAAGGCTCCGTCGCCGACCCAGAACAACACGTCGGTGGATTTTTTCTCGCTGAGCAGATTGAGGTTCAGGTCCGCAGCCCAGTTCATCCGTCCGCCCGGGGCGAAGCCGCCAGGGTTGTCGGTGGCGATGAGGTTTTCCAGCACCTCGGCGCCCTTGTTCGGGGTGGCGCCTTTTTCCAGGGTCAGGTGACGGCGCATGTCGACGATGGCATCGACGTGCTCGATCATCATCGGGCACTCCTCGACACAGGCCCGGCAGGTGGTGCAGGACCACAGCGTTTCGGCGTCCACCAGGCCATTGACGATCGGCTGATGCGGATTGCCGCCATGTTCGCCCACCGGCTTGCCCGGGTAAGGGCTGCCGGCGAACTTCGCGTCGGTACCACCGGCGAGGCCGACCACCATGTCCTGGATGAGCTTTTTCGGGTTCAGCGGCTGGCCGGCGGCAAAGGCCGGGCACGCGGCTTCGCATTTGCCGCACTGGACGCAAGCGTCGAAGCCGAGCAACTGGTTCCAGGTGAAATCCTTGGGTTTTTCCACGCCCAGGGGCGCCGCCGGGTCATTCAGGTCCAACGGTTTCAGGCCGGTGGAACGACCACCGCCAAAGCGTTCGGCGCGACGGTGCCAGGCCAGGTGCAGGGCACCGGCAAAGGCATGCTTCATCGGCCCGCCCCAGGTCATGCCGAAGAACAGCTCCGAAACGCCCCACAGCACGCCAACGCCCAGGATCGCCGCCAGCAGCCAGCCGCCGAAGCCTTCCGGAAGAATGCCCGCCACCGGCAGGGTCACCAAGAAGAACGACGCCGAGAAGGCCAGCAGGCTTTTCGGCAGGCGCATCCACGGCCCCTTGGACAGGCGGGCTGGCGGGTTGCGCCGACGCAGATAGACAAAGATCGCGCCGATGAACATCACCGCCGACATCAACAGCAAGGCATAGCCGAGGAAGCGGTTATGCAGGCCGAAACCGTGCACCAGGATAGCCAGCACGATGGACGCTACCGCACCACCGGCCGTGGCGACGTGGGTGTTGGCGATGTACTTGTCCCGCGCCACCACATGGTGCAAGTCCACCATGTAGCGCTTGGGCATGGCGAAAAGGCCGCCGACCAGATCGACCTTGGACGGTCGGCCCCGGCGCCATATGTTCACCCGCCGCAAGGCGCCGAGGACCGCAAGGCCCAGGGCAGCGAACAGCAGGATGGGAAGAAGGGTGTTCAGCATGGTGAAGCTCCCAAAGACCTCAGGTCTTGCAGGCACAGAAACCTGGATGTCTTGCTCGACCCCTGTGGGAGCGAGCTTGCTCGCGATGACGGACTCGAATTCGACATGAGTGTCGATTGATCCACCACTATGGCGAGCAAGCTCGCTCCCACCGGGTTATCCACAAGCCGTTAGAAATCCTTGCACAACCGCAGGGCGTCGTAGATGGCGGCGTGGGTGTTACGCTGCGCCACGCAGTCGCCGATGCGGAACAGCAGGTAGCCATCGCCGCTCTGTTCCAGGCACGGTTGGGGCTTGATCGCGAACAGGGCCTCGACATCGATCTGGCCTTTGTTGCGCGAACCTTCCTTGAGCGCGTAGTAGATTTCTTCGTCCGGCCGCACGCCGTTCTCCACCACCACCTGGTCCACGACGCGTTCTTCCTTGGCGCCGGTGTACTCGTTCTCCAGCACCGCCACCAGCTTGTCGCCTTCGCGGTAGACCTTCTCCAGCATCATGTCCCCGGTCATGATCACTTCCTTGGGGTACATGCTGCGGTAGTAAGTGGGGAACGAGGTCCCGCCGATGGCAACGCCCGGCTTGATATCGTCGGTGACGATCTCCACCTGGCTGCCCTTGTCGGCGAGGAAGTCGGCCACCGACATACCGGTGAATTCACAAATGGTGTCGTAGACCAGCACATTCTTGCCCGGGGCGACCTTGCCATCGAGCACGTCCCAACTGCTGACCACCAGCCCTTCGGCGGCGCCCCAGTGCTCGTTCTGCTCCAGGTTCGGATGCCCGCCCACGGCCAGTACCACCACGTCTGGACGCAGGTCCATGATGGTCGCCGCGTCGGCCGCCACGCCCAGGCGCAGGTCGACTTTCAAGCGAGCCAGCTCCAGCTGGAACCAGCGGGTGATGCCCGCGATCTGGTCCCGTTGCGGGGCTTTGGCGGCCGTGGTGATCTGCCCGCCAATGAACTCCTTCTTCTCGAACAGGGTCACGTCGTGGCCGCGTTCGGCTGCCACGCGAGCCGCTTCCATACCCGCCGGGCCGGCGCCAACCACCACCACCTTGCGCTTGGGCCCGGTGGATTTCTCGATGATGTGCGGCACGCCCATGTACTCGCGGGACGTCGCGGCGTTCTGGATGCACAGCACATCCAGGCCCTGGTACTGGCGGTCGATGCAGTAGTTGGCCCCGACGCACTGCTTGATCTGGTCGACCTGGCCCATCTTGATCTTGGCGATCAGGTGCGGGTCGGCGATGTGGGCGCGGGTCATGCCGACCATGTCGACGTACCCGCCCTCCAGGATCCGCGTGGCCTGGTTCGGGTCCTTGATGTTCTGCGCGTGCAGCACCGGGACCTTGACCACTTCCTTGATACCGGCGGCCAGGTGCAGGAACGGCTCCGGTGGATAACTCATGTTCGGAATGACATTGGCCAGGGTGTTGTGGGTATCGCAACCCGACCCCACCACGCCGATGAAGTCCAGCATGCCCGTGTCGTCGTAGTACTTGGCGATCTGCTTCATGTCCTCGTGGGACAGGCCGTCCGGGTGGAACTCGTCACCACAGATGCGCATGCCCACGCAGAAATCGTCGCCCACTTCGGCGCGCACGGCCTTGAGCACTTCCAGGCCGAACTTCATGCGGCCTTCGAAGCTGCCGCCCCATTCGTCGGTACGCTTGTTGACCCGCGGGCTCCAGAACTGGTCGATCATGTGCTGGTGCACGGCGGACAGCTCCACGCCATCCAGGCCGCCGGCCTTGGCACGGCGCGCCGCCTGGGCGTAGTTGCCGATCACCCGCCAGATTTCTTCCGGCTCGATGGTCTTGCAGGTGGCACGGTGCACCGGCTCACGCACGCCGGACGGCGACATCAGGGTCGGCCAGTTGAAGCCGTCCCAACGCGAGCGACGCCCCATGTGGGTAATCTGGATCATGATCTTGGCGCCATGCTTGTGCATGGCGTCGGCCAGGTTCTGGAAATGCGGGATGATGCGGTCGGTGGACAGGTTCACCGAACTCCACCATTCCTGGGGGCTGTCGATGGCGACCACGGACGATCCACCGCAGATCGCCAGGCCGATGCCACCCTTGGCCTTCTCTTCGTAGTACTTCACGTACCGATCGGTGGTCATGCCGCCGTCCGTGGCATAGACCTCGGCGTGGGCGGTGCTGAGCACGCGGTTGCGGATGGTCAGCTTGCCGATCTGGATCGGCTGGAACATTGCTTCAAAAGCCATGGCGCAATCCTCGACTTACAACGGCTTGACGATGAACAGGCCGTCGTCGTGGCCTTCTTCGGAACCGCCATAGACCTGCTCGGCCACGGTGCGGATCGAACTGCCGCGGGCGGCGAGGATCTGGTCCATGGCACCGGCGAACCAGCCGGTGAACATGTAGTCGACCTTGCGCCCCACCTTGCCGTACACATAGACGAATGCCGAGTGTTCGAGCTTGACGCTGGCGGTGCCTTTATCCAGGTCGATGTCCTGGATCTTGAACAGGCCCCAGCCACGCTGCGACAGACGCTTCATGTAGTGCTCGAACACCGCGACGCCTTCCAGGCCGTGGCATTCGGCTTCTTTCTCGCACCAGTGCCAGGCGGACTTGTAGCCGGCCTTGTAGAGGATTTCGGCGTAGGCGTCGGCGCCCAGCACTTCCTCGATGCCCATGTGGTTGTTGACGAAGAAGTGACGCGGCACATAGAGCATCGGCAGGGCGTCGGAGGTCCAGACACCGGTTTCGCTGTCGACTTCGATAGGCAGTTGAGGGGCGATTTTGGCCATTGAAACTTGACTCCGGAAATTCGTGATGTTGCCCGCGGCGCGGATGGCCGCAGGTAAAGGATTCGGTGCAGCAGCGGCGTTTATTCGCCCCAGACGTCTTTCAAAACGTTCACCCAGTTCTCACCCATGATCTTGCGCACTACTCGCTCGGAGTGACCGCGCTTGAGCAGTGTCTCGGTAAGGTTCGGGAACTCGCCCACGGTGCGGATGCCCAGCGGGTTGATGATCTTGCCGAAGTTGGTCAGGCGACGGGCGTAGCCCTTGTCGTGGGTCAGCATTTCGAAGAAATCCTGGCCATGGCCCTGAGTGAAATCGGTGCCGATGCCGATGGCGTCTTCGCCGACGATGTTCATGGTGTATTCGATGGCCTCGGCGTAGTCATCGATGGTCGAATCGATGCCCTTGGCCAGGAACGGTGCGAACATGGTCACGCCGACGAAGCCGCCGTGGTCGGCGATGAACTTCAGCTCTTCATCGGACTTGTTGCGCGGGTGTTCTTTCAGGCCGGACGGCAGGCAGTGGGAATAGCAGACCGGTTTCTTCGACTCGAGGATGACTTCTTCGGAGGTCTTGGACCCCACGTGGGACAGGTCGCACATGATGCCGGCCCGATTCATCTCGGCAACCACTTCACGACCGAACCCCGACAGGCCGCCGTCGCGCTCGTAGCAGCCGGTCCCCACCAGGTTCTGGGTGTTGTAGCACATCTGCACCACGCCGACGCCCAGTTGCTTGAAGATCTCGATGTAGCCGAGCTGGTCTTCGAAGGCATGGGCGTTCTGGAAACCGAAGATGATGCCGGTCTTGCCCTGCTCCTTGGCACGCTTGATATCGGCGGTGGTCTTCACCGGGATCACCAGGTCGCTGTTCTCGCGGATCAGCTTCTGGCTCGCGACGATATTGTTGATGGTGGCCTGGAAACCTTCCCACACCGACACGGTGCAGTTGGCCGCGGTCAGGCCGCCCTTGCGCATGTCTTCGAACAGTTCGCGGTTCCATTTGGCAATGATCAGCCCGTCGATAACGATGCTGTCGGCGTGCAATTCGGCTGGGCTCATCAGGCAGTCCCCTTTTGTCGGATTTCATGCGCCGAAACGTGTGCCGGCGCTTTGGGGCCAGCATATGCCTGAGGGCCGTGGCGACCCGGTGCAAAAACGACAGGGGAATTGCCGAAAGCGTCAATCCACGACAAAGGGCTGCGACGGGCCTGCCCTGCCCGTCTGTTCTTTGCCCGGCGCTTGCGCCAGAATCCGCCGCATCACTGGCTTCCACTGGACTCGAGCGGCAACGCAATGAAATCACTCTTCCTGGCTTTGGCATTGATCAGCACCGTGGCACACGCCACCGAAGACACCGAACAGAACCCCTGCGACGCCGTCGAAAACGACGTCCAGACCCTGGCCTGCTCGGCCTACGGCAAGGCCGCCGCCGAGCAACTGCTCAACGACAACCTGCAAAGCCTCCTTGGGCGCCTGCAGACCCGCTACGCCAGCGACAAGGCCCAGCTCAACGACATCACCGGCAAGATCAAGGCAGCCCAACAGTTGTGGCAGAAACAGCGGGATGCCGACTGCGCCATCGCCGCCTTCCCGGCCAATCCCGGCAGCGAAGCCTACAAGATCGCCGAAAACGACTGCATGGCTCAGGTGAGCGACGACCGATCGGAATTCCTGGAGTCGATTGGGCAGGATTGAAGGCCAGGGAACGCCTGTTCCCGTTGCCTGGCCCCTGACCAGCTGGAACTGGGACCTCCTCTGCGTCGCAGGCTCTATCCGTCAACGCCGTCTACACTGGCTGAACAACCCGTCCGATCCAGGCTGTACAGACGAGTCCAACACGATAATCAAGGGATTTTCGTATGCACTCTCTTACTGCCTTGCCCGTCTACGGGTTCGCCATTTTCATCGCCATCGTATTGAGCATCGAGGCCGGTCGCCGGATCGGCAACCGTCACCTGGCCCTGGATCCCGAAGGGGCACGACAGGGCGTCGGGGCCATCGAAGGCGCGGTGTTCGGCCTGTTGGCATTGTTGATCGCCTTCACCTTCTCCGGCGCCGCCACGCGCCTGGATCAGCGTCGCGCGCTGATCGTCGCCGAAACCAACGCCATGGGTACCGCCTGGCTGCGCCTGGACCTGTTGCCGGCCAGCGAGCAACCGGGCCTGCGCCAGGCATTCCGGGACTATGTCGACGCCCGGATCGAGTACTACCAGGACTTGCGCGAGGACCAGATCGACGAGTCCGCCCATGCCCGGGCCAGTGCCTTGCAACAGGCCATCTGGAAAAGCACCGTTGCCGCCCTGCAAAAGATGCCCACCCCGACGCTGGGAACCAGCGCGCTGCAAGCGCAGAACGAAATGATCGACATCACCACGACCCGCGCCGTGGCCCACGAAACCCACCCGCCGCTGGTCATCTATCTCATGTTGCTGACCATGGCCCTGATCAGTGCCTTGCTGATCGGCTACGGCATGGCCGGTACGGCCCATCGCAAATGGCTGCACAGCCTGGGTTATGCGGCGGTCATGGTGTGCGTGCTGTATGTGATCCTGGACTTCGAATACCCCCGCTTCGGCATTATCCGGGTCGATTACTTCGACAAGATCATGCTGGACCTGCGAAAAAGCATGGACTGACCGGCAAAAATCGTAGCGGCGTCCGGCCCCGGGATCGATACACTGGAACACCCGACCTCCAGACCCAAGGGCTTACATGATTATCTGCGGCATAGAAATCAAAGGCAGCGAAGCGATTGTCGCCGTTGCCTCGCTGGACCAGAACGGGTTGAGCCATGTCGAGCTCAAGACCCGGAAAATCAGCCTGGACGACGATGACGAAGCCGCCAACGTCAAGGCTTTCGCCGCCCAGGTACGGGCCTTCGTGACCGAGAACGGCATAGAACGCATCGCCATCAAGAAACGCAGCAAGAAAGGCGAATTCGCCGGCGGCCCCACCACATTCAAGATCGAAGGGGTGTTCCAGTTGCTGGAAGGCTGTGAAACGACGCTGCTGTCCCCGCAGACCATCAATGCGCAGAACAAGAAGCACGACTTTGCCCTGCCTGCCACGCTGAACAAATACCAGCATGAAGCCTACAAGGCGGCCTGTGCGGCGTTGATGAAACAATAATGCCTCAGGCAGCAGATCGCCTGTGAGAGCGAGCCGGCTCGCTCCTGCAAGGGTATGTCTGCGCCATCAGACCACCTTGCGCCGATCTTCCCGCGGACAGCGCTCGAACCGAGCTCGATAACTGCGAGTGAAATAAGACGGCGATTCGAACCCGCAGGCGATGCTCACCTCCAGCACGCTCAGGTCGGTCTGGCGCAATAGCTGGCGGGCCTTTTCCAGGCGCAGGCGCAGGTAGAAATTGCTCGGCGTATCGTTCAGGTGCAGGCGGAACAGGCGCTCGAGCTGGCGGCGCGTGACGTTGATGGACTCGGCCAGCGCCAGGGTGCTCAGGGGCGGTTCGCTGTGGGCCTCCATCTCTCCGATGACGTGCACCAGCTTCTTGTTGCGAATGCCGTAGCGACTGGCGATCTCCATGCGCTGGTGATCCTTGCGCGGACGGATGCGCCCGAGCACGAATTGCTCGCTGACCTGGATGGCCAGGTCAGCACCATGGGCCTGGCCGATCAGGTCGAGCATGAGGTCGATGGAGGCAGTGCCACCGGCACAGGTGATGCGCCGACGGTCGATTTCGAACAGCTCCTGGGTCACGTCCAACTGCGGATAGGACTCCTTGAATGCCTCGATCGCCTCCCAATGCAGGGTTGCCCGGTACCCTTGCAGCAACCCCGCTTCGGCCAGCACCACGCTGCCGGTGTCGATTCCGCCCAGGGTCACGCCCTCCTTGTCCAGCCGGTGCAGCCAGCGCTCCAGGGCCTTGGTGGCAAACTTCAGCGGCTCGAACCCCGCCACTACCCACAGGGTCGCGCCCTTTTTCAGCGGCTCCAATGCCGCATCGGCGTTGACCGACATGCCGTTGCTCGCCAGCACCGCACCGCCGTCGGCACTCAGGACGTGCCAGCGGTACAGCTCGCCGCGAAAACGGTTGGCGACCCGCAACGGCTCGATGGCCGAAATGAAACCGATGGCCGAAAAACCCGGCATCAGCAAGAAGTAGAAATCCTGGGACATGACGCGCACTCGGTTGGCGGGTAGCGTGCGAACCTTGATACGCCAGTTGCAAGGGGCATTCAAGAGTCGCTGTAGTGCAAGAGCGCGTCGCCGCAGTGCGTTTTGCCGAAGGCGCGGCTACGTACCTTGGCATCACCGGTACGCAGATGCCGGGCCCCATAACAATAAGCTGCCGAGGAACCCACCATGAAACGACTGATCAGCACCTGCGTCCTTGCACTGAGCGCTACCACTTTCCTGAGCACCGCGACCCTGGCGGCCGAACCCGCCGCGTGCCAGAACGTGCGCCTGGGCGTGGTCAACTGGACCGACGTCATCGCCACCAGCGCCCTGACCCAGGTGATGCTCGACGGCCTCGGCTACAACACCAAGCAGACCAGCGCCTCCCAGCAGATCATCTTCGCCGGCATCCGTGACCAGCGCCTGGACATGTTCCTGGGCTACTGGAACCCCCTCATGACCCAGACCATTACCCCCTTCGTCGAGGCCAGGCAGGTCAAGGTGCTGGAGCAGCCCAGCCTCAAGGACGCCCGCGCCACCCTGGCCGTGCCGACCTACCTGGCCGACAAGGGCCTGAAGACCTTCGCCGACATCGCTAGATTCGAAAAAGAGTTGGGCGGCAAGATCTACGGCATCGAGCCCGGCTCCGGCGCCAATACCCAGATCAAGGCGATGATCGCCAAGAACCAGTTCGGGCTGGGCAAGTTCCAGCTGGTGGAGTCCAGCGAGGCCGGTATGCTCGCCGCCGTGGACCGCGCCGTGCGGCGCAAGGAGGCCGTGGTGTTCTTCGGCTGGGCGCCGCACCCGATGAACGTCAACGTGCAGATGACCTACCTCACCGGCAGCGAGGACGCCCTCGGCCCGAATGAAGGCATGGCCACCGTGTGGACCGTGACCGCGCCGAACTATGCCCAGCAATGTCCGAACGTCAGCCGCCTGCTGAGCAACCTGACGTTCAGCGCCGAAGACGAGAGCCGGATGATGCAGCCGCTGCTCGATCACAAGGATCCGCTGGAGTCGGCCCGGCAATGGCTCAAGGACCATCCACAGGACAAGCAACGCTGGCTGGAAGGTGTGACCACCTTCGACGGAAAGCCGGCCGCCGAAAACCTGAAACTCACCAGCAACTGACCGATCGCTTCCCATCTGCGCGGCTGCCAATGGCTGCGCAGTGACTCAACACGCCTGAAGGAAACCGCACCATGAACCATGACGTCATCATCACCTGCGCACTCACCGGTGCTGGCGACACGACCGCCAAGAGTCCCCACGTACCGGTCACCCCGAAACAGATCGCCGAGGCGGCTGTCGAGGCTGCCAAAGCCGGGGCCACGGTGGTGCACTGCCACGTCCGCGATCCACAGACCGGCAAGTTCAGCCGTGACGTGGCGCTGTATCGCGAGGTGATGGAGCGCATCCGCGAGGCGGACGTGGACATCATCGTCAACCTCACCGCCGGCATGGGCGGTGACCTGGAGATCGGTGTCGGCGAACGGCCGATGGAGTTCGGCCCCAGTACCGACCTGGTGGGCCCGTTGACTCGCCTGGCCCACGTCGAGGAACTGCTGCCGGAAATCTGCACCCTGGATTGCGGCACCCTGAACTTCGGCGACGGTGACACCATTTACGTCTCCACCCCGGCGCAACTGCGGGCCGGGGCCAAGCGCATCACCGAACTGGGGGTCAAGGCCGAGCTGGAGATCTTCGACACCGGTCACCTGTGGTTCGCCAAGCA
Organism: Pseudomonas sp. NFACC32-1; assembly: GCF_900101215.1. Classification (NCBI taxonomy): domain Bacteria; kingdom Pseudomonadati; phylum Pseudomonadota; class Gammaproteobacteria; order Pseudomonadales; family Pseudomonadaceae; genus Pseudomonas; species Pseudomonas sp. NFACC32-1. The sequence goes on from NZ_FMUL01000002.1 coordinate 148,123, forward strand.
ACTGATCAAGGAAGGCCTGCTGGACAACCCGCTGTTCCAGCTCTGCCTCGGTATCCCATGGGGTGCGCCGGCCGACACCACCACCATGAAAGCCATGGTCGACAACCTGCCGGCGGACGCGGTGTGGGCCGGCTTCGGCATCGGTCGCATGCAGATGCCGATGGCCGCCCAGGCGGTGCTGCTGGGGGGCAACGTACGGGTCGGGCTGGAAGACAATCTGTGGCTGGACAAAGGCGTGCTCGCCACCAATGGCCAACTGGTGGAACGCGCCAGCGAGATCCTCAGCCGCCTCGGCGCCCGGGTGCTCACGCCGGCGGAGGGCCGCAAGAAAATGGGTCTGGTCCAGCGCGGCTAAACCGAACATGCACAGTGGATCTGCAGTGACTGCAGACATCAAGACCACCCAAGATCACGTGTGTGAGCGAGCCTGCTCGCGATAGCGTCGGCGCATCCAGTGCATTTGCTGCGCCTGGAACACCGTCATCGCGAGCAAGCTCGCTCCCACAGGGAATCGGCGAATCACTTCAGGAAAACCACCATGAGCTTTATCACCAACATCAAGACCTTCGCCGCCCTGGGCAGCGGCGTGATCGGCAGCGGCTGGGTCAGCCGCGCCCTGGCCCATGGCCTGGACGTCGTGGCCTGGGATCCGGCGCCGGGCGCCGAGGCGGCCCTGCGCAAGCGCGTCGCGAATGCCTGGGGAGCGCTGGAAAAACAGGGCCTGGCACCCGGAGCCTCGCAGGATCGGCTGCGCTTTGTCGCGACCATCGAGGAATGCGTGCGCGACGCCGATTTCATCCAGGAAAGCGCCCCCGAGCGCCTGGAACTGAAGCTCGAACTGCACGGCCAGATCAGCGCCGCCGCCAAGCCGAATGCATTGATCGGTTCCAGCACTTCGGGGCTGTTGCCCAGCGAGTTCTACGAAGGTGCGACCCACCCGGAACGCTGCGTGGTCGGACACCCGTTCAACCCGGTCTACCTGTTGCCCCTGGTGGAGGTGGTGGGTGGCAAGGATACCGCTCCCGAGGCCGTCCAGGCCGCGATGCGCGTGTACGAATCCCTTGGCATGCGGCCGCTGCATGTCCGCAAGGAAGTACCTGGGTTCATCGCCGACCGCCTGCTCGAAGCGCTGTGGCGCGAGGCGCTGCACCTGGTCAACGACGGCGTGGCGACCACGGGCGAGATCGATGACGCGATCCGCTTTGGCGCCGGTTTGCGCTGGTCGTTCATGGGTACGTTCCTGACGTATACCCTGGCCGGCGGCGATGCCGGGATGCGCCACTTCATGGCCCAGTTCGGCCCGGCGCTGCAACTGCCCTGGACCTACCTGCCGGCCCCGGAACTCACCGACAAACTGATCGACGACGTGGTGGACGGGACGAGCGAGCAACTGGGCAACCACAGCATCCCGGCCCTGGAGCGCTATCGTGACGATTGCCTCCTGGCCGTACTGGAGGCGGTGAAGACCACCAAGGCCAAGCACGGCATGGCTTTCGAAGAGTAAACCCTGGTTTCAGGGCCAGCAGGTCTAGGTCTGGCCCCATCGCGAGCAAGCTCGCTCCCACAGGTCTGGCGGTGTGAACACGATTGCTTTCACCCAGCAGATCCCCTGAGGGAGCGAGCCTGCTCGCCATAGCGCCAGCCCAGTCACCCCAATTGTCGGACCTGAACCATGCCCACCCTCACCACTTACCAAACCCATATCCGTCCCGAGTGGGTCGATTACAACGGCCATCTGCGCGATGCCTATTACCTGTTGATTTTCAGCTACGCCACCGACGCGCTGATGGACCTGCTCGGCATGGACAGCCAGAACCGCGATACCAGCGGCCATTCGCTGTTCACCCTCGAACTGCACCTCAATTACCTGCACGAAGTGAAGGTGGATGTCGACGTGGAGGTGCGTACGCAGATCATCGGTCACGACGCCAAGCGTTTGCACCTCTATCACAGCCTGCATCTGGCCGGCGGGGACAAAGCGTTGGCGGGCAATGAGCAAATGCTGCTGCACGTCGACCTGGCCGGCCCGCATTCGGCCCCGTTCACAGAACCGACCCTGGCCAGGCTCAAGGCCTTGCTGGACGAGCAGTCCGAGCTGCCGCTCCCGGCCTACATCGGCCGAGTCATCGCCTTGCCACCCGCCCGCTAAGCCCCGATCCGGAGAACGTCATGAACACCGCCGCCACTGTTGCCGACTTCCGTCGTTACCCTCTGGTGTGTGCGCCGGTCACGGCGAGAGCCCTGGACGACCAGGTGCAGGTCACCTGGGCCGACGGTCGCATCAGCCCGTTCCATCACCAATGGCTGCGGGACAACTGTCCCTGCCCACGGTGCGTCTATACCGTCACCCGTGAACAGGTACTGGAAATCGTCGATGTGCCTGAAGACCTGGAGCCCGCCACCCTGCGCCTCGATGACCAGGGCTGCCTGTGCGTGGATTGGCAGGACGGCCACCAGAGCCGTTTCGACCCGGGCTGGCTGCGCGCCCACGCCTATGATGAGCAGTCGCGCAGCGAAAGGCGGGCGAACAGGCCGAAAAGCCGACTGTGGCGGCACGACCTGCAACTGCCGGTATTCGATTACCACGCGGTGATGAACGAGGCCGATGCCCTGTTGCAGTGGTTGCTGGCAGTGCGTGACGTCGGCCTGACCCAGGTCCGTGGCGTGCCCACCGAACCCGGTTCGCTGAAGGCGGTCGCCCAGCGCATCGCCTTCATTCGCGAAAGCAACTTCGGCGTGCTGTTCAACGTGCAGTCCAAGGCCGATGCCGACAGCAACGCCTACACCGCTTTCAACCTGCCGCTGCACAGCGACTTGCCGACCCGGGAATTGCAGCCCGGCCTGCAGTTCCTGCATTGCCTGGTCAATGACGCCAGCGGCGGCGAGAGCATCTTCGTCGACGGCTTCGCCATTGCCGAGGCCCTGCGCCAGGAAGACCCCGAGGCCTTCGATGCCCTGTGCCGGATTCCGGTGGAGTTTCGCAACAAGGACCGTCACAGCGACTACCGCTGCCTGGCCCCCATCATCGCGCTCGATAGCCAGGGGCAGGTTGCCGAGATCCGTATGGCGAACTTCCTGCGAGGGCCCTTCGACACCTCGGTCGAACAGATGCCCAGGCTCTACCGCGCCTACCGACGCTTCATCGCCCTGACCCGCGAACCCGCGTTTCGTCTCGTGCAGCGCCTGGAGCCCGGTCAGTTGTGGTGCTTCGACAACCGCCGCACCCTTCACGCCCGCAACGCCTTCGACCCGGCCACCGGGGCACGGCACTTCCAGGGCTGCTATGTGGATCGGGATGAATTGCTGTCGCGGATCCTGGTGCTGCAACGCTAGACCGTGTCTTCGTCCATCGCGAGCAGGCTCGCTCCCACGACGAGCCTGCGACCCGGTGCGGGGAAGCCTGCTGGTGATAACCGTCCATCAAGCTCGACACCCACGCCTGATTCACCGGGCAAAAAAATCCCCGATCAAGCCGTGACAGGATCGGGGCAGGTTGCGTTACTGGAGGAGCTTTCCCGCGAGGGTGACCAAACCATCGTGATCCAGCTTGAGGCCAGTGTGCCCAGTCGCGGATGACGTCAGTTAGCCGAAAACGACACGCTCATAGTCATTCGGGTCATCGCGACGATTTGCCCTTGCCGCCGCTTCGGGTGGCTACCAGAATCGAGGCAGACCCCAATCCCGGAACAAGGAAAAGCGTCATGATGCACGCCGATTTGATCGACCAGGAAGACTTGCTGGGCCATCTCAAGGCCCTGGGCCTGCAGATACCCAGCGGAGCCACCGCCGAACAGGCCTGCTTGTGCGCCGTGCGTGGCCTGGACAGGGCTCGCGCCAATGATCTGCGCCGGATGGTCAAGGACATGTACACCAGCAGCGCCACCATCCTGCCGGCGGTTCGCCAGGCCATCGACAAGCAACTTCTGCCAGCATTGATGGAATACCAGCAGAACCACAGCGCCTGAAAAAAACCAATCGCGAGCAGGCTCGCTTCCACAGGGTTCTGCTGTGGGAGCGAGCCTGCTCGCGATGAAGGCGCTGCGGTCTACAGCCTTACACTGGCAAACGTCGACTCATTGCGCGCCTGGCTGAGCGCCGACAGCGGGCCGGACAATGGCGACAGCACCATGGCCTGCGGCAGCGGTACCATGGCGACCTGTTGCGTGGTGTTGGAGCCTACGCGCTCGTCCCGTGGCGGAATACCGAAATATTCGCGGTAGCACTTGGAGAAGTGCGGCGTGGAGACGAAACCGCACACCGACGCCACTTCGATGATCGACATCGGCGTCTGCTTGAGCAGTTGCCGTGCACGAATCAGCCGCAGCTTGAGGTAATAGCGCGACGGCGAGCAGTGCAGGTATTTCTGGAACAACCGCTCCAGCTGACGCCGGGACACGGAGACATAGACCGCCAGCTCGTCCAGGTCGATCGGCTCTTCGAGATTGGCCTCCATCAGCGCGACGATTTCCTGCAACTTCGGCTGGTTGGTGCCGAGCATGTGCTTGAGCGGCACGCGTTGGTGATCCTGCTCGTTGCGAATGCGCTCGTAGACGAACATCTCGGAAATCGCCGCCGACAGTTCGCGACCATGATCGCGACTGATCAGGTGCAGCATCATGTCCAGCGGCGCGGTGCCGCCGGAACTGGTGAAGCGGTTGCGGTCGAGGGTGAACAGGCGGGTGCTCATCGACACCCGTGGAAAGGCTTCCTGCATCGCTGCCAGGCATTCCCAGTGCACGCTGCAATCGAAACCGTCCAGCAGGCCGGCGCAGGCCAAGGCCCAACTGCCGGTGCAGACCGCGCCGAGGCGGCGGGACTGACGGGCCTGGCCTTGCAACCAGGACACATGCTCGCGGGTCACGGTGCGCTGGATCCCGATGCCGCCGCAGACAATCACGGTGTCCAGCGGCGGGGCTTTGTGCATGGAGGCGTCCGGGGTGATCTGCAGACCGTCACTGGCCCAGACCTGCCCGCCGTCGACGGTGAGAGTGGTCCAGCGATACAGCTCGCGGCCGGATAACTGGTTGGCCATGCGTAGCGGTTCCACCGCGGACGCCAGGGAAATCAGCGTGAAATTGTCCAGCAGCAAAAAGCCGATGGATTGAGGCGCACGGTTCTGGGGTTGGGCCCCGGAGTTGGACGACGTCATCGCGGTATCTCCTCACACAAAGCGGGTAATGGCCTCAGGCGCAGGCTCTTTTTATTGGTTGTGTTGCCGAGGTTTTCATAGCGAAAACCGGCTTTACAGCGATACAGCAATTGCCGTGCCTAAAACTGAACGTATGTTTAATAAAATCCTGAAAACGACATCGCAACCCGTCTACACAAGGCACGCGTCAAGGATGGTTTATCGGTGCCATCAGGGGCCGCTGACACCGCTCCCTGCGGGCTGTGAGCAGTTCGGTAGCACTTGTGGGAACTGGGCTGCACCGTTTGCACAAGCGGTGTCACCCCAAGCGCGGATGACGAACGGTGGGCACCGCCACGGCAGGGGTCGGCGCAACAGCCACTTATCTGTTTGCGACGCGCCAAAAGGTGGCGTGTTTCTGAGCGGGTGTGCACTTTATGAGCGGTTTCGGTTCTTTGTGGCGAAGGGATTTATCCCCGTAGGGCTGCGAAGCGGCCCTCGATTCATACACCTTGGTGTATCTGTAGAAACATAGAGGGCCGCTTCGCGGCCCAGCGGGGATAAATCCCCTCACCACAGGATTGTGAATACTGCGGGTCAGCACTCCACCGCACTGACCGCCAATCCGCCACGCGATGTCTCTTTATATTTGTCATGCATGTCGGCACCGGTATCGCGCATGGTACGAATCACCCGGTCGAGGGAGATGAAGTGCTGGCCGTCGCCGCGCAGGGCCATCTGCGCGGCATTGATGGCTTTCACCGCGGCAATTGCGTTGCGCTCGATGCACGGCACTTGCACCAGGCCGCCCACCGGGTCGCAGGTCAGGCCAAGGTTGTGCTCCAGGCCGATTTCCGCCGCGTTGCACAATTGCTCCGGTGTCGCCCCCAGGATCTCCGCCAGGCCCGCCGCCGCCATGGCGCAGGCGGAGCCCACTTCGCCCTGGCAACCGACTTCGGCACCGGAGATCGACGCATTCTTCTTGCACAGGATGCCCACCGCCGCCGCCCCGAGGAAATAATCCACCACGTTGGCGTCGGTGACGTCTTCGCTGAATCTCATGAAGTAATGCAGCACTGCCGGAATGATCCCCGCCGCGCCGTTGGTCGGCGCCGTGACCATGCGCCCGCCGGCGGCATTTTCCTCGTTGACCGCCAGGGCATACAGGTTGACCCACTCCATGGCGCTCAAGGTCGAGCCGATGACATTCGGCTTGTTCAGTTCCTGCAGGCTACGGTGCAACTTGGCCGCCCGCCGGCGCACATTCAAGCCGCCCGGCAGGATGCCTTCGTGCTTGAGCCCGTGCTCGACGCAATCCTGCATGGCTCGCCAGAGTTTCATCAGACCACTGCGAATGTCTTCTTCCGAGCGCCAGACCTTCTCGTTGGCCATCATCAATTCGGCCACCCGCAGGTTGTGGCGCCGGCACAGGTCCAGCAGCTCCTGGGCGCTGGAAAAATCGTAAGGCAGCTCGGTGGTGTCCAGGTCCACCACGCCGCTGGAAGCCTGGGCCTGGTCGACGACGAAGCCACCGCCTACCGAATAGTAGGTGTCGCGGTGCAGCTCACCGTTGTCACCCTCGGCCACCAGGGTCATGGCATTGGGGTGGAATGGCAGGTTTTCGTCCAGCAGGCGCATGTCCCGGGACCAGATAAAAGGCACGGGCAAACGACTGTCCAGCAACAGCGTCTCGGTTTCCCGCAGTTGTTCGATGCGCGGGCCGATCCGGGACGGATCGATTGCATCCGGCCACTCCCCCATCAGGCCCATGATCACCGCGTTGTCGCTGCCATGGCCAATGCCGGTGGCCGACAGTGAGCCAAACAACTGCACCTCGATTCGACGCACCTGTTCCAGCAGCGACCCGGCCCGCAGCGCCTCGACAAAGAGCGCCGCTGCGCGCATGGGTCCCACGGTGTGGGAACTGGACGGGCCGATACCGATTTTGAACAGGTCGAATACGCTGATTGCCATTGCCTAGAACCTCCAGAACGGGCACATCCGGGCGCAGGAGCGCCCGGTGACGGAGCTGCTACGCTCAACGCCGGGATGGTCGCATCATCCGATTTTTGCCTTGGAGTTCGACGTCTGACACCGACGCAATCATGCCCACCAACGTCGCCCTGTTCCCGACAGCGTTCTACGCCGTTTTTTTGCGTGTCAGAGACCCGCCGAGGGTGGAAAAAATCTGTAAACGACGTCACCGACACTGGATGCGACCATCCCTGTACTGGATACGACCCACCCTGTAGGCGACAGATTTGCACTGGTACATGATCGGTTACGGCTCGTTTTCAAGGCCGCGTGTCGAGACAGTGTTCACGCGCCACCAACCGCAACATCCAAACAAAGCGCGGTTGTCCCCGACCGGATACCGCCAATAAAACACCAGGAGTCCACTCATGAAAGGTTCCAAGCCGTTGTTGTTGGCCGCCATGCTGAGTCTTCCATTGCTGGCCAACGCTGCTGAGCCACCACAGTGCAGCACCGTCAACTTCTCCGACGTCGGCTGGACCGACATCACCGTGACCACCGCCACCACCAGCGTGATTCTCCAGGCCCTGGGCTACAAGACCAAGACCACCATGATTTCCGTACCGGTGACCTACAAGTCCCTGGCCGACGGCAAGAACATGGACGTATTCCTCGGCAACTGGATGCCGACCATGGAGAACGACATCAAGGCCTACCGCGAAGCCGGCACCGTGGAAACCGTGCGGACCAACCTCACAGGCGCCAAGTACACCCTGGCGGTTCCCGAAGCCTTATATGAAAGAGGGCTCAAGGATTTCAAAGACATCGCCAAATTCAAGAAAGAGCTGGATGGCAAGATCTACGGCATCGAGCCGGGCAACGATGGCAACCGTCTGATCCAGAGCATGATCGACAAGAACGCCTTCGGCCTGAAGGACGCCGGCTTCAAGGTCGTCGAATCCAGCGAAGCCGGCATGCTGTCGCAGGTCGATCGTGCCTCCAAGCGCGGCACCGACGTGGTCTTCCTCGGCTGGGCACCGCACCCGATGAACACACGCTTCAAGATCCAGTACCTGACCGGTGGCGATGATTTCTTCGGTCCGGACTTCGGGGCCGCCACCGTGGCGACCAACACCCGCAAGGGCTACACCGAGGAGTGCAGCAATGTCGGCCAACTGTTGAAGAACCTCGAGTTCACCGTCGACATGGAAAGCAAGCTGATGGGCAACGTGCTGGACGACAAGATGAAACCGGAAGCCGCCGCCAAGGCCTGGCTGCAGAAAAACCCTCAAGTACTCGATACCTGGCTCGCTGGCGTGACCACCATTGACGGTAAACCTGGCCTGGAAGCCGTGAAAGCCAAGCTGGCGCAGTAATCGTTATGCCGGGCGGGTTCGCCCGCCCGGGCTGTTTATCCCTTGCATGCGGACGTTCATACCATGCTGATTGATCAGAAAATTCCCCTGGGCCAGTACATCGCCGGCTTTGTCGAATGGTTGACGCAACACGGCGCCAATACCTTCGATGCCATCGCGATGTCACTCGAAGCAATGATCCACGGCGTGACGTTTGCGCTGACCTGGTTCAACCCCCTGGCGCTGATTGGCCTCATCGCCCTGCTGGCGCATTTCATCCAGCGCAAATGGGGCCTGACGGTATTCGTCATTGCGTCCTTCCTGCTGATCCTGAACCTGGGGTACTGGCAGGAAACCATGGAGACCTTGGCGCAAGTGATGTTCGCGACCCTGGTCTGCGTACTGATCGGCGTGCCGCTGGGCATTGTTGCCGCGCACAGGCCGATGTTCTACACCATGATGCGTCCGGTACTGGATCTGATGCAGACCGTACCGACCTTCGTCTACCTCATTCCTACTCTGACCCTGTTCGGTCTGGGTGTGGTCCCGGGTCTGATCTCCACGGTGGTGTTCGCGATTGCCGCGCCCATTCGTCTGACCTACCTGGGCATCTGCGACGTTCCGGAAGAACTGATGGACGCTGGCAAGGCCTTCGGCTGCTCCCGTCGCCAGCTCCTGTCGCGCATCGAACTGCCCCATGCGATGCCAAGCATCGCGGCCGGCGTCACCCAGTGCATCATGCTGTCGCTGTCGATGGTGGTGATCGCCGCGCTGGTAGGCGCCGATGGCCTGGGCAAACCCGTGGTCAACGCACTGAACACCGCCGATATCGCACTGGGCTTCGAAGCAGGCCTGGCAATCGTACTGCTGGCAATCATGCTTGACCGAATCTGCAAACAACCCGACGCCAAAGTAGGGGGTGACGCATGAGCATCATTCGTTTCGAAGACGTCGATGTTATTTTCTCCAACCGCCCCAAGGCCGCGCTGGACCTGCTGGACAAGGGGCTTTCGCGCCCGGAGATCCTGCAGCAGACCGGCCTGATCGTGGGCGTGGAAAAAGCCAGCCTGTCCATCGAGAAGGGTGAAATCTGCGTCCTGATGGGCCTTTCCGGCTCAGGCAAATCCAGCCTGCTGCGCTGCATCAACGGCTTGAACACCGTCAGTCGTGGCAAGTTGTTCGTCGAGCACGAAGGGCGCCAGATCGACATCGCCTCCTGCTCCCCGGCCGAACTGAAGATGATGCGCACCAAGCGCATCGCCATGGTGTTCCAGAAATTCGCCCTGATGCCTTGGCTGACAGTGCGCGAGAACATCAGCTTCGGCCTGGAAATGCAGGGCCGTCCCGAGAAGGAACGGCGCAAGCTGGTGGATGAGAAGCTTGAGCTGGTGGGCCTGACCCAGTGGCGCAACAAGAAACCCGACGAGCTGTCCGGCGGCATGCAACAACGGGTCGGCCTGGCCCGCGCCCTGGCGATGGACGCCGACATCCTGCTGATGGACGAACCGTTCTCCGCCCTCGACCCGCTGATCCGCCAGGGACTGCAGGACGAACTGCTGGAACTGCAACGCAAACTGCAAAAGACCATCGTATTCGTCAGCCATGACCTGGACGAAGCCCTGAAACTGGGCACCCGGATCGCGATCATGAAGGACGGCAAGATCATCCAGTACAGCAAGCCGGAAGAGATCGTGCTGAACCCGGCGGACGACTATGTGCGCACCTTCGTCGCCCATACCAACCCGCTCAACGTCCTGTGCGGCCGCAGCCTGATGCGCACCCTGGACAACTGCAAGCGCATCAACGGTTCGGTGTGCCTGGACCCAGGCGGCGATTCCTGGCTCGACCTGGCCGAAGGCAACACCATCAAGGGCGCTCGCCAGAACGGAGCCGTCCTGGACCTGCAGAACTGGGCACCGGGGCAATCGGTCGAGGGCCTGGGCCGTCGTCCGACCCTGGTGGACTCCAACATCGGCATGCGCGATGCGTTGCAGATCCGCTACCAGACCGGCAACAAGCTGGTGCTCCACGATAACCAGAAAGTGGTCGGCATCCTTGGCGACAGCGAGCTGTACCACGCCCTGCTCGGTAAGAACCTGGGCTGAGCCTCAACCCTGCAAAAACGCCTCGAGAGCATCGAGGCGTTTTCGTTTGTGCACTGCTGACTGCCTGAAAAGCTTGACCTGGAATGCAAACAAACTGTGGCGGGGGATTTATCCCCTCGCCACAACAGTATTCCAGCCATCAATCGGCGGCTGGCCTTCACACCAACCGATGAGTGTCATGAAGACATCCCAAAAAGTCCTCGCACGCCGTACTGCGGGGTTTTCACACGGGGTAATCCCGACAAAAAGCGGCGACTTGTCATGGAACCTGTTTTTTGTTGATTGAACGTTCAATCAAAACAAAATAGACTCTTCCTCACCATCAAGTCCCAGGAGAAGTCACCCAAATGCCCAAGGTCGGTATGCAGCCCATCCGCCGCCAGCAGTTGATCGACGCCACGTTGCAGGCAATCGATCAGGTCGGCATGGGGGACGCCAGCATCGCGCTGATTGCCCGCCTGGCCGGTGTCTCCAACGGCATCATCAGTCATTACTTCCAGGACAAGAACGGCCTGATCGCGGCCACGGCGCTGCACCTGATGAAGGTGCTGAGCGAGAACATCACCGCACGTCGCCAGGCGCTGGAGGACAACAGTCCACGGGCGCACCTGCAGGTGATCATCGAAGGCAACTTCGACGCCAGCCAGGTCAACGGCCCGGCGATGAAAACCTGGCTGGCCTTCTGGGCCACCAGCATGCACCACCCGTCTTTGCACAGGTTGCAGCGGATCAACGATCACCGCCTGTATTCCAACCTGTGCAGCCAGTTCCGCCGCGTGCTGCCCATCGATGAGGCACGCAGCGCGGCACGGGGCCTGGCCGCCCTGATCGACGGGCTGTGGCTGCGCGGCGCGCTGTCGGGAGACGCGTTCGACACCGCCCAGGCCCACCGGATCGCTTACGAATACATGGATCTCCAACTGGCCAAGGCAGGAACACCAGAGCACACAGAATCGCTCGGTTCCTGAACCGTCACCGCCCGGCGTAGTCAGCCATAGACGACACGCCCGGTGGCCAAGCCAACCACACATGCACTTGCGAGGTATTTATGGCCCGTTTCGAACTGCAAAAACTCTACATCGATGGCGCATACAGCGACGCCAGCGGCGACGCCACCTTCGAAGCCATCAACCCGGCCAACGGTGAAGTGCTCGCCCAGGTCCAGCGCGCGACGAAAGAAGACGTCGAGCGTGCCGTCGTCAGCGCCGAAAAAGGCCAGAAGGTCTGGGCGGCGATGACCGCCATGCAGCGCTCGCGCATTCTGCGCCGCGCCGTGGATATCTTGCGCGAGCGCAACGATGAGCTGGCCGCCCTGGAAACCCTGGACACTGGCAAGGCCTATTCCGAGACCCGCTACGTCGACATCGTCACCGGTGCCGATGTGCTGGAGTACTACGCCGGGCTGGTCCCCGCCATTGAGGGCGAGCAGATCCCGCTGCGCGACACTTCCTTCGTCTACACCCGTCGCGAGCCTCTGGGGGTCGTAGCCGGCATCGGTGCGTGGAACTACCCGATCCAGATCGCCCTGTGGAAATCCGCACCGGCCCTGGCGGCGGGTAACGCGATGATATTCAAGCCCAGCGAAGTCACCTCGCTGACCACCCTGAAACTGGCTGAAATCTATACCGAAGCCGGCGTTCCGCCTGGAGTTTTCAACGTCCTGACCGGCAGCGGCCGTGAAGTCGGCACCTGGCTGACCGAGCACCCGCGCATCGAGAAGGTCTCCTTCACCGGCGGCACCGACACCGGCAAGAAGGTCATGGCCAGCGCCTCGAGCTCTTCGCTCAAGGACGTGACCATGGAACTGGGCGGCAAATCGCCCCTGATCATCTGTGACGATGCCGACCTGGATCGCGCCGCCGACACGGCGATGATGGCCAACTTCTACAGCTCCGGCCAGGTCTGCACCAACGGCACCCGGGTGTTCGTACCGAGCCACCTCAAGGCAGCGTTCGAGGCCAAGATCGTCGAACGCGTGGCGCGCATCCGCATCGGCAACCCCGAAGACGAAAACACCAACTTCGGCCCGCTGGTGAGCTTCGCCCACATGGAAAGCGTGCTGGGCTACATCGAGAAGGGCAAGGCCGAAGGCGCACGCCTGCTGTGTGGCGGTGGCCGCCTGACCGACGGCGAATTCGCCAAGGGTGCCTTCGTGGCCCCGACGGTGTTCACCGACTGTACCGACGACATGACCATCGTGCGCGAGGAAATCTTCGGCCCGGTGATGAGTATCCTCACCTACGAGACCGAAGAAGAAGCGATCCGCCGTGCCAACGACACCGACTTCGGCCTGGCCGCTGGCGTCGTGACCCGCGACCTGAACCGCGCCCACCGCATCATCCATCAGCTGGAAGCCGGTATCTGCTGGATCAACGCCTGGGGCGAATCCGACGCCAAGATGCCGGTGGGCGGCTACAAGCAATCGGGCGTGGGCCGCGAGAACGGCATCAGTTCGCTGAACAACTTCACGCGCATCAAATCGGTACAGGTCGAGCTGGGCGATTACGCGTCGGTGTTCTGATAGGACGAGGCCTTGAGTGAACGCTGTTGTGGCGAGGGGATTTATCCCCGCGGGCTGCATAGCAGCCCCTCCCCAAGGCCCCCATTCTTCAGACAAACCCAGTCGCTGATTTACGACTGCTGCGCAGCCGAACGGGGATAAATCCCCTCGCCACAGGTTATGCGGCGTCAAGGCAACCACGACCTGAACCCAATTCAAAAAGAGGGTGCATTTCATGTCCCAAGAATTCGACTACATCATCATCGGCGCGGGCTCGGCCGGCAACACCTTGGCCACCCGCCTGACCGAAGACGAAGGCGTCACCGTCCTGCTGCTCGAGGCCGGCGGCCCGGACTATCGCCTGGACTTTCGCACGCAGATGCCCGCCGCCCTGGCGTTCCCGCTGCAGGGCCGGCGCTACAACTGGGCCTACGAGACCGACCCGGAGCCCCACATGAACGGCCGCCGCATGGAGTGCGGTCGGGGCAAGGGCCTGGGCGGCTCTTCGCTGATCAACGGCATGTGCTACATCCGTGGCAACGCCCTGGACTACGACAACTGGGCCAAGCTGCCCGGCCTGGAAGACTGGACCTACCTTGACTGCCTGCCCTATTTCCGCAAGGCGGAAACCCGGGACATCGGCCCCAACGACTACCACGGTGGCGACGGTCCGGTCAGCGTGACCACGCCCAAGCCCGGCAACAATCCGCTGTTCCACGCCATGGTGGAAGCCGGCGTACAGGCCGGCTATCCCCGTACCGAAGACCTCAACGGCTACCAGCAGGAAGGCTTCGGTCCGATGGACCGCACCGTCACGCCCAACGGCCGCCGCGCCAGTACCGCACGCGGTTACCTGGACATCGCCAAGAAGCGCTCGACCCTGACCATCGTCACCCACGCCCTGACCGACAAGATCCTGTTCGAAGGCAAACGTGCCGTGGGTGTCCGTTATCTGGTGGGCGCCGCGGAAGAACGCGTCGAAGCCCGGGCGCGCAAGGAAGTGTTACTGTGCTCCGGCGCCATCGCCTCGCCACAGATCCTGCAACGCTCCGGCGTGGGTCCGGCCAAATTGCTGGAGAGCCTCGACATCCCGGTGGTCCACGACCTGCCGGGCGTCGGTGAAAACCTCCAGGATCACCTGGAGTTGTACCTGCAATATGCCTGCACCCAACCGGTTTCGCTGTACCCGTCGCTGCTCTGGTACAACCAGCCGGCCATCGGCGCCGAGTGGCTGTTCAACGGCACCGGCATCGGCGCCAGCAACCAGTTCGAAGCCGGCGGCTTCATCCGCACCCGCCCGGAATTCGAGTGGCCTAACATCCAGTACCACTTCCTGCCGGTGGCGATCAATTACAACGGCAGCAACGGTGTGAAGGAGCACGGTTTCCAGGCACACATGGGCTCCATGCGTTCGCCAAGCCGCGGCCGGATCCAGGCCAAGTCCAAGGACCCACGCCAGCACCCGAGCATCCTGTTCAACTACATGGCCACCGAGCAGGACTGGCAGGAGTTTCGCGACGGCATTCGCCTGACCCGCGAGATCATGCAGCAGCCGGCGCTCGATCCGTTCCGGGGTCGCGAAATCAGCCCGGGCATCGAGGTGCAGACCGACGAGCAACTGGACCAGTTCATCCGCGAACACGCCGAAACCGCGTTCCACCCGTCCTGCTCGTGCAAGATGGGCACCGACGAGATGGCGGTGGTGGACGGCGAAGGCCGGGTGCATGGCATGCAAGGGTTGCGCGTGGTGGATGCGTCGATCATGCCGATCATCACCACCGGCAACCTGAACGCGCCGACGATCATGATCGCCGAGAAAATCGCCGACAAGATCCGTGGCCGCAAGCCATTGCCACGCAGCACCGCCCCGTACTACGTGGCCGGCGACGCGCCAGTTCGCGGCAAGCCGCTGCGGGAAGTGGGGCCGATGGCTCAGTAAGACCCAGGACCGCCATCGCGAGCAAGCTCGCTCTCACAAGGATTCGCAGCGGACGCACATTTTGTGACCATTGAAGATCCCCCTGTGGGAGCGAGCTTGCCCGCGATAGCGTCCGCCTGGACTCCCCGGTATGCCCTTCTACCTTGATCCCACCCCCACCCCAGGCCTAATCTAGGGCCGCCGCGTCAAAGCACCGCACTGGCTGCACCCTCGCTCCAGACAAGGAGGTTCCATGTTCGATTTCCACCCCCAGCTCAAGCAGCGCTTCGCTGCCTTGCGCACGGGCGCTGATTTCTTTTCCCTGCGTTACGTGCGCGAGTCCGGCCAGCATCTGTCGGTGCGCAAGAACATCGCCGAACCACCCAGCCTGGACCGTGACGAAGGCGCGATGCTCACCGCCCGGGTCAACGGCGTCGAGGCCTACGCGGCCACCAACGACCTGTCCCAGGCCGGCCTGCAAGCTGCCCTGGAGCGGGCCGAGCAGCAGGCCCGGCGGCTCAAGCCCCATGCCCTGCTCGACTTGCGCGAGCAAGCGGTCTCCAGCGACCGCGCCGATTACTTCTCGCCCCACTTCGACCAGGCGTTTCCCTCGCTGAGCGATTGCTACCAGTTGCTGGGCGACGAGTCGGCCGCAGTGCCCCGGGACGAGCGCCTGGTGAATTGGCAAGTCGGCATCGGCCTGAGCCAGGTCGAGCAGATCTACCTCAACAGCGCCGGAGCCGAACTGCGCCAGGCCCAGCGCTTCATCTACCCGTCCCTGGAAGTCACGGCCTTCGATGGCCACGACAGCCAGACCCGCACCCTGGGCCGCGAGAACTTCGGCCAGCAGGGTGGCTTCGATGTGATCGGCCGCTGCGGCCTGATCGGTGCCGCCCCGCATATCGCCGATCAGGCCCTGCAGTTGCTGATGGCGCCGAATACTCCCCAAGGACCCCGGGACCTGCTGCTGATGCCCGACCAGATGATGCTGCAGATCCACGAATCCATCGGTCATCCGCTGGAGCTGGATCGCATCCTGGGGGACGAACGCAATTACGCCGGCACCAGTTTCGTCAAGGCCAGCGACTTTGGACACTTGCAATACGGCTCCAGCCTGTTGAACGTGACCTTCGATCCCGACATTCCCGAAGAGCTGGCCAGCTACAGCCATGACGACGACGGCACGGCGGCCAGCAAACAGTTCCTGATTCGCAAAGGCCGGTTGCTGCGTCCGCTGGGCGGCGCCCTGTCGCAGTTCCGCGCCGGCCTGGACGGCGTCGCCAACAGCCGCGCCTGCGGCTGGAACCGTCCTCCTATCGACCGCATGGCGAACCTGAACATCGAACCGGGTAACCAGTCCCTGGAACAACTGGTCCAGGGCATCGAGCGGGGCGTGCTGATGCGCACCAACCGCTCATGGTCCATCGACGATGCGCGCAACAAGTTCCAGTTCGGTTGCGAATGGGGTCAGTTGATCGAGAACGGTGAGCTCAAGGGTGTAGTGAAGAACCCCAACTACCGGGGGATTTCCGCGCAATTCTGGAAAAGCCTGCGGGCCGTGGGCGATGCCTCGACCCTCCAGGTGCTGGGCACGCCGAACTGTGGCAAGGGCGAGCCGAACCAGGTCATTCGCGTCGGCCATGCGTCGCCGGCGTGTGTATTCAGCCATGTCGATGTGTTCGGAGGGGACGCCTGATGAGTACCGTCAACAATCAGGCCGCAGCCTTCAAGACACTGGTGGACTGGCTGCGCGGTGCATTGCGCGAATCAGAGCGGTTCACCGTGGGCTATGCCGCCGAGTCCTCGGCCTTCGTGCGCTTCAATCATGGCAAGGTTCGCCAGGCCGGGCAGGTGCAGCAGGCCAATGTCAGCCTCAAGCTGATCGACGACGGGCGGCATGCCGACCTGCAGATCACCTTGTCCGGCCACATCGAGACAGACCTGCAACGGCTGGCCGAAGGCTTGCAACAGCTGCGCGAAACCTTGCCGCTGCTGCCCCCTGATCCCTATCTGCTGCTCAACCATGACCACTGGCAGAGCCATAAGGTCCAGGACCTGCCGCTGCCGGAAACCGAGCAGGCCGTGGCTGAAATCGCCCGCGCCGGCGAAGGCCTCGACCTGGTGGGCATCTACGCCGCCGGGCCCATCAGCCGAGGCTTCGCCAGTTCCTCGGGGGCATTTGGCTGGCACCAGGCCAACAGTTTCAACTTCGACTTCAGCCTGTTCCACGAAAACGGCCAGGCCGTCAAAGCCAGCTACGCCGGCCACGAATGGAGCAGTGAAGGGTTTGCCCGGCGCTTCGAGCAGGCCCGCCAGCAACTGGTGTTTCTTGGCCAGCCGCTGCGCACCCTCGCCCCCGGCGAATACCGCGCCTACCTGGCGCCGGCCGCGCTGGAAGAAATCATGGGCATGCTCAGCTGGGGCGGTTTCTCGGCACGGGCTATCGCCAGCAAGCAAAGCCCGCTGCAGAAGTTCTACGCCAACGAAGCGCATTTCAGCCCCGACGTATGGCTGACGGAGCAGGTCAGCGGCTCCCTGAGCCCGGCATTCTCCGACGAAGGTTACCCACGGGATGACCTGGCGCTGATTGCCAAGGGCATGGCGAACGCTCGCCTGGTCAACTCCCGCAGCGCCGCCGAATACGGCCTCACCGCCAACGGCGCCAGCCGCTATGAATACCCCACGGCGCTGGACATGAAGGAAGGCCTGCTGGAACAACGCGACATCCTCGAGCAACTCGGCACCGGGCTGTACATCAGCAACCTCTGGTACCTGAACTACTCGGACCAGCCGGCCGCGCGTCTGACCGGCATGACCCGCTTCGCCACGTTCTGGGTCGAGAACGGCCAGATCGTGGCGCCGGTCAGCACCATGCGATTCGACGACAGCGTCTACAGCCTGCTGGGCTCGCAGCTCGAAGGCCTGACCCGGGAGCGGGAACTGCTGCTCTCGGCCAGCACCTACAGCCAGCGGGCCACGGCCTCGATGCTGCTGCCGGGGGCGCTGGTCAAGCGCTTGACCTTGACGTTATAGGCACTCGACCAGACGCCAGGTCATTGCTGAGGAGAATTATTCTGTGGCCAGGGATTCATCCCCTCGCCACAGGCGCTGTGTTCGCCCGTTTCAATACTTCATACAAGAGGTCCCATGCCCAACCGCGCCCCGCTCGATGCCGTCACCGCCCGCTGGCTTCCATGGGTGGTGGCCATCGCCTTCTTCATGCAGTCCCTGGACGGGACCATCCTCAATACCGCCCTGCCCGCCATGGCCAGCGACCTGGCGGAAAACCCGTTGCGCATGCAAGGCGTGATCATCGCCTACATGCTCACCGTGGCGCTGTTGATTCCGGCCTCCGGCTGGATCGCCGACCGCTTCGGCACCAAGAAAATCTTCTTTGGTGCCATCCTGCTGTTCAGCTTCGGCTCATTGCTGTGTGCCCTGTCCAACTCGTTGAACATGCTGATCGGTGCGCGGGTCATCCAGGGCCTGGGCGGCGCCTTGATGCTCCCGGTAGGCAGGCTGGTAGTGTTGCGGGCCTACCCGCGCTCGGAACTGGTGCGGATCATGGGCTTCATCACCATTCCCGGCCTGCTTGGCCCGCTGATCGGCCCGACCATGGGCGGCTGGATGGTGGAATACCTGTCCTGGCACTGGATCTTCATCATCAACCTGCCGGTGGGGGTGATGGGTTGTTATGCGGTATGGAAATTCATCCCGGACCTGCGGGGCAGCGAGCGCACCCGGTTCGACAGCCTGGGGTTCCTGCTGTTCGGCGCGGCGATGGTGCTGATCACCATCGCCATGGAAGGCCTGGGTGAACTGCACCTGCCGCACCTGCGGGTGATGCTGTTGCTGTTCGGCGGCATGGCCTGCCTGGCGGCCTATTGGCTGCGGGCCGGGCATGTGGAGAACGCGCTGTTCCCGCCATCGCTGTTCAAGACCCGGACGTTTGCCGTGGGTATTCTCGGCAACCTGTTCGCGCGCCTGGGCAGCGGTGCCCTGCCGTTCCTGGTGCCGTTGCTGCTGCAAGTGGCCCTGGGTTACTCACCGTCCCAGGCCGGGATGAGCATGCTGCCCCTGGCGGCGGCGGCCATGGTCGCCAAATCCGTGGCCCGGCCACTGATCGAGCGCCTGGGCTACCGCATCGTCCTGACTGGCAACACCGTGGCCCTGGGCGTGATGCTGGCGAGCATGGGGCTGGTCAGCGAGCAGACCCCGTACTGGTTGCTGCTGGCGCAACTGGCGGTGCTGGGAGCGATCAACTCGCTGCAGTTCACAGCCATGAACACCGTGACCCTGATCGACCTGGACGACGCCAGCGCCAGCAGCGGCAACAGCCTGTTGTCGGTGGTGGCGCAACTCTCCCTGAGCCTGGGCGTGGCCTGCGCCGGCGCCCTGCTTGGCGGCTTCACGGCCCAGATCGGTAACGACGGGGTAGACACGGTATTGGGCGCGTTCCAGCTGACGTTCCTGACGGTGGGCATCATGGCGATGCTGGCGGCGACGATTTTTTCCCAACTGTCCAAGCAGGACGGGCGGCGGCAGAAACGTCATGATGAGCATATCGAGCACTGAAGCCGTGCCCCTTCCTGTGGCGAGGGGATGAATCCCCTCGCCACAGATCAATCCCCTCGCCATACATGAATCCCTTGCCACGAACAATCAGCACCGTTGTGATCGCCCTGAGAAATCCACGCTCGTCCAGAACTTTCGAAGAAAGTGGCACGAGGCTGCTACACTGCGCGACATTTTGTTTTGCAGGCCTGTCCCGTGACCACCATCGCCACCGCTTTTGATACTTTGCCGCTGTCCGCCGCCATGCTGGCTAACCTCGAATCACTCGGTTATGCCCAGATGACGCCGATCCAGGCGCAAAGCTTGCCGGTGATCCTCAAGGGCATGGACCTGATCGCCCAGGCCAAGACCGGCAGTGGCAAGACCGCCGCCTTCGGCATCGGCCTGCTGAACCCGATCAACCCGCGCTTCTTCGGTTGCCAGGCGCTGGTGATGTGCCCGACCCGCGAGCTGGCCGACCAGGTGGCCAAGGAAATCCGCCGCCTGGCCCGCGCCGAAGACAACATCAAGGTCCTGACCCTGTGTGGCGGCGTGTCCTTCGGCCCGCAGATCGCCTCCCTCGAACACGGCGCCCACATCATCGTCGGCACGCCCGGGCGCATCCAGCAGCACCTGCGCAAGGGCTCGCTGGTACTCGATGGCCTCAACACCCTGATCCTCGACGAAGCCGACCGCATGCTGGACATGGGTTTCTACGATGCCATCGAAGACATCATCCAGCAGACCCCGGAACGCCGCCAGACGCTGCTGTTCTCCGCCACCTATCCGGCAGGTATCAAGCAGCTGTCGTCCAAGTTCATGCGCAACCCGCAGCAGGTGAAAGCCGAGGCGCTGCATTCCGATGCGCAGATCGAGCAACGTTTCTACGAAATCGCTCCCGAAGAGCGCATGGAAGCGGTGGTCAAGGTGCTGGCGCATTTCCGCCCGGCCTCCTGCGTGGCGTTCTGTTTCACCAAGCAGCAGGTCCAGGAAACCGTCGATCACCTCGCCGCCAAGGGTATCTCGGCCGTCGGCCTGCACGGCGACCTGGAACAGCGCGACCGCGACCAGGTGCTCGCGATGTTCGCCAACCGCAGCACCTCGGTGCTGGTGGCCACCGACGTGGCGGCCCGTGGCCTGGACATCGACGCCCTGGACATGGTGATCAACGTCGAGCTGGCCCGGGACTCGGAAATCCACATCCACCGCGTCGGTCGCACAGGTCGCGCCGGTGAGAAAGGCATCGCCATCAGCCTGGTGGCGCCGTCCGAAGCGCACCGCGCCCAGGCCATCGAGCAACTGCAGAAGTCACCGTTGAACTGGGATCAACTGGATAACCTCAAGCCCCAGGGTGGCGGTCCGCTGCTGCCGGCCATGAGCACCCTGTGCATCGCTGCCGGGCGCAAGGACAAGGTCCGTCCCGGTGACATCCTAGGCGCGCTGACCGGCGAAGCCGGCATTCCCGGCACCCAGGTCGGCAAGATCGCGATCTTCGATTTCCAGGCCTACGTGGCCGTGGAGCGCGGTATCGCCAAACAGGCGCTGCAGCGCTTGAACAGCGGCAAGATCAAGGGGCGCTCGTTGCGGGTGCGGATCCTGTAAAGCGATCTGCAACCCGACACAGATCAAACTGTGGGAGCGAGCTTGCTCGCGATAGCGGTGGATCAGCGGCATTGATGCTGCCTGACACGCCGCCATCGCGAGCAAGCTCGCTCCCACATTCAGTATGCGAGAAAGTTGAGAGGACACCGTTTTGCGCTCTACCGAAGTCGTGATCATTGGCGCTGGCGCCGCGGGCTTGATGTGCGCGCTGACCGCCGCTGGACGCGGGCGGCAGGTCACGTTGCTGGACCATGCCAACAAGGCCGGGAAGAAAATCCTCATGTCCGGCGGCGGGCGCTGCAATTTCACCAACATGTACACCGAGCCGGGCAATTTTCTCTCACAGAACCCGCATTTCTGCAAATCAGCCCTGGCGCGCTACACCCAGTGGGATTTCATCGCCCTGGTGGCCAAGCACGGTGTGCCCTATCACGAGAAAAAACTCGGCCAGCTGTTCTGCGATAACAAGTCCAGCGACATCCTCGGCATGCTCCTGGACGAATGCGACCAGGCCGGCGTCAGCCTTCACCTGGATACGTCCATCACCCAGATCGAAAAAACCGACGGCGGCTACCTGCTGCAAACCACGCTCGGCGCCATCGCCTGTCAATCCCTGGTGATCGCCACCGGCGGATTGTCGATCCCGACCCTGGGAGCCACAGGTTTCGGTTACCAGGTGGCCAAGCAGTTCGGCCACCAACTGCTGCCGACCCGCGCCGGACTGGTGCCGTTCACCATCACCGATCAGCTCAAGGCGCTATGCACCGAGCTGTCGGGGACGTCGGTGGACTGCCTGGTGAGCTGCAACGACCAGAGCTTTCGCGAGAACATCCTGTTCACCCATCGCGGCCTCAGCGGTCCGGCGATCCTGCAGATCTCGTCGTTCTGGGAACCGGGGGACACGGTGCAGATCAACCTGCTGCCCGACCATGACGTGCCGCAATGGCTGCAACAGCAACAGGCCGAACGCCCCAACAGTGAGTTGAAAACCCTGCTGGGTGAGTTGTTCACCAAGAAAATGGCCAACCTGCTGGCCGACACCTGGTTCGTCTCCAAACCCATGAAGCAATACACCCATGCGGAGCTGGCGGACATTGCCGAGAAACTGGCGAGCTGGAATGTCGTCCCGGCCGGCACCGAGGGCTATCGCACCGCCGAAGTCACCCTGGGCGGCGTCGACACCCGGGAGGTTTCGTCCAAGACCATGGAGTCGCTGAAAAGCCCGGGGCTGTATTTCATTGGCGAAGTACTGGACGTCACCGGTCATCTGGGCGGATTCAACTTCCAGTGGGCCTGGGCTTCGGGGTACGCCGCCGCGCAGTACGTCTGATCCGACACGATTTGAACGCGCTAACCCTGTGGAGCGAGCTTGCTCGCCATCGTGGCGGTTCAGTCGACATCGATGTGACAGGACTGCCGCCATCGCGAGCAAGCTCGCTCCCACAGCGGCTGGTGATGGCTCCCGGAACACTTTTTGCTGTCAGATGTGATCGCCGCCATTGCGTCGGCGTCATTACTGCCTCAATTTAGTGTCATTGCCCGTCAGGCCCGTGCATTTCATGTCATCGACCTCGTTCCGTCAGTCTCTGCGTCGCCTTTGGGCGTTGGATAAATTCAGTTATAGCGTGCGGGTATTCATCGCCCTGACCGGCAGCATGGCGCTGTGCTGGTACCTGGACGAAATGGCCCTGCTGATTCCCTTGTTCCTGGGCATCATCGCCAGTGCCCTGGCCGAGACCGACGACAACTGGCAGGGCCGCCTCAACGCACTGGCCGTTACCCTGGTCTGCTTCAGCGTCGCCGCATTATCGGTGGAGCTGCTGTTTCCCTATCCCGTGCTGTTCGTTATCGCCCTGGCCCTGGCGAGCTTCGGCCTGACCATGCTCGGCGCCCTGGGCGAGCGCTATGGCGCGATCGCCTCGGCCACCCTGATTCTTTCGGTCTACACCATGATCGGCGTGGACCAGCGCGGCGGCGCGGTCAACGACTTCTGGCATGAGCCCTTGCTGCTGGTGGCGGGTGCGGCGTGGTACGGCATGCTCTCGGTGCTGTGGCACATGCTCTTTTCCAACCAGCCGGTGCAGCAGAGCCTGGCGCGGCTGTTTCGCGAACTGGGGCGTTACCTGAAGCTCAAGTCGTCGCTGCTCGAACCGATCCGGCAACTGGACGTGGAAGCCCGGCGCCTGGAACTGGCGCAGCAGAACGGCCGTGTGGTGGCCGCGCTCAACTCGGCCAAGGAGATCATCCTGCACCGCGTGGGCAATGGTCGACCGGGTTCGAAGGTCAGCCGCTACCTGAAGCTGTACTTCCTCGCCCAGGACATCCACGAACGCGCCAGTTCGTCCCACTACCCCTATAACGCGTTGGCCGAAGCCTTCTTCCACAGTGACGTACTGTTCCGCTGCCAGCGCCTGTTGCGCCAGCAAGGCAAGGCTTGCCAGGCCCTTGCCGAATCGATCCAGATGCGCCAGCCGTTCATCTACGACGATACCTTTGCCGAAGCCCTCGACGATCTGCACGCTTCCCTGGAACACCTGCGAATCCAGAGCAACCCGGCCTGGCGCGGCCTGCTGCGTTCGTTGCGGGCACTGGCAGCGAACCTGGGCACCATGGATCGCCTGCTCAGCGATGCCAGCAACCCCGACGCCCTGGCCGACGCCACCGACAGCAGCCTGCTGGATCGCTCGCCACGCAGCCTCAAGGACGTCTGGCTGCGCCTGCGCACCCAGCTCACGCCCACTTCGCTGCTGTTCCGGCACGCCCTGCGCCTGCCCCTGGCGTTGAGCGTCGGCTACGCCATGGTGCATCTGATCCACCCGTCACAAGGCTATTGGATCATCCTCACCACGTTGTTCGTCTGCCAACCCAACTATGGCGCCACCCGACGCAAGCTCGGCCAGCGGATCATCGGCACCGCCATTGGCCTGATCGTGGCCTGGGCACTGTTCGATCTGTTCCCCAACCCGCTGGTGCAATCGTGCTTCGCCATTGCCGCCGGGGTGGTGTTCTTCACCAACCGCACCACCCGCTACACCCTGGCGACAGCCGCGATCACGATCATGGTGCTGTTCTGCTTCAACCAGGTGGGCGACGGCTATGGCCTGCTGCTGCCGCGGCTGTTCGATACCCTGCTCGGCAGCCTGATCGCCGGACTTGCGGTGTTCCTGTTCCTGCCGGACTGGCAGGGCCGCCGGCTGAACAAGGTGCTGGCCAACACGCTGACCTGCAACAGCATCTACCTGCGCCAGATCATGCAGCAATACGCCGCCGGCAAACGGGACGACCTGGCCTATCGCCTGGCCCGCCGCAATGCCCATAACGCCGATGCCGCGCTGTCCACCACACTGGCCAACATGCTGATGGAGCCGGGGCACTTTCGTAAGGAAGCCGATGTCGGGTTCCGCTTCCTGGTGCTCTCGCACACCTTGCTCAGCTATCTGTCCGGCCTGGGCGCCCATCGGGGAACCGAACTGCCGGCGCAGGTACGCGAACAGTTGATCGACGGAGCGGGAGCGAAGCTGGCGACCAGCATCGATGAAATCGCCCAAGGCCTGGCGAGCAAAACCCCGATCGTGGTCCAGAGCGACGAGGAAGAAGCCCTGGCCAATGAGCTGGAGCAGATGCCCGATGAAATCGATGAAGGCCAGCGGCTGGTACAAACCCAACTGGGCCTGATCTGTCGTCAGTTGGGCCCTCTGCGGACCCTGGCGGCGCATCTGATCAAGGAAACTGACGAGGCTTGAGGCATACGGTGTCTGAGCGGGCCTCATCGCGAGCAAGCTCGCTCCTACAACGGTATGCATTCCAGATGCGGGAGCGAGCCTGCTTGGGACAAGCCATCAGTAGCCCGTCACTACATGCCATGTTGCTTCAATAGCCGCGCGTAACTGCCATCCGCCTTCATCGCCGAGATCTCCCGATCGAACCCCGCCACGATCTGCTCATGGTTCGGGTTCTTCAGGCTGACCAGGATATGCAGGCTGTTCTCGCTCAGTGGCTTGGGCAGGAACTCGACAGCGTTACGCACCTTGGCGGATTCGTGGGCCAGGTAATAACGGGCGACATATTCGTCTTCCAGGGTCAGCTTCACACGGTCGGCCGCCAGCATGCGCACCGCCATCGCGAAGTTGTGCACGGGGACTTTCTGCATCTGCGAGTCCTCGTCGAACGCCTTCGAGTAGGCATAACCACGAACCACGGCGATGGGATAGGCGTAGAGCTGTTGCAGCGTGTCGAACTGGACCGCAGCGTCCTTGCGCTTGAGAAAGCGCACCCGGTTAACCAGGTATTCGGCCGAGAACCGGCCGATATGGGTGCGTTCCTCGCTGTACCAGGCGTTGACCAGCACGTCATAACGACCCTCGCTGATGCCCAGCATCGCCCGGGCCCAGGGCACCTGCTCGAACTCACTGGCATAGCCGGCACGCGCCAGCGCGGTGCTGACAATGTCGGTCGCCAGTCCTCCATTGACCAGCGTGGAATCGGTAAAGGGGGGCCAGCCATCGCCGACCAGGCGCAGTTTCTGCCCAAAGGCGTCCTGGCCCACCCACAGCAACCCGATCAAAACAAGAGCTTGATGCAATCGCGGCATGCCAGACATCCTTGAAGGGTGCAAAGCCCGTGTTTTTAGCCGAAACTCAGGAACAGTCAGAAACCCGCGTCCTAACATTAGCTCATTGAAGCCGCTGCGCAGGCCTTGCCAAAAGATTACATAAAGGCGACAACGCCGTGATAAATGAATGATGGCATTTTGGCCTTTATCACAGTTTTTTCGGTCGCGCCGATAAGCGACTTCCGAAGAAAGGGCGCTTAATATCGGCATCGGCTTCTTCAGGAAATTCAAAAAAATGGATATCGATTGGGTCTGCAAACACCACAGTGACCTGAGCAAGGAACAGCTGTACGCCATCTTGAAACTGCGCGCCGACGTGTTCGTGGTCGAGCAGAATTGCGCCTATCCGGACGTTGACGGCCTGGACCTGGCAGGCGACACCTGTCATTTGATGGCTTGGCAGGAAAACCACCTGGTGGCCTACCTGCGCTTGCTCGACCCCCACTCGCAGAACAGCGACGTGGTGATCGGACGCGTAGTGATCGCGCCAGAATCACGGGGCAGGGGGTTGGGCCATCAACTGATGGAACAGGGCCTCAGACACGCCGAGAAACACTGGCCCGGCATCCCGATCTCATTATCGGCCCAGGCGCATTTGCAGGGGTATTACGGACGGTACGGGTTTGAAGTGGTGGGCGTGGAGTATCTGGAGGATGGTATTCCACACATCGGGATGCATCGTCCCTGCTGACCTCTTCGCGAGCAAGCCCACGGGGGGTCTACGTTGTACCTCGATCGTGCGTCCACTGAAGATCAATGTGAAGGGCTTGCTCGCGATAGGGCCAGCCCAAGACATCACACCACCATCAGGGATACTCGAGCACCGCCTTGATCCGCTGCAGGTTCGCCTCGATCCAGCGCCGATCAATCGCCCCCCAATCATGGATCCGATAATGCCCGGCATGGTTGCGGGCGCCCTTCTCCTGTTCGAACTCACACACGATGTCCAGGTCTGCCAGCGCTGCGACGGTGTCCTGGGCGGTGCGTCGCGGCATGCCGGTGGCGTCGGTGAGCGCCGGAATGTTGCTGGCCACCCCACTATCGATCAGGTAGGCCACATACAGGCGGCGATAGAAACTGCTTTTGGTCTTGCTGACGTCCATCCGGTCATTCCTTGGCTGATTGCAGGTCGCGCCAGGTCAGGTATACCCGCAAGTCGAACTCCAACTGATGGTAACCCGGCAACATGTATTCACAGAGCTGGTAGAACGCCTTGTTGTGGTCGGACTCCTTGAAATGAGCCAGTTCGTGCACCACGATCATTTTCAGGAATTGGGGCGCCGCCTCCTTGAACAGCGAAGCGATGCGGATTTCCTTCCTGGCCTTGAGCTTGCTGCCTTGCACGCGGGACACCGTAGTGTGCAGCCCGAGGGCACGGTGGGTGAGATCCAGGCGATTGTCGAACAGCACCTTGTCGATGGCCGGCGCATTACGCAGATATTGCTGCTTGAGGTCCAGCGCGTAGCCGTAAAGGGCCTTGTCGCTCTGGATCTGATGCCGGCCGGGATAGCGCTGGTGCAGGTAATCCCCCAGGCGATCCTGGGCAATCAATTGCTGCACCTGGGCTTGCAGGGCCGCGGGGTAGGCCTGGAGGTATTTGAGCGAAATCATCGGTGGCAAGACAGTCGAAAAAGGCCGTCAGTGTAGCGAATTCAAGCCTGCACCGCGCTCCAGTCGAACGGTTTGGCGAAGACGTCGGTGTCTTCGGCCATCAAGGGCCGCGCTACGAGGAAGCCCTGCACATATTCACAGCCGTGGGCTTGCAGCCAGCGATATTGTTCCACGGTTTCCACGCCTTCGGCGATCACCCGCAAGCCCAACTGCGAGCACAGGTCGATCACCGAGGCAGCCAGGGCCGCATCCCGGGGTGAGTCCGGTAATCGGGCGATCAGGTGCCGATCCAGCTTGAGCGTATCGAGTTCGAGGTCGCGCAGGTGGGTCAACGAGCAGGGGCCCGAACCGAAGTCATCCAGCGCCACCCGCACGCCGAGATGACGCAGCAGGCGCAATTGCTTGTTGGTTTCGTCAGGGTTGCGCATCAGCGCGTCTTCGGTCACCTCGACTTCCAGTTGCCGGGGTTTCAAGGCATGGCGCTCCAGCACCTGGCGCAACTCGGTCACCAGGTTCGGCATGCCGAACTGGGTGCTGCTCAGGCTCACCCCCAGCACCAGGTCATCGGCGAACAGCCGCTCCCAGACTTTGCGCTGGGCCGCGCTGCGATGGTAGATCCAGCTGCCCAGCCGGCTGATCAGTCGCGCCTCCTCCAGCAACGGCAGGAACAGGCCCGGCGGAACATCGCCGACGCTCGGGTGCTGCCAGCGCAACAACGCCTCGAAGCCGCGGATACGTCCATCGCCGATGCTGACCTGGGGCTGGTAGACCATATTGAAGTCACGGTTCTCGATGGCCGAACGCACGCTTTCCTCGAGCATCAGCCGGGACCGGGCGCGCCCGTTCATTTCATGATCATAGAAACGGTATTGCTGGCGACCGGCACGCTTGGCCTCGTACATGGCGATGTCGGAAGCCCGCAACAGGCCATCCAGGTTGGCACCGCAGTCCGGGTACGTCGCGATACCGATGCTGGCTCCCAGGGTCACATCCATGCCTTCGATCTGCTGGCAGATCGAGACACGCTCGATGAGCTTCTCGGCAATCTTGGCGGCCTGCTCCGGGTGCTCCAGATCCAGCAAGGCCGTGAACTCATCGCCACCGAGCCGCGCCAGGATGTCGAACGGCCGCAGGCACGCCTTCAACTGTTCCGACACCCAGCGCAGTACCCGGTCACCGGCATCGTGGCCCAGGGAATCGTTGACGCGCTTGAAGCCATCGAGATCCAGGTATAACAGCACCCAGTTGCTCTCCAGGCGCTCGCTGCGCATCAGCAGGTTCTCGGCGGTCTGATAGAACCCTCTGCGGTTGAGCAGACCGGTCAACGGGTCCGTGACGGCCTGGAATTCGAGTTGCTGGTGCAAGTGGCGGACCACCGACATGTCCTGGAGAGTCACCACCATGGCTTTCTGCTCCGAAGGCAACGGTGCGCAGGACAACGCCACCGACACCTGCTGGCCGGGCGCCGTACGCAACACCGCATCGTGCAGGCGCCAGGTCTGGCCTCGGCAATAAGCGACGTGGATGTCGGAATCGGCCCACTGGGGAATGTGCGGCTTCTGCAGATAGTCCAGGAACGGCGTGCCCTGCAATTGCTCGGCGGTGGCATTGAGCAGGCGACAGGCCGACGGATTGACGAAGCGAATGCAGCCGTCTTCATCCACCACCAGGATACCTTCCGCGGCGTTATCCAGCACCGAGGCGTTGAATGCCCGGGCCGCCTCCAGGTCCTGGCTCAAGCGCTGCAAGGCCCGTCGATTGCGCTGGTGCTCCAGCAAGGCGTGAACCTTGGGCTTGAGGATCTGCGGGTCGAAGGGTTTGAACAGGTAGTCCACGGCGCCACTGGCGTAACCCTTGATCACCGCATCCTGGGACTGCTCGTTGGCGGTCAGGAAGATAATCGGCGTAAGCCGCGTACGCTGGCTGCCACGCATCAGGCGCGCCACCTCGAACCCGTCCATGTCCGGCATCTGCACATCCAGCAGCACCAGATCGATGTCGTGTTCAAGCAGCAGATTAAGGGCCTCGACACCCGAGGACGCGGTCATGACCTGCCAATCCTGACGCTGCAACAATGCACGCATGCTGATCAGGTTTTCAGGGTAATCATCAACAACCAGAAGGACAGAGTTCTCTTCACCAAGCGTAGGTTGCACGCATTCCATGCTGCTTCTCTTATCGGGGCGCCATGTCCGTTTTCAGTAGCAAAACGGACAAATTACTGTGATCTCACTCTAGACCGGGTTTATGAAAAGCAGTAGCTGTCATCACGCCATCATCCTGACAAAGCCCGAAATAGCCGACTAACGGTCACCCGCCTCAGGCACAGAAACTGCAATAGACCTCAGCGACGCACTATTGACGTCAAGCATCCGCCGAACAAACCACAAAAAGCTCATTCCGGTGTTATCAGGGCGCCCCGAACGCGCGGGTTAGAGCCTTCGCGGTGGCGTGCACATTTTTTTTAACGACAGGATCTGAACATGATTGACCTTAACACCTGGAACCTGAGCATCCCCGAAGGTAGCCCAGCAATCACCATCGAAACCCCACGCCTGGCGCAAGGGTTCAAGGACCAGTACTTCAACGCCGAAACCGGTGTTGCGTTCTTCTGGGCTCCGGTCACCGGCAGCACGACCGCCAACGCGATCTACCCGCGCAGCGAACTGCGGGAAACCTACAGCGATGGCACCTTGCGCAACTGGCTGTACTCGGCGGCGGATAACAAGCTGCGCGCGACCCTGGCCGTCAACCAGGTGCCCAGCACCGGCAAGATCGTGATCGGCCAGATCCATACCAAGGACAGCAACAGCCCCATGGTCAAGCTGGAATACCAGTACAAGACCTACAGCTCCACGGGCAACATCGTCGCCAAGGTACGCATGCGTCCCGACGACGAAACAGGCCAGGTCATCACCATTGCCACGGGCGTAAAGCTCGACCGCAACTTTTCCTACCAGATTCACCTCAGCCCGAAGGGTGCACTGGGGATCAGCGCAGCGGGCTATAGCTGGCGAACCACCATCGACCCGAGCTGGAAAGTCAAACCGCTGTATTTCAAGGCCGGCGCGTATGTCCAGGACAACACCGGCTACACCACCGAAGGCGGAAAAGTGACGTTCAGCCTGCTGGAAATCCAACACAACATCTGACTTTCACGGAGCACAGCAGCAGGGAACGCTGCCTGTGCGAGGCGACCAAGCGACAGATGTCATAGGGCCATCGTTCAAAAAATTTTCAGCCTGGCCGACCAACGGTCATGCTTCTCGGGCACAAAATCGGCCAGGGCCACTCTGACGGACAGGAAAAAGTCACCCCGCGCATCATCCAGTCATCTGAAAAGCTCGAATTAGAGGCTTCGGCTAGGTCTTGCAACTTTTTTACTCTGTAGAGGGATCCGCACATGGTCGATCTTGCAACCTGGAACTTGAGCATTCCCGAAGGCAGCCCGCCGAAAACCATCGAAACACCACGGCTGGTGGATGGGTTCCAGAATAAGTACTTCAACTCCGAAGGCAGCACGGTGTATTTCTGGTCGCCCGTCACCGGCACCAAGACTGAAAATGCCGTCTATCCGCGCAGCGAATTGCGAGAGACCTATAGAGACGGCACCTTGCGCAACTGGCTGTTCCCCGAGGCCGACAATAAATTGAGCGCGACGCTGGCCGTCAACCAGGTCCCCAGCAGCGGCAAGGTCGTGATTGGCCAGATCCACGCCAAGGACAGCAACAAGCCCATGGTGAAGCTGGAATACCAATACAAGGACGACAGCAAAACCGGAAATATTGTCGCCAAGGTGCGCATGCGCCCCGATGACGACGAGGGCCGGGTCATCACCATTGCCACGGGCATAGCCCTCGATCGGTCCTTTTCCTACCGATTGCACCTCGACCGCACCGGCGACCTGGGCATCACCGCCGCCGGGTATAGCTGGTACACCACCGTCGGCGGCGCCTGGCGCGTCAAACCGTTGTATTTCAAGGCCGGTGTCTACGTGCAGGACAACACGGGCTATACCAGCGAAGGCGGAAAAGTGACGTTCAGCAAGCTGGATATCGATCACAACACTTGATCGGGTGCTTTCGATAGACAGGTACCGTGTGTACGTCCATTGCCGCGATAACGGGGCTGCTGACGGTTCCGTTCTTACAGCGGGTCACTTTCGAAAAGCGCGAAAGCAACCAAAGCGCTTTTGTCCCACCACTCGGCACCTCGCCCAGGCTCGGTGCGCCCTCACTCCGGCCTTGCTCCGAGGACCCGCTGCGAAGGGCCATCCATGGCCCAGCGCAGCTATCCCATCATCCATGGCAGGATGCCCACTGCACAAAGCCTGCGTTCGGCCAACGTGGTTAACGGGCTAGGATTAACGTCCGAAGTAAAGCTGGAGCGGCGATACGCTGCAAATGGGGAACAAGAAGAATCAATCCATCTTAAAAGTTATAAAAACTGTCATTTCCTACAGTAGCCAGAGGGCACGCCCCTCCTAATGCTGTAATCACCCGGGCGGGTACCACAGACGCAAAGCCCAAATCCCCATAAAAAACTGTTATCTATGACAGTAGTTTCAAACAACTGGGCGCAGTAGCTTAGATTTGTACGGAAAGTCATCGAAAACCGAGGTCATGTTGTTCAACGCAGCATGACTATCGCGTCGTACAGACCATATAACGCCTGGAGCATTCCTTCGATGGAGGCCCCCATAAAAAGGAGTTTAGCTACCATGAGCCACAGATTATTCAACCTGGTATCGGCCTTGCTGCTCAGCACCGCCGCTCATGCCCAAGCCGCTTGCGATGAAACGCTGGTCAAGGATCTTGTCGGCAAGACATTCGATTCCAGCACAGAGAATGACGCCAAAGCCAAAGCCGGGGCAGATGCTGTAAGAAGCACCACTCCAGGTGGCATCTTTTTTACCAAGGATTTAAACAAGAATCGTCTCAGCATCACGGTGGATCAGGAAGGCAAGATCAAAGGCTTTACCTGCAGCTAAGCCAGCAATCATAAAAAAACCCGCATCACTGCGGGTTTTCTCACCACTGAAGCCTCAATTGACCTTGGCGTTCAACTCACCCTTCAGGTAACGCTGGTACATGCCTTCCAGGGAGATCGGCTTGATCTTCGAAGCATTGCCGGCGGTGCCGAACGCTTCGTAACGGGCGATGCACACGTCACGCATGGCGGTGACGGTGGCGCCGAGGAATTTGCGTGGGTCGAATTCGCTCGGATTGGTTGCCATCAGGCGGCGCATGGCACCGGTGGAGGCCAGGCGCAGGTCGGTGTCGATGTTGACCTTGCGCACGCCGTGCTTGATGCCTTCGACGATCTCTTCAACCGGCACGCCGTAGGTTTCCTTGATGTCGCCGCCGTACTGGTTGATGATCGCCAGCCATTCCTGCGGCACCGAGGACGAACCGTGCATCACCAGGTGGGTGTTGGGGATGCGCTTGTGGATTTCCTTGATGCGGTCGATCGCCAGCACGTCACCGGTAGGCGGCTTGGTGAACTTGTAGGCGCCGTGGCTGGTGCCGATGGCGATGGCCAGGGCATCGACCTGGGTTTTCTTGACGAAATCGGCGGCTTCTTCGGGGTCGGTCAGCATCTGGCTGTGGTCCAGCACGCCTTCGGCGCCGATGCCGTCTTCTTCGCCGGCCATGCCGGTTTCCAGCGAGCCCAGGCAACCCAGTTCGCCTTCCACGGAAACGCCGCAAGCGTGGGCCATGGCCACGGTCTGCTGGGTGACGCGCACGTTGTATTCGTAGTCGGTCGGGGTCTTGCCGTCTTCGCCCAGGGAACCGTCCATCATGACCGAGCTGAAGCCCAGCTGGATGGAGCGCTGGCAGACGTCAGGACTGGTGCCGTGGTCCTGGTGCATGCACACCGGGATATGGGGGAATTCTTCGATCGCCGCCAGGATCAGGTGGCGCAGGAACGGGGCGCCGGCGTATTTACGAGCACCGGCCGAAGCCTGGACGATCACCGGAGAGTCGGTCTTGTCAGCGGCTTCCATGATGGCGCGCATCTGCTCAAGGTTGTTGACGTTAAAGGCTGGAACGCCATAGCCGAACTCGGCTGCGTGGTCCAGCATCTGACGCATGCTGATAAGTGCCATTTGTGTGTCTCTCCCGGTCGAGGGTCGTTAATCGTGCCAGCCTGCCGGAGCGGCGGCGGCTATTCAAGTCATTGCGGGTCGGGGTTTGTCCCCGGCCTGCGTGTTCGGTATCGCTAAACCCAAATACTGACGCGATCCCTGTGGGAGCGAGCTTGCTCGCGATGAGGGTACATTCAACATTACTGTTACCTGGTACACCGCTATCGCGAGCAAGCTCGCTCCCACACTGGATCCGCTCCCACATTTGGATTTTCGTGGTCGGTTCAATCGTATTACTGGGCCTTGCAACCGCGTCCGATCAGATCATTGGTGGCGACCCAATACGCCAGGCCTTCCTCACCCTTGATATGGAACGCCAGCATGTCGTCACTGTACAGCGCACCCGACGCACCCGGTTCCTGCTTCAGGCGATACACCTGCTCGGCGCCGCCGAGGCGCACCTCGACAGCATTGCGGGTATCGTCGGTATAGCGCCAGATGACCTTGGCCTCGCTGTCGCAAGTCCAGGTCGTCCAACCCGCCACCGGTTCGGACGAATGCAACAGGTTCAACTGCGCGCAACCGGCCAGCAATGCCAACGCCATGATGGCGATAAAGCCTTTCATCCGTGTTCCTCGACTGACGGCACAGGCCGCCAGCCATGAGTTAAAGGGTCAGACCCGTCAAGGACAGCCATGTTCCTTGGCCGGGGTTTGCGTTTCGTATTTGTCCAGACCGTCCGGCCCGGAGCGCTTGTTCAGCACCGGGTTGGTTTCCGCCTGCCATTCCGCCTGGTAGCAGCCTGGCTCCGGCTCACGGGGAGCCGGCTCCGACGTAGCCTGCGGTTGACTCCCGCAAGCGGCCAGGGCCACGGTCGAAAACAAAAGCGCCCACGTCTTGACCATCAGAACACTCCTTTGCCCGGTCAACCTAACCTCAGGCCTTGGCCCGGCTTTCGAGGATTTCCACCGCCGGCAGCACCTTGCCCTCGACGAATTCGAGGAACGCACCGCCACCGGTCGAAATGTAGGAAATCCGGTCAGCCACGCGGTACTTGTCGATGGCCGCCAGGGTATCGCCGCCACCTGCGATGGAGAACGCCGGGCTTTCGGCGATAGCCTGGGCCAGGACCTTGGTGCCGTTGCCAAACTGATCGAATTCGAACACGCCCACCGGGCCGTTCCACAGGATAGTCTGGGAAGCCTTCAACAGCTCGGCGAAATTGGCCGCGGTCTGCGGACCGATGTCCAGGATCATGTCGTCTTCAGCCACGTCGGCGATCGCCTTGACGGTGGCCTTGGCGCTTTCGGCGAATTCCTTGGCGACCACGACGTCCACCGGCAGCGGCACGCTGACCTTGGCGGCGATTTCACGGGCGGTATCCAGCAGGTCCGGCTCGTAAAGGGATTTGCCGACCGGATGACCGGCGGCCGCCAGGAAGGTATTGGCGATACCACCGCCGACGATCAACTGATCGCAGATCTGGCTCAGGCTGTTCAGCACGTCGAGCTTGGTGGAGACCTTGGAACCGGCCACGATGGCGGCCATCGGCTTGGCGGGAGCGCCCAGGGCCTTGCCCAGCGCATCCAGTTCGGCGGCCAGCAATGGGCCCGCCGCCGCGATCTTGGCGAACTTCGCCACGCCATGGGTCGAACCCTCGGCACGGTGCGCGGTACCGAAGGCGTCCATCACGAACACGTCGCACAGGGCGGCATATTGCTGCGCCAGCTCGTCGGCGTTCTTCTTCTCGCCCTTGTTGAAGCGCACGTTCTCGAACAGCACGACGTCGCCGGCCTTCACGTCCACGCCACCCAGGTAGTCGGCCACCAGCGGCACTTCACGGCCCAGGGCGCGGCTCAGGTAGTCGGCCACTGGCTTGAGGCTGTTCTCGGCCGAGAACTCGCCCTCGGTTGGACGGCCCAAATGCGAGCAGACCATCACGGCCGCGCCTTTTTCCAGGGCCAGCTTGATGGTCGGCAGCGAAGCCAGGATGCGCGCGTCGCTGGTGACGACACCGTCCTTGACGGGGACGTTGAGGTCTTCGCGGATCAGTACGCGCTTACCTTGCAGATCGAGGTCGGACATCTTCAACACGGTCATGGGTCGCAATTCCTGGATAACTGTTTAGAGAGCAGGTTTTTTTGAAACAGAACGCTGGGAATCAGAAAGCGAAGTCGCCGCCTGCAGGTAGTGCCCGGCAACGTCCAGCATTCGGTTGGCAAATCCCCATTCGTTGTCGAACCAGGCCAGGATGTTCACAAGCCGAGGCCCGGAAACGCGGGTCTGGCTGGCGTCGACGATGGCCGAATGAGGATCATGGTTAAAGTCACAACTGGCATGAGGCAACTCGGTATAGGCCAGCAAGCCTTTGAGCGGGCCGCTGGTGGCGGCTTCGCGCAGGATCCGGTTGACCTCGGTGGCGTCGGTATCGCTCACGGTCTGCATCGTCATATCGAGGCAGGACACGTTGACCGTCGGCACCCGCACGGCTTTGGCCTGAATTCGTCCCGCAAGTTCCGGCAGCAGCCGTTCGATGCCTCTCGCCAGACCAGTGGACACCGGAATCACCGACTGGAACGCCGAACGGGTGCGGCGCAAGTCTTCATGGTGATAGGCGTCGATCACCGGCTGATCGTTCATCGCCGAGTGGATGGTGGTGATCGACACATATTCCAGGCCGACGGCCTGGTCCAGCAAGCGCAACAGCGGCACGCCGCAGTTGGTGGTGCAGGACGCGTTGGACACCAGCAGCTCTTCGCCGGTCAGGCAATCCTGGTTCACGCCGTAGACGATGGTGGCGTCCACGTCCGCTTCACTGGCCATCGGCTGGGAGAACAACACCCGTGGCGCGCCGGCAGCGAGAAAACGCTGGCCGTCTTCGCGGGTGTGGTAGGCGCCAGAGCACTCGAGCACCAGATCGACATCCAGGGACGCCCAATCGATGCCTTCGGGGGTGGCACTGCGCAAGACCTTCACGCAGTCGCCGTTAATATGCAGACAATCGCCCTCGACCCGCACTTCGCCGGGAAACCGGCCGTGGGTGGAGTCAAAGCGTGTCAGGTATTCGATACTGGCCATGTCGGCCAGATCGTTGATGGCCACAATCTCGAACCCGGCCTTGGCCCCTCGCTCGAACAACGCACGCAAGACGCAACGACCAATCCGGCCGTAGCCGTTGAGTGCAACTCTGTAGGGACGCGGTTGGGGCATGGGGTTCTCTGACCTGGTTGAATCCATTGAGGCAGTGTCGTCTGGGCCACCGCTATCGCGAGCAAGCTCGCTCCCACAGGGTCGGTGAAAACCCTTGTGGGAGCGAGCTTGCTCGCGATGGCGTCAGAACAGACAACCTGTTTGCGGATCAGTCTTCCAGCAGCTCTTCAGCCTGACCCAGGATGTTCTCCAGGGTAAAACCGAACTCTTCGAACAAGGCTGCGGCAGGTGCCGATTCACCGTAGGTGGTCATGCCGATCACGCGGCCTTCCAGGCCAACGTACTTGTACCAGTAATCGGCGTGAGCGGCCTCGATGGCGATCCGGGCGCTGACCTGCAGTGGCAATACCGACTGCTTGTAGCCGGCGTCCTGGGCATCGAACACGCTGGTGCATGGCATGGACACCACACGCACGTTGCGGCCTTGGGCGGTCAGCTTGTCGTAGGCCTGGACGGCCAGGCCGACTTCGGAACCGGTGGCAATCAGAATCAGCTCGGGCTCACCGATGCAGTCCTTGAGCACATAGCCGCCACGGGAAATGTCGTCGATCTGGCCAGCTTCACGGGCCTGGTGCTGCAGGTTCTGACGGGAGAAGATCAAGGCCGATGGGCCATCGTTGCGCTCGATGGCGTATTTCCAGGCCACCGCCGACTCCACGGCATCGCATGGGCGCCAGGTATCGAGGTTCGGAGTGCAGCGCAGGCTGGCCAGTTGCTCGATCGGCTGGTGAGTCGGGCCGTCTTCGCCCAGGCCGATGGAGTCGTGGGTGAACACATAGAGCACGCGCTTTTTCATCAGCGCCGACATGCGCACGGCGTTGCGGGCGTACTCCATGAACATCAGGAAGGTCGCGCCATAAGGCACCAGGCCGCCATGCAGGGCTACGCCGTTCATGATGGCGCTCATGCCGAACTCACGCACGCCGTAGTACATGTAGTTGCCACTGGCATCTTCGGCACTGACGCCCTTGCAGCCTTTCCACAGGGTCAGGTTGGAACCGGCCAGGTCGGCCGAACCGCCCAGCAGCTCGGGCAACAACGGGCCGAAGGCATTGAGGGTGTTCTGGCTGGCCTTGCGGCTGGCGATGGTTTCGCCCTTGGCTGCGACTTCGGCGATATAGGCCGAGGCCTTTTCGGCGAAGTCGGCTGGCAGCTCGCCACTGAGGCGACGGACCAGTTCATTGGCCAGCGCAGGGAACTCGGCGGAATAGGCAGCGAAACGCTGATCCCAATCGGCTTCGAGCGCACGACCTTTTTCCTTGGCGTCCCATTCGGCATAGATGTCGGCAGGGATTTCGAACGGACCGTGCTCCCACTTCAACGCGGCGCGGGTCAGGGCGATTTCCTCGGCGCCCAGCGGGGCCCCGTGGCAGTCTTCCTTGCCTTGCTTGTTGGGGGAGCCGAAACCGATGGTGGTCTTGCAGCAGATCAGGGTCGGCTGGGCGCTCTTGCGAGCGGTCTCGATGGCGGTCTTGATTTCTTCCGGGTCATGGCCGTCGACGTTGCGGATCACCAGCCAGTTATAGGCTTCGAAGCGCTTGGGGGTGTCGTCGGTAAACCAGCCCTCGACTTCGCCGTCGATGGAAATGCCATTGTCATCGTAGAAAGCGATCAGCTTGTCCAGGCCCAGGGTGCCGGCCAGGGAGGCGACTTCATGGGAAATACCTTCCATCATGCAGCCATCGCCCAGGAATACGTAGGTATGGTGATCGACCACGTTATGGCCAGGACGGTTGAACTGGGCCGCCAGAACTTTTTCGGCGAGGGCAAAACCCACCGCGTTGGCGAGGCCCTGACCCAACGGGCCGGTGGTCGTTTCGACGCCCGGGGTGTAGCCGTATTCCGGATGGCCCGGGGTGCGGCTGTGTAACTGGCGGAAGTTCTTCAGGTCATCGATCGACAGGTCGTAACCGGTCAGGTGCAGCAGCGAGTAGATCAACATCGAACCGTGACCGTTGGACAGCACGAAGCGGTCGCGGTCGGCGAAGCACGGATTGCTCGGATTGTGCTTGAGGTAGTCGCGCCACAGCACCTCGGCGATATCCGCCATGCCCATCGGGGCACCTGGATGGCCGCTGTTGGCTTTTTGCACGGCATCCATGCTGAGGGCACGAATGGCATTGGCACGCTCACGACGGCTGGGCATCGCTGATCTCCTGGGTTTTGAATAGACGAAACTGAAAAAAGGCGAGCATTTTCCCTCACCCACCCGCCCGGGGGCAATGACAGATAGTCATCCAGAGCGGTTTTTCCGGTGGATAAAGTCGCTTTCGCCAGGTGAAACCTTTCCGCTGATGAGCTGTAGAGTCGAGCGCGCTCCGGGAAGTGCCATTTATCGCTCAATATCAAAACTTTTTGATATTGAACTTGCGATGAAATAACCCCCTGTCTAGACTGCCGCCCTATGAACTTACGTGCGCCTTCCCTTCAGCATAACGATAGCGATGAACTGGCGGCCCTTTGCAAGGCCGGTGGCGACCCGTTGCGCCTCAATGTGTTGCGCGCCCTGGCCAACGATTCGTTCGGCGTGCTGGAGCTGGCACAGATCTTCGGCATCGGCCAGTCCGGCATGAGCCATCACCTCAAGGTCCTCGCCCAGGCCGACCTGGTGGCGACCCGCCGTGAAGGCAATGCAATTTTCTACCGTCGCGCCCTGCCCCACACCGACCTTCTGGGTGGCAAGCTGCACGCGGCATTGCTGGAAGAAGTGGACGAGCTGAGCCTGCCGACGGACGTGCAGGCCCGCATTGCCCAGGTCCATGGGCAACGGGCCGCCGCCAGCCAGGATTTTTTTGCCCGGGTCGCGGAGAAATTTCGCGCCCAGCAGGACCTGATCGCAGGATTGCCGCAATACCGTGAAAGTGTCTTGGCGCTGCTGGACAAACTTAGCTTTGCGCCCGACGCCACCGCCATCGAAGTGGGTCCTGGCGATGGCGCCTTCCTGCCGGAACTGGCAAGACGCTTCAGCCAGGTCACGGCGCTGGACAACAGCCCGGCCATGCTCGAGCTGGCTCGCCAGGTATGCGAGCGCGAAACCCTGACTAATGTCAGCCTGCAATTGGCCGACGCCTTGAATGGTGTGAACCTGCAGGCCGATTGCGTCGTATTGAACATGGTACTTCATCATTTCGCCGCGCCGGCCGATGCCCTCAAGCACATGGCCGGCCTGCTGCAACCAGGCGGCAGCCTGCTGGTGACAGAGTTATGCAGCCACAACCAGAGCTGGGCCAGGGAGGCCTGCGGTGATCTCTGGCTGGGGTTCGAACAGGACGACCTGGCCCGTTGGGCCACCACTGCGGGCCTCGTGCCCGGGGAAAGCCTCTATGTAGGCTTACGAAATGGTTTCCAGATCCAGGTCCGCCATTTTCAGCGGCCGGCTGGTGACACTCACCATCGGTAACTTGTAGGAAAACATCGAGATGAGCGAATACTCCCTTTTCACCTCCGAGTCCGTGTCTGAAGGGCATCCGGACAAAATCGCCGACCAGATTTCTGATGCGGTGCTGGACGCCATCATTGCTGAAGACAAGTTCGCCCGCGTGGCGTGCGAGACTCTGGTGAAAACGGGCGTGGCGATCATCGCTGGCGAAGTCACCACCTCGGCCTGGGTCGACCTGGAACAGATCGTTCGCGACGTCATCCTGGGCATCGGCTACAACAGCTCCGAGGTCGGCTTCGACGGCGCGACCTGCGGCGTGATGAACATCATCGGCAAGCAGTCGGTGGACATCGCCCAGGGCGTGGACCGCAGCAAGCCGGAAGACCAGGGTGCCGGCGACCAGGGCCTGATGTTCGGCTACGCCAGCAACGAAACCGACGTGCTGATGCCCGCCCCGATCACGTTCTCGCACCAATTGGTGCAACGCCAGGCCGAGGCACGCAAGTCCGGCCTGCTGCCATGGCTGCGTCCGGATGCCAAGTCTCAGGTCACGTGCCGCTACGAAAATGGCAAGGTGGTCGGCATCGACGCCATCGTGCTGTCGACCCAGCACAACCCGGAAGTCTCCTACAAAGACCTGCGCGAAGGCGTGATGGAACTGATCGTCAAGCACGTAGTGCCTGCCGAGCTGCTGAACAAGGACACCCAGTTCCACATCAACCCGACCGGCAACTTCATCATCGGTGGCCCGGTGGGCGACTGCGGCCTGACTGGTCGCAAGATCATCGTCGACAGCTACGGCGGCATGGCTCGTCACGGTGGCGGCGCGTTCTCCGGCAAGGATCCTTCGAAGGTTGACCGCTCTGCCGCCTATGCCGGTCGCTACGTGGCCAAGAACATCGTGGCCGCCGGCCTGGCCGAGCGCTGCGAGATCCAGGTGTCGTACGCCATCGGCGTCGCCCAGCCGACTTCGATCTCGTTGAACACCTTCGGCACCGGCAAGATCGGCGACGACAAGATCATCAAGCTGGTACGCGAAGTGTTCGACCTGCGTCCATACGCCATCACCACCATGCTCGACCTGCTGCATCCGATGTACCAGGAGACTGCGGCCTACGGTCACTTCGGCCGCACGCCGCAGACCAAGACAGTCGATGGCGATACCTTCACCACCTTCACCTGGGAAAAGACCGACCGCGCCGACGCTCTGCGCGCCGCTGCCGGCCTGTAATACCCCGCAGTCATGAAAAAGCCCCTGGCGATCCGGTCGCCAGGGGCTTTTTCATCAAAAAATCAAAGTCAGGCGCCGTTCCTGTGGCGAGGGACAAGTCCCCAGCCCAAATAGGGCCCTCAGGTGATCTAAGTCCTGCGTGCCACCAGCAAAAACGACGCCGCACCGGCCAGCAACCCCGCACACATCCGATTGAACAGACGCTTGCCACTGGGCTGGGCGAACAGCCGCCGCGCATGGATGCCCATGTAGCAATACAACCCGATGGCAATGCACTCCAGCGCCAGGAACAAACCGCCCAGCACCGCGAACTGTTGGGTAACGGTGCCCGCCCTGTCGACGAACTGTGGCAGGAACGCGGTAAACAACAGGATCGCCTTCGGATTACCGATCGCCACCAGGAATTCCTGGCGTGCCAGGCTGGTCATGCTGATCGTCGTGATCGCCGCTTCGCTACCGGCCTCAGGCTGAGCGCGCCACAACTGCACGGCGAGGTAGAACAGATAACCGGCACCGACAAGCTTGATTCCCAGGAACAGCACTTCCGAGGTATGCAGCACGGCGGTGAGCCCCACCGATGCCAGGGCGATCATGATTGCAAATGCCACCAGTCGACCGATGCCTCCGCTGCACGCCCGGACAAAGCCATAACGCGAGGCGTTGCTGATGGATAACAGGTTATTGGGCCCGGGCGCCATGTTCAGCGCGAAGCAGGCCGGAATGAAAACGGCGAGTGTCGTCAGGTCCATCGAGGGGCACTCCTGGCTGGGCGGATCGAAGCACCATTGTGCCCCGGCCCAGGCTGGGTTCAAGGGACAGTTGCACAGCCAGATCGCACCACACTGTACCGCCGCCGCAACGCCTGGTAACGCTCCAGGCCTCGCAGCTTGCGCGAGCGTGGCTAGCCTTGAAAGACCCAACCAAGCAAGGATGCTTCGATGCCAGCGTTATTTCATGTACTCGTTTATTCCCTGTTCGTAGCCGCCTCCGTTAATGCAGCGCCCTGTCCCGACTGGCCGGCCGAACGAACCCAGGCGGAAATCGCCGCCCGGCAACGCCAGATCGACGCCTGGGACGACAGCTACCACCGCCTCGGCCGGTCGCCGGTGGCCGATGAGCTTTACGACCAGTCCCGCGCGCAACTGGAGCAATGGCGCAACTGCCTCGACCTTCCTGCGCCAGCCAATCCGTTGCGCACGGCTCGCGGGAAAGTACCGCATCCAGTCATTCATACAGGCCTGGAGAAGCTCAAGGACGCCTCGGCCGTACAGGCCTGGCTCAATGGCCGCCAGGACGTCTGGGTGCAACCGAAAGTCGATGGCGTGGCGGTGACCCTGGTCTACCGCGAGGGGCGCCTGCATCGGGCAATCAGCCGTGGGGATGGCATTAAGGGGCAGGACTGGACTGCGAACGCGCGCAAGATCGGCGCCATTCCACGACAGCTGCGCCAACCTGTGGACCTGCTGGTGCAGGGCGAGTTGTACTGGCGCCTGGGCGAGCATGTCCAGGCCAGCAGCGGTAGCCTCAACGCCCGCGCCACCGTGTCGGGCCTGGTGGCCCGCAGCAACCTGACCGCACAGGAAGCCGCAGACATCGGCCTGTTTGTCTGGGAATGGCCGGCAGGGCCGCAGACCTTGCCCGAGCGGACGGCCATGCTGAAGGAACTGGGCTTCGCTGACACCGTCGACTACAACCAGCCGGTCCAGGCGCTGGCCGATGTCGAACATTGGCGCGACCACTGGTATCGCACACCATTGCCGTTCGTCAGCGATGGCATCGTCCTGCGCCAGAGCCGCCGCCCACCGGCCAACCGCTGGCAAGCCAGGGCGCCTTTCTGGAGCGTGGCCTGGAAATACCCCTACGCCCAGGCCCTGGCCGGGGTGCGCAAGGTCCGCTTCAACGTCGGTCGGACCGGACGTATCACCCCGGTTCTTGAGCTCGAGCCCGTCATGCTTGACGATCGACGAATCCGTCGGGTGAGTGTCAGCTCCCTCAAGCAATGGGAAGAAATGGATATCCGCCCCGGCGACCAGGTCGCCATCAGCCTGGCCGGGCTGACCATTCCTCGCCTCGACAGCGTCGTGCTGCGCAGCGTCGTGCGGCAGGACATCGATGCTCCGGTGGCAGCCGACTATCACTTCCTCAGTTGCTGGGAGCCGACACCCGGCTGCGAAAGCCAGTTTCTCGCGCGCCTGAATTGGCTGAGCGGCAAACATGGGCTCGCCCTGCCCCATGTTGGTCCTGGCACTTGGGAAAAACTCCTGGCCGCGGGCCGACTCGACGGATTGCTGGATTGGATGACCCTCGATGCCGCCGAGCTTGCTAACATGTCCGGCTTCGGCGAACGCAGCCGCGACCGCCTGCTCGCCGGCCTGCACAGTGCCAGACAACGTCCTTTCGAGCAGTGGCTCAAGGCCCTGGGCCTGCCACCTGCTGGCGGGGCCCGGCTGGAGGGCCCTTGGCAGGTGCTGGCCGAACGAGACACCGTACAATGGCAAGCCGAGGCCGGTATCGGGCCGGGGCGCGCCGCGCAACTGAGCGCTTTTTTCCGCGACCCGCACGTGCTGGCGTTAAGCGAGATATTGCGTGCTGCCGGGATCGACGGTTTCTGATCAGGCCGCGCGGTTGAACCCAAGGGGCTGGCATGCGTTCCAACAGCGCAGCTGCACCGCTGGCTTGCGAGTTTTTTACGGATTTGCCTTTTTTGGAGTTGCTATGAATTTCCTGCCCCCCGTCCTGCTGGCCTTATGCAGCCTCATGACCGCCCCTCTTTGGGCGGACGAGCAGGCACCGGAACTCACCGGCTGCGCGGCCAAGCGTCAAGGCATCATCAATCAGATCGAACTGGCCAAGTCCCGGGGCAACCAGGAGCAGCAGGCCGGCCTCGAAACGGCGCTGAACGAAGTCACCACCCATTGCACCGACGCTTCCTTGCGCAAGGAACGTGAGAACAAAGTGCTTGAAGCCAAGCACGAAGTCAGCCAGCGTCAGGCCGACCTGGAAAAGGCCATGAAAAAAGGCGACCCGGAGCGGATCAACAAGCGCAAGGACAAGTTGGCGGCCTCCCGCAAGGAATTGCAGGAAGCCGTGGAGGAGCTGGATAAATAAGCAACCGTTCTC
The DNA here is from genome assembly GCF_900101215.1 of Pseudomonas sp. NFACC32-1. Lineage (NCBI taxonomy): Bacteria > Pseudomonadati > Pseudomonadota > Gammaproteobacteria > Pseudomonadales > Pseudomonadaceae > Pseudomonas > Pseudomonas sp. NFACC32-1. The sequence goes on from NZ_FMUL01000002.1 coordinate 192,510, forward strand.
AGTAGTCCCGAAACTCTTTATGACAGGCACTGCAGGCGTCTTCGACCTTCTGCACCGCCGGCCCGAGGTAGCTGGCCCTGTAAGGCTGGACCTTGCTGGCAGTCACCAACTCAGCGGTGGCCGCCTCGAGGCTGCGCGCCAGCTCCTGGAAGCGCGCCTGTTTTTGCCAGACCTCATCCCGGGCGCTGGTGTGGTCCTCCTCCCGCACCTGCGGGAAATGTTTCCACGGCTCGCGGGACAGTTGGTCCAGTTGCACCGCGCCTTCGGCGAAACGCGCCCCATCGAACGGGATGCGACCGCGCAACATGCCGCCCAGCTCTTCATTGGTCTTGAGCATCTGCTTGAAGATCGCCTTGCGCTGGCCCAAGGGAGAATTGGGGTCGACACCGCCGCAGGCGGACAACGTCAGGCAAGCCAGCACTGCCATGAAAAAACGTTTTGCAAACATCTTGGCCTCGGGTCAGGAAACGGCAGCCAGTATCCTCGTGTCGCCGGCAAAGACCAATAGCCCTATTCACAACGAGGGTTGTGCGCACGCCCTGGCACGCATACGACCCGCGAAGGAAATCTCATGAACCGCTTCAAGACCTGGCACAAAAGCCTGGCGTTGCCCCTCTCTCTGATTGCCCTGCTGAGTGGTTGCAACCCCGGCGAAAAGACCGAGGAGCCCAAGACCCACGCGCTCGCCACCTATGTCAGCGCACCTTGGGAAGCCTTGCCGGCGGTCTCCGATGAAGACCTTCTGGCCGGTTTTGGCGCCTGGCGCAGCGCGTGCACCCGGCTCAAGGCCGATGCGACCTGGGGTTCGACCTGCGCGGCGGCGGCCAACGTGCCGCAGGCCGCCTCCGATGTGCGCAACTTCCTGAAGCAGAATTTGGAGGTCTACGGCTTGCGCTCCGGGGACAACAGCCCCAACGGCCTGATCACCGGTTACTACGAGCCGGTCTACCCGGGCAGCCTGACCCGGACCGCCGTCGCCAACGTGCCGGTGTACGGCGTGCCTGAAGACATGATCATCGTGTCGCTGGACAGTATCTATCCCGAACTCAAGGGCAAACGCCTGCGCGGTCGCCTCGAAGGTCGGGTGCTCAAGCCCTATGACGACGCGGCCACCATCGAAACCAATGGGGTGAAGGCACCGGTGATCGCCTGGCTGACGGACCCGATGAACCTCCAGTTCCTGCAAATCCAGGGCTCGGGCCGCATCCGGCTCGATGACGGTCGCCTGCTGCGCATCGGCTATGCCGACCAGAACGGTCATCCTTACCGCCCCATCGGACGCTGGCTGGTGGAACAGGGCGAGTTGAAGAAAGAAGACGTGACCATGGGCAGCATCAGCGCCTGGGCCAAGGCACACCCGACCCGGATACCCGAGTTGCTGGCCAGCAACCCGAGCTACGTATTCTTCAACCGCAACCCAGACAGCAACGAAGGCCCGCGCGGTTCGCTGAATGTGCCCCTGACTGCGGGCTACAGCGTGGCGGTGGATCGCAAGGTGATTCCGTTGGGCAGTCTGTTATGGCTGTCCACCACACGCCCTGATGGCAGCCCGCTGCATCGACCCGTCGCCGCCCAGGACACCGGCGGCGCCATCGCCGGCGAAGTCCGTGCGGACCTGTTCTGGGGCACGGGCGAGGCCGCAGGGCAACTGGCCGGAGACATGAAGCAACAAGGCCAGATCTGGATGCTCTGGCCCAAGGGCATGGCATTGCCGCAAGTGCCACAGGTGGCGAATGCGGTGACCACCAACCCCTAAGGGGGGGGTGATTGCCCCACCCCATCGCTAACAGGCTAGCTCCCGCAACTGATCTCTTGCAGAGCCAGACCCGATGCAGGACGAGCCAGCCCGCGATGAGGTCGGCAATGACCCAACCGCCAGGCTCAGATGGAAACGAAGAAGAAGCTCGCCACCAGCCCCACCCCCACGAACCACACCAGCGAACGCAGGATCGCCCAGTCCGCCAGGTAGCAGATGATGTAGAGCAGGCGACTGGTGATGAACAGCACGGCCAGGACGTTGATGGTGACCAGCTCGGCATTGCCGGCCAGGTGCGCAACAATCACCGCGGCGGCAAAGAACGGGGAGATTTCAAAGCTGTTCAGTTGTGCGGCGTAGGCGCGCCGCGGTGCGCCTTCGAGCGAGTCGAGAAAGTCCCGCGGATCGTGATTATCCCGCAACCGGTATTTCCCGCCGGCCTTGGCGATGCCGACACATAGGTAAGGCAGGAGAAAAGCAATCAAAATACACCACAGGGCAACCGTCATGAGGCAGTTCCTTCTTTGAGTTTTATCGAGAATCGTGAATTCGGGGGCTGGTCAGAATTTCATCACCAGCATGCCGATCAGCACCAGCCCGCAGGCTAAGAGCCGTGGCCGGCCGAAAGGTTCTTTCAGGTAGCGCATGCCGAACAGCACCACCAGGATCACGCTGATCTCCCGCAGCGCCGCCGCTTCGGCGATCGACCCCAGTTGCATGGCCCATAGCACCAGAGCGTAGCTGAACAATACGCAGAATCCGACTGCCAGGCCCAGCCGCCATTGTTGGCGCCAGAACAGCATGAACGCTGGGCGCTTGCTCACCCAGGCCAGCAACGGAAACGGCCAGGCACAGAACAACGTGATCCAGACCAGGTAATCCAACGGGTGGGACCAGCGCCGCAGGGCCTGGCCGTCGATGTAGGTGTAGCAACCGATGCACAGCCCGATCAGCGCCACCACTGGCAACATCGACCAGGGCAATCGTTCGCCGCCCCCGCCTTGCCATAACAGGCACAGCATGCCAAACGGAATCAACAGGATGCCGAGGACCTGCTGGGTCGTCAGTACCTCGCCGGCAAAGATCAGCGTCAGGGCCAGCACCACCAAGGGCGACAGGCCGCGCATCAAGGGGTAGACCAACCCGAGGTCACCGACCCGGTAAGCCTGGATCAGCAAATAGCGATACAACAGCTCGAACGCCGCCGATGCCAGGATCCATGGCCAGACTTCCATCGGTGGCAGCGCCACGAAACCCAGGGCCAGCGCCGCGAACAGCAAGGCCACGCTGTCCATGCAAGCCACCACCAGCAGACGTTCGCCACTGAATTTGATCAATGTATTCCACGCCGCATGCAGCAGCGCAGCCACCAGCACCAAGGCCGTTGCAAGCACGGCATACTCCTTTTCCTGCCCCGCTCCAGCGGGCGCTGCCCAGGCAACGCCTGCACCCCTTGAGGCTGATGAATTTTTCGCGATCCGCCGGCTGACGTTTATACTGCAAGCGACCACGCCGCACTCAGTTGCGCATAAATCAATTCCAATAAAATTCGCTGTTGCCCGCTTCCTTGAAAGGCATCGGCGTGCGTATGCCTGATCACAGCGTCAAGACTACAGACAGAGACCTTGCGCATGCCACTCGCCTTGCTTGCCCTGGCCGTTGCCGCTTTCGGCATCGGCACCACCGAATTCGTCATCATGGGGCTGCTTCCCGATGTCGCCCGCGACCTGGCCGTGAGCATTCCCCAGGCCGGACTGCTGATTACAGGCTATGCCCTGGGCGTCGTGTTCGGCGCGCCCGTGCTCGCGGTGGGCACCGCCAACATGCCGCGCAAGGCCACGCTGCTGGGCATGACGCTGATGTTCATCCTGGGCAACGTGCTCTGCGCGCTGGCCCCGAACTACCTGACGCTGATGGCCGCGCGGGTCATCACTGCGTTATGCCACGGCGCCTTTTTCGGCATCGGCTCCGTGGTGGCGGCCGGGTTGGTGGCGCCGAACAAGCGGGCCCAGGCCATTGCGATGATGTTCACCGGCCTGACCCTGGCCAATGTACTCGGCGTCCCGCTGGGCACGGCGTTGGGACAATACGCCGGCTGGCGTTCGACGTTCTGGGCGGTATCGGTGATCGGAGTGATCGCCGCCATTGCCCAATGGGCCTGGTTGCCCAAGGAAATTCCCATGGAGAAAGCCGACCTGGCCAGTGAGTTCAAGGTCCTGGGCAAGGCCAATGTGTTGCTCGCCCTGGGCATGAGCGTGCTGGCGTCCACCAGTCTCTTCAGCGTCTTCACCTACATCGCGCCCATCCTGCAGGACATCACCGGCGTCAGCCCCCACGGCATCACGATCATGTTGCTGTTGTTCGGCGTCGGCCTGACCGCCGGCAGTTTTCTTGGCGGGCGCCTGGCCGACCGACGCCTGCTGCCGTCACTGGTGGGCATGGCCCTGGCCGTGGTGCTGGTACTGGCGGCATTCAGCCAGACCAGTCAATCGGTGATTCCAGCGGCGATCACGCTGGTGCTGTGGGGAATCTTCGCCTTCGCCCTGTGCCCGATCCTGCAGTTGCTGATCATCGATCAGGCCCACGAAGCGCCGAACCTCGGCTCGACCCTGAACCAGAGCGCGTTCAACCTCGGCAATGCCACCGGTGCGTGGATCGGCGGCCTGGTGGTGGCCAGCGGGGTCAACCTGGCCGACCTGCCGTGGACCGGCGCCCTGGTCGGCGGATTGACCGTGCTGACCGCGGTGTATTTCATTTATCGCCAGCGTCGCCAGGAGGTCCCGCTGGGCGCGGCCGACTAGGCGTGCCGCTCTCGCTGCGCACCTGTGCGTGGCTGATCAGCGCGAAGATGCAACTGCCGCCGATGATGTTCCCCGCCAGGGTCGGCGCGGCGAACACCAGCCAGAAGTCCTCCCATGACAACTGGCCGGCGAAGACCAGGTAGGACACTTCGGCCGAGCCGACGACGATGTGGGTGAAGTCCCCGAGCGCCATGAGGTAGGTGATGAGGATGATGATCCACATCTTGGCGCTCTCCATGGAGGGGATCATCCAGACCATGGTGGCGATCATCCACCCGGAAATGATGCCCTTGGCGAACATCTGGCCCGTGTCGTTTTCCATGACCTTGCGGCCGATTTCCAGGAAAGCCAGGTCGGTGCGGCGGTCGAAGATCGGCAGGTGCAACATCACGTAGGCCACCAGCAGGGTGCCGCACAGGTTGCCCACCAGCACCACTCCCCACAGCCGCAACAAACGGCCGAAATTGCCCAGGGTGGGCTTGCTCATGATCGGCAGCACGGCAGTCAGGGTGTTTTCCGTGAAAAGCTGCTGGCGCGCAAGAATGACCGCGAGAAAACCGGCGCAGTAGCCGAGACTGGCGATCACCTTGAAACCTTCGTGGTCCGGCAGCCGGGAGTTGAGCAACCCCATCGCCATCAACGACAGGCCCATGGTCAACCCCGCCGCCAGGGCCGACCACCAGAGCGCGGCAATACTGCGCTCCAATTCCTGGTTGCCCTGGGTACGGATGATTTCGTGCAGCACCGCCGCCCGCGGGGGCTGGTTGCGGTCCACATCGTGTTGCTCCTGAGCCGACAGGTCAGGGGTCTTGCCTTCTTCGTGGGTGTCCATACAGCTCCTGAACCGGTGGCGTGATGTAGCTACGACACGCGGCGTCCGGAGCTGTTCAGTGGTGCACTGAAGTTCCCGGAACTTGAAACCGCCACCCTCTCACTCGACAACGGCATCCTTGAACTGATCCTTGACGTACTTGATCTCGGTCCGGCCATGGGGCGCCGGCAAGCCATCTTCGCCGAGATTGACGAAGACCATCTTCTCGACGGTCAGGATGCTCTTGCGGGTGATCTTGTTGCGCACTTCGCAGGTCAGGGTGATGGAGGTGCGGCCGAACTCGGTGGCGGTAATGCCCAGCTCGATGATGTCGCCCTGGCGAGAGGCGCTGACGAAATTGATCTCGGAGATGTATTTGGTCACCACACGCTGGTTGCCGAGCTGGACGATGGCATAGATCGCCGCTTCTTCGTCGATCCAGCGCAACAGGCTGCCGCCGAACAGCGTGCCATTGGGATTGAGGTCTTCGGGCTTGACCCATTTGCGGGTGTGGAAATTCATGATCACTCCTTGAGTGTCTGGCCGATGGATGCCCGCATCATGGCAGATTGGCCGGGCAGCGCTCTATGCCGCTGGTTCAATGACGCTCATCGGCAATTTCGATTTGCCGACAGAAACCCTTTGGAAGATCCGATTAGCCCGTTATAATCGCCCCGTTTTATCCGGCCCACCCACTGGGCCGTTCCCGCCACCTGTCCGAGGGGCGCTGCAGCAGGCTCGACCTGTCAGGCTCGGATGGGGCGTTGTTTGTACGGGGCACCCCGCGCAGACACTAAAACGCACAACGGCGCCCATTCGCATACATTACGAATGGAGGCTCTTCATGAGCGCTGTCATCACGCCTGCAGCTTTTACCGATTACAAAGTCGCCGATATGTCCCTGGCCGCCTGGGGTCGTCGCGAAATCATCATCGCCGAATCCGAAATGCCAGCCCTGATGGGCCTGCGTCGCAAGTATGCCGGCGAACAGCCGCTCAAGGGCGCGAAGATCCTGGGCTGCATCCACATGACCATCCAGACCGCCGTGCTGATCGAAACCCTGGTAGCCCTGGGTGCCGAAGTGCGCTGGTCGTCCTGCAACATCTTCTCGACCCAGGACCAGGCCGCTGCCGCCATCGCCGCAGCCGGTATCCCGGTGTTCGCCTGGAAAGGCGAGACCGAGCAGGAATATGAATGGTGCCTGGAGCAGACCATCCTCAAGGATGGCCAGCCATGGGACACCAACATGGTTCTCGACGACGGCGGCGACCTGACCGAGCTGCTGCACAAGAAATACCCAGCCGTACTGGACAAGGTCCATGGCGTGACCGAGGAAACCACCACCGGCGTGCACCGCCTGCTGGACATGCTGGCCAAGGGCGAGCTGAAGATCCCGGCCATCAACGTCAACGACTCGGTGACCAAGAGCAAGAACGACAACAAGTACGGCTGCCGTCACAGCCTGAACGACGCCATCAAGCGCGGCACCGACCACTTGCTGTCGGGCAAGCAGGCCCTGGTGATCGGCTACGGTGACGTGGGCAAGGGTTCGGCCCAGTCCCTGCGCCAGGAAGGCATGATCGTCAAGGTGTCCGAAGTGGACCCGATCTGCGCCATGCAAGCCTGCATGGACGGTTTCGAAGTGGTCTCGCCATTCATCGACGGCAACAACGATGGCACCGAGGCCAGCATCGACAAGGCACTGCTGGGCAAGATCGACCTGATCGTGACCACCACCGGCAACGTCAACGTCTGCGACGCCAACATGCTCAAGGCCCTGAAGAAGCGCGCCGTGGTCTGCAACATCGGCCACTTCGACAATGAAATCGACACCGCCTTCATGCGCAAGAACTGGGCATGGGAAGAAGTGAAGCCACAGGTGCACAAGGTTCATCGCACCGGCGCCGGTAGCTTCGATCCGCAGAACGACGACTACCTGATCCTGCTGGCCGAAGGCCGCCTGGTCAACCTGGGCAACGCCACCGGCCACCCAAGCCGCATCATGGACGGCTCGTTCGCCAACCAGGTCCTGGCCCAGATCTTCCTGTTCGGCCAGAAGTACGCCGACCTGCCGCCGGCCCAGAAAGCCGAACGCCTGACCGTGGAAGTGCTGCCCAAGAAACTCGACGAAGAAGTGGCCCTGGAAATGGTCCGCGGTTTCGGCGGCGTGGTCACCAAGCTGACCAAGCAACAGGCTGACTACATCGGCGTCACCGTCGAAGGCCCGTTCAAGCCGCACGCTTACAGGTACTGACAGCAGCTGCAAGCTTCAAGTCCCAAACGGCAAGTAAGAGCGGTGTGTTTACTTGCGACTGGGGGCTTGGAGCTTACTTCTTCATCGCTATTACGCAGCCATGAGCTGCAAGTCTAAAGCACAAGAATACGGCGCCCCGCCCTCTTGCAGCTTGTCGCTTGCAGCTTGTCGCTGGGAGCCCGACCATGTCCCAAGAACGTCGCTACAGCTTCGAGTTCTTCCCGACGAAGACCGATGCTGGGCATGAAAAACTGATCGCCACTGCGCGCCAGCTGGCCAGCTACAACCCAGACTTCTTCTCCTGCACCTATGGCGCCGGCGGCTCGACCCGCGACCGCACCCTGAACACCGTGTTGCAGCTCGAAAGCGAAGTCAAAATCCCCGCCGCCCCCCACCTGTCCTGCGTTGGTGACAGCAAGGATGACCTGCGCAGCCTGTTGACCCAGTACAAGGCTGCCGGCATCGAGCGTATCGTCGCCCTGCGCGGTGACCTGCCCTCGGGCATGGGCATGGCCAGCGGCGAACTGCGCCATGCCAACGACCTGGTGAGCTTCATCCGCGAAGAAACCGGCGATCACTTCCACATCGAAGTGGCCGCCTATCCGGAGATGCATCCACAGGCACGCAATTTCGAAGACGATCTGCTCAACTTCGTGCGCAAGGCCAACGCCGGCGCCAACAGTGCGATCACCCAGTATTTCTTCAACGCCGACAGCTACTTCTACTTCGTCGAGCGCGTGCGCAGACTGGGCGTGGATATTCCTGTCGTACCGGGAATCATGCCTATCACCAACTACAGCAAGCTGGCGCGCTTCTCCGACGCATGCGGTGCGGAAATCCCACGCTGGATTCGCAAGCAGCTGGAAGCCTACGGCGACGACTCTTCGAGCATCCAAAGCTTCGGCGAGGAAGTCATCACGCAAATGTGCGAGCGTCTGCTGCAAGGCGGGGCGCCGGGGCTGCACTTCTACACCCTGAACCAGGCCGAGCCCAGCCTCGCCATCTGGAACAACCTCAAGCTGCCGCGTTGATACGACGAAGTGGCGCTGTGACAGGCCCTGGTGAACACCAGGGCCTTTTTCATCCGATGACTTCCAACGCCCACGACCTGTCCTGAACGAAAGCCCAACCCTCGTGCCAGAGCGCTCTAGCTATTTGATAGGCACTCGTCGTAACCTCAGGCCATGCCCGTCATTGCCCAGCTGCTGACCGTCCTCTTTCTCTCCTGCCTGAGCCTGGCTGTCCGGGCCGAGAAGTTGCGCATTGTCACCGAGCCCTGGGCGCCTTATGTCTATGAGGAAGGTGGCAAGCTCATGGGCCTGGACTACGAAACCACCGCCATCGTATTCAAGCGGCTGGGGATCGATGTCGAATGGCAGCTCCTTCCCTGGAAACGCTGCCTGGCGATGCTGGAGCAGGGGCTGGCCGATGGTGCGCTGGACATCTTTCGCAGCGACGAACGCGATGCCCTTCTGCTATACCCCAGTGAACCGTTGTCGGAAGTCGAATTCGTGATATTCCATGCCAACGCCCGGCCCCATCCGTTTCGCACGCTCGATGACCTGAACGGCCTCACTGTCGGCACCTCTCCCGGCTATCTCTACAGCCAGGCCTTCCGGGAGTCGACCCAGTTCAGGCGTGAAACGGCGCCCACCCACGAAGCCAATTTCGGCAAGTTGCAGCTGGGCCGGATCGACCTGCTCATTACTGACCGTCGAGTGGGCCGCCACCTGCTCAAGCAGATGCAACTGGGTGACCAGATCAGCGAAAACCCGACTGTGGTGAGCCGCCAGAGCCAATACCTGGCGGTGCGCCGCAAGGCCGGGATGGATTTACTGGTGCAACGCTTCAGTGCCGAGCTCAAGCGCTTCAAGCGCGAACCGGGCTACGCCGAACTGAGCGCCCGTTATGACACCGCCCTTGCGCCCCAGGCCGCACCGCCACAACCGGTGCGACGCTGAAATCAGCCGTTGAGCAGCAGGAAAGCAACGCACGGCGATTGCTCTGTTATACTCGCCCCTTCCCGCCAGGCTCACGCCCGGACGCCCGGTCTTGCGAAAGGCATCCCGACACCGCTACAGCGCAGCTTCCAGCCCGCGCGAGCCTTGTCCGGAGCTGTCTTCCAGACCCGGCAGGACCGGACGGGATGACGTCTTCTTGTTGAACGTCATTCGCGCCAGGCAAGACATCCCTTGGGCCAGGCCCTCACTAATACAGGATTGCTCATGTCCTTTGCTTCCCTCGGTCTCTCCGAGGCTTTAGTCCGCGCCATCGAGGCCGCCGGCTACACCCAGCCTACCCCGGTGCAACAGCGGGCCATCCCCGCCGTGTTGCAAGGTCGCGACCTGATGGTCGCAGCACAGACAGGTACTGGTAAGACTGGCGGTTTCGCCCTTCCGATCCTGGAGCGGCTATTTCCCAACGGTCACCCAGACAAATCCCAGCGTCACGGTCCGCGCCAACCGCGTGTACTGGTCCTGACCCCAACCCGCGAACTGGCCGCCCAGGTGCACGAGAGCTTCAAGATCTACGCTCGCGACCTGAAATTCGTCAGCGCCTGCATTTTCGGCGGCGTCGGCATGAACCCTCAGGTCCAGGCCATGGCCCGTGGCGTCGACGTACTGGTGGCCTGCCCCGGCCGCCTCCTGGACCTGGCTGGCCAGGGCAGCGTCGACCTGTCCCACGTCGAGATCCTGGTACTGGACGAAGCCGACCGCATGCTCGACATGGGCTTTGTCCATGACGTGAAGAAAGTCCTGGCCCGCCTGCCCGCCAAGCGCCAGAACCTGCTGTTTTCGGCGACGTTCTCCAAGGACATCACCGACCTGGCCGGCAAACTGCTGCACAACCCGGAGCGCATCGAAGTCACGCCGCCGAACACTACGGTCGAGCGTATCGAGCAACGGGTGTTCCGCCTGCCCGCCAGCCACAAGCGTGCGCTGCTGGCACACCTGATCACCACGGGGGCGTGGGAACAGGTCCTGGTGTTCACCCGCACCAAGCACGGCGCCAACCGCCTGGCCGAGTACCTGGACAAGCACGGCCTGCCCGCCGTGGCGATCCACGGCAACAAGAGCCAGAACGCCCGCACCAAGGCCCTGGCCGACTTCAAGGCCGGCGAAGTACGCATCCTCGTTGCCACCGACATCGCCGCCCGCGGCCTGGACATCGACCAGTTGCCCCACGTGGTCAACTTCGAGCTGCCGAACGTCGATGAAGACTATGTGCACCGTATCGGTCGTACCGGCCGGGCCGGTCGTTCGGGCGAAGCGATTTCGCTGGTCGCCCCGGACGAAGAGAAGCTGCTCAAGAGCATCGAGCGCATGACCAAGCAGAAGATCCCTGACGGTGATCTGATGGGCTTCGATGCCAGCACCATCGAGGCCGAGAAGCCTGAAGTGCGCGAGCGTCCTGACGTACGCAACCCACGCAATCCACGCGGCCCACGGGGCGACGGCCCAAATGGCGGCGGTGGCGGTCGCAAGGATAAAGGCAAGGACAAGGGCAAGGAAAAACCGGCCAGCAATGGTCGTGGCGAACGTCCGGCCCGCGAGCAGAAGCCTCGCGAAGGCACCCCGGCCCGTGAGCCGCAGCGCCAGGTTCCTCGCGCCGCTGCCGATCGTGCCCCGGACGAGTTTCTGGACGACGAAATCGATAACTTCGGCAACCGCGTCGACTACGTGCCTCAGCAGAAACCGGCCCAGGGTCGCGGTCGCCGTCCGGGCGCACCGGCCCAAGGCGCTGGCGCAGGCGCCCCACGCGGCCAGTCCCAGGGCCGCCAGAACGGTCCGCGCAATGGCAGCGGCCCTTCCAGCGGCAACCCGTCGGGCAAGCGCAGCGGCCCACGTAGCGGCGGTTCCCGTGATGGTCAGGCCCGTCGCGAAGACTCCCGCCCGCGCCGCCCGGCCCGCGATGACCAGGCCCGCCAGGAACCTGCCGTGCAGAACCCTCGCAGCAACCAGCCGAAAATCATGCACAAGGAATCGAAGCTCGATCGCTTCCCGACGCCTGAACAGCTGGACCAGTTGCCAAGCCGCCCACGGGGCGAAAAACCTGCATTGCTGACCCGCAATCGCTGAGTTTTCCCAGGCCGAAAAAAAGCCCCTGATCGCGAGATCAGGGGCTTTTTTATCGCATGCGAATCTTACTTCGCCTTGACACCTTCGAACGTCACGTACAGCTCGACCACATCGGAAGATGGACCCAGGTCCTTCTGCTTGCCGAAGTCGGAACGCTTGATGCTGGTGGTGCCTTCGAAGCCGGCACGGTAGCCGCCCCAAGGATCCTTGCCTTCACCCAGGAACGTGGCCTTGACCACGATCGGCTTGGTCACGCCCAGCAGGGTCAGGTCGCCGGCAACGTCAGCGGTTTGCTTGCCATCGGCGTTCTTGCCGGTGGGCTTGACGCTGGTGGAGACGAACTTGGCATCGCCGAACTTGCTCACATTCAGGAAATCGCCACTGGCGATATGCTTGTCACGCTCGGCGTGATTGGTGAACACGCTGGCGGTGCGGACGTTGAATTCGATCTTGCTGTCTTCAGGCTTGGCGGCGTCGAAGCTGAAATTGCCGTCGATATCCTTGAAGGTACCGGTGATGTAGCTATAGCCCAGGTGGCTGATCTTGAAGTCGACGAAGGCGTGCTGGCCTTCCTTGTCGACCACGTAGTCGGCAGCCATGGCCTGACCGGCGGTCAGCAGAGCGGAACCGATTGCCAGGGCGGCGAGCGTCTTTTTCAACATGCTTTCTATTCCTTTGGAGTCGAGGTTGAACATCAGGCTTGGCGTCCCAGCATGCGCTTGAGGGTCGCGTCACGGTCGATAAAGTGGTGCTTCAATGCTGCCAACGCATGGAGGCCGGAAAAAATTACCAGCGCCCATGCCAGGTACAGGTGGATCTGGCCGGCGACGTCTGCCTGATCGGGCAGTCCGGACACCAGCGCGGGAACTTCAAACAAACCAAACACCGGAATCCCGACACCGTCTGCGGTGGAAATCAGGTAACCGGCAAACATCACGGCAAACAACCCGAGATACAGGGCACTATGACCGAGCTTTGCACCAATACGGGTCATGCGCCCATAGGTGTCCAGGGTCGGTGGCGGTGGGCTGACAAAACGCCAGACCACCCGCAGCAGCATCACCGCCAGCAGCACCAGCCCAATGCTCTTGTGCAGGTCCGGTGCGTCTTTACGCCAGCTGCTGTAGTAGTCCAGTCCAACCATCCACAGCCCCAGGGCGAACAATCCGTACACCACCAGCGCTACACCCCAGTGCATGACGATGCTGACCCAGCCATAGCGAGAAGAAGAGTTGCGTAGCTGCATTGCTCATATCCTGTAAGAACTGTCACCAAGACTAACGAGTTATCTATCGATTTAAAGCGGAAATTTTTGCTTTGAAATATCGAGAAATACGATCATGAGTCTGGGTAAGGTGGGTTAAGGAAAGATTAACGCCAAATACGGTGCACGATGTCGAGAGGGGCCAGCAACCATCAGGCTGTGAAACGGACCGCATCGCTTGCAAGCTTCCCGTAAGGAACCGCACTGAGCCGTAACCACCATCCCGGTTATTGGCCCTGTAATATATATGTACTCCCTTTCAATTTTCTATCTTTGATTAAATGAGAGCTCGACATTCATTTAACAAGGTGAATCACATGGCAGTTCCTTATACTCCATTTAGAGGGGACGGTTCTCCCATACTGCCTCCCAATCAAACCATGTCAGCGGGACAATACCTTCAATCACCTAACGGACGATTTCGACTGGTATTGCAAACTGATGGAAACTTAGTCCTCAAGGATGGCGAGGCTGTAGTCTGGACCGCAGATGGCAACCAGCGTTATAGCGTAACTCTGCACCTCAAAAGAATGCGTGAGCCTCTACAGTTCGTAATCAGCAACAGTGGCTTTCTCTATGATCCATCCAGAAGACGCTTATGGATCGCGGAAAGTACTCATAGCAGAGACAAATCGCTTTGGTATAACACCTGTCTGGGCATTCAGGATGACGGCAACCTGGTCATCCATGACAGGCGAACGGGAAAGATATGCTGGGCTCGCTTTGGCTTTGCACCCGGGCGCCTATCCAAGCCAAGGCGAGTCACGGTCCTATTCGAAGATGTACCGATTCATACATGGAAATTCTCATTAGGACCGTTCTAATAGGTTTTTACACTACTAGTTGACCGAGCACTCTGGCTTGTATGGATCCATTTGACATTTATAAGCCAAATGAGGATCTTTTTTTGGAATCATCGGAATCATAAGAGGATCTCTACATTCACCATACACACAACCAGAAAGTACGCTCACCGCTATAACCGCAATTAATAATCTCATAAATACTCCAACCTTTTTGGTTGCACAGATTAGAGCGCAACACTTGGCGCAATCTATCGCTCCCTTCCGACTCTCTTGTGGGAAGCAGCTGATATATCGCATAGCGTGTAGGACCGGGGTTATGAATTGTGCGATTCCAAGGCACGGTACATACACACCGAAGGGCTACATGAATGGGCAAAAAAAAGCGCGACCCTCGGGTCGCGCTTTTTTTGTCTGGGCGTTACTGAGCCTGGGGCTCAGTGGTCGTCGCCGGCTTGACCGCCGGCTTTTTCACCGCTTCAGCCTTTTTCACCGGCGCCTTGGCTGGGACTTTTTTCGCCGGAGCCTTGGCTGCCGGCTTCTTCGGCGTGGCTTTGGCTGCGGCCTTTTTGGTCGGCTCGGCTTTTACCGGGGTCGCGACCTTCGGCGCTTCTACCGGCGCAGGTGCCGGAGTTGGCGCGGGCGTCGGTACTGGCGGCGCTACCGGCTCAGGCGCCTTGACGGGCTCTGGTTTCTTCTCGTCATCCGAGCCACCGAACAGGTTGGTGAAGAAGTTGCCTTTCTTCGCTGCCACCGCACCTGCCGCTGCTGCCGCCGTCGCAGCCGGTGCGACCTTGGCCGGTTCAAACGACTTGCCCGCCGCAAGGTCCTGCACCTGGCTGGCCGCCCGCTGGCCGCTGCGCAACGCGCCTTCCAGGGTGCCCGGATACAGGGCATCGGTGTGTTCGCCGGCAAAGGCTACGCGTTGCAATGGCTTTTCCCACAAGCGCCAGAACTTGCTGATCTGTCCCGGGCCATAGGCCAAGTACGAGCCGCCTGTAGAAGGGTCGGTGCTGTAGCGGCGGATCTCGTAGCCGGTGAACGCCCCGCGGGCCTGCGGGTAGAACGCATGCAGGCGGATCAGCACCTGGTCGACCATCTGTTTGTCACCAAAGGCCTGCATCACCCGGGCATTGTCACCGGACAGGTTGATCACCACGTTGGCGCCGCCCTTGAGGGCCGGCTCGATCCACATCATGCCCAGGCCGGTGTTGCTGTAGATCTCGCCCGACATACGTGCCTTGCTGTCCCAGACCGGAGTCTTGAACTTGAGCATGATCTGGTCGCGCCAGCCGTAGTTGGTGCCCTTGATCGCAGCCAGGTGCTGGGCGTCCAGGGCCGGGGTCAGCTGGATCTTGTTCAGGGCCCGCAGCGGCACCGCCAGCACCACATAGTCAGCCTGGTAGCCGACGCTGCCGACCTTGACGGTCACGCCATCCTTGTCCTGGGAAATCGCCGATACGGGCGAGTTGGTCTTGATGGTTTTCAGCTGCTTGACGAAGGCCTGGGCCAGTACCGGGCTACCGCCCAACAGGCGCGATGCGCGCAGGTCACGGTCGGAGACACCGCGATAGACCCGGGTCTGCTGGGCGAAATACAGCAGGGACAGGCGCGACGGTTCGTCATAGCGAGTACGGATCTGCTGGTTCACCAACTGCCGCGCGGTGGCCGGCAACTGCAGTCGGTCGAGCCAGTTGGACACGGTGATCTGGTCCAGGGAATGCAACGTACTGGTGGCCGTCGGGTTTTGTGGATCTTCGATGGAGCGCGCCAGGTCGTCCAGGGTGCTCTCGTAGCGCTTGAGGGCTTCGGCGGTGGCCGGCTGCTTGGTCGCAAGGTCCGCAGCGGTGAAATAAGTGCCGTCGATCAGGTAGCTGGGAGTGCGCACGAATTCGGGTGCCGGCGTGGTGCCCAGCTTGAAGGTCGACACGTAGTTGTTCAGCACCGGTTGGGTCTTGTCGTTGCCGATCCACTCGCTGGTGGCCATGCCCGAACGACCGCCCAGGCTCGGCCGGGCCTCCAGCAGCGTCACGCCCCAGCCTTTGTTCTGCAGTTCATAAGCTGCGGTCAACCCCGCCAGGCCGCCGCCGATGACGATGGCCGTCGGTTGTTTATCCTTGGCCGACGCCGAAACGCTGCCCAGCCCCACCATCACCAGCATCATCAACGCACACGCGCGCAGCCAACCAGCAGACATTCTGCAAACTCCGGAATAAAAACCAGGGAAAACTTCTGTTTACGAGCCAGCCGGCTCAGAGAACGGCGAAGAATACGTCAGCCATCAAAGCGCCGCCAGCGGCGTCTATCGCCTCGCACAAAGTAGCGGCAACGACACAATGGGTTGTCCGCAGGGCCGCCATTGCATAGGCTTGCCCGATTGTTTTGCCCGCGCCCGCCGCGAGCCGCCTCGAGGAGACTGTACATGGGCCTGAATAACCAGTGGATGCAACGCGATCTCGCGGTGCTGTGGCATCCCTGCACCCAGATGAAAGACCACGAACGACTGCCGCTGATCCCCATCAAGCGTGGTGAGGGCGTGTGGCTGGAAGACTTCGAAGGCAAGCGATACCTCGACGCCGTCAGCTCCTGGTGGGTCAATGTATTCGGCCATGCCAATCCACGGATCAATCAGCGGATCAAGGATCAGGTCGATCAGCTGGAGCATGTGATTCTCGCCGGTTTCAGCCATCAGCCGGTGATCGAGCTGTCCGAACGCCTGGTGGGCATGACACCTGAAGGCCTGACGCGGTGCTTCTACGCCGATAACGGCTCGTCCTGCATCGAAGTGGCGATGAAGATGAGCTTTCACTACTGGGTCAATCGTGGCCAGCCCGGCAAGAAGCGCTTCGTGACCCTGAGCAACAGCTACCACGGCGAAACCATCGCGGCGATGTCGGTGGGCGATGTGCCGCTGTTCACCGAAACCTACAAGGCATTGCTGCTGGACACCCTCAAGGTGCCGAGCCCCGACTGCTATCACAGGCCCGAGGGCATGAGCTGGGAAGCACATTCACGGGCAATGTTCGCCGCCATGGAACAGACCCTCGCCGAGCACCACGACAGCGTGGCCGCGGTGATTGTCGAGCCGCTGATTCAGGGCGCCGGCGGCATGCGCATGTATCACCCGGTGTACCTGAAGCTGCTGCGCGAAGCGTGCGATCGTTATGGCGTCCACTTGATCCACGACGAGATCGCCGTCGGCTTCGGCCGTACCGGGACGATGTTCGCCTGTGAACAGGCCGGTATCACCCCGGACTTCCTCTGCCTGTCCAAGGCCCTGACCGGCGGCTACCTGCCATTGGCGGCGTGTCTTACCACCGACGACGTCTACGGCGCCTTCTACGACGACTACCCGACCCTGCGCGCCTTCCTGCATTCCCACAGCTACACGGGCAACCCCCTGGCCTGCGCGGCTGCCCTGGCGACGCTGGACATCTTCGAAGAAGACAACGTCATCGAAAACAACAAGGTGCTGGCCCAGCGCATGGCGAGTGCCACCGCGCACCTGGCCGACCACCCGAACGTGGCCGAAGTACGCCAGACCGGCATGGTGCTGGCCATCGAGATGGTCAAGGACAAGGCCAGCAAGACCGCCTACCCATGGCAGGAGCGGCGCGGCCTGACAGTGTTCCAGCATGCCCTGGAGCGCGGTGCGTTGCTGCGTCCGCTGGGCAGCGTGGTGTATTTCCTGCCGCCGTATGTCATCACCCCGGAGCAGATCGATTTCCTGGCGCAGGTCGCCAGCGAAGGCATCGACATCGCCACCCGGGACACGGTCAGCGTGGCGGTGCCCAAGGACTTCCACCCTGGGTTCCGTGACCCGGGCTGAGCCCTCGATTCCATTGGCGAGAACA
Organism: Pseudomonas sp. NFACC32-1; assembly: GCF_900101215.1. Lineage (NCBI taxonomy): Bacteria > Pseudomonadati > Pseudomonadota > Gammaproteobacteria > Pseudomonadales > Pseudomonadaceae > Pseudomonas > Pseudomonas sp. NFACC32-1. The sequence goes on from NZ_FMUL01000002.1 coordinate 210,132, forward strand.
CCGTGGTGGCGAGGGGATGAATCCCCTCGCCACAGGTGCCGCCCCCATGGCACCGTTAACTTTTGCAGAGATTCGAAATGAGACTGTCCCGCTTCTTCATCGACTCCCCCTTGAGCCTCGGTGACCACGAACTGCCCGAAGCCCAGGCCCACTACATCGGCAGGGTGCTGCGCATGGCCGAAGGCGATGCGCTGCAGGTGTTCGACGGCTCCGGTCAGGAATTTCGCGGCACCCTGGTGGAAGTCGGCAAGAAACGCGTGCGGGTGCAATTGGACGAACAATTCGCCGGCCAGGTGGAGTCACCGTTGCATATTCACCTTGGCCAGGGCTTGTCCCGGGGCGAGCGCATGGATTGGGCCATTCAGAAAGCCACGGAACTGGGGGTCAGCGAGATCACGCCGATTTTCAGCGAGCGCTGCGAAGTGCGCCTCAAGGACGAACGCGCCGACAAGCGCCTGCTGCACTGGCGCCAGGTGGCGATCAGCGCTTGCGAGCAGTGCGGGCGCTCCACCGTGCCGGTGATCCATCCACCGCTGCTGCTGGCCGATTGGCTGAAGCAGACCGCGGCCGAACTGAAGCTGGTCCTGCACCCGGTAGCCGAGCCGCTGGTCAGCCACGCCAGACCGCAGGCACTGGCATTCCTGATCGGCCCCGAGGGCGGCCTGTCGGATGCCGAAGTCGAACAAGCCAAGACCGCCGGCTACCACGCCGCCCGCCTCGGCCCCCGCGTGCTGCGCACCGAAACCGCGCCGGTGGTGGCCCTTGCGGTGGCACAGCAGTTGTGGGGGGACTTCTGACAGACCTCTGTCGATCGCCCACGCTCTACGTGGGAATGCATCCCGCAAGGCTCTGGGCCACGTTCCAGAAGCGGAACGCGGGGCCTCCCTGGCGGCGTTCCCGGGCGCCAGCGTGGGAACGATCAGTCACAGTGGAGCCGTGGGGATCCGGACGACCTACTGCACCGGATCACTGGTCGGCCTGGCAATAATCGCCTTCAACTCATTGGTCATCGGGAATTCCAGGTTCAGGCCCTTGGGCGGAATCGGTTGCTGGAACCAGCGGTCGTAGATGGCGTTGATCTCGCCTGACTTGTACAAGTCCCCCAGGGTCGCGTTGACCAGGGCCAGGAATTGCGGATCGTCCTTGCGCACCATGCAGCTGTAGATTTCCCGCGATTGCTCTTCTCCCACCACCACCCACTTGTGCGGATCGCGGGCCTTGGCCCGTTCACCGTACAGCAGCGCATCGTCCATGTAGAACGCCGCCGCCCGGCCCGTCTCCAGCATCTGGAACGCTTCGCCATGGTCCTTGGCGCTGATGACGAACATCTCGGCCTTGTTATCCTGGTTGTAGTTTTTCAGGAAACGTTCGTTGGTGGTGCCGGCGGTGGTGACCACGTTCTTGCCGCGCAGGTCGGCGAAACGCTGGATGCCACTGTCCCTGGCCGTCAGCAACTGGCCCTTGACGTAGATGAAGCCGTAGGAGAAGGCCACCTGCTTCTGCCGCTCGGCGGTGACCCCGGTGGAGCCGCATTCCAGATCCACAGTGCCGTTCTGCACCAGCGGGATACGGGTCTGGGACGTGACCAGGTTGTACTTCACGTCCAGTCGCGACAACCCCAGCTGTGTCTTGATGCGCTCGACGATCCTGTTCGCCAGTTCCACCGAATACCCCATGGGTTTACCGCTGCTGTCGCCTATGTAGGAAAACGGCACCGATGCATCGCGATAGCCCAGGGTGATGCCTTGGCTGCTGGCGATCTTTTCCAGGGTGCCCGAAGGCGCTTGCGTGGCCTGGGCCTGGACGCCCAACAGCAGGCTCAGGGTGCAGCCGATCAACGTGATTTTTCGCATTGTTATTCTCCGTTGCGGGTGGGTCAGGCGGCGCGGGGCGTGAGGCCCTGCAAATCGATGGACGGTGTGCGCTGGCGAATCAGTTCGCTGAGCAGGCGAGCACTGCCGCACGCCAGGGTGAAACCCAGCGCGCCATGGCCGAGGTTGAGCCACAGGTTGCGGTAGCGGGTGGCCCCGATCAGCGGCACGCCACTGGGCGTGGCCGGGCGCATGCCGGCCCACTCGATGGCGTGCTCGTAGTCGCCGGCCCGGGGGAAGGTTTCCCGGGCCTGGCGCCTGATCAGGGCCAGGCGCCGGGGATCCGGCGCCGGGTCGAAGCCGACGATGTCCACCATGGCCGCCACCCGCAATCGCTCACCGATGCGAGCGTAGACCACCTTGCGGTCGTAATCGGTGATGCTCAATTCTGGCGCCCGATGCTGCGCGCCGATCGGCACGGTCAGGCTATAGCCCTTGAGCGGATAAAGGGGCATCGGCACTCCCGGCAACCCCAGCGCCCCACTGCGGTGGCCGGCGGCGATCACCAGGTTGTCCACCGGCAGCCATTGCCCACCCCGCTCGAGGGCCTGCACCCGGTCGCCGGCATGGCGAATGCCGGTCACCGGTCGGCCCAGCAGGAACTCGCAGCGCCCCGATGAGCGCAAACGCTCCGCCAGTCTCAGGCAGAAGGCATGGCAGTCAGCGACTTCCTCATCCGGTGTGTAGATGCCGCCCACGTAGGGCACGCCGCTCAGTGCCGGCTCCAGGCGCGCGCATTCGGCAGCGTCCAGCACCTGCTGACAGGCCGTCTGCGTTATCCGTTGGCGAGCGCGCTGGAAATGTCCGCCATTGCGAAATGTCACCAGCTTGCCGTTGCGTCGCCAGTGGAAACCGTCGAGGTGATCCTCCTCGCGCCAGCCCTGCAACGTGGCCTGGCTCAACAGCGCCAGGCGCAACAGGTGGCCACCGTTGCGACGGTTGATCGACGTCCGGCAGGCGGCCAGGAACGAGGCCATCCAGCGCCACTGCGCCGGGTCCAGGCGCGGTCGCAGCCTGAGCGGCGAATCACCGCGCAGCATCCAGCCCAGCGCCTGCCAGGGCACGCCGGCATCCGCCAGGGGCGCGACGTAGCGGTAGGACAACTGGCCGCCATTGGCGAAACTGGTTTCACGACCCAGCGTCTCCCGCGCCTCCACCAGCGTCACGTCGATGCCATCGCGCACCAGTGCGTAGGCTGTCGCCAACCCGATCACTCCGCCCCCGATGATACAAACCCGCTGAACCATATCTATCTCGCCCCGGTTTCCAATGGCCCGAGAGTAGGAGCAGGTGACAGGGTCGGGACAATGAATAAAGATGGACCACCTATAGACAAAGGTTATGGGCTCGCCATGCGCCTTCGCCACATCGAGATTTTCCAGGCCATCCGCCAGGCCGGCACCATCAGCGGCGCCGCGCAATTGCTGCACGTATCCCAGCCGGCGGTGACCAAGGTCTTGCAGCACGCCGAGCAGCAACTGGGGTTTGCCCTGTTCCTGCGAGTGCGCGGCAAACTGCAGCCCACGCCCGAAGCGCTGGAACTGGAACGTGAAGTCGACAAGGTCAGCGAGAGCCTGCAGGGCGTCCGTCGGCTGGCCCAGAGCCTGCGTCGCGCGCCCGGCCAGCGCTTGCGCATCGGTGCGACGCCGGCCCTGGCCCTGTCGTTGTTGCCCACCGCGATCCACCAGTGGACCGGCCGCTACCCGGACATCGCCTGTGAATTGTCCAGCGCCCACAGCCGCGAACTGGTGCAGAACCTGCTGATGCGCGAAATCGATGTCGCCCTGACCCTGCAACCGCCCGATCATCCCGGACTCAAGGCCCAGGTCCTGGCCAGCGGCGTGCTGGTGGCCCTGGCACCGAAAGGACATTGGGCCGAGGCGGCGCTGGGCAGGCCAATGCCGCTGCAGGAGCTGGCAGGCGCGCCGCTGATCGGCCTGTCCAGCGCCGACCCGTTGTCAGCCCGGTTGGACAACTACCTCGAAGCCGTCCAGCCGCCACCACGTGTCAGCATCGCCGTGCAGACCTATTCCCTGGCCCGGGCCATGGTGGAGGCCGGCACCGGCTTGGCGGTGATCGATCCGTTCACGGCCCTGGGCGCTTCGGCCAGTCGCACGGCCATCCGGCCGCTGTCGCCAGCGCTGCCCATTTCGCTGTATGCCGTGACCCGGGCCAACGAGGCGCCGGCACATGCCCTGGGCGCGCTGCTGGAGATTTTCGCCACTCGGGCGCAGGAGCAGCTGGATCGTTTGTCCTAGGCCCTGTGCGAAAAGCCTTGCCCCTCGGGCTCGTCTCAAGACACTTCGTACAGGACCTAGAGCACGTAGAACAGGATCGCCACGAAATGCAGCAGGCTTCCGGCAATCACGAACAGGTGCCAGATGCCATGGGCATGCCGCAGCCGGCTGTCGAGGGCGAAAAAGATAATGCCCACGGTGTACAACACTCCACCCGAGGCCAGCCAGGCGAATCCGGCACCGCCCAGGGCCGCCAACAACGGCTTGACCGCCACCAGCACGATCCAGCCCATCACGGCATAGATCACGATGGACAGGATCCGTGCCTCGGAGCGCGGCTTGATCTCCTGCAGGATCCCGATCAGCGCCAGCCCCCAGACAATCCCGAACAAGGTCCAGCCCCATGGCCCGCGCAGGGTCACCAGGCAAAAGGGTGTGTAACTGCCAGCGATCAGCAGGTAGATCGAAAAATGATCGACCTTCTGCATGATCGCTTTCTTGCGCCCGCGCACGCTGTGGTAGACGGTCGAGGCGCTGTACAGCACCAGCAAGGTAAAGCCATAGATCGCCACGCTGACGATCTTCCAGGGATCGCCGGCCATTCCGGCGATCACCAGCAACCACACCGCACCGATGAACGCTGCCACCGCCCCCACCAGGTGCGTCCAGGCGTTGAGTCGTTCCCCGTGATACATCCAATCCCCCCTCACATTCCAAAACAGACGCCAAGGCTCAGGCCTGGCGCTGCAAAGTGCAATGGTTTGCTGCTTCCCCCTGGGCCCGAGCTGTCTGGACCGGTTGGAACCCCTGTGGCGAGGGGATAAATCCCCGCGCCACACAGACTCCCTCTAAAAAGAAGCCAATTGGGGCACAATCAGGCGATACGAATAAGAGTCCGCCCCATGCTGATCGACGAAGAATTGACCCTGAAGAAACTCGAGGTGTTCCTGGCCTTCATGCGCACCGGCAACCTGGCCCGGGCGGCGGCCGAGCTGCAGACCAGCAATGTCAGTGTGCACCGGGCCATTCATTCCCTGGAAAGCGCCCTGCGTTGTCCGCTGTTCAAGCATGAGGGGCGCAACCTCACGCCGCTGGAGAGTGCCTATGTACTGGAGGAGCGGGCACAGAAACTGATCCAGGATGTGGTCGACAGCGTGCGCCTGACCCGCGAGGCCGCCGGGTTCTCCGCCGAGCGCTTCAAGCTTGGTTCGCTGTATTCGTTGACGGTCAAGACCGTCCCGCAGTTGATCATGGGCCTGAAGATCCGTCGCAGTGAACTCAATATCGACCTGATCCTGGGCTCGAACATCGACCTGTTGTACAAGCTCAAGAACATGGAGGTGGACGCGATCCTGATCTCCTTGGACGACAGCGTGAACGACCCCGACTGCGAACATATCGAGCTGTTTTGCGACGACATCTTTCTTGCTACGCCAGCGGATTCTCCCTTTGCCCAACGCAGCGAAGTCGATCTGGCCGAGGTGCGCGACGAGACGTTCATCACCTTGACCCAGGGTTTCGCCACTCATCAGGACGGGGTGCGGGTGTTCAGGCAGGCGGGCTTCGAGCCGAAGGTGGCGATGCAGGTCAACGATATCTTCACCCTGTTGAGCATGGTCAGTTCGGGCGTGGGCTACGCCTTGCTGCCGGGGCGGATCGCAGCGGTATACGAAAACCGGGTGAAGCTGATCCCTTTGCAGGAAAAGTACCGGTTGCAGCAACATATCGGCCTGGTGTTCCTCAAGGCCAAGGAGCGCGATCCGAACCTGTTGGCGCTATTGGCCGAGTGCCGGATGTATGCCAATCGCCAGGCCTGAAATCGCGCCGTCCCCCATCGCGAGCAAGCTCGTTCCCACAAGGAATATGTGAACGCCGATCCAATGTGGGAACGAGCTTGCTCGCAACAAGGGCTGCCCGCTCAGCGAAAATCCAAAGCCCTACCCCATCAATCCCCGCATGACCAGAAACAGCAACGAAGGCCCCAGCAGGCATCCAAGGGCCGTATAGAACGCCGCCGTCAGGCAGCCATAGGGCACCAGCTTCGGATCCGTGGCGGCCAGGCCGCCGGCCACGCCACTGGAAGTGCCCATCAGGCCGCCGAAGATCACCGCGCTGCGGGGATTGTTCAGACCGATCAGGGGCGCCACGAAAGGCGTCGCCACCATGACCAGGATCGCCTTGATCAGGCCTGCGGCGATGGACAAGGCCATCACTTCGGAACTGGCACCAATGGCGGCGCCGGTAACGGGGCCGACGATGTAGGTCACCGCGCCGGCACCGATGGTGGTCAGGCTTATCGCATCGGTGTACCCGAAAGCCATCGCCACGCCGACGCCGGCGATGAATGAGGTGGCCACCCCGACGAACAGCGCAAGGACGCCGACGAAACCGGCGCGCTTGAGTTCCTCGACACTCACGCCGAACGCCGTGGCGACAATGGCGAAGTCCCGCAGCATCGCTCCACCCAGCAACCCGATCCCCGATAACAGCGGGATGTCCACCACGCCCTTCTGTCCACCGGTCATTGCACCGCCTATGTACGACAGCACCAGGCCGAGCAGGATCGCAATGGCCGAGCCGTGCAGGCGGCCCCTGGTGAACGTGTCGCTGATCCAGTACGACACCCACATCGTGATGCCGACAATCGCAAAACCGCTGATCAGACCGTACCCGGTAATCACCTTCATCATGGATTCGTACATGGCGATCACCCGAGCGTCTTGACGGAAACGTTGGCTTCAGGCCCCTTGTTGCCAATGCGCACCAGCACCGGCACCATCGCGAAGCCGATCACCACGGCCAGGGTGCCCGCCAGTACCGCCATCGCCCCCCCCTTGAGCGCTCCGTAGACATTCTGCTGGGCCGCCATGGCCACCACGATGGGAATGTAGACCGCACTCCAGAACTCGACGCCGGCTTCGGTCTTGCCTTTGAAAAAGCCGTGTTTGCTCAGGTAACTGCCCAGGCCGATCAACAGCAGCATCGCAATGCCGACGCCACCGACGTTGGCCGGCACACCAATCAATTTACCCAGTAGCTCACCAATGAAGATGCCCGCCAGGGTACAAAAAGCCAGAAATGCCACACCGTAGATAATCATTGTTGTAATCCTCAAAGTGCATCGTCGAAGTTGTTGTTTTTGTGCTTCGCCAGCTTGAGTCGGTGTCTAGGGTCGGCGGCGGCCCTCCTCACGCAGTAGCGCCTGCAAGGTATCGAGCCGAGCCCCGTCGAAAGCAATGACAGTGCCCTGCTCGAACACCCGGCGCGCCAGGCCGGTGAGCACCGCGCCGGGTGGCAGTTCGATCTGTAGCCGCACGCCTCGCTCGTAGGCGCTTTGCACCGTGCCGCGCCAATCGACGACGCGGCACATGTTGAACGCCAGGTCGTCGCGCAAGGCCTCGATATTGGCCATCGGCCGGGCGCGACTGCCGCTGAGATAACCCAGGCTGGGCGCTTTCAAGGGTACGTCGGCGAAGGCCTGGGCCAGGGCGCGGGCCGGCGCCTCCAACAGCGGGCAGTGGGACGGCACGCTTACCGCCAGACGACATGCCTTGGCGGCTCCCTGGCTTCGCGCCTCCCGGGCAACGATACTCATGGCCTCGTCGCTGCCGGCGATGACCACCTGGTTGTCGGCATTGATATTGCCCAGGTAAACCGGTGTCCGCTCGCTGTGTACCCTTGCCAGTAATGCCTCCACCGCGGCGAGGTCCAGGCCGATGATGGCGGTCATGCCATAGCCTTGGGGAAACGCCTGTTGCATCAGCTCGCCGCGCAGGCTGACCAGCCGCAACGCATCCTCGAACCCCAGCGCACCGGCCACCACCGCCGCCGGATAGGCACCGATGGAAAGCCCCGCCACGTAGTCCGGCGCAGGCGCCTGCTCCAGCAAGCGCCGGGAAGCCGCCACGCCGGCGATCAACAGGCACAGTTGCACGGCGCGGGTCGATTGCAACGCCTCGGCATTGTCCAGTTGCAACACGTCTTCGCCGAGGGCATCACTCGCCTCATCCAAGACTTGCGGCGACAGCCCGTGGAGCATGCCGGCTCGTTGCGCACCTTGGCCGGGAAACACCAACAGGCTGCTCATGCGACCTGCTCCCGCGTCGACTGCCAGGGATCGCTCACCAGCCGTGCCTGAACGTCATCCTTGAGCAAGACCCGGCGCGACACGCCCGCCCACTCGCGCAAGGCGACGGCACCGCAGGGGGTCTGCAATTGCATGTCCACGGTGCATGCCGAGCCGTCCAGTTGCGCCAGTAGTTCCCTGGCCCGAAGGCGATCCAAGGGGCTTGGTGTGCGCAGGATCAAATCCAGGTCGCTGCCCTCATGCAATGCCTCGACGCCGCTGGCGAGCTCGAACCCGGCGCTACCACCGATGCCCCAGGTCCAACCGCTGGCGTCGAGCAACGGACGCAGTCGGGACAGTGCCTGCAAGGCAGGCAGGTCGCGACGGCTTTCGATGTGACACAGGTCCTCGGGGCGCACCCGGCGTTGGATCGCCGCCACCGGCATAGTCGTGGCATAACGTTGCTCCCGGGATTGCCCGCGCACGCCTACCGCGACGTATCCCGCAGCGCTCGTCGCCCTGCGCACCACCACCGGCTGCCCGAGGCCCAGGATCTCGACAACCCAGGCTGGTGCATCCGCAGGCAACCGCTGCGGGGTCATCCCCCAGAGCAGGTCGTGGGCCATGAGGTGGCTCACCACTGCGCTCTCAACAACTGGCGAACCATACTGGAGGCCGCCCGATGAGGCGCCCCCAGACGGCTGCTCAAGTCTCGAGGCGCACCGGCAAGATCATTGATCGCCTGCTGCAGGCAATCGCTCACCCGCGCCAGATCGGCCGCCGATGGCTGTTCGATACGCTCGACTTCCAGGGTTTCCCACAACAGCCCCAGGCTGGCGTAGCTGTCGATGTCATAGGCCATAGGCGGCACGCTGGCGGCCAGGGCTTCCAGCTCTTCGACGCTGCGCAGCGTCACCCGCGCCGCGGATGCCTTGCCCATGGCATGGACCATCACCCCCGGATCGCGCAGGGCGATCAGCCGGTTGGCCTGATAACCGTGGGCCAGGAAGGCTCCGGACATTGCCTTGCCCACCAGCAGGCCGATCACCGGATGCCCGGCCAACCGGGCACGGGCATAGCTGTCCGCCGCCCCCGCCAGGGCCTGATGAATGCCAAGGGCTTCTTCGCGCCGGCCATAGGCCTGGCTGGGCACGTCGACAATGGCGACCAAGGCACGCTTGCCGGACGCATCGCGGTCCGCGGCGATGGCGTCATCCACTGCCTTGGCCAGCCCCCAGCCCTCCAGCAAACCGACTTCACCGCTGCGAGCACGGGGAAAGCGACTGTCGGGATCGGCCACCACCGCCAGCAGGCGAACGTCATGCCCAGCCAGCCTGACATCGGCCACTTTCAATGAAGCAGGCAGGCCTTGTAGCGGCTCGGCACCGCCACTCAGGGCCTCGAACCAGCGCAAGCCTCTCAATGAATACGAACTCATGGGCGTTCTCCCTGATACAGCTGACGAACCGCCGCCGGCTCGATTTGCACTTCAGTGTCCAGCCGCGCCAGGCGTTGCAGGAACAGCTCGGCCTGGCCGCTGCGGTATTCGGCGGGCACTCCCAGGTGCAGCAGCTGACCGACCTGCTGGCGAATCTGCGCCACATCATCGGCCACGTAACGGTCTACCAGGCCCGTGGCGAAACGCTGTTCGCCGCCGGTCAGGCTCCAGATGAACGGCCGGTCGCGAGAGTCGTATTCATCGATCCCCGCTTCCTGCTCGATCACTTGCGGGCCATTGAGGCCCAGCCGCGCTTCCTGGGTCACCAGCAGGTAGCTGCACAACCCGGCGGCGATGGACATGCCGCCAAAACAACCGACGCTGCCGGCCACCACACCCACCACCGGCTGGTACTGGCGCAGGTCGACAATCGCCGAATGGATCTCGGCAATGGCAGCCAGCCCGAGGTTGGCCTCCTGCAAACGCACGCCACCGGTTTCCAGCAGCAGCACCGCGCGAGTCGGGATGCCCTTGCGGTTGTCTTCGGCCGCCAGCTCCAGCGCACCGGCGATTTTCGCCCCGCCGACCTCGCCGAGGCTGCCGCCCTGGAACGCGCCTTCGATGGCGGCGATCACCACCGGCAGGCCATCGAGGCAACCCTTGGCGATCACCACGCCATCGTCGCTTTGCGGCACCACATCCTGGCGCAGCAGCCACGGCGACATGATTCGCTGGAACGGGTCGAGCAGTTCACGGAACGTACCGTCATCGAGCAGGGCCTTGGCCCGTTGCCGGGCACCAAGTTCGACGAAACTGTGTTTATTCAGCAACGCTGCGCTGTCACTCATGGCCGATCTCCTCGAAGCCCTGTTCCAGGCGCAGGCGTACCACACCAGGCGTCGCGCCGAAGTCATGGATGTCGATTGTCATCGCTGGCGGCATCTGGCCGTCGAACATGCGAGCGAACAGGTGCTGCCAGCGTTGCCCGCTACCGTTGACCGAGGTCTGCACCTGGATGGTCAGCTTGCCCGCCATCCCGGGCTCGATCAGCACCTCCAGGTCGCCGGAACCGACACAGCCCACCAGCGCGCGGCCCCGTGGCGGCTGCCCGGCGGGGAATTCAAAGGATAAGGTTTCCATCAGCACACTCCCCGGTAGAAGCCATCGCCGCGCTCGATGCGGTCAAGGAACAGGCAGGCGGCCAGCAGGTCCGCTGCGCCCCCCGGCGAGGCATTCAACGCAATCAATTGTTGATCCAGCCGATGCAACTGGCGACGGCCACCCAGGCTCGCGCTGCCCCCGGCATCGAGCACCGCCCGGGCACCCTGCTGCATGGCCCGCAGGCCCGACTCGCCAGCGCGATAGAGCACGCAGGTGTCGGCCAGGGTGGTCATGATCGCCAGCAAGGCATCGAGCCGGGCGTTCTGCTCGCCGGTTCCTGCTGCGCGACTGCGCTTGAGTTGCGGCAGGCCCAGGCCAGTGACGGCTGGGAAAGCCAGTTGCGCCTCCTCCCGAGCCCCGCGCACGCCGTAGCGCTGGGCTACTTGAGCACCATGGCTCAACGGCCTGGGCGCGTAGCGATCGTCGAGCAAGGCCAGGCGGGCGGCCCTGAGCGTGACTGCGCCCGGCCCATTGGAACCGGGCTCCAGCGCCGTCGCAGCGACCAACAGGCCCAAGGCCCAGATCGCGCCACGATGGGTGTTCACGCCGCCCGTGGTGGCGAGCATCGCCGTTTCACCGTCCCGCCCGATCTGCCCGAGGGCTTCGCGCAGGGTCAGGCCGACCTCGCCGCAATCGATGGCGGCTTCGGCCATTTCCTTGAAGAACGGCCACAGCGACAGCGCCGAAGCATGCATCAACCCCAGGTGCAGGTCGGTATGGGCGCCATTGCCGCGCCGATCCACCAGGGCCGGCTTGGGTGACAGGTCGGCCTCGTCGATCAGCGCGTCCACCGCCAGATCGGCAAGACGCTCAGGTAGCGAAAGTGTCTTGGGTTGCCAGTCGAGTGCGTGCATTTACCAGCTCCTGAACTTGGCGGGCGGGTTGTAGAGGCCACCGGACCATTGCACCAGGTCGGCCACGCTCTTGGCTGCGAGCAACTCGCGGGTGGCGTCGGTGCGACGGATGCCGAGGTCTTCGGGCAAGGCGACCAACCCTTCGCGACGCAGGCGCGCGGTGTCTTTCGGGTCGTGGCGCAGGCCGATGGCGGTGACCCCGGCCACGGCTGCGATCATCGCCTGACGCTCTTGCAGGGAGCGAGCCTTGTACAGGTAGGCGATGCCTTCTTCGGTGAGCAGATGGGTCACGTCATCGCCATAGATCATGATCGGCGCCAGAGGCATGCCGGCTTTCTTCGCCACGTCCACCGCGTCCAGGGTCTCGACGAAGGTCGGCTTGCCGCCCTCCTGGAACGTCTCGACCATCTGCACCACCAGTTTCTTGCCGCGTTCGAGCAACGGTGCCTCGCCATCGCCGTGGCGCATATCGAGCCAGGCCGGCGTGCCGTGGCGGCGACCACGCGGATCATGGCCCATGTTCGGCGCACCACCGAACCCGGCCAACCGGCCGCGGGTCACCGTTGAGGAATGGCCGTCGCCGTCCACTTGCAGCGTCGCGCCGATGAACAGGTCCACCGCGTATTGCCCGGCCAGTTGGCAGACCATGCGGTTGGAACGCAGCGAGCCGTCGTGGCCGGTGAAGAACACATCCGGTCGCGCAGCGATATAGTTTTCCATGCCCAGCTCGGTGCCGAAGCAATGCACGCTTTCGACCCAACCGCTTTCGATGGCCGGAATCAGGGTGGGGTGAGGATTGAGGGTCCAGTTACGGCAGATCTTGCCCTTCAGGCCGAGGGACTCGCCGTAGGTCGGCAGGATCAGTTCGATGGCGGCGGTGTTGAAACCGATGCCGTGGTTGAGGGACTGGACGTTGTGTTTTTCATAGATGCCACGGATCGCCATCATCGCCATCAACACATGAACAGGCTTGATGTGCCGTGGGTCGCGGGTGAACAGCGGCTCGATGTAGAACGGCTTGTCGGCCACCACCACAAAATCGACCCAGGACGCCGGGATATCGACTCGCGGCAGGTCGCTGACGTCGTCCACCAACTGGTTGACCTGGACAATGACAATGCCGTCGCTGAAGGCCGCCGGCTCGATCAATGCCGGGGTGTCTTCGGTGCTGGGGCCGGTGTAGATATTGCCGGCGCGGTCAGCCATGAAACCGGCCGAGAGCACCACGTTGGGGATCAGGTCCACCACCAGTCGCGCATACAGCTCGATGTAGGTGTGGATGGCGCCGATTTCCAGCAGGCCGTCTTCCAGCAACTGGCTGATGCGCAGGCTCTGGGTGCCGGCGAAGGAGAAATCCAGCTTTCGGGCGATACCTCGTTCGAACAGATCGAGGTGCTCGGAACGGCCGACGCTGGGCATGATCATGTGCAGGTCGTGCAGCTTCGCCGGATCGACTCTGGCCAGAGAGCGCGACAGAAAGTCCGCCTGCTTCTGGTTATTGCCCTCCAGTACCACGCGATCGCCCGGCAGGATCAACGCCTCCAGCGCCGCGACGATTTTGTCGGTGGGCAACACCACACCGTCGGCAAGCCCCTTCACCAGCTCGAGACGCCGCTGCTTTTCGCCGCGCCGCCGCGTCCAGCGCGAGTCGGGGGATATTGTTGTTGTCATGACCACTCCACGGGTTCGCTGTCGTGGGGGTCACATTAGGAGCGTCGTGGCAGATGCATCAATCAAGCTCAGCGGTGGATCGTTACGGTTGGAGTAACGATGGGGAAAACGGGTCCAGTCCCCTGTGGGAGCGAGCTTGCTCGCGATGGCGGTGGATCAGTCAACAGTGAGCTAGCGGACACGAAATGTCGCACTGCTCCATTGGGTGCGATGCGACCTTGAAACAGCCCCATCCAATGCAAAACCGTCGGTCGAATAACCGATCAGACCTGTCAGTCCTGACAGTAGCTGATTTGCCGTTTGCAGGGCTGAATAGGCTGTGCAGCCTTTCAGGAACAAGGCCGATGCACCTGTAACCTCACCCGATATTTTGGAGGCGTTTATGGAATACGAAGATCTCACCACATTCGATAGGGAAGACAGGAACAAGTGGGTTGATGGAGATGGGGCAGTCGACGCAAGAATTGTGACTGAAGGCAAGAACAGTTTCTGGTCTGGAAAAATCGAGGGGCGTGAACTTTTTACGTTCAAACCAAGTCTGCGCAAGATCTTTAATATCGATCCTAGGTTGATGGGGAATATGTTTCTAGTGACTTACCGTTATCGCTTCAAACAGGAGGTGCCTCACTATATTCAGATTGCGATGACCAACGATAAGCATCAGATTTGGGCTGGCACGTTGGTACATCCTGGCACACCTGGCGAAGAGTGGCAGGATTCAGAAACGTTTGCTTTTCCCTTCACACCTAACAATCGAGAGATGCTGCTAGGCCTGCGTGTCGGTAAGGAGCATGCCGGAACGCTCTACGAATTTGAAATCGATAACATCAGGGTCAAGATGGTGGCCTAATCTGCGGAAGCGCAATAGCAGGCTCGCAATACATCACCCGACCGGCTTTGGCTCCTGCCGCCCCGCTCAGCCGGGCGATGTGTCAAGCTGTCCACCCCCTGTTGAAGCGAGCTCGCGATGGCGGTGTGCAGGCAATATCACTGCTGACGGTTCTGCCGCTATCGCGAGCAAGCTCGCTCCCACAGGGGAATGGATTGGAAGTTTGCGGCGACCACCATGAGTCAACTCATACTCATCAATTGCCGGACCCGTTCGAGCAGTTCTACCGCACTCTCAATCAGTTGGGTAAGAAGCGCATCATCTTCATCCATATAGCCTTCGTACTCGGCAAGGTTGCGTCGCTCGTGGCACAGGGCCAATAGCCGGACCTGTACTTTGGTGACATCCGCCGTATGAACCAGACACTGAAAGACCAGATAACGTTTGTCCGAACGATAGCCGCTCAAACGTAGCGCCGTGAGGGCGGCGGCATGGGCGGCGTTGTACGCCAGGTCGAATCGACTGGCAAACGAAAGAGACACTGTTTGCGCATCTGTCAGGCGGTCCATTGCAGAGCGCATCAAGCCCTCGCATTCCTGGCGATCCGGCGGTTCTGCTTTGAGGCTGCCGCTACGTAACAGATTTTCCAGGCTTTCCTGCTTGCCCATCCTTGGACTCCAAAGGGTCTTCACCCAGCAAGTTGATCTTGTCCTGCCGCGCTACCCGCACCACGAAGCTGTTACCCGCCGCAAATTTTGCAGCCCAGTCCTGGGGCGAGTAGAGCGTAGGGTTAAGAGGACGGCCCAGTTGCTCCTCCAGGGGCATAAGCCGCTCCATCACTTCACTGTAGTGCAGGCCTTCGCCGATCAGCATGAGATCTATGTCACTGGATGCGTTCGCCTGACCTTTGGCGATGGAGCCGTAGACGAACGCCCAACTCAACTGCCTGGAAAACGGCTCCAAGGCTTGGCGCAACGGCTCGGCTATCCCCATGGTTTTTTGAACGATGCCCAACAGTTCCGCGTAGATCGGGCAATGCACATTGGCTTGGTAATGGGTTTGATTGCCCTGACGAGTCATCAGCAAAATCCCTGAGTTTTGCAAACGCTCCAGCTCCCGCATGAGACTGCCCTTGCCGACTTGAGCCCAACGAGCAATTTCATTGGCATAGAAACTTTGATCCGGTTTACCGAACAACAGGCCCAGGACCCGTTGCTGAGTGGCCGTGAACAACGCATCGCTTAGAGAGAGGTGATTCATGGCAAAGGCTATAAGTCCCAAAAAGGGAACGATAGGTCCCTTTTTGGGACTTATCAAGTTGGGATTGGCATTAAACGTAGCGCCCGGCCTTTTTGGGAGAGACAGGGGTATGTGGTTGGTTCGAGTTCTGTCGCGAGGGGGTTTGTCCCCGCTGGGCTGCGCAGCAGCCGTAACCTGAGCAGTCTGACATTCCGAGAACTCAGGCTTGGGGGCCGCTGCGCGGCCCAACGGGGATAAATCCCCTCGCCACAAGAACGCGTTCAACTTTAGCGCGGGTCGACATTATCCAGCGCCCGGTTGGCCAGCAACTGACTGAGTTCGATCATCTGCTGGATGCCCAGGGCAAAATGCCGGGGCGAACCCTCAAGGTCGAAAGCCAGCTCGTTGAGCATGACATTGGCGGAGGCGAGGGTTTCGCTGAGGTTGGCCAGGAGGCATTCGCTGTCGAGGTCATCCACGACAGTGAACAGTTGACCAGGAGGTTGTTTCTTTTTGGTTTGAGGTTTGGGGTCGAGATAGAAGCTCAGGGCACGTTCGGCGGCTTCATCAAGCTTTTGCGGATCAAGGCCGGCATGGGCTGATGAGGGGTCGGTTTCGGGGGGATTGGGGTGACCTTGAACATAGGGTGACACTCCGTTTACTGGTTGGAGCTGCCACGTTCGTTTCCAAGCGAATGGGTGGCAGCCGTACGCAGGTTGGAAAACCGGGGTAAACGAGCCCGGCAGACCCGAAGGTCTCCCGCGCACAGCCGCCATAACGAAAGCAAGGTCAAAAAACGACCGTCAGCATACGTTATGAAGGGCGCTTTTGCGCCGTCTACTTCGGGTTTCCAAGCCCGATCGCTGAATTTGCAGCGACAGGAAAAGGTTAGCGACAGCCCTTCCCACCCGGCAACCGCCAGAGCTCGTCGGAAAAATCTGCTTGAGTCAGAAAGTTTGTCCGACCATTCCCACAACCTTGGTCGGCTGTCAGGCCGCCATCGCGAGCAAGCTCGCTCCCACACAGTTTTTTGGTCGTTTATAAGATCAGTGTCCACCGCCAATCTTGTGGGAGCGAGCTTGCTCGCGATGGCGGTGGCTCTGCTTGCATCAATGCAGAATGTGCCGCCGCCTTCGCGGGCAAGCCTGCTCCCACATTGGAATTGAGTACACCCGTGCGAAACAGGTCGGCTATAAGGCCGCCTCGCGAGCAAGCTTTGCTCCCACAGATCCAGCCCAAACAGGTCTGATTGGTAAACACCGCCCGCAAGAGCCAGGCCGGCTATAAGGCCGCCTCGCGCCGGACGTTGATCTCGGCGCCCCGTTAACCACGATGGCCGAACGCAGGTATTGCGTAGTGGGCATCCCGGCATGGATGCCGGGATAGCCGCGCCGGGCCATGGATGGCCCTTCGCGGCGGGCCCACGGAGCAATGCCGGAGTGAGGGCATGCCGAACCCTAGCGAGGCACCGAGTGGTGGGGCATAAAGCGTTTTGCTTACTTTTGCGCTTCTCAAAAGTGAGACGCCGTAAGGGCGGAACCCTAAGTGGCCGTTACCGCAGAAATGGATATGCACCCGGTCAACGGCTATCAGGCCACCCCACGGGCAAGCTCACCCTACATTGGAACTTCGTATGTCTCAGAATTTGTGCTGCCGAACCAATCCCGCAGCCACCACCAACTCCTCCAACGCCAACAAATCCGGCACCTTCGCCACATGTTCGCCCACTTGCACCGCCGCCTGCTCCAAACCGCACAGCGGCACGTCGACATAGCTCAGCTGGCTGTCGAGCTTGTAGGAGCGCGGGATGCCCTGCACCAACAGCGCAATGAACCTCAACTCCGGCCGTCCGCCCAGGGCGTTGAGGACGACGATGCGCGCGCGCTCGCCGACCACGGTTTTCTGGCCGCAGGCCGATTCGAAGCTCAGTAGCGGGATCTGCCGTTCGCGCCAGCTCACCCAGCCCAGGAACCACGGCGGGGTATCCATATCGAAGGCGCTGCTCTGGTAGTCGATCAGCTCGGCCACGGCCACGTTGGGCAGGATCAGGTGACGGTCGGCCAGGGGCAGCAGCAACCCGGTGAGGTAGCGGGTCAGGTGCTCATGCATGGGTTTTGCTCCAATGCGCGATGCTGTCCAGCAGGACCGACTCCTGGTACGGCTTGCCCAGGTAATCGTTGACGCCGAGGGCCATGGCGCGATCGCGGTGTTTCTGGCCGGTGCGGGAAGTGATCATGATGATGGGCAGGTGTGCCAGGCGAGGGTCGTTGCGCACCTGGGCAGCGACTTCAAAGCCGTCCATGCGTGGCATCTCGATGTCCAGCAGCATCAGGTCCGGCGAATGCTCGGCCAACAGCGCCATGGCATCCACCCCGTCCTTGGCGGTCAGGACGTGCATGCCATGGCGCTCCAGCAGGCGGCTGGTGACCTTGCGGACCGTCACCGAGTCGTCCACCACCAGCACCAGTAACGGCCGCTGATGCTCGCCCTCGGCTTCAGGTACCGGGCGACGCGCCACCTGATGGGACAAGGCGCGGATCGGCGCCAGCAGGTCCAGGATCAGCACAACGCGGCCGTCCCCCAGGATCGTCGCCCCGGACAATCCCTGCACCGCCGAGAACTGCGGGCCGAGGCTCTTGACCACGATTTCCCGGGTGCCGAGGGTGGCGTCCACCTGCACCGCCACATGCCGCTCGTTGCATTGCATCAACAGCAGGGGCAAGGGTTGGCTCTGCCCCAGTAATTTCGGCCTGGGACCGGTCTTCAGCAGTTCGCCCAGGTAACACAGTTCATGTCGCTGGCCGGCGTAGGTGTACACCGGCGGGTCGAGTTGATAATAGGCATCCAGCTCGGCCGGCAGCACCCGAACGATGCTTTCGATGGTGTTCAACGGGATCGCGTACTGGTCTTCGTGACACTGCACCATCAGCGCCCGGTTGACCGCCACGGTAAAGGGCAGGCGGATGCGGAAATGCACGCCCTGCCCCGGCGTGGAGTCGATGACCATGCTGCCACCCAGTTGCCGGACTTCTTCGTGGACCACGTCCATGCCGACGCCGCGCCCGGAGATCTGGGTGATTTTTTCCGCCGTGGAGAACCCCGGCTGGAGAATGAACTGTAAGACATCCCGGTCGCTGATGTCGCTGTCCGGCGCCAGCAGTCCACGCTTGATCGCCTTGCGCCGCACCGCTTCCAGGGGCACGCCGGCACCGTCGTCGCGGATGTCGAATATGATGTCGCCACCCTCGCGGGACAGGTCGAGGCTGATGCGTCCCCGCGCCGGCTTGCCTGCGGCGATGCGCACATCGGCGGGTTCCAGGCCGTGGTCGACGGCGTTGCGCAGCATATGCTCCAGCGGCGCAGCCATGCGTTCCAGCACATTGCGATCCATCTCGCCTTCGGCGTTATCGACCACGAACTCCACGTCCTTGCCCAGCTCCTGGGCCACTTGCCGGACGATGCGCTTGAGGCGCGGCAGCATGCGCTCGAACGGCACCATGCGCGTGCGCATCAGACCTTCCTGGAGCCGGGTGTTGATCCGTCCCTGCTGCTGCAGCAGGTTCTCGGCGTCGTGATTGCTGCGGTCGAGGGTTTCCTTGAGGTCGAGCAAGTCCGAGGTGGATTCGAACAGCGCCCGGGACAGCTGCTGCAGCTGGGAGTGACGGTCCATTTCCAACGGATCGAACTCCTCATAGCCCAGCCGCTCGGCTTCCACCTGCTGGCGGCTGAGAATTCGCCCCTGGGTTTCGGTGTCGAGTCGCCGCAGTTGGTCGCGCATGCGCTCCAGGGTGGTTTCCATCTCGCCCAGGGCCACGCGGGCGTCATTGACTTGCTGTTCGATACGGCCACGGAAGATCGACGCCTCCCCCGCCAGGTTCACCAGGTCATCCAGCAGCTCGGCGGAGACCTTGACCATGTCCGCACCTTCGCCCGATGCAGCCGGCTCAGGCTTGGCTGGCACCGGGACCGGGGCAGGAACCGGCGCGACGGTGGCTTCGGGCGCGGGGCTTTCCTGGGGCTGGTTGACCGCCTGGATCTGTGCGATCAGCCGGTCCGCCGGCGGGCAGGGCTGGCCGGCACGCACCGCGTCGAGCATGTGCGCCAGCCGGTCATGGCTGCTTTGCAGCAGTGTGAACAGCGTCGGGGTCGGTTGCAGCAGGCCCGCCGAGAGGCCTTCATAGAGATTTTCCAGCTCGTGCGCCAGATCGCCGATAGGACCGATTTCCACCATCCGCGCCCCACCCTTGAGGGTATGCAGGTCGCGCAGCAGGGTTTCCACGGCCTGGCGGTTCGACGGCTCGGCCTGCCAGCGCAGCAACGCCGCGCCGGAGCTGTCGAGGATATCGAAGCCCTCCTCGAGGAAGATCTCCAGCAATTCGGGATCATGAGGGGCGCCGTCGCCCTGGATCGCTGCGCCCGACTCGATGGCGTTCGGCTTGTCCTGGCGGAACCTGCGGATGGCATCGATCAACGAAACGGGGTCGCCCAGCGCCTGGCCCTGCTGCAATTGCCCGAGCAGCAACTCGAGGCGCTCATGGCTGCTGTTGAGCAGTTGCGCCAGCTCTTCACTGTAGCTGTAGCGGCGGTCCACCAACCCTTCGTAAAGGTTTTCCAGCTCCTGGGCCAGGTCGCTCACCGGCCGGACATCGGCCATCCGGGCGCCGCCCTTGAGGGTGTGCAGGTCCCGTTGCAGCGAGGACAGTGGCGCGCCGTTGTCCGGGTCGGACAGCCAGCGTTGCAGGGCCTGGGCGGCACTTTCCAGGATGTCCTGGGCCTCTTCGAGGAAGATCGAGGTGATGTCGTCGTCCATGGCCGCGTCATCGCGCTCCAGGGCGGCCGTCGCATCGCCCAGTTCGCGGATGCTCAGGGTCCGGCTGCCATCGCTGCGGATCAGGCCCGTGGCCGACGGGTCGAGGCCGGCTTCGAGCAAGCGACGCAGGGCCTGCACCCGCTCGGGTTGCGGGTGGACGTGCTGCCCGGCGGCCAACTCGTCGAGCATGTCGATCAATGCCTCATGAGCCCGTTGAGCTTCCTGGAAAAACTCATCGCTGACCGCCAGGCTGCTTTCCTCCACTGCCCCGTAGAGGTCGAGCAAGGCTTCGCACAGCTCATCCATCGAATGCAGCTCAGCCAGGTGCGCACCTTCACCGAGGGTGGTCAACTCATCCAGCAGCGCGCTCAGTTCCTGGCCTTGGCCGGGGTGTTCCTGCCAACGCTGCAACAGGCTCTCGGCATCCAGCAGGATGTCCATGCCCTGGGCGAGGAAATCGTTGATCAGTTGCGGATCCCGCTTGGGCCGCAGGCCTTTGTCCGGTGCGTCGAGGGCCGCTTGCAGGCGCTCGGCCAACAGGGCCTGGGTGCGCTGGATCAGGTCCTCGGCGCCGGGTATCGGCTCCAGCGGGTCGCTCTGCAACTGGCGCAGCCCCACGCGCAGCAGCCCCTCGGCCTCCAGCAGGCATTCCACCTCATCCAGGTCGAGGGCAATCAGGTGCGCCCGATATTCCCGGGCGAGCTGGTCCATCGCCCCGGCCAGTTCGGCGATGGGCAACACGCCAGCCATGAACGCACTGCCCTTGAGGGTGTGCAGGGCCCGCTGCAATTCGTCGCCGGCCTGCAACGGCAAATGCTCGGCGGCCTGGTCGAGGAAACGCTGCAGGCTGGCGAGATGGCCTTGGGCTTCGTTGTCGAAGATTTTCAGCAGCAAAGGGTCGAGGGCGGTCACGTCCCGCTCGTCTTCATCCTCTTCGTCGCTGCCCCTGGCAAGGGCATGGGCGCGGGCAGCCAGACGGTCAACATCGTCGCGCTGGCGCTGGCGATGGGCGGCGAATTCGGCCACCAGGGCGGGAAGCAGTCGCACCGTGTCGTCGATCAACTGCTGCACCGATGCTCCCGGTTCGACGCTGCGCTCCAGAACGCGATTGAGCAGGTTTTCCACCGCCCAGGCCAACTCCCCCAGCACCAGCGCCCGCACCATGCGACCACTGCCCTTGAGGGTATGGAAGGCCCGGCGCAGTTCGCCCAGGGCGCCATGATCGTCGGGACGGGCCGTCCAGCGGGGCAGATATTCGCGCAGCACATCCAGCACTTCCTCGGCTTCTTCAAGGAAGACTTCGCGCAATTCGTCGTCCACCGGATGTTCGTCCATCGGCGGTGGCAGCAGGCTGCCCGGCGTACTGCGTGCCGGGGGATTGACCGCCGAGACCGGGCTGGCCAGCACTTCGGCCAGGGACTGCACGGTCTGCGGGTCATCCAGCTCCTGCAAGTCCTGCATGAGCTGCGCCTCGTTGGGGCTCAGCACATCGTCAAGCAATGGCACCCGCGCTTCGTCGGGGAAATAACCGAGGGCCGCCAGGCTTCGCTCCACCTCATCGAGCAGCGACTCACCGGGGTTCTGCGGGTCCTCGCTCAAGCGCTCCAGATAATATTCGAGGCCACTGATCACATCCGCCAGATGGTCGAGTTCCTCCCAGCCCGGCTGGGCCCGTTCCAGCAGCAGATGGTCGCGGATAAAGCCATTGCAGGCCTCCACCAGGCCGGCGGCGCGCCCCAGGGGGATCATGGCCAGCGCGCCGCGCACCTGGGTCAGCAAGGCGGGCAAGGCCTGCAGTTGCTCGCTGTTCCAGTCGGCCTCGATGTAGTCGACGATCATGTCCTTGGCCTGTTGCAGGCAGGTGTGGGCTTCCTTGATGACGATCTGGTGGATCTGGGTCAGGTCGGTGGTGGGCAGGTGGTTGTCTTCCGGACTCTCGGGCTCGACGGTGCCGACCATGCCGGCCAGGGTGGCTTCGACATAGAGCAAGGCACCGGCCACATCCATCAGGGTCGCGTCGTCCGGCTCGCGCTGCCCCTGGGCGAGGCTCAGCACCACCGCCAGTTGATCGATGATGACCTTGCGCGGCTGACCGAAACCCAGCACCGCCAGGGTGTCGGCGATCTGTCGCAGGGGGGCCAGCAGGCTGTCCAGCTCCGAGGCGTGCTGGCGATCGCTGCGTACGAACAGGTCGAGCCGCTCCTTGACCCGCACCAGCTCTTCGCAAAGCGCGGTGAGCACCGAGCGCATGGCATCGCGGTCGGGCCCGGCCAGGCGCGCGCGTTCTTCGTCGACCATGGCGCTGTCAGGTAGCGCGTCGTCCAGTGAGTAGCGTTCTTTCATGATCTGCATCTGCCCGCTGGGATGTTCGGCCTTGGCAATATAGAACAACAAGCTCTTGAGCAAATGAGGCGGTGCCGGTTGATTGATCCCCGGCATGCCCTGTTCCAGCAGACGCTTGAGCTCCTTGTCGGCTTCCTTGAACAGGCTGCGCAGGGCCGGGCTGTTGGCGATGCGTCCATCGCGCATGCCTTCGACCAGCGCCGACGCCACCTGCCACAGCGCATTGAGCGGCGCCCCGGCGCACAGCCCTTCGAGGCGGTGGAAGACTTTGGTCAGGTAACCCAGGTGCGTGGCGTCGTCCTGTTCGCGCAACAGCCCCACCAGGGCCATTTGCAGGGTCTGGCGCAACTTGCGCAGGGTGTTGGGCAACTCCGGCGGTTCGAGCCGCTTCAGGGCCGCTTCGCTGAGCGGGGCGATCTCTGGCAGTTCCGGGCTGAACAGGCTGGTTTCCGACAGCAGGCCCTCGCCCCGGGCGCTGCGCAGATCGTTGATCAGCGGCAGCACCACCAGCGGCAAGTCCCGGCGCGCGCCCTGGACACGGTCCAGGTACATCGGCAGTTGTCCCAGGGCCTGGCTCAGCAGGCTGATGGCCTCGTCACGATGGGCGATGAGGTTGTCCCGCAAGGCGGCGCACAGCTGCTCCATTTCTTCGGCCAGCAACGCCGCGCCGTAGAACTCGACCATCTGCAGGCCGCCGTGGACCTGATGAATACAAGCCAGGCATTGGCCGAGGGCATCCGACGCCTGCGGATCCTCCACCAGGCGGTTGAGGGCCAGGTGGGCCTGCTTCAGCGTTTCGGCAATCTCGCCCTTGACCCACTCCAGGGCCACATAGTCGTGCCGATCACCCATAACCACTCCAAATCAACCCGTGACAGGCCAAGGGTACAAATCAACCCTGTGGCGAGGGGACTCATCCCCGTTGGGGCGCCAAGCGGCCCCTGACGATACCGATATCAACCTGTGTTTCAGGATGACCTTTTTTGGGGCTGCTGCGCAGCCCAACGGGGATAAATCCCCTCGCCACAGAAGATCTCTGCGGCCAGGAAAGTGCGCTCAGTCACCCCTTGTCCTCCTCAACCACAGGTGCCGCCGGCAAGGTAAACCCCGACACCGAACGGCGCAGCTGGCTGGCCATTTTCGCCAGGTTGCCAATGCTCTCAGCCGTGGCGGTTGAGCCGGATGAAGTCTGCGTGGTGATCTGCTGGATCACGTTCATGGTCAGGGAAATCTGCCCCGCCGAGGTGGTCTGTTGCCGCGCGGCGTTGGAAATGCTCTGGATCAGCGCCGCGAGGGTCTTGGACACCCCTTCGATTTCCTCCAGGGCCACCCCGGCATCCTGGGCCAGGCGGGCACCGCGCACCACTTCGCTGGTGGTCTGCTCCATGGAAATCACCGCCTCGTTGGTGTCGGCCTGGATCGCCCGCACCAGCGTTTCGATCTGTCGGGTCGCCGCCGAGGAACGCTCCGCCAACCGCTGCACCTCATCGGCCACCACCGCGAAACCACGCCCGGCATCACCGGCCATGGACGCCTGGATCGCAGCATTGAGGGCCAGGATGTTGGTCTGGTCGGCGATGTCGTCGATCAGGCTGACAATGTCGCCGATTTCCTGGGAAGACTCGCCCAGGCGCTTGATGCGCTTGGCGGTGTCCTGGATCTGCTCGCGAATGTTGTCCATGCCATGAATGGTGTTGTGCACCACCTCGTTGCCCTTGTTGGCGATTTCCACCGAGCGTTCGGCCACCGCCGACGACTCGGCGGCGTTGGCCGATACCTGGTCGATGGACTGGGCCATTTCATTGATTGAAGTCGACGCTTCGCTGATTTGCTGGGCCTGGTGCTCGGAAGCCTGGGCCAGGTGCATGGCGGTGGCCTGGGTTTCCTGCACCGCCGCGGCGACCTGGCCGGCGGTGAGGTTGATGGTGGCGACCAGATCGCGCAACTGGTCCACCGAATAATTGATGGAGTCGGCGATGGTGCCGGTGAAATCCTCGGTCACCGAGGCCGTGACGGTCAGGTCGCCATCAGCCAGGTCGGCGATTTCATCCAGCAGACGCATGATCGCGTTCTGGTTGCGCTCGTTCTTTTCCGCGGTTTCGCGCAACTGCCGATTGGTTTCCCGGACCATGACCAGGCCGATCAGGATAATCGAGGCCAACGCCAGCAGGCCCAGCACATAACCGCCGATGGCATGGACCGAGCGGCCTCCGGCCAGGTTCTCGAGAGCCGTGGTCAGGTGCGAGGCTTCGTCGAGCAGAGTCTGCGACAGGTTGAAGATGTTGCCCGCCGACTCCCGAACCTTGAACAGCTCCGGCGAGGTTTCGAGGATTTCGTCCACCGAGCCCGAGACGAATTCGAAAAGCTCGCTGATTTCACTGAGGCGGGCCCGGGCGTCGCGATCCTGGACCTGGGAAATCTTCAAGGCCGCGTCGCCTTGCAGCATGCCGTTGAGCACCTGGCCGAAACGCGCGGCATCGCGGCCGAACGTGTCGGCGGCCTGGCTGGCGTTTTCGTCGCCCGCCAGCACCGTGTTCACCGCACCGAGAATGCGCTCGGCCAACAACGACTGACGCTGGGCCATGGCCACCTGGGACGCTGGCGCGCCGCGCTGCAACAGGATCTCGACGACCTTTTCGTATTCGACCTGCAGTTGCGGCACGGTTTCAGCCAGGGTCGCCGCCACCTGGTGCAGCGACAGCACCGTCTGTTCACTGGACAGGATGGCGTCGGTGTTCTTGAGCAGGCGCTCCCAATCCAGCTGCACGGCGCGCATCTGGGGGCGCAGGGTGGTAGGTGCCGGAGGCAGGCCCGTCACCGGGTCACCTTGCTTGAGATAGCCCCAGCGCTGGGCGAAATCATTGCGTGCATCGCTCAGCAACTTGAACGCCGCAGCCTTGCCGGCGGCGGCCTCGGTGGCGTTCTTGGCGATGCGCTGGGACAGCACCCGCAACTCTCCCGCATGACCGATGTACTGCTTGTCGTAGGTGGACTGGGTGTTGAGGTAGGCGAAATTGGCGAACAGCAGCATGATGAAGACGATCAGCGCGACGAACAGCACGATGATCTGCGAACGACTGCGCGATGCTTCCAGTGGCTTGCCTGTGTTTGCTTTGATCATCGATTTTCGCCTGTGCTACCCAGTCCAACTCACTCACCGTGGTCCCATGTGCAAGCGAGCTTGCTCGCAATAGCCTTGGATCAGTCAGTTCTGGCTGACCCACCGCTATCGCGAGCAAGCTCGCTCCTACAAGGGCCTGCGCTGCATCTCGTCAAATCGCCACATCCATGAAACCCGCCGACCGCGTCAGGGCGAAAGGGCTGAACACCTGCCACTGCCGCTCGCCGCGAAACCGGCCCTTGACGAAGGCCGCCTCCGGGCCGTCGCAGTCGTCCGCCAGCGTCGGCTCCAGGCTGTCCTGGGCGAAATGCTGCAACCCCAGGACTTCATCTACCAGCAACCCGGCGAATATCTCGTCGTGGTCCACCACCAGCACCCTCCGTTGTTTGCGCACCGCCGACAGTTCATGACCGAAAAAGCCGCAGAGGTCCATCAGGGGCAACAACCGCCCGCGCAGGTTGGCCACGCCGCGCACCCAGGGCTTGACCCCGGGCAGGTGCGTGTGGCGCGGCTCATGCAGCACTTCGCTGACCTCTCCCATGGGCGCCACGTACCAGTTCTCTCCCAGGCGAAAACCGATGCCGCTCCAGCTGTGGTGCAGGGTCGGCTGGGACGGCAAGTCCGCCGCCAGGGACCGGCAGCGCCGATCGATCTGCAACAGCAGTTCGAACGCGGTCAGGGATGGGCTCATGGCCGCGTCATCAACCCGCCAGCACGTTATTGAGGGTCTTGATCAGGGTTTCTTCGTCCACCGGCTTGGTCAGGTAATCCTTGGCGCCCTGGCGCGTGCCCCAGACCTTGTCGGTTTCCTGGTCCTTGGTGGTGATGATGATCACCGGGATATGGCCGGTGTCCGGGTCCTTGGTGAGCTGGCGGGTCGCCTGGAAACCATTGAGGCCGGGCATGACGATGTCCATCAGTACCGCGTCGGGTTTTTCCTGGCGGGCCAGGGCCACGCCGTCGGCGCCGTTCTCGGCCTTCAGGACCTGATGACCGTGCTTTTCCAGCATGCCGGTCAGCTTGTACATTTCGGTCGGCGAATCATCGACGATCAGAATTCGTGCCATGGTGTTCCCCATTCTTGTCGACCCCCAGGCCCCGTGGCCGAGCGTCATTTAATGTGCCTGGTGCGGCTGGACAGCGGCAAAGCCCGGGACATGGGCCTGTATCGCGCCCAGCAGTTCTTCCTTGCTGAAAGGCTTGGTCAAAAATTGATCGGAGCCGACAATACGTCCCTTGGCCTTGTCGAACAGGCCGTCGCGGGAAGACAGCATGATCACCGGCGTGGCCTTGAAGGCGCTGTTGTTCTTGATCAAGGCGCAGGTCTGGTAGCCATCCAGGCGCGGCATCATGATGTCGACGAAGATGATGCCTGGATGATGGTCGGCAATCTTGGCCAGGGCATCGAAACCGTCGACAGCCGTGATCACTTCGCAACCCACGTTGCGCAGCAAGGTTTCGGCGGTGCGGCGAATGGTCTTCGAGTCATCGATGACCATGACCTTCAAGGCGCTGGGTTGCTGTTGCGTAAGATGCTCTGCCATTGCCACTGCGAACCGGTTTTTAACGCGTAAATGCGACCGACGGCGCAAGCCCTTGATGTTCAAGGCCCGCGCGCCACATGGCAGCCTTTTTAGCACAGTCTCCAGCGCCGGGCTATCGGCCGCTCGGCGCGATGGTTTTTCCTTGACCGACAATTCGCCGGGCGCCACTCTGACGCCACTTTTTCACGGCATTCATGCCCATCAGTTTTTTCGAGGAACCAAGCCATGAGCGTACGCGTCGGCATTGTCATGGACCCTATCGCCAGCATTTCCTATAAAAAGGATAGCTCGCTGGCCATGTTGCTGGCCGCCCAGAAGCGCGGCTGGGAGCTGTTCTACATGGAACAGCGTGACCTCTACCAGGCCGAAGGCCAGGCGCGGGCGCGGATGAAGCCGCTGAAAGTCTTCGCCGACCCGCAAAAGTGGTTTGAACTGGGCGAGGAAAGCGATGCACTGCTCAGCGACCTGGACGTGATCCTGATGCGCAAGGATCCACCCTTCGACATGGAGTTCGTGTATTCCACCTACCTGCTCGAGCAGGCCGAAAACGCCGGCGTGCTGGTGGTCAACAAGCCCCAGAGCCTGCGCGACTGCAACGAAAAGCTGTTCGCCACGCTGTTCCCGCACTGCACGCCACCGACCATCGTCAGCCGACGCCCGGATGTATTGCGCGAGTTCGCCGATCATCACGGCGACGTGATCCTCAAGCCGCTGGACGGCATGGGCGGCTCCTCGATCTTCCGCCACACCGCCGGCCATCCCAACCTGTCGGTGATCCTGGAAACCCTGACCCTGCACGGCAAGCAGCAGATCATGATCCAGGCTTACCTGCCGGCCATCGTCGATGGCGACAAGCGCATCCTGATGATCGACGGCGAACCGGTGGATTATTGCCTGGCCCGTATTCCCGCAGCCGGCGAAACCCGCGGCAACCTGGCAGCCGGCGGCCGTGGCGAGGCGCGCCCGCTGACCGAGAAGGACCGCTGGATCGCCGCCCAGGTCGGCCCGACGTTGCGCGAAAAAGGCCTGCTGTTCGTAGGACTGGACGTGATCGGCGAGCACCTGACGGAAATCAACGTCACCAGCCCGACCTGCATCCGCGAGATCGACAATGCGTTTGGCACCGACATCGGCGGGATGCTGATGGATGCCATCGATCAGAAGCTCAAGACTCGTTGATCGGGATCTGATGAAGGAAACCGACATTGCGTTATCATGCCCGGCCTGAAAAAAACGCGATGTTGGTTTCCTTGTCATGACCCTCCCGTCCGATCTGCCCCAAGAGCTCGCCCATCGTGGCGTGCGCCCGGCCGATCGCCTCGGTTTTACCCTGTTCCTGGCGGCCCTGATCCACCTGGCCCTGCTGCTGGGTGTCGGCTTTGCCACGGTCGAACCCAAGCAGATCAGCCAGACCCTGGAAATTACCCTGGCCACTTTCAAGAGCGAGACCAAGCCGGCGAAAGCGGACTTCCTCGCCCAGGAAAACCAGCAGGGCAGCGGTACCCTGGAAAAGAAGGCGATTCCCAAGACCACCGAGATCGCCCCCTTCCAGGACAACCAGGTACAGAAAACCACCCCGCCGCCGGCGGCCAAGCCAGAGGTGCAGGAAACAGCGCCCAAGGCGGCCGTGACCACCGTGGCGCCGAAACCGAAGAAGGCCCCGGTCAAGGAAGAGGTCAAGCCCGACCCCAAGCCCAAGACCCCGGTGCCGACCTTCGACAGCGCCCAGTTGTCCAGCGACATCGCCAGCCTGGAAGCCGAACTGGCCCAGGAGCAGCAACTCTATGCCAAGCGCCCGCGTATCCACCGCCTGAGCGCCGCCTCCACCATGCGCGACAAGGGCGCCTGGTACAAAGACGAATGGCGCAAGAAGGTCGAGCGCATCGGCAATCTCAACTACCCTGACGAAGCGCGGCGCAAGCAGATCTACGGCAACCTGCGACTGATGGTCTCGATCAACCGCGACGGTTCCCTGTATGAAGTGCTGGTGCTCGAATCCTCCGGCCAGCCGCTGCTGGACCAGGCCGCCCAGCGGATCGTGCGTCTGGCGGCGCCGTTCGCGCCGTTTACCGGGGACCTGTCGGACATCGACCGGTTGGAAATCATCCGCACCTGGAAATTTGCCCGCGGCGACCGGCTGTCCAGTAACTGATAACCACCCCAATCCCCTTGTGCGAGCAAGCTCGCACCCACAGGGGATTGGTGACAGTCTCAGGCATTTCCCAGCTTGTCAGTTCGGCCCTGCGCCGCCACACTAGCGCCTATGAAAAATGTCAGCCCCACCTACCTCAAGCATCACTTCCTGATCGCCATGCCGCACATGGCCGATCCGAACTTCGCCCATACCTTGACCTACATCGTCGAGCACACGGCCAATGGGGCCATGGGGCTGGTGATCAATCGACCGCAGGAACTGAACCTCGCGGACATTCTCGAACAGCTGCGCCCCGAGGTGGAGCCGCCATTACTGTGCCAGCACGTACCGATTTTCATCGGTGGCCCGGTGCAGACCGATCGTGGTTTCGTGCTCCATCCGTCGGGTCCCAGCTACCAGGCGACCGTGGACCTCAATGGCGTATCGCTGTCGACGTCCCAGGACATCCTGTTCGCCATCGCCGACGGTGTCGGCCCGGAAAAGAGCCTGATTGCCCTCGGCTATGCCGGCTGGGAAGCCGGGCAGCTGGAAGCCGAACTGGCCGACAACGCCTGGCTGACCTGCCCGTTCGATGCCGACATCCTGTTCAATACCAGCAGCGAACTGCGCCTGGAAGCGGCGGCCAGCCGCCTGGGAATCAACCTCAGCCTGCTCACCAGCCAGGCGGGACACGCCTGATGGCCCTGCGCTTGCTGCTGGGCTTCGATTACGGCACCAAACAGATCGGCGTTGCGGTCGGCCAGGTCGTCACCGGCCAGGCCCGCGAACTGTGTACCCTCAAGGCCCAGAACGGCGTTCCGGACTGGAACCAGGTCGAAGCGCTGATCAAGGAGTGGAAACCCGACGCCGTGGTGGTCGGCCTGCCGCTGAACATGGACGGCACTCCCAGCGACATGTGCCTGCGCGCGGAAAAGTTTGCCCGCCGGCTCAATGGCCGCTTCAATCTGCCCTTCTATACCCACGACGAACGCCTGACCACGTTCGAAGCCAAGGGTGAGCGCCTCGGGCGCGGCGGGCAGAAAGGCAGTTACCGTGACAACCCGGTGGACGCCATCGCCGCGGCCCTGCTGCTGCAGGGCTGGCTCGATGCCAACGCCGCCCTGTTCGATACCTGATTTTCCGAAAGCGCCGCCAAGGCGCTTTCTTTTAGCGATGAACCGCGCCACGCACACCGGCCCGGAAACCTGAAGGAGCCAGCATGAGCCTGCCCAATCCTGCCGAACTGATCAGCCAGATGGCGATCCGTCTCACGGCACACCTGGAACAACGCGGCATCAGCGAACCACGCTACATCGGCATTCGCACAGGTGGCGTCTGGGTCGCCCAGGCCTTGCTCGAAGAACTCGGCAGCCAGTCGCCCCTGGGCACCCTGGACGTGTCCTTCTACCGCGATGACTTCAGCCAGAACGGCCTGCATCCGCAAGTGCGCCCTTCGGCCCTGCCCTTCGAGATCGAAGGCCAGCACCTGGTGCTGATCGACGACGTGCTGATGAGTGGCCGGACCATCCGCGCCGCCATGAACGAGCTGTTCGACTATGGTCGCCCGGCCAGCGTGACCCTGGTGTGCCTGCTGGACCTGGACGCCGCCGAGCTGCCGATCCGCCCGAACGTGGTCGGCGCGACACTGGCCCTTGCCGCTCACGAGCGGGTCAAGCTCTCCGGCCCGACCCCGCTGCAGCTCGAACTGCAAGACCTCGCCCTTTAACTGCCCTTGTAAAGAGTCCATTGCGATGACGCCTCTCGAAACCAAGCGCCCGCTGCAGCTCAACGATCAGGGCCAGCTGCGGCACTTCCTGTCCCTCGATGGCCTGCGCCGCGAGCTGTTGACGGAAATCCTCGACACCGCCGACTCATTCCTCGAGGTCGGCGCCCGGGCGGTGAAGAAAGTCCCGTTGCTGCGCGGCAAGACCGTATGCAACGTGTTCTTCGAAAACTCCACCCGCACCCGCACCACCTTCGAACTGGCGGCCCAGCGGCTGTCGGCGGACGTGATCACCCTCAACGTATCTACGTCCTCGGCGAGCAAGGGCGAAACCCTGCTCGATACCCTGCGCAACCTCGAAGCCATGGCCGCGGACATGTTCGTCGTGCGCCATGGCGATTCCGGGGCGGCACATTTCATCGCCGAGCACGTCTGCCCGCAGGTGGCGATCATCAATGGCGGTGATGGCCGCCACGCCCACCCGACCCAGGGCATGCTGGACATGCTGACCATCCGCCGGCACAAGGGCGGCTTCGAGAACCTTTCGGTAGCCATCGTCGGCGACATCCTGCACTCGCGGGTAGCCCGCTCGAACATGCTGGCCCTCAAGACCCTCGGCTGCCCGGACATCCGGGTGATCGCGCCGAAGACCCTGCTGCCCATCGGCATCGAGCAATACGGCGTGAAGGTCTTCACCGACATGGCCGCGGGCCTCAAGGACGTGGACGTGGTGATCATGCTGCGCCTGCAACGCGAGCGCATGACCGGCGGCCTGCTGCCCAGCGAAGGCGAGTTCTACCGCCTGTTCGGCCTGACCACCGCGCGCCTGGCCGGCGCCAGGCCGGACGCCATCGTCATGCACCCGGGGCCGATCAACCGGGGCGTGGAGATCGAATCGGCCGTGGCCGACGGTCCGCATTCGGTGATCCTCAACCAGGTGACCTACGGCATCGCCATCCGCATGGCGGTGCTGTCCATGGCCATGAGCGGGCAAACGGCCCAGCGCCAATTCGACCAGGAGAACGCCCAGTGAAGCTCAGCATTCTCGGCGCACGCGTGATCGATCCGGCCACCGGCCTGGATCAAGTGACCGATATCCATATCGATGCCTGCAAGATCGTCGCCCTGGGCGCCGCTCCGGCCGGCTTCATTCCCGCCCAGACCCTCGAAGCCCAGGGCCTGGTGGCTGCCCCCGGCCTGGTGGACTTGAACGTCGCCCTGCGCGAGCCTGGCTACAGCCGCAAAGGCAACATCGTCAGCGAAACCCAGGCCGCCGCGGCCGGTGGCGTAACCAGCCTGTGCTGCCCACCGCAGACCAGGCCGGTGCTGGACACCTCGGCCGTGGCCGAACTGATCCTCGACCGCGCCCGGGAAGCCGGTAACACCAAGGTCTTTCCCATCGGTGCGTTGAGCAAGGGCCTGGAAGGCGAGCAACTGGCCGAACTCATCGCCCTGCGCGATGCCGGTTGCGTGGCATTCGGCAACGGCCTGAACAATTTCCGTAACACCCGCACCCTGTGCCGGGCCCTGGAATACGCAGCGACGTTCGGCCTGACGGTGATCTTCAATTCCCAGGACCACGACCTCGCCGAAGGCGGCCTGGCCCACGAAGGCCCCACCGCCAGCTTCCTCGGTTTGCCGGGCATCCCGGAAACCGCCGAGACCGTGGCGCTGGCCCGGGACCTGCTGCTGGTGGAACAGAGCGGCGTGCGCGCGCACTTCAGCCAGTTGACCAGCGCCCGTGGCGCGGCGCTGATCGCCCAGGCCCAGGCCCGCGGCCTGCCTGTCACCGCCGACGTGGCGCTGTACCAGTTGATCCTGACCGACGAAGCCCTGATCGACTTCAACAGCGTCTATCACGTCCAGCCGCCGCTGCGCACCCGCGCCGACCGCGATGGGCTGCGCGAAGCAGTGAGGTCCGGCGTCATCTCGGCCATTGCCAGCCATCACCAGCCCCACGAGCGGGATGCCAAGCTGGCGCCATTCGGCGCCACCGAGCCGGGTATCAGCAGCGTCGAATTGCTGTTGCCACTGGCCCTGACACTGGTGGAAGACGGCTTGCTCGACCTGCCGACCCTGCTGGCCCGCCTGAGCACCGGCCCGGCCCAGGCGCTGGAGTTGCCGGCGGGCAAGCTGGCGGTCGGCGCGGCGGCAGACCTGGTGCTGTTCGACCCTGCGGCCTCCACCGTGGCCGGCGAAGCCTGGCGCTCCAAGGGTGACAATTGCCCGTTCCTGGGCCACAGCCTGCCGGGGGTGGTGCGCTATACCCTGATGGACGGGCGGATTACCCACCAGGCCTGAAACCGCGGCGCCCTTATCGCGAGCAGGCTCGCTCCCACAGGGGGATTTCCGGTGCACACATGATATGTGAACACTTCGATCCATGTGGGAGCGAGCCTGCTCGCGAATGCAGGCGACTCGGTCCTACTGAAAAGCCCCACGCTTCTGCGCGTTACGAATCGACACCTGATCGTTCAATGTCCAGAAGTCATACAGCACGCCCAGGAAAAACACCCCACCGGTCAACAGATAGACGATCGCGCTGATCCATTTGCCCTGGTACATCCGGTGCACGCCGAATACGCCGAGGAACGTCAGCAGGATCCACGCCACGCTGTATTCGATCGGTCCCGGGGTGAAACGCAGGTCGGCCTCGCGGTCCATGGATGGAATCAGGAACAGGTCGATCAACCAGCCGATGCCCAGCAGCCCCAGGGTGAAGAACCAGATCGTGCCGGTGACCGGCTTGCCATAGTAGAAACGGTGGGCACCGGTGAATCCGAAGATCCAGAGCAGATACCCGATGAGTTTGCTGTGGGTATCGTGAGTAGCGCCCTGCTGATAGCTGTTCATGAATGGCCTCTTTTGCCTCGATAGATAAATTTGTTCGAACCTTTTGTGACTTTTTCGTGTCGAGCCGACAAGCGGTTCCGGACGAATCGTGTCCGGGAAAGCCCCGTAATACGGGGCTTGTGTAGGACAATCCGGACAAAGTGTCGCAATTAGCGGTTTTTTCGCACCCTTTTCAATCGACAAACGGCCTCGGGATCATCAGAAAAGCTGTTATAAAGTTGCGCGCTAACCTTTAAGAGCCCTGCCTAATGCGTCCATTTATCAAGACATGGCTGACCTTTTGCCTATTATTGCCCCTGGCCGCCCACGCCACCAACCGTGAGCAACGTCTTCCCAATATCAATGGCTTCACACCCAAGGCCCATGTTTCTGCTCCATCGAGCAAGAACCGGCAAAAGCCCCAGCGTGTGAGCACCGCCAACAGCAAGCTGGTACCGCCCATGGCGCCCAAGACCAGCAGCAACGTGCTGAGCCGTGCGGTGAACGTGCTCGGCACGCCTTATCGCTGGGGCGGCAGTAGCCCAAGCAAGGGATTCGATTGCAGCGGCCTGGTGAAATACGCCTTCAACGATGCCACGTTCAACCTGCCGCGCACATCCAATGCAATGGCCAGCGGCCACGGCGAGAAAGTCGACCGCAAGGACCTCAAGCCCGGCGACCTGATCTTCTTCAAGCTCAAGAGCCGCCGGGTCAATCACGTGGCGATCTACCTGGGCAACGACCGTTTCATCCATGCTCCGCGGCGTGGCAAGTCAGTGACCATCGACACCCTGAACAAACCTTATTGGAACACCCACTACGTGGTTGCCAAGCGGGTCTTGCCGAAAGAACAGGCTGGGTTGCGAGTGGCTCAGCGCTGATTCAAGCCCCCTCGTGGCGAGGGGGATTCAGCGAAACGTCGTACCGCCCCGCCGGGCTGCGAAGCAGCCCCCGGATGGCGAGCCAGAAATAAGGATGCAAGCCTTTGTTGGGGGCCGCGCCGAAGGTCCCTGGCCGATTCCCCTAGAAGTTATCCGGCGTACGCGCCCTCTCCCGCGCATGCTCGCGGCTGATCAGCCCCTTGTTCACCAGATCCTTCAGGCACATGTCCAGCGTCTGCATCCCCAGGGATCCACCGGTCTGGATGGCAGAATACATCTGCGCCACCTTGTCCTCGCGGATCAGGTTACGGATCGCCGACGTGCCCAGCATGATCTCGTGGGCGGCGACGCGGCCCCCACCGATCTTCTTGACCAGCGTCTGGGAGATCACCGCCTGCAGCGACTCCGACAGCATCGAGCGAACCATTGATTTCTCATCCCCGGGAAACACGTCCACCACGCGGTCGATGGTCTTGGCCGCCGAGGTGGTGTGCAGGGTGCCGAACACCAGGTGCCCTGTTTCAGCGGCGGTCAGTGCCAGGCGAATGGTCTCCAGGTCGCGCATCTCCCCCACCAGGATCACGTCCGGGTCTTCCCGCAGGGCCGAGCGCAGGGCCGTGGAAAAACCCTGGGTATCGCGGTGCACCTCACGCTGGTTGATCAGGCACTTGCGCGGCTCGTGGACAAACTCGATGGGGTCTTCGATGGTCAGGATGTGGTGATGCTTGTGGGTATTGAGGTAGTCGATCATGGCCGCCAGGGTGGTGGACTTGCCCGAGCCGGTCGGCCCGGTCACCAGTACCAGCCCTCGGGGCGCCTCGGTCACCTTGCGAAACACATCGCCCATCCCGAGGTCTTCCATGGTCAGGACTTTCGACGGAATGGTCCGGAACACCGCCCCCGCCCCGCGATTCTGGTTGAAGGCGTTGACCCGGAACCGCGCCACACCCGGCACATCGAAGGAAAAATCGGTTTCCAGAAACTTTTCGTAATCTACTCGTTGCCGGTCGTTCATGATGTCGTAGATCAACTCATGAACCTGCTTGTGGTCCAGGGCCGGCAGGTTGATCCTGCGCACGTCGCCGTCGACGCGGATCATCGGCGGCAGCCCGGCGGACAGATGCAGGTCCGACGCCCCCTGTTTGGCGCTGAACGCCAGCAGTTCGGTGATATCCATAGCGCTCCTCAATTCCAGTAGAATGCCGCGAACCTCAGACCCGCTGGCGCTTCTTTATGTCCACGATAGCAGACAACATCGCCCTGGTAGTTTCACGGATCCGCGCTGCGGAGCAGGCCGCCCGACGCCCCGAGCACAGCGTCCAACTGTTGGCGGTGAGCAAGACCAAACCCGCCCAGGCCCTGCGGGAAGCCTATGCCGCGGGCCTGCGGGACTTCGGCGAGAACTATCTCCAGGAAGCGCTGGGCAAACAGGCTGAACTGACCGACCTGCCCTTGACCTGGCACTTCATAGGCCCCATTCAGTCGAACAAGACGCGCGCTATCGCCGAACATTTCGCCTGGGTGCATTCCGTGGATCGCTTGAAAATTGCACAACGCCTGTCCGAGCAACGCCCGTCCGGGTTGCCACCCCTGAACATCTGCATCCAGGTCAACGTCAGCGGCGAAGCCAGCAAGTCCGGCTGCACCCCGGCCGACCTGCCGGCCCTGGCCCACGCCATCGACGCCCTGCCACGCCTCAAGCTGCGCGGGCTGATGGCCATCCCCGAGCCAACCGAGGATCGCGCCGCCCAGGACGCGGCCTTCGCCGCGGTCCAACGCCTTCAAGCGAGCCTGGACCTGCCTCTGGACACCCTGTCCATGGGCATGAGCCATGATCTCGAATCCGCCATTGCCCAGGGCGCAACCTGGGTACGTATCGGCACTGCCCTGTTCGGCGCCCGCGATTATGGCGGTCACTGACCCTAGCCATGCCAACTCCACTCTCTCTAATCAAGGACCTGTCATGAGCAACACGCGTATTGCCTTCATCGGCGCCGGCAACATGGCCGCCAGCCTGATCGGTGGCCTGCGGGCCAAGGGCCTGGATGCCGCGCAGATCCGCGCCAGTGATCCGGGCGAAGAGACACGTGCCCGGGTGAGCGCCGAGCACGGCATTGAAACCTTCGCCGATAACGCCCAGGCCATCGACGGCGCCGACGTCGTCGTGCTGGCGGTCAAGCCCCAAGCGATGAAAGCCGTGTGCCAGGCCATCCGCCCGAGCCTCAAGCCTCATCAGCTGGTGGTATCGATTGCCGCGGGCATCACCTGCGACAGCATGAGCAACTGGCTCGGCGCCCAGCCGATCGTGCGCTGCATGCCCAACACCCCGGCGCTGTTGCGCCAGGGCGTCAGCGGTCTGTTCGCCACTGCCCAGGTCTCCACCGAGCAACGCCAGCAGGCCGAAACGCTGCTGTCGGCCGTGGGCCTGGTGTTATGGCTGGAGACCGAGCAACAGCTGGACGCGGTCACCGCTGTCTCCGGCTCGGGCCCGGCGTATTTCTTCCTGTTGATCGAGGCCATGACCGCCGCCGGCGAGAAGCTTGGCCTGCCGAGGGAAACCGCCGCCCGGTTGACCCTGCAAACGGCACTGGGCGCCGCCCACATGGCAGTATCCAGCGATGTCGATGCCGCCGAACTGCGGCGTCGCGTAACCTCTCCCGCCGGCACCACCGAAGCGGCGATCAAATCGTTCCAGGCCGGAGGCTTCGAAGCCCTGGTGGAAAAAGCACTCGGCGCCGCCGCGCATCGCTCGGCCGAGATGGCCGAACAACTGGGCCAATAAGGAGCCATTCATGATCGGATTGAACACCGCAGCGGTCTACGTGCTGCAAACCCTCGGCAGCCTGTACCTGCTGATCGTACTGATGCGTTTCGTGCTGCAACTGGTACGCGCCAACTTCTACAACCCGCTGTGCCAGTTCGTCGTCAAGGCCACCCAGCCACTGCTCAAGCCGCTGCGTCGCATCATTCCGAGCCTGTTCGGCCTGGACATGTCGTCGCTGGTACTGGCGATCCTCCTGCAGATGGCACTGATGGCCCTGACGCTGCTGCTGACCTACGGCACCACCGGCAATCCACTGCAATTGCTGATCTGGTCGATCATTGGCGTGACCGCGCTGTTCCTGAAGATTTTCTTCTTCGCGCTGATCATCAGCGTGATCCTGTCGTGGGTCGCTCCGGGCAGCCATAACCCGGGCGCCGAGCTGGTGAACCAGATCTGCGAACCGGCCCTGGCACCGTTCCGCCGTATCGTGCCGAACCTGGGCGGCCTGGATATTTCGCCGATCCTGGCATTCATGGTGCTCAAGCTGATCGACATGCTGGTGATCAACAACCTGGCGGCGGTGACCATGATGCCGGAAATCCTGCGCCTGCTGATCTGATGGGGCGCACCTCCTCTGTGGCGAGGGGATTTACTCCCTCGCCACAGATAAATACCCGTGCCATAAGACACACCCCCGCCTTTGCTTGCCGCTAACCCCAGCGGTCTTTAGACTTACGCCTCATTTCAACGAGAGCAGGGTCGATGCCAGCTGTCTTTCCCCCCGATTCCGTTGGTCTGGTGA
This sequence comes from Pseudomonas sp. NFACC32-1, assembly GCF_900101215.1. Classification (NCBI taxonomy): domain Bacteria; kingdom Pseudomonadati; phylum Pseudomonadota; class Gammaproteobacteria; order Pseudomonadales; family Pseudomonadaceae; genus Pseudomonas; species Pseudomonas sp. NFACC32-1. The sequence continues at coordinate 248,452 of NZ_FMUL01000002.1, forward strand.
CGCCGCAAATGGCGCATTTCAGCGAGCCCCTGGCCCTGGCCTGCGGCCGTTCGTTGCCAGCCTATGACCTGATCTATGAAACCTACGGCACCCTCAACGCCACGGCCAGCAATGCCGTGCTGATCTGCCACGCCTTGTCCGGGCATCACCATGCCGCCGGCTACCACAGCGTCGACGATCGCAAGCCAGGCTGGTGGGACAGTTGCATCGGCCCCGGCAAGCCCATCGACACCGACAGGTTCTTCGTCGTCAGCCTGAACAACCTCGGCGGTTGCAATGGCTCCACGGGCCCCAGCAGCCTCAACCCTGAAACCGGCAAGCCCTTCGGCGCCGACTTTCCGGTCTTGACCGTGGAAGACTGGGTCCACAGCCAGGCCCGCCTGGCAGATCGCCTCGGCATCGACCAGTGGGCAGCGGTCATCGGCGGCAGCCTGGGGGGCATGCAGGCCCTACAGTGGACCATCACCTACCCGGACCGTGTGCGTCATTGCCTGGCAATCGCCTCGGCTCCCAAACTGTCGGCACAGAACATCGCCTTCAACGAAGTGGCGCGCCAGGCGATCCTCACCGATCCGGAGTTCCACGGCGGCTCGTTCCAGGAACACGGCGTGATTCCCAAGCGCGGGCTCATGCTGGCGCGGATGGTCGGGCATATCACCTACCTATCCGATGACTCCATGGGCGAGAAATTCGGCCGGGGCCTCAAGAGCGAAAAGCTCAACTACGACTTCCACAGCGTCGAGTTCCAGGTGGAAAGCTACCTGCGCTACCAGGGCGAGGAGTTCTCCGGGCGCTTCGATGCCAACACCTACCTGTTGATGACCAAGGCCCTGGACTACTTCGATCCAGCGGCGAACTTCGACAATGACCTGGCGAAGACCTTCGCCGGCGCCACCGCCAAGTTCTGCGTGATGTCGTTCACCACCGACTGGCGCTTTTCCCCGGCCCGCTCCCGGGAGCTGGTGGATGCGCTGATGACGGCGCGCAAGGACGTCTGCTACCTGGAAATCGACGCCCCCCAGGGCCACGACGCCTTTCTGATCCCGATCCCGCGCTACCTGCAGGCGTTCGGCAACTATATGAACCGTATTACGCTGTGAGGACGCCATGAGAGCCGATCTGGAAATCATCCAGGAATGGATCCCCGCCGGCAGCCGCGTGCTCGACCTGGGCTGCGGCAACGGCGAACTGCTGACCTGGCTGCGGGACAACAAGCAAGTCACCGGCTACGGCCTGGAAAACGACCCGGACAACATCGCCGAGTGCGTGGCCAAGGGCATCAACGTCATTGAACAGGACCTGGACAAGGGCCTGGGCAACTTCGCCAGCAACAGCTTCGATATCGTGGTCATGACCCAGGCCCTGCAAGCGGTGCATTACCCGGACAGGATTCTCGACGAAATGCTCCGGGTCGGACGCCAGTGCATCATCACCTTCCCCAACTTCGGCCATTGGCGCTGCCGCTGGTACCTGGCGAGCAAGGGGCGCATGCCGGTGTCGGAATTCCTGCCCTACACCTGGTACAACACGCCGAACATCCACTTTTGTACCTTCGAGGATTTCGAGGAGCTGTGCCGCGAACGCCAGGCCAAGGTCATCGATCGCCTGGCGGTGGACCAGCAACACCGCCACGGGTGGGCCAGCAAGCTATGGCCTAATCTGTTAGGTGAAATAGGCATCTATCGGGTCAGCAGCCCAGGCCTTGCCGACCACCAGATCGCGGTATGAACCCCGGCCCTACCAGGAGCACGACATGAAACGTCTAGCGTTGTTTCTCATCACCGCCTGCCTGAGCATTGGCGCCATGGCCGCCGACGCCATCAAGGCCGAACGCAAGGAAGTGTTCGGTGACATCACCGTGCACTACAACACGTTCAACTCCACCTTCCTGGCACCAGATATCGCCAAGGGCGCCGAGCTGATCCGCAGCAAGCAACAGGGTGTGATCAACGTCTCGGTACTCAAGGATGGCAAGCCCTTCATGGCCCAGGTCAGCGGCACGGTGAAAGACCTCACCAGCCAGAGCATCCCGCTGAAATTCAAGCAGGTGACCGAGCAAGGCGCGATCTACTACATCGCCCAGTATCCAGTACCCCAGCAGGAAACCCGCACCTTTGAAATCAAGGTGCGAACCGGCGACAAGATCAACACCATCAACTTCAACCAGGAACTGTTTCCGGGCCAATGATGAACCTCACCCAACTCGTACTGGCCAGCCACAACGCCGGCAAGCTCAAGGAGCTACAGGCCATGCTCGGCGACTCGGTGCACCTGCGCTCCATCGGCGAGTTCAGCCAGGTGGAACCTGAAGAAACCGGCCTGTCGTTCGTCGAGAACGCCATCCTCAAGGCCCGCAACGCCGCACGCCTCTCGGGCCTGCCGGCGCTGGCCGACGACTCCGGGCTGGCGGTGGACTTTCTCGGCGGCGCGCCGGGCATCTATTCGGCACGTTATGCCGACGGCAAGGGCGACGCGGCGAACAACGCCAAGCTGCTCGAAGCCCTCAGGGATGTACCTGAAGCCGAGCGGGGGGCGCAATTCGTCTGTGTCCTGGCGCTGGTCCGGCATGCCGATGATCCGCTGCCGATCCTGTGCGAAGGCTTGTGGCACGGGCGCATTCTCACCGAGGCCCGGGGCGAACACGGTTTCGGCTACGACCCGCTGTTCTGGGTACCGGAACGAAACTGCTCCAGCGCCGAACTGGGCCCTGCGGAAAAGAACCAGCTGAGCCACCGCGCCCGCGCCATGGTCCTTCTGCGTCAACGCCTGGGCCTGCAATGACCGATGAATCCCCCGCACCGCTGATACACGGCGGTGCACAAGCGCCCAGGGCGCCGCTGCCGGTGCTGCCGCCCCTGGCGCTGTACGTCCACATCCCGTGGTGCGTGCGCAAATGCCCGTATTGTGATTTCAACTCCCACGCCGCCAGTGCGCAGTTGCCCGAAGAAGAATATGTCGACGCCCTGCTGGCCGACCTCGACCAGGACCTGCACGCGGTATACGGGCGGCCACTGAGCTCGATCTTCTTTGGCGGCGGCACCCCGAGCCTGTTCAGCGCCAGGGCCCTGGGCCGGCTGCTCGAAGGCGTGGCGGCGCGGATTGCCTTCGCCCCCGACATCGAAATCACCCTGGAAGCCAACCCCGGCACCTTCGAACAAGAGAAATTCGTCGCATACCGTGCCCTGGGCATCAATCGCCTGTCCATCGGCGTCCAGAGCTTCCAGCAGGCCAAGCTCGAGGCGCTGGGGCGGATCCACAACGGTGACGAAGCGGTGCGCGCCGCCGGCATGGCCCGCCAGGCCGGGTTCGACAACTTCAACCTGGACCTCATGCATGGCCTGCCCGACCAGTCCCTCGACGACGCCTTGGGCGACTTGCGCCAGGCCATCGCTCTGAAGCCCACCCACCTGTCCTGGTACCAGCTGACGCTGGAGCCGAACACGGTGTTCTGGAACCAGCCGCCAACCCTGCCGGAAGACGATACCCTGTGGGACATCCAGGAGGCAGGGCAGGCATTGCTGGCCGAGCATGGCTATGCCCAATACGAAGTCTCGGCCTACGCCCAGCCTGGCCGGGCAGCGCGACACAACCTCAATTACTGGAGCTTCGGCGATTTCATCGGCATCGGCGCCGGCGCCCATGGCAAGCTCAGCCATCCGGACGGGCGTATCGTGCGCACCTGGAAGACCCGCCTGCCCAAGGACTATCTCAACCCGGCCAAGCGCTTCCTGGCCGGCGAAAAAGCCTTGCCCAACGAAGAGCTGCCTTTCGAGTTCCTGATGAACGCCCTGCGCCTGACCGAAGGCGTGGACGCGCGGCTGTACCCGGAGCGGACAGGGCTGCCCCTGCAAAGCCTGGCCGAAGGCCGGCGCGAGGCCGAACAAAGCGGGTTGTTGCAGGTCGAACCGTCACGTCTGGCGGCCACCGAGCGCGGACAGCTGTTTCTCAATGACTTGCTGCAGAAATTTCTGAGCTGATCAACACAAGGAAATCGAATGGATCTGGTACTCGACCTGCTTGCCACCGTGTCCCGCTGGAGCCGCAGCAATCTCTCGGAGATCTCCCTGGCGCTGGTAGGCTGCCTGCTGGTGCTGTTTGGCGCGGACATCAAGGGTTGGGTCGAACAGCGCCTGGGCAGCATCGCCGGCGCCTTGCGCGTCCCGCTGATCGCCCTGCTGTGCATGATCGGCAGCGGTGCGGCCCTGATCTATGCCACTCCATGGATCGTCAAGGGATTGAGCCAGTTCAACAACTACAGCCTGGCGCCGGTTCTACTGGTGGTACTGGTGTTGATAGGCGTAGTCGCGGATCGGCGCTGATTTCGACCTGCACAAAACAAATGTGGGAGCGAGCTTGCTGGCGATGGCGGTATGACAGTCAACATTGACGTTGGATGTCATGCCCTCATCGCGAGCAAGCTCGCTCCCACAGGGGATCCCATTTCAGCAGGACTTCGTCTTACGCCACCTTCTCGAACTTCAAGTCCCAGACCCCATGCCCCAGCCGTTCGCCACGGCGTTCGAACTTGGTGATCGGTCGTTCGGCCGGGCGCGGCACATAGCGACCGTCTTCGGCCAGGTTACGGTAACCCGGGGCGACGTTCATCACCTCCAGCATGTACTCGGCGTAGGGTTCCCAGTCGGTGGCCATGTGCAGCACACCGCCAACCTTCAACTTGCTGCGCACCAGCTCGGCGAACGACGCCTGGACGATGCGGCGCTTGTGATGGCGGCTTTTGTGCCAGGGGTCGGGGAAGAACAGCATCAGCCGGTCGAGGCTGTTGTCGGCCACGCAGCGGTTCAGCACCTCGATGGCGTCGCAATCATAGACCCGCAGGTTGGTCAGCCCTTGGGTCAGCACGCCATTGAGCAGCGCACCGACACCGGGACGGTGCACTTCCACGCCGATGAAATCCTGTTCCGGCGCGGCAGCGGCCATTTCCAGCAGCGAATGGCCCATGCCGAAACCGATCTCCAGCGAGCGCGGGGCCGAGCGGCCGAACACCTGGTCAAAATCCACCGGCGCATCGGCCAGGGGCAGGACGAACAGAGGGGCGCCCTGTTCCAGGCCGCGTTGCTGGCCTTCGGTCATGCGCCCGGCGCGCATCACGAAACTCTTGATACGGCGGTGTTGGCGTTCTTCGCCTTCTTCCGGCAGGACAGGCGTGTCGTTCGATTCAGTCATCAATGGCTCTTACTTGATCAGACCATCCAGCGGCGAGGAGGCGCTGGCGTAAAGTTTCTTCGGCATGCGGCCGGCCAGGTAAGCCAGGCGACCGGCAACGATGGCGTGCTTCATGGCTTCGGCCATCAGGACCGGCTGCTGGGCATGGGCGATGGCGGAGTTCATCAGCACCGCTTCGCAACCCAGTTCCATGGCGATAGTGGCATCCGAAGCGGTACCGACACCGGCATCCACCAGCACCGGGATCCTGGCTTCTTCGAGGATGATCTGCAGGTTGTATGGGTTGCAGATGCCCAGCCCCGTACCGATCAGGCCAGCCAGCGGCATGACCGCGATGCAGCCGATTTCCGCCAGTTGACGAGCAATGATCGGGTCATCGCTGGTGTACACCATCACGTCGAAACCTTCCTTGACCAGGGTTTCGGCGGCCTTGAGGGTCTCGATCACGTTGGGGAACAGGGTTTTCTGGTCGGCCAGCACTTCCAGCTTGACCAGGTTGTGCCCGTCGAGCAGCTCACGGGCCAGGCGGCAGGTGCGCACGGCCTCGACGGCGTCGAAGCAGCCGGCGGTGTTGGGCAGGATGGTGTAGCGGTCCGGCGGCAGGATATCCAGCAGGTTCGGTTCGCCCGGGTTCTGGCCGATGTTGGTCCGGCGCACGGCGACGGTGACGATTTCGGCGCCCGATGCTTCGATGGCCAGGCGGGTCTCTTCCATGTCGCGGTATTTGCCGGTGCCTACCAGCAAGCGCGACTGGTAGGTACGACCGGCCAGGACGAAGGGCTTGTCGCTACGAACGATGCTCATGGGAAATCCTCTGTTGGGGTGAGGTTCTTGCGAAATTTGACTGACCAGACGCCGTGAAACGCCGCGAACGGATTTGCACGCTGCCTGGTGCTAGCCGCCGCCGATGGCGTGGACGACTTCGACCTGGTCACCCTCGTTGAGGGTCGTGTCGGCATGCTGGCTGCGCGGGACGATATCCAGGTTGAGTTCCACCGCGACGCGACGCCCGGCAAGATCCAGGCGGGTCAGCAGGGCCGCAACGGTTTCACCGTCGGGCAATTCAAAGGGTTCGCCGTTCAACTGAATGCGCATGCCGGATGCCGTCATCATTTTTAGGGGCTGGCATTCTAGCCCGATCAGTCTGGGCGACCCAAGCCATTCGTCATGAAATGGACCGGGCGGTCAGCCCAGCCGCCAGGCGGCCAGCCCCAGACACAGCCAGCCGATCAGGAACGCCACGCCGCCGAACGGCGTGATGATGCCCAGCTTGCTGATGCCGGTGAGGGTCAGCAGATACAGACTGCCGGAGAACAGCAGGATACCGACCACGAATGACACGCCAGCCCAGGTCACGACGCGACCGGGAATATGCGTGGCCAGCAACGCAACGCCCAGCAATGCAAGGGTGTGCACCAATTGGTAGGTGACACCGGTGTGGAAGATCGCCAGGTAATCGGCGCTCAGGCGATTCTTCAGGCCGTGGGCGGCAAACGCCCCCAGCGCCACGCCGGTGAAGCCGAAAAAGGCGGCCAGCATCAGAAAGCTACGCAGCATGAGAACTCCAGTCAGACTCGGTGGGCAGGGTCTGTATAATGGCCCGCTCGACCGGTTCGGCCAAGCCATCCCTATGCTGCGTTCATTCTTTCGACGATTCCTTAAAGCCCTGCTCTGGTTCGCCATCGGCAGCGTCGTGCTGGTGCTGCTGTTTCGGGTAGTGCCTCCACCGTTCACGGCGCTGATGATCGAGCGCAAGATCGAATCCTGGTTTGGCGGCGAACCGATCGACCTGCAACGCACCTGGCAGCCTTGGGACCGGATCTCCGACAGCCTCAAGCTGGCGGTCATCGCCGGCGAAGACCAGAAATTCCCGGAGCATTGGGGTTTCGACATCAGCGCGATCCAGGCAGCGTTTGCTCATAATGGACGCGGCGGCTCGATTCGCGGCGCCAGCACCCTCTCCCAGCAAGTGTCCAAGAACCTGTTCCTGTGGTCGGGCCGCAGTTGGCTGCGCAAAGGGCTCGAAGCCTGGTTCACGGCATTGATCGAGGTGTTCTGGCCCAAACAGCGGATCCTCGAGGTGTACCTCAACAGTGTCGAGTGGGATGACGGTGTGTTCGGGGCCGAAGCGGCGGCGCGGCATCACTTCCGCACTGGCGCGCAATCCTTGTCCCGGCAACAGGCCAGCCTGCTGGCGGCGGTACTGCCCAATCCGAGGGCATGGAGCGCCAGCCGACCGAGCCCCTATGTGTTGCGGCGAGCGAGCTGGATTCGCCAGCAGATGAACCAGTTGGGAGGCGACAGTTATTTGTTGGGGCTCAATGATTCGCGGCGAGCGCCTTGGGCGCAGTAACCCACGCACTGTCCCTGTGGGGGGGGCGAGCTTGCTCGCGATGACGGTTCGACAGCCTACACCGATGTTGAATGCAATGGCCTCATCGCGAGCAAGCTCGCTCCCACAGGATCAGCAGTGAATTCAAATTATCGCCCCGAACAAAAACGCCCCGATCATCACTGATCGGGGCGTTTTTTTGGCCGCAGCTGCAGATCAAGCCGCGATCGACACCTTGAGCTTGTTCATCGCGCTCTTCTCGAGCTGGCGGATCCGCTCGGCCGACACGTTGTACTTCTGCGCCAGGTCGTGCAGCGTGGCTTTTTCCTCGGCCAGCCAACGCTGGTAGAGGATGTCACGGCTGCGCTCGTCCAGCACTTCCAGGGCTTCGTGCAGGTTGGTGTTGGAGTTGTCGCTCCAGTCGGCGTCTTCCAGTTGACGCGCCGGGTCATACCGGTGGTCTTCCAGATAGTTGGCCGGCGACTGGAAGGCACTGTCGTCGTCCGCTTCGGCAGCCGGGTCGAAGGCCATGTCCTGTCCGGTCAGCCGGCTTTCCATCTCGCGCACTTCCCTGGGCTCGACACCCAGGCTCTCGGCGACGCGATGGACCTCCTCGTTGTTCAGCCAGGCCAGGCGTTTCTTCTGGCTGCGCAAGTTGAAGAACAGCTTGCGCTGGGCCTTGGTGGTCGCCACTTTCACGATGCGCCAGTTGCGCAGGATGAACTCGTGGATTTCCGCCTTGATCCAGTGAACCGCGAACGACACCAGGCGCACGCCCATCTCAGGGTTGAAGCGCTTGACCGCTTTCATCAGGCCGACGTTGCCTTCCTGGATCAGATCCGCCTGGGCCAGCCCGTAGCCGGAATAGCTGCGGGCGATATGTACGACAAAACGCAGGTGGGCGAGCACCATTTGCCGAGCCGCCTCAAGATCCTGCTCATAGTAGAGACTCTCGGCCAGTTCACGCTCCTGCTCGGGCGTCAGCAAGGGAATGCTGTTCACCGTGTGCACATAGGCCTCCAGGTTCGCACCCGGGACCAGAGCATAAGCAGGTTGCAAAGAAGTGGTCATACGAAAAAACCTCCGACTCACATAACTCGTGCAGTTCAGCACTGCGAAAATTGACCGGGAACCGTAGGACAAGTTCCCACAAAAACTGAAAGGTCAATACGCGCAAAAACACTATTTTGGCGCAAGCTCACGCAAGTGGCGTGCGACCGCAATCCATGCACCGATATAACCCAACAGCACCGCGCCAAGCAAGAGCGACAGACCGTCGGCGACTGGCACTCCGGCCAGCGCGAAATCACTGCCGTACAAACCGGCCAGTCCCACTACCGCATCGTTCAGCCAGTCCAGGCCGAACGCCAATACTCCCCAGGACAGAATCCCGGCGCCGAAGCCATATAGCGCGCCCATGTACAGGAAGGGCCTGCGTACATAACTGTCCGTACCGCCGACGAGTTTAATCACTTCTATCTCGGTGCGGCGGTTTTCAATATGAAGACGAATGGTATTGCCTATCACCAAAAGTAATGCAGAAACCAGAAGCACCGTCAGACCGAAGACAAACCGGTCGCCGAGCTTGAGTATCGCCGCAAGACGCTCGACCCAGACTAGATCAAGTTGCGCCTGTTGTACCTTCGGCAATTCGGAAAGTCTTTGTCTTAATGCTTCAAGGGTCGGTTTATCGACCTCTTTCGGCGTCACCAGCACCACACCCGGCAACGGGTTTTCCGGCAGTTCCCTGAGGGCTTCGCCCAGGCCGGACTGCTGCTGGAACTCTTCCAGTGCCTGTTCGCGGCCGATGTACTCGGCATCGGCGACCCCCGGCATGACCTTGATCTGTTCGCGCAACGCCTCGCCCTCGGCCGGCGTCGCCTCCAGTTGAAGGTAGAGGGAAATCTGCGCCGCGCGCTGCCAGGAGCCTCCGAGACGCTCCACGTTGCTCAGCAATAACGACAGGCCCATGGGCAAGCTCAGGGCGACGGCCATGACCATGCAGGTAAAGAAACTACCGATTGGCTGCTTGCCCAGGCGCCGCAGGCTGTCGAGCAGGCTGGCGCGGTGACTCTCGATCCAGGCATGCAGCAGCGTGGCGAAATCCGGACCGTCGTCATCGTGTTTTTTCTTTTGCGGCGCAGGCTCGGAGGCTTTTGGTGCCACGCGCTCGGCCACTTTGGGGCTGCGGGTCGCACTCATACGCCAGCCTCCCCGTCACCGATCAGGCGGCCACGCTGCAAGGTGAGCATGCGGTGGCGCATGCGCGCAATCAGAGCCAGGTCGTGACTGGCAATCAGCACACTGGTGCCCAAACGGTTGATATCTTCGAATACGCCCATGATTTCCGCCGCCAGTCGCGGGTCGAGGTTACCGGTGGGTTCGTCCGCCAGCAGCAACGCCGGACGGTGAACGATGGCGCGGGCAATGCCGACGCGCTGTTGCTGGCCGGTGGACAGGTCGCCGGGATACAACTCGGCCTTGTCCGACAGGGCCACGCGCTCCAGGGCCGAATCCACGCGCTTGCTGATTTCGGCCTTGGACAGGCCCAGGATCTGCAACGGCAACGCAACGTTGTTGAATACAGTGCGATCGAACAGCAACTGGTGGTTCTGGAATACCACGCCGATCTGCCGCCGCAGGAACGGAATCTGGGCATTGCTGATGGTGCTCAGGTCCTGGCCGGCCAGCAACAACTTGCCGCTGGTGGGCCGCTCCATCGCCAGCAACAGGCGCAGCAGGGTACTTTTACCGGCGCCGGAATGGCCGGTGACAAACAGAAACTCGCCTCGACGTACCCGAAAGCTCAGCTCATGCAGGCCGACGTGACCGTTCGGATAGCGTTTACCGACCTGTTCGAAACGAATCATGAATGCTCCCGCTCGGCAAACAGCGCCTGGACAAAGGGCTCGGCTTCAAAGGTGCGCAAGTCATCGATGCCTTCACCCACGCCGATGTAGCGGATGGGCAAGCCGAACTGCTTGGCCAGGGCAAAGATCACCCCGCCCTTGGCGGTGCCGTCCAGCTTGGTCAGCGCCAGCCCGGTCAGCTCGACGGTCTGGTTGAACTGCCTGGCCTGGCTGATTGCGTTCTGGCCAGTACCGGCGTCCAGTACCAGCAGCACTTCATGGGGCGCGTCGGCATCGAGCTTGCCGATCACCCGGCGAACCTTCTTCAATTCTTCCATCAGATTGTCTTTGGTGTGCAGGCGACCGGCGGTGTCGGCGATCAGTACATCGATGCCACGAGCCTTGGCGGCCTGCACGGCATCGAAGATCACCGAAGCGGAATCGGCACCGGTGTGCTGGGCAATCACCGGGATCCCGTTGCGTTCGCCCCAGACCTGCAGCTGTTCGACCGCAGCGGCGCGGAAGGTATCGCCGGCGGCGAGCATTACCTTCTTGCCCTCCAGCTGCAGCTTCTTGGCCAGCTTGCCGATGGTGGTGGTCTTGCCGGCGCCGTTGACGCCCACCACCAGGATCACGAACGGCTTGTTCTGCGAAGCGATCACCAGCGGCTGTTCCACCGGTTTGAGCAGGTTGGCCAGCTCGCCTTGCAAGGACTTGTACAACGCGTCGGCATCGGTCAACTGCTTGCGGGCGACCTTCTGGGTCAGGCTCTGGATGATCACCGACGTCGCCTCGACGCCCACGTCGGCGGTCAACAGGCGGGTCTCGATATCGTCCAGCAAATCGTCATCGATGACCTTCTTGCCCAGGAACAGGCTGGCCATGCCTTCGCCGATACTGGCGCTGGTCTTGGACAGGCCTTGCTTGAGGCGGGCGAAAAAGCCGACCTTGCTCTGCTCGGTGACGGGTGCCGGCTCGACGAGAACCGGCGCTTCAGCCGGAGCGGGTACCGGCTCAGGAACAGGCTGGGCGACAGCGGGCGCTGGGGCGACTACAGCAACCTCGGCAACTTCGGGAACCGGTGCCACGACCGGGGTCGCGGCGACTGGCGCGGGGATCGGCGGCGTGACGTGCGGAGCCTGTACATCCTCCACCAGCCCTACCGGCTCTTCGGCCACCGGCAAGGTCAACCAGGGGGTTTGTCCGGCAGGTGGCGCCAGTGGCTGCTCGGCCACCGGCTCGGCGACGGGCTCAGGCTCGACCGGTTGCAGTACCGGCTCGGCCAATGGCAGAACAATGGGCGCGGCTTCCTCGGCCACGGCTTCGGCGGCAGGCTCGGGTTGTGGCTGTTCGACGACGGTTTCCTGCGGCTTCTTGCGCAGCCATCCGAACAGGCCTTTTTTCTCGCCAGCCGCAGCTGGGGTCTTCTTGTCGTCGTTGGAACCAAACATGGAGGACGGCTATCTCACGGTAGCGACGCGCCACGAGGGCGCCTCGGTGATAAATATTCGATGCTGAACAGACTGTGTTTCATCCAGCTTGTTCACGCGCAACATTTTGTCCAAGTGTTCCCGGAACACCTCGACCTTGATTTTTTCGAAGGACTGGCAAGGCATCGTCGGCGAAAACGCCGCGATCAACGATCAAACCCGACACTTCGCCGGTACGTCCACCCGACAAAAGGCCCGATAGGCGTGGCCGCCAGTAAAACGGACCAGTATCCTAGCACCCTCTCGCCCGCCGACGCTAAGACATGGCGGGCAACCCAACAGGTTTAAACACGAATGAATGCTCTCGCCCGCCGCGCCGCAGGCCTGCTGCTCAGCGCAGTCTGCCTGCCCTTTTCAGCCTTGGCTGCCGATCCACAACCCACTCATGAATTCATGCTCGACAACGGCCTCAAGGTCGTGGTGCGCGAAGATCACCGGGCTCCGGTGGTGGTGTCCCAGGTCTGGTACAAGGTCGGCTCCAGTTACGAGACACCGGGCCAGACCGGCCTGTCCCATGCACTGGAACACATGATGTTCAAAGGCAGCGAAAAAGTCGGCCCGGGCGAAGCCTCCCTGATCCTGCGGGACCTGGGCGCCGAAGAGAACGCCTTCACCAGCGACGACTTCACCGCGTACTACCAGGTGTTGGCCCGGGACCGCCTGGGCGTGGCCTTCGAGCTGGAAGCCGACCGCATGGCCAGCCTGCGCCTGCCACCGGAGGAGTTCAGCCGCGAGATCGAGGTCATCAAGGAAGAACGTCGCATGCGCACCGACGACAAGCCGATGTCGAAGGCTTATGAGCGCTTCAAGGCCATGGCTTACCCGGCCAGCGGCTACCACACGCCGACCATCGGCTGGATGGCCGATCTGGACCGGATGAAGGTCGAGGAACTGCGACACTGGTACCGATCCTGGTACGCCCCGAACAACGCGACCCTGGTGGTGGTCGGCGACGTGACACCGGATGAGGTCAAGTCACTGGCCCAGCGTTATTTCGGCCCGATTGCACGACGCGACGTCCCTGTGGCGAAAATCCCCCTGGAGCTGGGCGAACCCGGCGAGCGCCAGATCACCCTGCATGTGCAGACCCAACTGCCCAGCGTGATGATGGCCTTCAATGTGCCCAGCATCGCCACCGCGACGGACAAACGTTCGGTCAATGCGTTGCGTCTGATCTCGGCCCTGTTGGACGGCGGCTACAGCGGTCGGATCCCGACCCAACTGGAGCGCGGCGAGGAGCTGGTGTCCGGAGGCTCGTCGAGCTACGACGCCTACACCCGGGGCGACACGCTGTTCACCCTGTCGGCCACACCCAATACCCAGAAGAACAAGACCCTGGCCCAGGCCGAAGCGGGTCTGTGGCGCTTGCTTGAACAACTGAAAACCACCGCGCCGACCGCCGACGAACTGGAGCGCGTCCGTGCCCAGGTCATCGCCGGCCTGGTGTATGAGCGCGACTCGATCACCAGCCAGGCGACCGCCATCGGCCAGCTGGAAACCGTCGGCCTGTCCTGGAAGCTGATGGACACCGAACTTGCCGAACTGCAAAGCGTGACCCCGCAAGATATCCAGAAGGCAGCCCAGCTGTATTTCACCCGCTCGCGCCTGAGCGTCGCGCACGTCCTGCCCGAGGAGAAAGCTCATGAGTGAGCGCAAACCATCCCGCCTGCTGCTGATCGGCCTGGTGTCGATCGCCCTGGTCGGCGCCCTGGCCTTTTATCTGTCACCATCGAGCAGTACGGACGCCAGCCAGGCATTGGACAAGGCCAGGTCCGGTAACAAACTGCAATCGCTGTCCGAACTCGATGACAAGGCACCCAGCCGCCGTCAGCTTGACGTACAGACCTGGAAAACCGCCGACGGTGCCAAGGTATTGTTCGTCGAAGCCCGGGAATTGCCGATGTTCGACCTGCGCGTGACGTTCGCTGCCGGCAGCAGCCAGGATGGCGATGCGCCTGGCCTGGCGACGCTGACCAACGCCATGCTCAACGAAGGCGTGGCCGGCAAGGATGTCAGTGCCATTGCCCAAGGCTTCGAAAGCCTGGGCGCGGACTTCGGCAATGGCGCCCACCGGGACATGGCCCTGGTGTCGCTGCGCAGTCTCAGTGCGCTGGACAAGCGAGAGCCGGCGCTGAAGCTGTTCGCCGAAGTCGTCGGCAAACCGACCTTCCCCGCCGACTCTTTCGAACGCATCAAGAACCAACTGCTGGCCGGCTTCGAGTATCAGAAACAGAATCCGGGCAAACTGGCGGGCCTGGAACTGATGAAACGACTCTATGGCGATCATCCATATGCCCATTCCAGCGATGGCACCGCCCAAAGCATTCCTTCCATCACCCTGGCCCAGGCCCGCGCCTTTCACGCCAGGGCCTATGCAGCCGGCAACGCGGTGATCGCCCTGGTGGGGGACCTGTCCCGCGCCGAGGCCGAGGCGATTGCCAACCAGGTGTCCGCCGCATTGCCCAAGGGCCTGGCCCTGGCGAAAACGCCGCCACCGGTGGAGCCGAAAGCGAGCCTCGGGCACATCGAATTTCCGTCCAAGCAAACCAACCTGATGCTGGCGCAACTGGGCATCGACCGGGACGATCCGGACTTCGCGGCCGTGTCCCTGGGCAACCAGATCCTTGGTGGCGGCGGTTTCGGCACCCGGTTGATGACTGAGGTCCGGGAAAAGCGCGGCCTGACCTATGGCGTGTATTCCGGTTTTACTCCCATGCAGACTCGCGGTCCGTTCATGATCAACCTGCAGACCCGTGCCGAGATGAGCGAAGGTACGCTGAAACTGGTGCAGGACGTGTTCGCCGACTACCTCAGGAACGGCCCGACGCAGAAAGAACTCGACGATGCCAAGCGCGAGCTGGCCGGCAGTTTTCCGCTGTCTACCGCCAGCAACGAGGATATCGTCGGTCAGCTCGGCGCCATGGGCTTCTATGACTTGCCATTGAGTTACCTCGAGGACTTCATGCGCCAGACCCAGGCGTTGACGGTCGAAGAGGTCAAGGCCGCGTTGAACAGACACCTGAGCATCGACAAAATGGTCATCGTCACCGCCGGCCCGACCGTGCCGCAAAAGCCGCTGCCAGCCCCCACTGACAAACCCGCCGAGCAGCCGCTCGGGGTTCCGGAGCACTAATGGCCCGCCCATCGAATTCCAGCAAGAAACCCGTTCATAACGGGATCAACCAGCTACGCATCATCGGCGGCGAGTGGCGCAGCCGCCGCTTGAGCTTTCCCGACGCGCCAGGCTTGCGCCCGACGCCGGACCGGGTACGCGAAACCCTGTTCAACTGGCTGGCACCCTATGTGCCGGGAGCCCGGGTGCTCGATCCGTTCGCCGGCAGCGGCGCCTTGTTCCTCGAAGCGCTGTCCCGTGGCGCGGCCATGGGCCAGGCGCTGGACGCCAGCAGCCTGGCCGTCTCCAGCCTCAAGGAACACCTGGGCACCCTGCGCTGCACCGTCGGCCAGGTGCAGACGGCCGATGCATTGCGTTACCTGGAGAGCCAACCGGCCACGCCATTCGACCTGGTATTCCTCGATCCGCCGTTCAACCAGAACCTGCTGCCGAGCGTGTGTGCCCTGCTCGAAGAACGCCAATGGCTGGCCGAGGATGCCTGGGTCTACACTGAAAGCGAGACCGCCCCTTCAACCCTGGGCTTACCAGCCAACTGGCGCTTGCATCGCGAACAGAAGTCCGGACGGGTGTTTTACGCATTGTGGCAACGTATGGCAGCCGCCGTTGGCTGAACGGCTGGCCCGTGTATCGAGAATGATCGTGTCCGCCGCATCCGAACGTTTCATGCCCGCCCGGGGCCTGGGCAATCCGCACTTGCAGACCTTGTGGGGACCACTATGGCGCAAGAGCGTCCCCATCCAGCGCGAGCGCGAACGCCTTTGGCTCGAGGACGGCGATTTTCTCGACCTGGACTGGCATGGCCCCCACAGTGCCGAGGCACCCTTGGTGCTGGTACTTCACGGGCTGACCGGCTCCTCCAATTCGCCTTATGTAGCCGGCTTGCAACACGCTCTCGGCCAACAGGGATGGGCCAGTGTCGCGCTGAACTGGCGCGGCTGCTCGGGGGAACCGAACCTGCTGCCCCGCAGTTATCATTCCGGTGTCAGCGAAGACCTGGCCGCCGCCATCACCCACTTGCGAACCCGACGTCCCCTGGCGCCCCTCTTCGCGGTAGGCTACTCCCTGGGCGGCAACGTACTGCTCAAGCATCTGGGGGAAACCGGCAACGACAGCCAGTTGCTGGGAGCGGTGGCGGTTTCGGTGCCGTTTCGCCTTGACCAGTGCGCAGACCGCATCGGCCAGGGGTTCTCCAGGTTTTACCAGGCGCATTTCATGCGTGAAATGGTGGCCTATGTGCGCAACAAGGAACGCCGCTTCAAGCACGACGGACATCATGAGGGGCTGGCGGCCCTGTCGGCGCTGGGCCCGTTGGAAAACATGCGCACCTTCTGGGATTTTGACGGACGGGTGACGGCACCACTGCATGGTTTTTCCGACGCCTCCGATTATTACCGTCGTGCTTCCAGTCGCTATTTCCTGGGCGGGATTCGTACGCGAACCCTGGTGATCCAGGCCGCCGACGATCCCTTCGTATTTCCCCACAGCCTGCCCGAGCCCGGCGAGCTGTCAGCTTCCACCCGCCTTGAACTGCACGCCCAGGGCGGACACGTAGGGTTCGTCGACGGAACCTTGCGGCGTCCCGGATACTATCTGGAACGACGCATTCCTCATTGGCTGGCGAGTCTGGGCCAGACATGATCCGTCGCGGCCCGGGCCCTCTGCCGATTCCCTTTCAATCTTGCGGCAGGCGAGTCACTCGCCCTTGGCCACGCCTCGCTGCGGATCATTGATCCATTCGCTCCAGGAGCCGGCGTACAACCTGCCCAACGGATAACCCGCCAGGCACAAGGCGAACAGGTTGTGGCACGCCGTTACGCCGGAGCCACAGTAGGCCACCAGCCCGGCGGGCGATCGCTCGCCCAGTTGATCGGCGAAACGCTGCTTGAGCCGACCGGCGGGCAGGAAACGTCCCTGCGCGTCCAGGTTGCAGGTGAACGCAGCACACTGAGCCCCCGGGATATGGCCGGCCACCGGGTCGATCGGCTCGACTTCGCCCTTGAATCGCGGCAAGGCCCGGGCATCCAGCAAGGTCATCTCCGGCTGGCCCAGGCGTTTTTCCAGCTCTTGGGCGCCAAGCAGCAAGGTCATATCCGGCGAACCGCTGAAGGATCCGCGTCCCGCTGCCGGTGGATCGAGGCTCAAGGGCAGACCGGCGGCATGCCAGGCCTTGAGCCCGCCGTCGAGGATGTAGAGACCATCGCGCTTGCCCAGCCAGACCAGCAGCCACCAGGCCCGGGCGGCATAGGCTCCGGGGCCATCGTCATACAGCACGATGTCGCTGTCATGATCGATGCCCCAGGCCCGGAAGCGCTCGATCAAGGCTTCAGGCTCCGGCAATGGATGGCGCCCGGTCATACCCTTGATCACCGGCCCGCTCAGGTCCCGTTCGAGGTCCGCGAACGAAGCCCCGGCGATATGCCCCTCCGCGTAACTACGTTGGCCGTAATCGGGGTCTTCCAGGGCAAAGCGGCAATCGAGGATCACCAGCCCGGGCTGCGACCTCCTCTGCTCCAGGGCTTGAGGGCTGATGACTTGCGCGATGGGCATGCTGAAGCTCCTATGGCTGAATCGAGGTCCGAATCCTACTGCCCTTCCTCCAGGGTCTGGGCCAGCGGGACGTAATACTCTTTGAACAGTGCATCCACCGCCTCACGCGCCTCGTCGGTCACGAAGCCGGCCTCCAGCACCAGCACCTGGTATACCCCGCGCTTGATGGCCTGCTCGCTCAAATGACTGGAATTTTCCCTCGTGGTGCACAGAAATCGCACCCAGGACGTCAGGATGATCCAGGCGTTGAGGGTCAGGGATTCGATCTGCACACGGTCCATCTTCAGGATGCCGGCCGCGACGAAGCCTTCGTAGATGGCGGTGCCGTGGATCAGGCAGCGCTGGGAAAAACGTCGATAACGGGCCGCGAGGTCTGGATCGCTGTCCAGCAGGTGCTCCAGGTCCCGGTGCAGGAAACGATAGCTCCACATCGCCGACAGCAGTTCCTGCAGATAGAAACGCTTGTCTTCCACTGTGGCAGCCCGGCCCTGGGGCGGGCGCAGGAAGCTGTCCACCAGGTTTTCGTATTCACTGAACAGCACGGCGATGATCGCCTGCTTGTTGGGGAAGTGGTAGTACAGGTTGCCCGGGGACATGTCCATGTGGGCAGCGATATGGTTGGTGCTGACGCTGCGCTCGCCCTGCTGGTTGAACAGCTCGAGGCTGTTTTGAACGATGCGCTCGCTGGTTTTCATTCGTGGGGCCATGGCTTGGGCTTTACTTCGACGAAGGCATTGATCGGCATCTTACGATCTATCGTCTTCGGGACAAACCCATCGCAGCACCGGATGTCATTTGACTTTTTAGAGCATAAACTCTAAAAACACTCACTCCCATAATAATCAGGGCCTGCCAATGCCTGCCGACATCGCTTATCTGCACGAATCCCAACAGAACCTGGATGAGCTGCGGTCGCTCTTCGAGGCACAGCGTCGGGCCTACGTCGCCCATCCGTTGCCTCCGGCAGCCCAGCGCCGACAGTGGCTCAAGGCGCTGCGTGAGGTATTGAGCGACGAACGACAAGCCTTGATCGAAGCCATCAGCCAGGATTTCAGTCACCGCAGCGCCGATGAAACGCTACTGGCCGAGCTGATGCCGAGCCTGCATGGCATCCACTACGCCAGCCGACACCTGCCGGGATGGATGAAACCGTCAAGGCGCAAGGTAGGCATGGCTTTCCAGCCAGCTTCGGCCAAAGTGGTCTACCAGCCGCTGGGCGTGGTCGGGGTCATCGTGCCTTGGAACTATCCGTTGTTCCTGGCCATCGGACCGTTGGTCGGGGCGTTGTCGGCGGGCAATCGGGTAATGCTCAAGCTCAGCGAATCGACCCCGGCCACCGGATTGCTGCTCAAGCAGCTGCTGGCCCGTATCTTTCCCGAGGACCTGGTTTGCGTCGTGTTGGGCGAGGCCGACGTTGGTGTGGCGTTTTCCAGGTTGCCCTTCGACCACCTGCTGTTCACCGGCGCCACCAGTATCGGCAGGCACGTGATGCGGGCCGCGGCGGAGAACCTGACCCCCGTCACCCTGGAACTCGGCGGAAAATCACCGGCCATCGTGTCCACCGACGTGCCCCTGAAGGACGCCGCCGAGCGTATAGCCTTCGGCAAGATGCTCAACGCCGGGCAAACCTGTGTTGCGCCAGACTACGTACTGGTCCCGCAAAATCGAGTCGGCGGATTCGTCGAAGCGTATCGCGAAGCGGTTCGCGGGTTTTATCCGACACTGGCAGACAACCCGGACTACACCGCAATCATCAACGAACGACAACTGGCGCGGCTCAATGGCTACATCAGCGATGCCACGAGCAAGGGCGGGTTGCTGATCGAGCTGTTCGACCAGGGCCAGGGGCGACGCATGGCCCATAGCCTGTTGCTCAACGTCAGTGACGACATGACGGTCATGCAGGACGAAATCTTCGGCCCGCTGCTGCCTATCGTGCCGTATGAGACGCTTGACCAGGCACTTGCCTACGTCAACCAGCGCCCTCGCCCTTTGGCGCTCTACTATTTCGGCTACAACAAGGCCGAACACAAGCGCGTGCTCGACGAAACCCATTCCGGTGGCGTCTGCCTGAACGACACGCTGTTGCATGTGGCCCAGGATGACCTGCCATTCGGTGGCATCGGCCCCTCGGGAATGGGGCATTACCACGGGCACGAAGGTTTCCTGACGTTCAGCAAGGCCAAGGGCGTGCTGACCAAGCAGCGCTTCAACGCCGCAAAACTGATCTACCCGCCTTATGGCAAGCCGCTTCAGAAACTGATCCAGAAGCTGTTTGTCCGTTGACAGCGCCTTGCCGGATAAAAACAACAATGAACCCAAGCCTGACCGATACACCCGCGCTGTCCCGGCGCGGCCTGCTGAAATTCAGCCTCGGTGCCAGTCTCTTCCTGAGCACCGTCAGCCTGGGCGCGTGTTCACCCGGCCACCCAGGAAACGGCCTGGCGGCGCTGCGCGACAGCGACCTGCCGTTTCTGCGTGCGGTGATTCCGGTCATGCTGGAGGACGCCGTGAGCGTCGAGGCGCTCCCGACCGCCACGACCGCCACCCTGCAAAGCCTGGACACCGGCCTGGCTCATCTTTCCCCGGCCACGCTCAGGCTCGCCCGTCAGCTGTTCGACGTGCTTACGCTGGGCATTACCCGAGGGCCGCTGACCGGTGTCTGGGGTGCGTGGGAAAACGCCAGCGCCGATGAAATCCGACACTTTCTCCAGCGGTGGGAAAACAGTTCGCTGGACCTCCTGCGCCAAGGCCATTGTTCGTTGCTGCAAATGGTGATGATGGCGTGGTACAGCCGGGCCGAGGCCTGGGCGAACTGTGGCTATCCGGGCCCTCCCGCTGTCTGAAGCCACTCGAAGGCCGCGCCACGGGGACCTTCATCGCAGTTTCATGACAACAAGAGAGAGCCCGACATGCCCGTACCCGATCCTTTTCGCGAAGGCCTTGCCCGTGGCTGGACCACCTACAACGGTGCCGAACTGACCCAGGACCTGACCCTGGACGCCGACGTGGCAATCATCGGCAGCGGCGCCGGGGGCGCCACCACCGCGGAAATCCTCAGCGTCGCGGGCTACAAGGTCCTGTTGATCGAGGAAGGCCCGCTCAAGACCAGTAACGACTTCAAGCTGCTCGAAGACCAGGCCTACACCAGCCTGTACCAGGAAGGCCTCGGACGGATGAGCAAGGACGGCGCCATCACCATCCTCCAAGGCCGGGCGGTGGGCGGCACGACACTGATCAACTGGACTTCCTGCTTCCGCACACCGGAACAGACGCTGGAACACTGGGCCTCGGAGCACGACGTCAAGGGGCATGGTCCCGCCGACATGGCCCCATGGTTCGAACGCATGGAGCAGCGCCTGGGCGTGGCGCCGTGGCTGATGCCGCCCAATGCCAACAACGACGTGATTCGCAAGGGCTGTGAACGGCTGGGGTACAGCTGGCACGTGATCCCGCGCAATGTGCGTGGCTGCTGGAACCTGGGTTATTGCGGCATGGGCTGCCCCACCAACGCCAAGCAGTCGATGCTGGTAACCAGCATTCCGGCCGCCCTGGACCAGGGTGGCGCGCTGCTTTACCTGGCGCGGGCCGAACGCCTGACCCTGCGCAACGATACGGTCATCGATCTGCAATGCGTGGCGATGGATGAGCGGTGCGTGGCTCCGACCGGACGGCGCATCACGGTCAAGGCGCGACACTACGTACTGGCCGGCGGCGCGATCAACAGCCCGGCCTTGCTGCTGCGCTCCGATGCGCCGGACCCCCACGAGCGCCTGGGCAAGCGTACCTTCCTGCACCTGGTGAATATGTCGGCCGGCCAGTTCGATGAGGTCATCAACCCGTTCTACGGAGCACCGCAATCGATTTACTCGGATCACTTCCAATGGCAGGACGGCGTCACTGGCAAAATGTCCTACAAACTCGAAGTTCCACCCCTGCACCCCGCCCTTGCCGCCACGTTGCTGGGCGGCTACGGCCCGGAGAATGCCCGGCACATGGCCCAACTGCCCTACACCCACGCGATGCTGGCGTTGCTACGGGACGGTTTTCACCCGGACAGCCCCGGCGGCAGCGTGGAATTGCGCGGCGACGGCACGCCAGTACTCGACTATCCGGTATCCGCCTACACCTGGGATGGCTTGCGCCGGGCTTTCCACAGCATGGCCGAGATTCAGTTCGCCGGCGGCGCCCGGGCGGTCATGCCGATGCACGGCGATGCCCGCTATGTGAAGACCCTGGCCGAAGCCCGGACGCTGATCGACGGCCTGGACCTTGCCCTGTTCCGTACGCGCCTGGGCAGCGCCCATGTCATGGGCGGCTGCGCCATGGGGGAGGACCCGAAAACCGCCGTCACCGACAGCCTCGGTCGTCATCACCAACTGAGCAACCTGTCGGTCCACGATGGCTCCCTGTTTCCCACCAGTATCGGTGCCAACCCACAATTGTCGGTGTACGGGCTGACGGCGAAACTGGCGAATTCCCTGGCCGAACGCCTGAAAAACCCATGAAGATCCGGATTATTCGCGACGTCTATAGTGCTGTCTTATCCTACAGGCGACTTGGCCGACCGAGTCGGCTGCGATACCATCCGACTCCCCAACGGACTCCCGCCAGGACGACGCGATGAACCGAGTGTTGTACCCAGGTACCTTCGACCCGATTACCAAGGGCCATGGCGATCTGGTCGAACGCGCCTCGCGCCTGTTCGACCATGTGATCATTGCCGTCGCCGCCAGCCCGAAGAAAAACCCGCTGTTCTCCCTGGAGCAACGCGTGGAGCTGGCCCGCGAGGTGACCCGGCATCTGCCCAACGTGGAAGTGGTCGGTTTCTCGACGCTGCTGGCGCAATTTGCCAAGGAAAAGAATGCCAACGTGTTCCTGCGTGGCCTGCGGGCCGTCTCGGATTTCGAATACGAATTCCAGCTGGCCAACATGAACCGTCAGCTGGCACCTGACGTGGAAAGTCTTTTCCTGACACCCTCGGAGCGCTACTCCTTCATTTCATCGACCCTGGTGCGGGAAATCGCAGCCCTGGGCGGCGATATCAGCAAGTTCGTCCACCCGGTCGTGGCCGATGCGCTGACCGAGCGCTTCAAGAAGTAAGCCCCTGGCTGCGACTCGCCTCGCAGCCTCGCCTTGGGTGACAGTGCAGTCCATCGCGGCCGCGTGCACTGAGCTCGTCAATGCGGCACAATTGCGCACATCCGTTTTCAGATGCCCGGGCCCAGCGCCCCGGCAGGAGCTTGCATGTCCCTGATCATCACCGACGATTGCATCAACTGCGACGTCTGCGAACCCGAATGCCCGAATGAGGCCATCTCCCAAGGCGAAGAGATCTACGTCATCGATCCGAACCTGTGCACCCAATGCGTCGGCCATTACGACGAGCCCCAGTGCCAGCAGGTCTGCCCGGTGGATTGCATCCCGCTGGACGAAGCCCATCCGGAAACCGAAGAACAGTTGATGGCCAAGTACCGCAGGATCACCGGCAAGGCTTGAGCTGGAGGCTCGTAGCATCCGTGCCCGAGCAGGCTCACGCCCACAGGGCGCCAGCCGCGCCTGGCGACAAGGCCATCCGCCACGGCGCGGCAACCCGGTCGCGCCTCAGTCCTGACTCTCGAACCCCTCCCCGACACAGCCCAGGCAGCGCACGAACGTGGCTTTCGCCGGGTCTACCACCAATGCCTTTCCTGCATCGCCAACCCCACCGCCCAGCGCGGTAAAGGGCAACGACACCACGAATGCCCCGGCGCCGATCACTGTGGCGGCGAGCAACAGCGGGCGAGCGATCAGCAAGTCGCCGATCATGGCGTAGGCGGGCGGGTTCTGGATGGTGTAGCGCGGATCACCGCTGCCGGTGTTCGCCAGGGCAGGCAAACCGACACTCAGCAGCAACGCAAGAACGACGGGGCGAAGCAGATTCATGGGGGCGGTCCTTCGGCTAGCCAATATGACTACTGACTATAGACCCTGGGGACGGATCATCTCTGACAGCGCGGGCACCAGACACTCGCACGCTGCCCCAGGCGGATTTCCCTCAGCCCGGTTCCACAGACCTTGCACAGCTCCCCACCCCGGCCGTACACGAACAGTTCCTGCTGGAAATAGCCGGGCTGGCCATCGCCACCGATGAAGTCACGCAGCGTGGTACCGCCGCGTTCGATGGCATGGGCGAGGATGCGTTTGATCTCGATCGCCAGTTTCAGATAACGCGCCCGGGAGATGCCCCCGGCCTCTCGACGCGGGTCGATCCCGGCGGCGAACAGCGCTTCGGTCGCATAGATATTGCCCACGCCCACCACCACGGCGTTGTCCATGATGAACGGCTTGACTGCCATGGAGCGCCCACGGGAGAGCTGGAACAGGCGCTCACCGTCGAAGAGATCGGTCAACGGTTCCGGCCCGAGGCGAATCAGCAGTTCATGGTTGAGCGGGTCGAGGCTCCACAGCATCGCGCCGAAACGCCGAGGATCGGTGTAGCGCAAGGCCAGGCCGGACTCCAGTTCGATATCCACATGCTCATGCCTGGCGGCAGGCATGCCCACTTCCACCAGACGCAGATTACCGGACATGCCCAGATGGCTGATCAACGTGCCCACCTCGGCATTGATCAGCAGGTACTTGGCGCGCCGCTCCACCTGCACGATCCGCTGGCCCGAGAGCCGCACATCCAGATCTTCCGGAATCGGCCAGCGCAGGCGACGATCGCGCACGATCACGCGGCTGACCCGCTGCCCTTCCAGGTGCGGGGCAATTCCGCGGCGGGTGGTTTCGACTTCGGGCAGTTCTGGCATGGATTTCTCGAATGGACGATGGTACGGCGCTATCGGGCCTCAGCGGGTGGCAAGATCGCGGATTTCCTGCTTCTGGGTCTGGAAATCGTATTCCGACAGGCCGATGTAATCGAGCACCAGATCACCGACACAGGCCCATTCGTGGTCCTCGGCCTGGTTACCCAGTACCCGATAGGAAGCGCAGATGTGCTCGGCCATTTTCAGGATCGCCAGCAGATTCTTCAACTGACTGTTGTTGCGCGAGGATTCGTCGCTGAAGATCGCCAGGGCGTTGTGGTGGTTGGCAATGGCCTGGCTGACATGGTCCGGCAGGCGCCAGGACTTGGACGTGTAGTAACCGACCACCGCGTGATTGGTATTGAACAGGCGGTTTTCAGTGTCCACCACCCGGCATTCGGCACTGGCGCTGGCATACGCCTGCTCCAGCACACTCATGTAGTTGGGGAACTGCTTGAGCATCAGCGGCACGCCGCAATCATGGAACAGGCCCAGGGCATAGGCCTCGTCGCCATTCTCCAGGCCGACACGCTTGGCCAGGGTCAGGCAGGTCATCGCCACGTCCTGGGCCGTATCCCAGAATCGGTTGAGGGTGACGATGGTATCGTCGTGCAGTTCGCCCTTGATCGACTGCGCATTGATCAGGTTGATGATCGAGCGGCTGCCCAGCAGGTTCACGGCGCGCTGGATCGAGGTGATCTTGTTGCGCAGGCCGTAATACGGCGAATTGACGATTTTCAGCAAGGCTCCCGACAGGCCGGGGTCCTGGGAGATCAGTTTGGCGATGGTCTCCAGATCCGGGTCAGGCATGTACTGCTCCATCTGCAGATCCACCATGATCTGCGGTTGGGGCGGGACGCTGATGCCTTGCAGGGATTGTTGGATCTGTTCGGCGGAAAGCTCTTTGGACATGGCTGCACACACTCTGGGACAGGCGAGGATTCTACCCCTTCAGGACGGGCTCGACACACCGCCGGGGTCGATCGACGAAACTTTCATTCAGATACAGGCCTAGGTCGGCAGCCAACCCATTCAGCTTGAGGAGTTTTTTACACCACGGCTCGCGGGCCCCGTCCATTATCCGGGCAAGGCGCGCCCACCAGGCGCCCCGCGTTTCATCGCCCACCTGGCCCGCCGCTCGCTCCGACACGGTATACTCCCGCTCTTTTTTCCGGAGCGACGTCATGTCCCTGCCCAGCCTGCGCCTCAAAGCCAATGCCGACCGCCGCCTGCGCGCCGGTCATCTGTGGGTCTACAGTAACGAAATCGACGTGGCCGCCACCCCGCTGCACGGTTTCAAGGCCGGCGACCAGGCAATCCTCGAAGCCGCCGGTGGCAAGCCGCTGGGCGTGGTCGCGCTGAGCCCGAACAACCTCATCTGCGCCCGGCTGCTGTCCCGCGACGCGAAGCTGCCGCTGGACAAATCCCTGCTGGTACACCGTCTGAACGTGGCGCTGTCGCTGCGTGAACGACTGTTCGACAAACCGTTCTATCGCCTGGTCTATGGCGATTCCGACCTGTTGCCAGGCCTGGTGGTCGACCGCTTCGGCGACATCCTGGTGGTGCAGATCGCATCTGCCACCATGGAAGCCCATAAGGACGATGTGATCGCCGCCCTGACCCAGGTGCTCAAGCCCAGCGGCATCCTGTTCAAGAACGATTCCGCCGCCCGCGATGCCGAAGGGCTGGAACGCTATGTCGAAACCGTGTTCGGCCTGGTGCCGGAATGGGTCGCCCTGGAAGAGAACGGCGTGAAGTTCGAAGCGCCGGTCATGGAAGGCCAGAAGACCGGCTGGTTCTACGATCACCGCATGAACCGTGCACGCCTGGCACCCTATGCCAAAGGCAAGCGCGTGCTCGACCTGTTCAGCTACATTGGCGGCTGGGGCGTGCAAGCCGCGGCATTCGGCGCCAGCGAAGTGTTTTGCGTGGACGCTTCGAGCTTTGCCCTCGACGGTGTCGAACGCAACGCAGCGTTGAATGGCTTCGCTGAAAAGCTGACCTGCATCGAAGGCGACGTGTTCGAAGCCCTCAAGGAGCTCAAGGCCAGCGAAGAACGTTTCGACGTGATCGTCGCCGACCCTCCGGCCTTCATCAAACGCAAGAAAGACCTGAAGAACGGCGAAGGCGCCTATCGTCGCCTCAACGAACAGGCCATGCGCCTGCTGACCAAGGACGGCATCCTGGTCAGTGCCTCGTGCTCGATGCACCTGCCCGAAGATGACCTGCAGAACATCCTGTTGACCAGTGCCCGTCATCTGGATCGCAACATCCAGTTGCTTGAACGCGGCGGCCAGGGACCCGACCACCCGGTGCATCCGGCCATTGCCGAAACCCGCTACATCAAGAGCATCATCTGCCGGCTGCTGCCTAACAGCTGAGTTCCCCCGGCGCGGTCGGCGCTTCGGCCCGCATTGGTTAAATAAAAATCGCAGCCTTGGGCTGCGATTTTTATTTGCATGTCTGAAAAGTTACCTCATACCGAAGTTAATAACGACACAGTTAAATTCTGTACGAACTCTCCCACATTATTACTGGAGCTTTCCTACTCAATCTCCGCTTGCCAAGCATTCATTAAAAACTATGATTGAACAGTCACTTCAAAAGTGACCTGCACTAGAAAACACAACTTGTTCAAACACACTTATTCAAAACAAAGGAGCTGTATCATGAAAGCAATCAATCTGGAAGCTGACAAAATCGCAAACCTGGCCGGCCTGGTTGTTCCAAAAGCCGCCACCAAGTAAGTAAGAAGTAACCAGGGCCGGGGAATGCCGGCACCCCGGCCCTGCCCTGGCTCGTCACACCAGCGGAACCCACCCTCATGCATATAAATCCGTGCCTGTTCATACTTGCCCGCCCGCCGCATCAGGTCGTTTGGAACTACGAGCGCCATACCCAGTTCGAACTGGAACTTCGCTACTCGACACGATTGGCGCAACTTATACAAGACCCATCCACGTTTGATATCAATTATCCCATTGACGCCGACCTGCTGGACGCAGAAATCCTTATCAAGGAAGCAAGAACCCCCACCAAATGGGAATGGGATGAGCTATCCAGAATATTTCATATCGGCACCAAGAACATTCCGTGCGCCGATATCCCCCAAGATGTAAATGAGTGGGCAGCTTTGTATCTGCAACACTGCAACGAGGTGCTCGCTTCACCCATGCCCTCAGCCAGGATCAGCAACCCTCAAGCCGACCGGATCGCCCTGGCCCGCCCCCTGCTCACCGACTTGCAGGACGCTTCGCTGATCCAAACCCTGGTCGGCCGCAGCACGTCCCGTTCATTTCGCGACCAGCCCATCTCGATCGAGCAGGTCAGCACACTGCTTTACCTGTCCCTGGGCTACCTGAACGAACGCCGGGACATCCATAGGGCAGCCGGCCCCGAATCACTGGGCGCAAGACGCAGCAGCCCGTCAGGCGGCGGCCTGAATGCCTGCGAAGGTTATCTTTACGTACGCGACGTGACAGGCCTCGCGCCAGGCCTCTACGCCTATCTTCCGGACGAACATGCCCTGAGCCTGACCGCCTCCTTGCCGGAGGCTCCCCTGGGTCGCCTGCTGTGCGGCCAGCATTTCATCAACCCTTTGCCGTTCGGGCTGTTCATCACCTCACGCTTCGACAAGCTCTGGTGGAAATACGCACACTCCCGCGCCTACCGCATGGCATTCGTCGAAACGGGCCACGTTTCCCAGACATTCCTGATGGTCGCCACGGCGCTCGGCCTCGATACCTGGTTGACCGGCGCGTTGAGCGATCGTGAGGTCGAACGGTTGCTGGGGCTTGAGGACTCCTGTGAGCAACCGCTGTTTTTTGTCGGCTGCGGCCATGGCGACGGGCAGGTGCATTGCAAAGAGCTGACAGCCCTGATCGAACGCCAGGACGCTGTGTCATGACCAACATTTCCTTTGGGCAGTCGCCCCGCTACACCCTTGGCGATTGGGACAACAAGGCCGCAGTGCGTACCCGCAGGGACCACTATCGATTGCCCGACGACCTGGAGCAGCAGCTTTCCAGCCGGGACTGGTTTCCACCGGCCTTCATCCCCTATGTCGAACATCCGCTGGTCCGCCAGGCAGGCCGCGCCGTTGCCCAGCGCCTGGCTGCCAACCACCTCCTGTATTTCCTCGACTACACCACGATGCTCGAACACCGGGTCGTCAATCGCTCGGTAGAAACCATCATCCATGGCGAACTGGCCGTACCGATCCCCCGAAGAATGAAAACCGCGGCCCTGCAGCTCTACACCGATGAGGGCTACCACGCGCTTTTTTCCAACGAAGTGGCCGAGCAGATCGCGAACCTCTATGGCATCGACGACCGCCAGCCGCCCAGGCGCATCAACCGTTTGCTGAGCACGATCGACGCCGCTTCGCCGATGGATCGCCCCCTGGCCTGGCTGCTGCTGGGGTTCGTTTCCGAAACCATCATTGCCCGGGAACTGCTCGCCATCACCCGCAACACCCTGGTCTGCACGGTGTACCGGATGCTCAGGAACCACCTCGAGGACGAGGCACGGCACAGTCGCTACTTCAGCGAGGTGTTCCAGTACCTGTGGTCCGTCCTCGATTCCACGCAGCGCGACCTCGCCGCCGGGATGCTGCTGCATATCATCGGGCTCTATTTCGAGCCCGATGACTCCTGGCTGCTGCGCAGCCTCGCCAGTGTCGGCTTCGATAACCAAAGCTCGCGCCAGATCGTTTCCGGCCTCCTGCTGCCAGGCGCCCACGCCCGGCGTGTCCGTTGCGGTGCGGTGTCGACATTCGCGGCCATGAGCGACGCAGGCTTCTTCGACAACGGCCATTACCGGCAGCTTTTCAGCCAGGCGGGGTTTATCGATGGTTGACGCCAGGTCCCCACGCCACACCCGCAAGCCAGCCACTGTGGCTCTATTGCTCACACTGACCCTGCTGGGCGTGTTTCCCATCGATGTGGTACTGCCCTCGTTCCCTGCGCTGTCGGAGCACTTCCAGCGTTCGTCCTCGGACATCGCCCTGTCCGTCAGCCTGTTCGCGGTGGGCATCGCCCTCTCGCAACTGCTGGTGGGTCCTCTCTCCGACGCCCTGGGCCGAAAGGCCCTGTTGCTGGTTGGCATCACGGTCGCGGCCATTGGCGCAACCGGGTGCGTCATCGCTGACGACTACGGGCTCTTTCTGTTTTCCCGAGTCGTCCAGGCATTGGGGTGCGGTTGTTTCGTCCTCTCCCAGGCCTTGATCCAGGATCTCTTTACCGGGCAGGAACAGCAACGATTGCGCATATTCCTGGTGACCTGCGGCGGTGTCTTCATTTCCGTATCCCCGCTGGCTGGCACCGGGTTGCAAGCCTGGATGGGCTGGCAGGGCAGCTTCCTGGTGTTCATCGCCCTGGCAATAGCGGTATTTACAGGCGCTTGCCTTTTGCTGCCGTCTTCTGCGGCAACCTCCCATCCGCAGCGCCTGAGCTTTATCAGCGCCTATCGAAAGGTCTGCGGCGACTTCAGCTTCATGGCCTATTGGCTGACTTCTGCGTTGGCCTTTTCCTGCCACTTTTCCTTCATCGTCATCTCGCCACTGGTCTTCATCGACCAATTGGGGCTGTCACCCGAGGCGTTTTCACTGGCCCTGCTGGGCTACGGGCTGGCCTATATCGGCGGCGGAGCGCTGGCGACGGTATTGAGCAACCGAATCGACTCCCAGACGCAAATCTTCACTGGCCTGGGCCTGATCCTGACGGCAGGGGTGATGATGCTCGGGCTCTCCAGCCACCTGGGCCTGTCGATCACCACCCTCTTGCTGCCCATGATCGTCTGCACTGCCGGAACCACCATTGCCCGGGCGGCGGCCCACACCCGGGCGATGAACCGGTTTCCCGAGCAGGCAGGTACGTCGGCCTCGGCCGGCAGCGTGTTGATCTTCGTCGTCGGCGGACTGACCAGTGCCGTGATCAGCCTCACCCCGCTGGGCCTGCAAACCACCCTGGCCCTGTGCCTGGTACTGCTCAGCCTCCTGGGGCTGGCACTCAATGGGCTGATCCGGCATCGCCACAGGGGGTTGCTGACCGGTTGAATGCCGCCAGTCGTCATCCCGGGCGCCACATTGGCGTCCAATCGGCGCTTTGCGTCATTTCATCCTGACGCCAGCGGTGTAGAATCGGGGCATTCATCGCCATTCATCCCCGGCGGGTTTATGAGCTCAAGCTGAGGCAAGCAGTGATCCTGCAAAGTCATCGGCCGCTTCCGGACACACAGCCACTCCCGAGTGTTCCAGACGTCAACAGAAGCTCACTTCCCATTGATACCTGATTAGTACTGATTAGCCGCCCGGAGTGCTCCATGCCCGAATACCGCTCGAAAACATCCACCCATGGCCGCAACATGGCCGGCGCCCGCGCTCTGTGGCGCGCCACGGGGATGAAGGATGACGACTTCAAGAAGCCGATCATCGCCATTGCCAACTCCTTCACCCAGTTCGTCCCCGGTCACGTTCACCTCAAGGACCTGGGCCAACTGGTCGCCCGCGAAATCGAACGCGCCGGTGGCGTCGCCAAGGAATTCAATACCATCGCGGTGGATGACGGCATCGCCATGGGCCACGACGGCATGCTCTATTCGCTGCCGAGCCGCGAGATCATCGCCGACTCCGTCGAATACATGGTCAATGCTCACTGCGCCGACGCCATCGTGTGCATTTCCAACTGTGACAAGATCACCCCCGGCATGCTCATGGCTGCGCTGCGCCTGAATATCCCGGTCATCTTCGTGTCCGGCGGTCCGATGGAAGCCGGCAAGACCAAACTGGCCAGCCACGGCCTGGACCTGGTTGACGCCATGGTGATCGCCGCCGACTCCAGCGCCTCTGACGAGAAGGTCGCCGAGTACGAGCGCAGCGCCTGTCCCACCTGCGGTTCGTGCTCCGGCATGTTCACCGCCAATTCCATGAACTGCCTGACCGAGGCCCTGGGCCTGGCCTTGCCGGGCAACGGCTCGACCCTTGCCACCCACAGCGATCGCGAACAGCTGTTCCTGCAGGCGGGTCGCACCATCGTCGAGCTGTGCAAGCGTTACTACTCCGACAACGACGAATCGGTATTGCCTCGCAACATCGCCAACTTCAAGGCGTTCGAGAACGCCATGACCCTGGACATCGCCATGGGCGGTTCCACCAACACCATCCTGCACCTGCTGGCCGCCGCCCAGGAAGCCGAGGTCGATTTCGACCTGCGCGACATCGATCGCCTGTCCCGCAACGTGCCGCAACTGTGCAAGGTCGCGCCGAACATCCAGAAGTACCACATGGAAGACGTGCACCGTGCCGGCGGGATCATCAGCATCCTGGGCTCCCTGGCCCGTGGCGGCCTGTTGCACACCGACCTGCCGACCGTGCACAGCAAGACCATGGCCGAAGCCATCGCCAAATGGGACATTACCCAGACCGACGACGAAGCCGTGCACCATTTCTTCAAGGCCGGCCCGGCAGGCATTCCGACCCAGACGGCATTCAGCCAGTCGACCCGTTGGGAAACCCTGGACGACGACCGCGAAAACGGCTGCATCCGCAGCGTCGAGCACGCTTACTCCAAGGAAGGTGGCCTGGCGGTACTCTATGGCAACATCGCCCTGGACGGCTGCGTGGTGAAAACCGCTGGCGTCGACGAGTCGATCCATGTCTTCGAAGGCAACGCGAAGATCTTCGAGAGCCAGGACAGCGCCGTGCGCGGGATCCTCGCTGACGAGGTGAAGGCCGGCGACATCGTGATCATTCGCTACGAAGGTCCGAAAGGCGGTCCGGGCATGCAGGAAATGCTCTACCCCACCTCCTACCTGAAATCCAAAGGTCTGGGCAAGGCCTGTGCCCTGCTGACCGATGGCCGTTTTTCCGGCGGCACTTCGGGCCTGTCCATCGGCCACGCCTCGCCGGAAGCCGCCGCAGGCGGTGCCATTGGCCTGGTACGGGACGGCGACAAGATCCTGATCGATATTCCGAACCGCTCGATCAACCTGTTGATCAGCGACGAAGAACTGGCCGAACGCCGCGTCGAGCAGGACAAGAAAGGCTGGAAACCGGTGGAGCTGCGTCCCCGCAAGGTGACCACTGCGCTCAAGGCCTATGCCCTGCTCGCCACCAGCGCCGACAAGGGCGCGGTGCGCAACAAGGCGATGCTCGACGGGCTGTAGGCATCCCTCGTGCAACAAGAATGCCCCGCCAGGTGCGGGGCATTTTTTTGTCTGGTATTGCGTGATAAAACGGTTATCAACTGTGGGAGCGAACCCGCTCGCTCCCACAGTCGCGTGGCGGTTTACCTGGCCTTACTGGATATCTTCCGGCTTGACGATCACCCAGTTCTTGTCCGCCGTGACCGGCAGGCCTTCCTTGGCCTGGGCGGCAGCGTGCTTGGCCATCATGCCGTTTATCTGGGTCATGTACTTGTCCTTGCGATTGACCCACAGGTGAATCCCCCCCTTGGCCACGTCCACGTCATGGAACAGCATGTAGCCGTCGCTGCTGGGGGTATCACCGGCTACCAGCACCGGCTTCTTCCATTCGTCGATGTACGTCAGGATTGCCGCGTGCTTGCCGGCCATCCAGGTCGCTGGGGTCCACAGATAGGGCGTGTACTCCAGGCCGAGGTTGGCCTTTTCGTCATACTTGCCGGCGGTGATCTGCTTGCGCGCGGTGGTCAATTCGCCGGTCTTGCGGTCCTTGAGCAAGGTGGTCACGCCGATGACGTTCTGCGGCTTGAGGTTGTAGCCGTATTTGGGATCGGAGGCGACCATGCGCACCAGCTCTTCCGACGCCGCGGTCATGACATAGACCTCGATGCCGTTTTCCATCAGCTTCTGGTAGAGCTCGGTCTGGCCGGTGAAGATCTTTGGCGGGTTGACGTTGTAGTTGACCACCTTGTCGCCGTCGTAATACGTCGTCGGGACGGGCTTGCCGGAGGCCATGAGCTCGTCGACGTAGCCCTTGAGTTCCTTGAGGGTGAAGCCGGAAAACACCTGGGCGACCCACGGATAGCAAACCATGTCGTCCACTTCGCACAGGCGGTAGTAGTAACTGAACAGGCTTTCCTTGTGATCGGCCGTGTCCTTGAATGGCATCAGCTTCAGGGAGGGATCCAGGGTTTCCCGGGTGATGAGGCCCTTGTTTTCCATGAACGGCAACAACGACTCTTCAAGGTCATAGCGGTAACTGGTGTTGTCCATGTCGAACACCGCGTAATTACCCTTGTTGGCGTTGGCCGCGATCATCGCGTCCAGTGCCTTGGCCTGTTCCGCCGGCCAGTGTTTGAGTTCGGTGGCGAGTACCTGGCCGGCGAGACCAAGACCCAAGGCGACAGCGAGAAAACGAGGTGCGAGCTTCATCGGCATTTCTCCTGGTTCAAAGAGCTCGACGCTAACAAATGCCGATGACAACCCTCGTCTCCCCGCGACCGCTTGCATCTTGATAACGCCAGCGGCATACCTGCAAACGCCACGTCCTTATTCCATAAACGACATACCACATGCTTTTTTAGTATTAATTCTTTAGTTATCAGGCTGTTAGGCTCCTCGGTTCACAGTCTGGCCCAGGCTCTGTTCGAGAAGTCTTGAGACGAAGATCAGGCAAGGCGAAAACAGCCGAGCAAGCGCAGTGCATTGGAATACATGAGCATCGCGAGGCAGTTTTCAACGCCGCATGGATGAGTATCAAGGCCTTCGTACAGAGCGTAGGCGACTGCACAAGTCTTATCGGAGTCTCCTGATGAATCTTCCACTGATCCTCAATCTGCTGGTGTTTCTCGCCTTGCTGTTCGGCCTTGCGCAAACCCGCCACGGCAGCTGGAGCCTGGCCAGGAAAGTGCTGCTGGCCCTGGCGCTGGGCGTCGCGTTCGGTGTCGCCCTGCATACCGTCTACGGCGCCGGCAACCCGGTGCTCAAAGCGTCCATCGCCTGGTTCGACCTGGTGGGCAATGGCTATGTACAGTTGTTGCAGATGATCGTGATCCCGCTGGTCTTCGCCTCGATCCTGAGCGCCGTGGCCCGCCTGCATGACGCCTCGTCCCTGGGCAAGATCAGCTTCCTGGCCATCGGCACGCTGCTGTTCACCACCGCCATCGCCGCCCTGATCGGCATCGGCCTGACCAACCTGTTCGGCCTCACCGCCGAAGGCCTGGTGGCCGGCACCCAGGAGCTGGCGCGACTGCAGGTGATCCAGAGCGACTACGCCGGCAAGGTCGCCGACCTGAACATCCCGCAACTGTTGCTCTCTTTCGTCCCACAGAATCCTTTCGCCGACCTGGCCCGGGCCAAGCCGACCTCGATCATCAGCGTGGTGATTTTCGCGGCGTTCCTGGGCATCGCGGCGCTGCAATTGTTCAAGGATGACGCGGACAAGGGCCAGAAGGTGATCAACGCCATCGACACCCTGCAAAGCTGGGTGACGCGCCTGGTACGCCTGGTGATGAAGCTGACCCCTTACGGTGTGCTGGCCTTGATGACCAAGGTCGTGGCCGGTTCCAACCTGCAGGACATCATCAAGCTTGGCAGTTTCGTGGTGGTGTCTTACCTGGGGCTGGGCCTGATGTTCGTGGTACATGGCCTGCTGGTGTCCGCCGCCGGGATCAACCCTTTGCGCTTTTTCCGCAAGATCTGGCCGGTGCTGACCTTCGCCTTCACCAGCCGCTCCAGCGCCGCGACCATTCCCTTGAGTATCGAGGTCCAGACCAGCCGTCTCGGCATTCCGCGCGCCATCGCCAGCTTCAGCGCCTCGTTCGGCGCCACCATCGGACAGAACGGCTGCGCCGGCCTCTATCCGGCCATGTTGGCGGTGATGGTCGCTCCAACCGTGGGTATCGATCCGTTGGACCCGGTCTGGATCGCAACCTTGGTGGCGGTCGTCACCCTGAGCTCGGTCGGAGTCGCCGGCGTGGGTGGCGGCGCGACGTTCGCCGCATTGATCGTGCTACCGGCCATGGGCCTGCCGGTCTCGTTGGTGGCGTTGCTGATTTCCGTCGAACCGCTGATCGACATGGGGCGCACGGCATTGAACGTCAGCGGTTCGATCACCGCCGGAGCACTCACCAGCCAGGTGATGCAGCAGACCGACAAGGCAGTGCTGGGTGCCGAGGAGCATGGGGAGTTGGTGCAGGCTTGATTGGCGGCGCCTGGTAGATCGCCTTCGCGAATGAGTCCGCTTGCACAGCTGACCGAGCTGTATCAGCGCAAACCGGTCGACTGCGGCAGCGGGCTCGCTCGCGAAGCTTTTTGCCTTAGAGCTTTTCCCATACCTCGAAGCTGTAGGCCGGCTTGTCCCCTTGCGCCGGGTTCGGCTGGTTGGAGACCAACCGCCACTGGCTTGAATCGAACTCCGGAAACCAGGCGTCTCCCTCCGGGCTCAACGCCACGCGGGTCAGGTACAGGCGATCGGCCTGCGCCAGGGCCTGGGCGTACAGTTGCGCACCGCCGATCAGCATCAGTTCGTCGGCGCCCTGCTCCAGGGCCCACGCCTCGGCCCGCGCCACCGCAGCTTCAAGCGAGGAGAAAACTTGCGCCCCCTCCAGCTCCAGGCCCGGCTGGCGGCTGACCACGATGTTCAGCCGTCCCGGCAGCGGTCGACCGAGGGAATCCCAGGTCTTGCGGCCCATGATGATCGGCTTGCCCAAGGTGGTGGCCTTGAAGTATTTGAAGTCCCCTGGCAAGTGCCAGGGCATGCTGTTGTCGATGCCGATCACACGGTTTTCACCGAGGGCTGCGATCAGGCTTAAAGGAAGAGTTTTTTTCATGTAGGCGAGGATACCAGAGGCTCGACGTACCCCGACAGGCGCCACAGCAGTTATGCTCATCCCTCATTTACGACGGAAGTGCCCGTGTCTGAGCCCCTGACTGAACTGCAGAAAATCTGGTTGACCGAGACGGTACGCCTGCGTGAGGAGCACGCCGGCCCGCTCGAAGACCAGGAAGCCAATCGCCTGGCCCGTGCGGCGGGTGGCGATCTATCGACCCGTATCCACCACCGCGCCCACCGCCTGGCCGCACGCGACGGCCTCACCGAAGCCTTGCGCCATTGGCTGCAAGGCGCCCGCCTGGCCCTGATCGTGCTGGCGACAGTCGCCGTCATCAGCGGCTCGGGCCTGGGTT
Organism: Pseudomonas sp. NFACC32-1; assembly: GCF_900101215.1. Lineage (NCBI taxonomy): Bacteria > Pseudomonadati > Pseudomonadota > Gammaproteobacteria > Pseudomonadales > Pseudomonadaceae > Pseudomonas > Pseudomonas sp. NFACC32-1. The sequence goes on from NZ_FMUL01000002.1 coordinate 284,883, forward strand.
TTGCCGCCCTTGGCGATGGCCGCATGCCCGTCAATGTGTTCTGGGCCCTGGGCAGCCTGCTGGGACTGAATTTGATCCTGCTCGTCGGCTGGGCCCTGGGCTTGCTGTTCGCCGGGGAACAAGGCGCCGCGCTGGGACGCCTGTGGCTGTGGCTCAGTGAAAAACTCGCCCGCGACGCCAAGGCCGCCCAACTGGCGCCGGCCCTGCTGCTGTTGCTGCAACGCCAGCGGCTCAACCGCTGGGCCCTCGGTGTCCTGGTCAACGGCTTGTGGCTGCTGGCGATGGTCAGCGCGCTGGTTGTCGTCTTGATGCTCATGGCGACCCGACGCTATGGCTTCGTATGGGAAACCACCCTGCTTGGCGCCGAAACCTTCGTCGTCCTGACCCAGGCCCTTGGCGCCCTGCCTGCCATGGTGGGGTTCGATGTACCGGCCGAAGCGATGATACGCGCCAGCGGCGATGGCGCCCTGAACCTCGAAAGCGCTCGCCAGGCCTGGGCCGCCTGGCTGGTGGGCGTGACCCTGGTCTATGGCGTGATGCCGCGCCTGTGCCTGGCGCTGCTGTGCCTGTGGCGCTGGCGGCGTGGCCGCAGCACGCTGCGCCTGGACCTGAACCTGCCGGGCTATGCCCAACTGCGCGAACGACTCATGCCCAGCAGCGAACGCCTGGGGGTCAATGATGCCGCCCCCGCGCAGTTGCATCGCATCGAGGGGACGTCCGGCGCCCCGGAAAGCGATGGCGCCTTGCTGGTGGCAATCGAACTGGACGACCGCCCATGGCCACCGAAGCTGCCGGACACGGTGAAGAACGCCGGTATCCTCGACAGCCGTGAATCGCGGCACAAGCTCCTCGAACAACTGTCGCGCTTTCCCCCGGCACGCCTGGCGATTGCCTGCGACCCACGGCGCTCGCCGGATCGTGGCAGCCTGGCCTTGATCGCCGAACTGGCCCGCAGCGCCAGCGCCACCCGCGTCTGGCTGATGCAGGCACCACCCGGTGAAGCGCTGGATGCCCAGCGCCTGGGCGATTGGCGCGATGCGCTGCGACAACTGCAATTGCCGTTCGCCGACTGCATCCCCCTCAACTGGCTGGAGACCGGCCATGACTGAGCCTATGAAGCCATTGAAGCTGGCCGTGGTCGGCCACACCAATGTCGGCAAGACGTCCCTGCTGCGTACCCTGACCCGGGACGTCGGCTTCGGCGAGGTGTCCCACCGTCCCAGCACGACCCGGCACGTCGAAGGTGCGCGCCTGTCGGTGGACGGCGAAGCCCTCCTGGAACTGTACGACACACCGGGCCTGGAGGATGCCATCGCCCTGCTCGATTACCTCGAACGACTGGAGCGCCCCGGCGAGCGCCTGGACGGACCGGCGCGGCTGGCGCGCTTCCTGGACGCCAGCGAGGCGCGCCAGCGGTTCGAACAGGAGGCCAAAGTACTGCGGCAGCTGCTCGCCAGCGATGCCGGGCTCTATGTGATCGATGCCCGGGAGCCGGTGCTGGCCAAGTATCGCGATGAACTGGCGGTCCTCGCCAGTTGCGGCAAGCCGCTGCTGCCGGTACTGAACTTCGTCAGCAGTGCCCAGCATCGCGAACCCGACTGGCGCGAAGCACTGGCGCGGCTGGGGCTGCACGCCCTGGTACGCTTCGACAGCGTCGCCCCGCCCGAGGACGGCGAGCGCCGCCTGTACGAGAGTCTTGCCCTGTTGCTGGAAAGTGCTCGTGGTCAGTTGGAACGCTTGATCGCCGACCAGCAGGCTCAACGCCTGGCCCGCCAGCGGAGCGCCGCGCGCTTGATCGCCGAGTTGCTGATCGATTGCGCGGCGTGCCGGCGCAGCGTGGCCAGCGACGCCGAGCTGGAACACCAGGCCATCAGCGAATTGCGCAACGCGGTGCGTCAACGTGAACAGCGCTGTGTCGAAGCCCTGCTCGCACTCTACGCCTTCCGCCCGCAGGATGCCGCCGCCGGCGACCTGCCGCTGCTCGACGGGCGCTGGGGCGATGATCTGTTCAACCCCGAAACCCTCAAGCAATTGGGCGTACGGGTCGGAGGCGGGATCGCCGCGGGGGCGGCGGCCGGTGCCGGTGTGGATTTGCTGGTGGGCGGCCTGACCCTGGGCGCCGCCGCCCTGGCCGGGGCCATCGCCGGAGGCGCCCTGCAAACCGCCCGCAGCTACGGCAACCGATTGATGGGCAAGCTCAAGGGTCAGCGGGAACTGACGGTGGACGACAACGTGCTACGCCTGTTGGCCCTGCGCCAGAGGCAACTGCTGCTGGCCCTCAACCAACGCGGCCATGCGGCGCTGGACAGCATCCGCATCGACACGCCCCAGGACAAAGGCTGGCGCGAAGGCAAGCTGCCCGAAGCCCTGGCCAAGGCTCGTGCCTATCCGCACTGGTCATCGCTCAATCCACGACCCCGGTTGAGCCAGGCCGAACGCCAGGAACAGATCGAACAACTGGCCGAGGAGCTCTAGGCTCTGTCTGAAAAGCCTTGATATTCGTTCATGCTGCGTTGGAAACCGGCTCGTGCGCGAGCCCGATCGGAATGTTCATTACTTCAAGTGGAGGGCGACCCCGGCCGTTCCTCGTCGGTTTCGCCTCGCCTGGCCTTCGTCCCTAGACTCGCAGAGCCCAGGCATCCGCTCACCACCAAAAGCAGCGCTGTGGTCAGTCGTCGACCAATGCCTCGAGCGCCAAGGCCGCTTCAGGCAATTGCAGCTCACTGAAAACCTGCACCCCATGGCGCTTGAGCAACGCCGCCGTCACGCCTTCACCCGTGACCTTCACACCGCTGAACGTCCCGTCATAGGTCAGCCGGTTACCGCACGATGGGCTGTTGGCCTTGAGCACGGCGATGCGGATGCCATGTTCCCGCACCCGCTCCAGCGCCTGGTACGCACCAGACAGGAATTGCGCACTCACGTCTTCACCTTCCGTGGTGATCACCACTGCCTGCCCGTCGAGAACCTGCTCTCCCTGGCCGCCGGGAATCTCCGCCGCCGCCCGGGGCGTCGGCAAGCCGCCGGCGACTTCCGGACACAGCGGCACGACACGGCCTTCATCCAGCCACTGCTGGAGCTGATCGAACGGCCCGCTGGCGCCGCCGTCATAGCGCACGCGGTGTCCGAGCAGGCAACGGCTGACGAGAATCCTGTGCATGTCAGAACAGCTCGTTGCCGCGGCGTCGGAACCAGCCGGTCAAGGACAGGCGATCCCGGGTGGCCGGCAGGACTTCATGGGGAACGTTCCCCGACAGGAACACCACCAGGCAACCACCGGCGGGCACTACGTCATGTTCGACGCCGTCATCCAGGTACATGCGCAACTGCCCCCCCTGGTCCGGCAGCCAGGCGTCATTGAGATAGAGCACCGCCGACACCGTGCGCCGATCATCGTCGCGGAATCGGTCGACGTGCTTGAGGTAGAACGCACCGGGTGGGTACAGGGCGAAATGGCTTTCGAAGTCTTCAAGCCCCAGGAACAAGCCACGGTTCAGGGCTTCGCGCAGGCTGTCCATCCATTCCAGGTAACGATCGCAGGCCTCGGCCTGGCCGGGCTCGATCCATTGGATGCGATCCCCCCGGATACCTTCCTGGATCTGCGAAGACGGCCCGCGCCCGACCGCGGCTGGTGCCAGTTCGCCTTCAATGGCGCGCTGCCGGCATTCCGCCGCCAGGGCACGGGTCAGCGCGTCCGGCAGGAAGACGTTCTGCTGCGACCAGCCACGCTCGGCCAGGTCGTCGACGATACGTAACAGCGAGGGGTGATCAAAAGGTATCTGCATGGCGCGCATAGTATGCCTGCCCACGTAAAACCGACAGCGCCACGCAGCGGGTTTGCGGGGCGGTTTGCAGATGGCACCGCCGTACGAACTTGATACGAATTCTCGACAAGTTCCCGCACCCCACGGAGAATAGTCGGCTGCTGACAGGAGTCCCTATGCGCCGTTTGCTTTTCTCACTGTTGATGTTCTGCGTTTTGCCCGCCTGGGCAGACAGCTACGACCAGTTGTACAAGGTCGCCGGCTGGCCGGAACAGCGGGCGCATTTCAACGATGCCTTGAATGCCGCGCAGCAGCGCTATCAAAGCAGCTTGCCGCCAGCGGTATTCCAGGCGCTGGTCAACAACAGCAATCAACGCTTCGCTCCCCAGGCCATGGACCAGCGGGCCGAAGCGCAACTGCGCAAGCATCTCAACGACCCCGTCCCGGCCCTGGACTTCTTCCAGTCACCCCTGGGCCGCAAGGTGGTGGCCGCCGAGCTGCTGGCCACCCGTCGCGACCAGTTGGCAAAGAACGCCAAGGGCCTGCCCAAGATGCAGGCCAGCGACAACCGCCTGCTGATCATCGGCCACCTGGCCCAGGCCCTGCCCGCCCGTGAGGCCGGTGCCGAAGTCAGCCTGGCGATCGCCGGCGTGGCGGCCGACAGCCTGAGCTCGATGATTCCCGGCCTGCTGGGCGCCGGCCAGGCCCAGGGCATGCTGAACGGCCAGCGCCAGCGGCTCATGGAGCAGATCGGCGCGGACCTGAACAACACGCTGCTGTATGTCTACCGTGACCTGTCGGATACCGAACTGGAAGAATTCGCCACTTTCGCCGAGTCGGCCGAGGGCCAGGCCTATTACCAGGCGGCTTTGGCGGCGGTCCGGGCAGGCTTGGCCGTAGGGCAGAATCTCGGGCAGTAGCTTCGCGATGCGTTGACTGGCGCTATCGCCTGGTCACCGCCGATTCCGGCTCATCCGCTTGTTCAGGAACCCGAACATCTCCTGCCGCAACGCCAGGGACTCGTTCGCCAGGTGATGGCGTCCCTCGGGCAACATCATCACCTGCGGTCGATCGAACTTGCTGCACAACACCTGCAGGTTATGTTTCCAATCCACCGTCATGTCCGCCTGGCCCTGCACGATCAGAGGCCGGCGCGGGCTGTTCGGCGCCGCCTCGATGCGTTTGATCCATTGTGCCAACGCTCCGACCCATGCGGTCGGCAGGCGTAACGGCTGCAAGGGGTCGGCTTGCAGGAAGGGCAGGAAATCAGGATCGGTGGAATTTTCGCTGAAGCGTCGGGCGATGCCGGTCACGAAAGGCTTGAGCAAGTAGTAGCTCAGGCGCGACCACCCCCAGGCCCGCGGCCGCACCAGGGGCGACAGCAGGATCACCTGGCCCTGGGCCGGACTGTCCGCGCCCTGGTTGAGCACATGATCCACCACGATGGCACCGCCGGTGCTCTGTCCGCACAGGTGCCAGGGTTGCGGCAGGCCCAGGGTCGCGGCCTCGGCCAGCAGCCCTTGCAGCGTAGCCTGGTATTCGGCGAAATCGCCGATGCTGGCGCGCTCTCCGCTGGACAGTCCGTGGCCCGGCAGGTCACAGGCAATCACCGCGAATCCCTGCGCCAACGCCCATTCGATCAAGTGCCGGTACAGCCCCATGTGATCGTAGTAACCATGGAACACGAACAAGGTTGCCACGGCTTTCTCCGGCCACCAGACCTGCCCGACCAACTCATACCCATCGATCCGGAAACGCCCCAGCCCTTTGCGCACCTCGCGCTGGGGAAAGTCCAGCCCATAGAAACGCTGGTAGGCCCGGGCCTGTTCCGACAGTGGCTGCCACTGGGCCATGGATTGCAGGCTGGCACGCAGGTTATCGGGGTCGAAAGTGGCAGGCATTGATATTCCCAGGCGAAAGCGAAAAAGGACTTTATGGTCTGCGATATTCATCTGTCGCGGCAGGCGTGGCAAGCTACGCGACTCCAGAGGATCGACTCCATGCGCCCGTCCCACCGCACGACCTTGCTTGCCAGCCTGCTTGCCCTCGGGTGCGCCGCCGTATTGTGGTTCGCCTACGACTGGTTCCAGGGCCGTTACCTGCGGGCTTTCAGCCAACACACCGCGGTGTTTTCCGGCGACCCCTTGCGCTTGCCCGCCGACCTTGCCGGTCCTGGCCCGATCCGCCTGGTGCACTTCTGGGATCCGGCTTGCCCCTGCAACGTCGGCAACCAGCAACACCTCGCCGAACTGATCGATAGATATGCATCGCAAGGCGTCGAGTTCTACGCGGTACAAAAGACCGCGACCCAAGGCCAACTGCCGGCCACGCTGGGCAGCCTCAAACCCCTTGCGGCCTTGCCGGGCTCGGGCCAGATTCCCGCCAGCCCGGCGGTGGCGATCTGGGACCGCAACGGTGCGCTGGCCTATTTCGGCCCCTACAGCGAAGGCCTGACCTGCAATTCGAGCAACAGCTTCATCGAACCGATCCTCGAGGCATTGAGCGTCGGCCGGGCGGTCAACGCGACCCATACCCTGGCAGTGGGCTGTTATTGCCCATGGGGCCAGGAGGCATCGGCCACCAGTCGGTAAATCCCTCCGAGGGACGATGCGCAGGCACGCGGCGCCATGTTAAACAGGGAATGAACAGCGCGGTCATGGAACCGCTGTCAACGGCATAAGGAAGCACCATGAAACGCAGTCTCATCGCACTCCTGTCACTGGTGGTCACCGCCATCATCGTTGCCGGTGGCTACCTCTACAGCAAGCAACCGACCCGCCAGGGCATGGTGCAGTTGCAGGGGCTGCAAGGCTCGGTCACCGTACGCTACGACGAACGCGGCGTACCACACATTCGTGCCGGCAACGAAACCGATCTCTACCGCGCCCTCGGTTATGTCCATGCCCAGGACCGGCTGTTCCAGATGGAAATCATGCGCCGCCTCGCCCGGGGTGAACTCGCCGAGGTACTGGGACCGAAATTGCTCGACACCGATAAACTGATGCGCAGCCTGCGCATCCGCGAGCGCGCCGCCACTTACGTGACGGAACAGGATCCGCAATCCCCCGCCTGGGTCGCCATGCAGGCCTACCTGGACGGGATCAACCACTACCAGGACACCCATACCCGACCGGTGGAGTTCGATGTGCTGGGCATCCCCAAGCGCCCTTTCACCGCCGAAGACACCGTGAGCATCACCGGCTACATGGCCTACAGCTTTGCCGCCGCCTTTCGCACCGAACCCTTGCTGACCTACGTGCGCGACCAGCTCGGTGCCCGGTATCTGGACATTTTCGACCTCGACTGGCAGCCCAAGGGCGCCCTGGAGGAACGTCGCCAGCCCGGCCTGCCCCTGGCCGACGGTGACTGGAAAGACCTCAACGCCCTGGCGCGCCTGACCGAGCAGGCCATGGCCGAGAACGGCCTGCCGCAGTTCGAAGGCAGCAACGCCTGGGCGGTCTCGGGCAGCCGTACCCAAAGCGGCAAGCCTTTGCTGGCGGGCGATCCGCACATCCGCTTTTCGGCACCGTCGGTATGGTACGAAGCGCACCTTTCGGCACCGGGCTTCGAACTCTACGGGCATTACCAGGCCCTGATGCCGTTCGCCACGCTGGGCATGAACCAGGATTTCGGCTGGAGCGTGACCATGTTCCAGAACGATGACCTGGACCTGGTCGCCGAGAAGACCAACCCGGACAACCCGGAACAGGTCTGGTACCGCGACGGATGGGTGGACATGACCCGCAGCGAACAGCAGATCGCGGTCAAGGGCCAGGCCCCGGTGACGCTGGTGTTGCGCCAGTCGCCCCATGGCCCGATCGTCAACGACGCCCTTGGCGCCAATGCCGGCAAGACGCCGATTGCCATGTGGTGGGGGTTCCTGGAAAGCCGCAACCCCATCCTCGAGGCGTTCTACCGGCTCAACCGCGCCGATACATTGGCCAAGGCACGAGACGCATCGTCCAGGATTCATGCCCCCGGGCTGAATATCGTCTGGGCCAGCGCCCAGGGAGACATCGGCTGGTGGGCCGCGGCACAGTTGCCCAAGAGGTCGGCGGGCGCGAAACCTGGCTTCATGCTCGATGGCAGCAGCCCGGAGGCGGAGAAGGACGGTTTCTACCCGTTCAGTGACAACCCGCAAGAAGAAAATCCTGCCCGAGGCTATATCGTCTCGGCGAATTTCCAGCCGGTATCCCCCAGCGGCATCGAGATCCCGGGCTACTACAACCTCGCCGACCGCGGCCAGCAGCTCAACCTGCAGCTGGGCGACAAACAGGCCAAGTGGGACATCGAAACCACCCGTAAGCTGCAACTGGGCACGACGACCGCCTATGGCCCGCGCCTGCTGGCACCCTTGCTGCCAGTGCTGCGAGACGTGATCAGCGACCCGCAGGAACGCAAATGGGTGGAGCAGCTGGCCCAATGGCAAGGCGATTACCCGCTGGACTCCATCAGCGCCACGCTGTTCAACCAGTTCCTGTTCAACCTGGCCGACGCCGCGCTGCACGACGAGCTGGGAGACAGTTTCTTCGAAACCGCGCTCTCGACCCGGGTCATTGACGCCGCACTGCCTCGCCTGGCCGCGACAAAGGATTCGCCATGGTGGGACGACCGCACCACCCTGGGTACGGAGACCCGTGCCGACGTGGTGAAAATAGCCTGGGGCAAGAGCCTGGCGCACCTGAAGGCCACCCTGGGCGACGATGCCACGCAGTGGCGCTGGGGCAAGGCCCATACCCTGACCCACGGGCATCCGCTGGGCCTGCAAAAGCCCCTGGACCGGATCTTCAACATCGGCCCGTTCGCCGCCCCCGGCACCCATGAAGTGCCCAACAATCTCTCGGCCAAGATAGGCCCGGCTCCCTGGCCTGTGACCTACGGACCTTCCACGCGACGCATCATCGATTTCGCCGACCCGGCCCACAGCGTCACCATCAACCCCGTCGGCCAGAGTGGCGTGCCGTTCGACAAGTATTACGCGGACCAGGCCGAGGCCTACATCGAGGGGCTGTATCACCAGGCGCACCTGGCCGAAGAAGAAGTGCTGGCCAATACCCGGGACACCCTCAAGCTGCTACCGGCCGGCACGGCACGCTGAACGGGCGAGGCGTCGTCTTTTTTCGGTGCCAGCGGGCCCGATCGTGATTATTGGTCAAGACTACACAAGGTTTTCCCGCCCCCATGGAGTCAATGCAATGTTCAACAACTGGTCCGAACTGCTGCCCACCATCAAGAGTGCCTTCGGTGCCCTGGGCAAGAGCAACCCGAAAATGGTCAAGGCCTACATGGCCCTGGATGAAGCCTCGGCCGAAAACAATGTGCTCGATGCCAAGACCCGGGAGCTGATTTCCATCGCGGTGGCGATCACGACTCGCTGCGACGGCTGCATCGGCGTGCACACCGACGCCGCCATCAAGGCCGGCGCCACCCGCGAGGAAATTGCCGCCACCCTGGCAACCGCGGTATCGCTGAATGCCGGCGCGGCCTACATTTACTCTCTGCGGGCGCTGGAGGCCCATGACGCGCTGAAGAAATGAGCGGCGATAACTGACACCTTCGCTCGCGAGCAAGCTCGCCCCCACAATGGGATCTGCGCTCGGCTGCGGACTTGTAGGCGATCCCAGAAAACATCGGAGCGAGCTTGCTCGCGATAGCGGACTGACATTCAACCTTTTCGTCGACTGTCACACCACTTTCGCGGGCAAGCCCGCTCCCACGGTGACGCGGCGTCCGGTTAGACCGGTGCGGCCTCGGGCCGGCGTACCTGCGGCTGTTTCCAGGAGTCCGCGGCGCTTTCCTCGATGGCTTGCTGGATGGCCCGCCGGCGGTTTTCCTCGGCCCGGCGGCTGAAGTACCAGACCAGGAACGTCACCAGCGACACCGCCAGCAGGATCAGGCTCGCCACGGCGTTGATCTCCGGCTTCACACCCAGGCGCACCGCCGAGAACACCTCCATGGGCAAGGTCGTGGAACCTGGACCCGACACGAAGCTCGCCAGCACCAGGTCATCCAGGGACAGCGCGAACGACATCATGCCCCCCGCCGCCAGCGATGGCGCGATCATCGGGATGGTGATCAGGATGAACACCTTCCAGGGCCGCGCGCCAAGGTCCATGGCAGCCTCCTCGATGGAAAGATCCAGCTCACGCAAGCGCGAGGAGACCACCACCGCCACATAGGCCGCACAGAAGGTCGTGTGGGCGATCCAGATCGTGACGATGCCACGCTCCTGGGGCCAGCCGATCATCTGGGCCATGGCCACGAACAGCAGTAGCAAGGACAGGCCGGTGATCACTTCCGGCATCACCAGCGGCGCGGTGACCAGGCCACCGAACAGCGTACGCCCCTTGAACCGGGTGATGCGGGTCAACACGAAGGCGGCCAGCGTGCCCAGGGCCACCGCGGCAACCGCCGTATAGCAGGCGATTTCCAGGGAGCGCAGCACCGACCCCATCAACTGGGTGTTGTCCAGCAGGCCGACATACCATTTGATCGACCAGCCGCCCCACACCGTCACCAGCTTCGAGGCGTTGAACGAGAAGATCACCAGGATCACCATCGGCGCGTAGATGAACAGCAATCCCAGCACCAGCATCAGGCTCGAAAAACGAAAGCGCTTCATTCCTTGCCCTCCATTTCCTTGGCCTGACTGCGGTTGAACAGGATGATGGGCACGATCAGGATCGCCAGCATCACCACCGCCAGGGCGGATGCCACCGGCCAGTCACGGTTGTTGAAGAATTCCTGCCACAGCACTTTGCCGATCATCAGGGTCTCGGGGCCGCCCAGCAGTTCCGGGATCACGAATTCCCCCACCACCGGGATGAACACCAGCATGCAGCCGGCGATGATGCCGTTCTTGGACAGCGGCACGGTGATCTTCCAGAAGCTGTTGAAGGTACTCGATCCCAGGTCGGAGGCGGCCTCCAGCAGGCTGGGGTCATGTTTGACCAGGTTGGCGTACAACGGCAGGATCATGAACGGCAGGTACGAATAGACGACACCGATGTACACCGCCAGGTTGGTGTTGAGGATCTGCAGGGGTTCGCTGATCAAGCCCATGCTCATCAGGAAGCCGTTGAGCAGGCCGTTGTTGCTGAGGATGCCCATCCACGCGTAGACGCGGATCAGGATCGCGGTCCAGGTCGGCATCATGATCAGCAGCACCAGCACCGTCTGCGTCTCTTTGCGGGCGTTGGCGATGCCATAGGCCATCGGATAACCGATCAGCAGGCACAGGACCGTACTGATCAGGGCCATCTTCAGCGAGCCCAGGTACGCGGCGATATACAGCTCGTCCTCGCTGAGCATCGCGTAGTTGGCCAGGTTGAGCAGTATCTGCAGCTTCTGGTCGACGTAGCTGTAGATCTCGGTGTAAGGCGGAATCGCCACGTCGGCTTCAGCGAAACTGATCTTCAGGACGATGAAGAACGGCAGCATGAAGAACAGGAACAGCCAGATGAAGGGCACCCCGATGACCAGTTGCCGGCCACCGGGCGTTATTCGGGCGAGTCGACGCTTGAGTTTGCGCATGTTCATGAGCGAAGCACCACGCCGCTGTCATCCTCCCACCAGACGAACACCTGGTCGCCCCAGGTCGGCCGCTGGCCACGGCGCTCGGCGTTCGCCACGAAGGACTGCACCAGCTTGCCGCTCGGCAACTCGACGTAGAACACCGAATGGCCACCCAGGTAGGCGATGTCATGGACCTTGCCGCTGGACCAGTTGTGCTCGCAGGTCGGCTGTTCGGCGGTCACCAGCAGCTTTTCCGGGCGGATGGCGTAGGTCACGGACTTGTCCTGCACCGAGGTGCTGATGCCGTGGCCCACGTAGATGTTGCGGTCCAGATCCTTGCAGGTCAGCACCGCATGTCCCTCGGCGTCATCCACCACTTCGGTCTCGAAGATGTTGACGTTGCCGATGAACTCGCAGACCAGCCGGCTGGTCGGGGTCTCGTAGATGTCGATCGGGCTGCCGATCTGGGCGATCCAGCCCAGGTGCATGATCGCGATCCGTTCGGCCATGGTCATGGCCTCTTCCTGGTCATGGGTCACCATGACGCAAGTCACGCCGACCCGCTCGATGATTTCCACGAGCTCGAGCTGCATCTGCGAACGCAGCTTCTTGTCCAGGGCCCCCATCGGTTCGTCGAGCAACAGCAGCTTGGGCCGCTTGGCCAGGGAACGGGCCAGGGCCACGCGCTGGCGCTGGCCACCGGAAAGCTGGTGGGGCTTGCGCTTGGCGTACTGGCTCATCTGCACCAGCTTGAGCATTTCCGCCACGCGGGCTTCGATCTCCGCCTTGGGAATCCTGTCCTGCTGCAGGCCGAACGCAATATTCTGCGCCACGGTCATGTGGGGGAACAGCGCATAGGACTGGAACATCATGTTGATCGGCCGCTCGTAGGGCGGCATGTCGGTGATATCCACACCATCGAGGAAAATGCGCCCTTCCGTGGGCCGCTCGAATCCTGCGAGCATGCGCAGCAAGGTGGATTTGCCCGATCCCGAGCCGCCGAGCAAGGCGAAGATCTCGCCTTTCTTGATTTCCAGGGACACATCGTCCACGGCAATCGTCTCGTCGAACTTCTTCGTGACCCGGTCGATCTTGACCAGCACCTGCTTGGGTGTCTGGTCGCCCTCGAGGGCTTTCTTATAGGCGCCGGAGGCAACTGCCATTTACGAAACTCCCACAGAATTTGCAGTTCGCCCCTCACGGGCGAACTTTAAGTTAGAGCGTTTGACGCTATTTACCCGACTTGACCTTGGTCCAGCTGCGGGTCATGAGTCGTTGGATCTTGGGCGGCAACTCGGAGTTGACGTAGAGCTTGTCGACGACTGCCTGCGGTGGGTAGACCGCCTCGTCGGTACGCACTTGCTGGTCCATCAGTTCGCCAGCCTTGGGGTTGGGGTTGGCATAACCGACGTAATCGCTGACCTTGGCGATCACCTCGGGCTGGAGCAGGAAATTGATGAATGCATGGGCCTGCTTGACATTGGTGGCGTCACGCGGGATCGCCAGCATATCGAACCAGAGGTTGCCGCCTTCCTTGGGGATCACATAGGCGATTTCGACGCCCTTGCCGGCTTCGCTGGCACGTTCGCGAGCCTGGAAAATGTCCCCGGAGAAACCGGCTGCCACGCAGATCTCGCCGTTGGCCAGATCGGAGATGTACTTGGAGGAATTGAAGTAGGTCACGTAGGGCCGGATCTTGAGGAGCTGGGCCTCGGCCTTCTTGTAGTCTTCCGGGTTTTCGCTGTTGGGGTCCAGGCCCAGGTAGTTCAGCATCGCCGGAATCATCTCGTCACCGGAGTCGAGGAACGAGACGCCACAACTGGACAGTTTCTTGATGTTCTCCGGCTCGAACAGCACGGCCCAGGAATCGATCTTCTCGACGCCCAGCACAGCCTTGATCTTCTCGACGTTGTAGCCGATGCCGTTGGTGCCCCACAGGTAGGGGACGGCGTACTGGTTGCCCGGGTCGTTGCGCTCCAGGCGCTTGAGCAGCGACGGGTCGAGGTTGGCGTAGTTGGGCAGTTGTGCCTTGTCGAGCTTCTGGAACGCCCCGGCCTTGATCTGCTTGCCCAGGAAGTGGTTGGACGGCACGACCACGTCATAGCCGGTACGGCCGGCAAGCAACTTGCCTTCCAGGGTTTCGTTGGAATCGAACACGTCGTACACCGGCTTGATCCCGGTGGTTTTTTCGAAATCCGCCAGGGTGGATTCGCCGATGTAGTCCGACCAGTTATAAATATGCACGGTGGAAGCCGCCTGGACACTGACCGCGAGTGTCAGGCCGGCACCGACCAGCAAGGCGTTGCGTAACAAAGAAAAGACTGGCACGTGGAGGTCCTCTAAATAGTTGGGCCCAAGTTGCCCCCCGTTACCGGCCGCGATAGGCCCTGCAACAAAACCGGCGCGCAACTTACCCTCGATAAACCGATCCAGCAAAACTTTTAGTTATTTAATTGCTCCTGTTGCCGGGCGTCGCGAGGACGGCGACAACAGGAGGGTGCCTCAGGCCGGCTTATTTACCGGATTTGATCTTGGTCCAGCTGCGGGTCAGGATCCGCTGGGTGGCTGGCGGCAAGTCGCTGATCGCATACAGATGGGCTTTCACTTCATCCGACGGATAGATGTTCGGATCACCGGAGATTTCCTTGTCCACCAACGGCGTCGCGGCCTTGTTGCCGTTCGGGAAACGGACGTTGTCGGTGATCTCGGCCATGATTTCCGGCTTCATCAGGAAGTCCATGTACTTGTAGGCGGCCTCGACGTTTTCGGCGTCCTTGGGAATGGCGACCATGTCGTAGAACGAACCGGCGCCTTCCTTGGGAATGCTGTAGGCCACCTTGACCTTGCCACCCGCTTCGGCGGCACGGGATTTGGACTGCTCGATATCGCCCGAGTAACCCACGGCCACGCAGATGTTGCCGTTGGCCAGGTCGGAGATGTACTTGGACGAGTGGAAGTAACCGATCGAAGGACGGATCTTGAGGAACAGCGCCTCGGCGTCAGCCAGTTGTTTCTTGTCCTGGGTGTCGGTCGGGTAGCCCAGGTAGTGCAAGGCCACCGGGATCATCTCGGTCGGCGAATCGAGGAAGCTCACCCCGCAACTCTTGAGCTTGGCGATATTTTCCGGCTTGAGCAGGACATCCCAGGAATCGATCTTGTCGATACCCAGTGCCGCCTTGACCTTCTCGGGGTTGTAGCCGATGCCGATGGTGCCCCACATGTAAGGGAAAGCGTACTGGTTGCCCTTGTCGCTGGCATCACCCACCGCCTTGAGCAGGTCGGTGTCGAGATTCTTCCAGTTCGGCAACTTGGACTTGTCCAGTGGCTGATAGACGCCCGCCTTGATCTGCTTGGCCAGGAAGTTGTTCGACGGCACCACGATGTCATAGCCGGACTTGCCGGCCAGCAGCTTGGCTTCCAGGGTTTCATTGCTGTCGAATACGTCGTAGACCACCTTGATCCCCGACTCCTTCTCGAACTTGGCGATCGTGTCCGGGGCGATGTAGTCGGACCAGTTATAGACGTGCAGCACTTTGTCGTCCGCCTGGACGGCACCCGCCATCGCGCCCATCAGAGACATGGCGAGGAGGGTCTTGCCAGCTATCTTCATACCTAATGCCTTCATGGATGATGCTCCAGTTATTCTTTTAAGCCACAGTTCAGTAGCCGGCTCGCGGGCAACTTGAACAGGCGGTAGTCTGGCAAGTTACAGGGCAGGCTTTCAACACAAACCCAGCCTTTTCAAACCGGGGGAGGCCCTTCAAGGCGCCTCCCTCAGAGCCTAGCACTTAGGCCCTGTACGATAAGTGCTTGCGCAACGACCATGCTGCGTTGAAAACAGGCTCGCAATGCTCAATGACGACCCGTCAACTGCGCTTGCTCGCGTGTTTTCGCCTTGCCTGATCGCCGCTCGGCGACTTTTCGTACAAACCCTAGCCTTGCAACACACCGAGGGTCAGGTCCAGGCAGTGTCGTGCCTTGGTCACCAATTCATCGATCTCGGCCTTGCTGATCACCAGCGGCGGCGCAATGATCATGGTGTCTCCCACCGCGCGCATGATCAGGCCGTTATCGAAGCAGAACTGCCGGCAGATCATGCCCGCACCCTTGCCTTCATAACGCTGGCGCGTGGCCTTGTCCCGGACCAGTTCGATCGCCCCCAGCAAACCGACGCCACGCACTTCACCCACCAGCGGATGATCGTTCAGTTCCCGCAAGCGCTTCTGCAAATAAGGTGCCGTTTCGTGGTGGACACGCTCGACGATCTTCTCTTCGCGCAGGATGCGGATGTTTTCCAGGGCCACTGCCGCAGCCACCGGGTGACCGGAATAGGTGAACCCGTGGTTGAAGTCGCCGCCCTCGTTGAGCACCGCGACCACGTCGTCGCGTACGATCAGGCCGCCCATGGGGATGTATCCGGAGGTCAGCCCCTTGGCGATGGTCATCATGTGGGGTTTCAACCCGTAATGATCGGTACCGAACCACTCACCGGTGCGGCCGAAGCCACAGATCACTTCGTCGGCCACGAACAGAATGTCGTACTTGGCGAGGATTTCCTTCATGCGCGGCCAGTAGGTGTCCGGCGGCACGATCACGCCGCCCGCGCCCTGGATCGGCTCGGCAATGAATGCACCGACATTGTCGACGCCAATCTCCAGGATCTTCTCTTCCAGCTGGTTGGCTGCCCACACACCGAACTCTTCGGGGCTCATGTCGCCGCCTTCGCCGAACCAGTATGGCTGAGCGATATGGGTGATGCCCGGGATCGGCAGGTCGCCCTGCTCATGCATATAGGTCATGCCACCCAGGCTCGCGCCGGCCACGGTCGAGCCGTGATAGCCGTTCTTGCGACTGATGATGACCTTCTTGTTCGGCTGGCCCTTGATCGCCCAGTAGTGGCGGACCATGCGCAACATGGTGTCGTTGCCTTCCGAGCCGGAACCGGTGAAGAACACATGGCTCATGCCGGGCGGGGCGACGTCGGCGATGGCCTTGGACAGCTCCAGCGCCGGCGGATGGGCCGTCTGGAAAAACAGGTTGTAGTACGGCAACTCACGCATCTGCTGGCTGGCGGCTTCGGCCAGCTCATCACGGCCGTAGCCGACCGCCACGCACCAGAGGCCGGCCATGCCGTCGAGGATCTTGTTGCCTTCGCTGTCCCAAAGG
The DNA here is from genome assembly GCF_900101215.1 of Pseudomonas sp. NFACC32-1. NCBI lineage: Bacteria > Pseudomonadati > Pseudomonadota > Gammaproteobacteria > Pseudomonadales > Pseudomonadaceae > Pseudomonas > Pseudomonas sp. NFACC32-1. Next base: position 301,328 of record NZ_FMUL01000002.1, read on the forward strand.
TAGACGCCCTTGGCACGGGTGATGATGCGCGGCCCTTTCTGCTTGAGCTGCTTGAAGTCGCTGAATGGCGCCAGGTGGTGCTCGCTGCTCAAGGCTTGCCATTGGAGGGTCTGCGGATTGTTGCGGGTCATGCGAATTCTCCTTGTATCGGTTGGGGCGAAGCGGCCTGGACCGCCCCGCCCGGCGCATCAGACGGCAAAGAGCAGGAATTCCCGCTCCCACGAACTGATGACGCGCTTGAAGTTTTCATGCTCGGCCCGCTTGACCGCGACGTAGCCTGTGATGAATTTCTTACCCAGGTACTTCTCGATGGTGGTGCTGTTTTCCATGCGCTCGAGGGCGTCCTCGATGGTCAGCGGCAGGCGCAGGTTGCGGCGCTCATAACCACGGCCCACCACCGGTGCGCTCGGCTTGAGGCCTTCGACCATGCCGATGAAGCCACACAGCAGGCTGGCGGCGATGGCCAGGTACGGGTTGGCGTCGGCACCCGGCAGGCGGTTTTCCACCCGACGGTTCTGCGGCCCGGCATCCGGCACCCGCAGGCCGACGGTACGGTTCTCCTCGCCCCATTCGACGTTCACCGGCGCCGAGGTATCCGGCAGGAAGCGGCGGAACGAGTTGACGTTGGGCGCGAACAGCGGCAACAGCTCGGGGATCAGCTTCTGCAGCCCGCCGATGTGGTGCAGGAACAGCTCGCTCATCGTCCCGTCTTCATTGGAGAAGACGTTCTTGCCGGTTTCCTTGTCGATGATGCTCTGGTGCAGGTGCATCGCACTGCCCGGTTCGCCGGTCATGGGCTTGGCCATGAAGGTCGCGGCCACATCGTGCTTGAGCGCGGCTTCACGCATGGTGCGCTTGAACACCAGGATCTGGTCGGCCAGGGACAAGGCATCGCCATGACGGAAATTGATTTCCATCTGCGCCGTGCCGTCCTCATGGATCAGGGTGTCGAGGTCCAGCTCCTGCAACTCGCACCAGTCGTAGACATCTTCGAACAGTGGGTCGAATTCGTTGGCCGCTTCAATGGAGAAAGACTGGCGACCGGTTTCCGGGCGGCCTGAGCGACCGATGGGCGGCTGCAACGGGAAGTCCGGGTCGTCGCTGCGCTTGGTCAGGTAGAACTCCATTTCCGGTGCGACGATGGGCTGCCATCCCTTGTCGGCGTAGAGCTTGAGCACCTTTTTCAGCACGTTGCGCGGCGACAGCTCGATGGGGTTGCCCTGCTTGTCATAGGCGTCGTGGATCACCTGGGCGGTGGGCTCGATGGCCCAGGGCACCAGGAATACAGCGTTTTCGTCCGGACGGCACACCATGTCGATGTCGGCCGGATCCAGCAGTTCGTAATAGATGTCGTCTTCGACATAGTCGCCCGTAACGGTCTGGAGCAGAACGCTCTCGGGCAGGCGCATGCCTTTTTCGGCAATGAACTTGTTGGTCGGCGAAATCTTGCCCCGGGTGATACCGGTCAGGTCGCCAATCATGCATTCGACTTCTGTGATCTTATGGTCTTTCAACCAATCGGTGAGCTGGTCGAGGTTGTTACTCATAAATGCCTCTAGGCGTGATTTTCCTGGCTGCCAAGGCTAGCCAGGGGTTGTTTGACGCATCGGCGTCGCGTTGTGTTGCCCCTGCCCGACAAATGCCCGGGAAAAGGTTCTACATTGAAAGGAGAGCTGCTAAAGAGAGTTTCGTCCAGAGCGTCCAGAATATTGGACGAAGATGACGGCTGACGCACCAGGGATGAAGTCGACATGGGCAGGCGCTCGGTGGCCGTCGTCATGGCCTGGGGACACGCTTCGCCACTGATGCGACGAGCATGCCAACCGATCTGCTGGGACAGGTGGTGACGCCGTTGGTACGGCAGGCGAGACATGAAGCACCCCGGTATTATTGCTGTTATGGGTTTGAATCGAGCTTAGCCTTGTTCATTTTTTTACACAACACCCCCGTAAAAAATACAACACGGCCCGCTCAAGCCTGCGGGCGCCAAGCCCCTTGAAGGGGAAAAAACGCCCCAAACGGCTCCAAAAAAGCCCCTCAAGTGCTTTTTTAGGGCAAAAAAGGCCCTGCTTGACTTCGGCATGCCGTTCGGGTTGACTGGGTTTCAAAGAGATCAATGATTGATATTTTTAACAACAAAGGTGTTGCATCATGTCGGTACCCCCGCGTGCCGTTCAGCTTAACGAAGCGAACGCGTTCCTTAAGGAACATCCTGAGGTTCTGTACGTTGACCTTCTGATTGCGGATATGAATGGTGTGGTGCGCGGCAAGCGCATCGAACGCACCAGCCTCCACAAGGTTTACGAGAAAGGCATCAACCTGCCGGCCTCCCTGTTTGCCCTGGATATCAATGGTTCGACGGTGGAAAGCACCGGCCTGGGCCTGGACATCGGCGATGCCGACCGCATCTGCTATCCAATCCCTGGCACCCTCTCCAACGAACCCTGGCAGAAGCGCCCTACCGCGCAGCTGCTGATGACCATGCACGAGCTCGAAGGCGAGCCTTTCTTCGCCGACCCTCGCGAAGTCCTGCGCCAGGTCGTGACCAAGTTCGATGAACTGGGCCTGACCATCTGCGCAGCGTTCGAGCTGGAGTTCTACCTGATCGACCAGGAGAACGTGAATGGCCGTCCACAGCCGCCCCGCTCGCCCATTTCCGGCAAACGCCCGCATTCGACCCAGGTCTACCTGATCGACGACCTCGACGAATACGTCGACTGCCTCCAGGACATCCTGGAAGGTGCCAAGGAGCAAGGCATTCCCGCCGACGCCATCGTCAAGGAAAGTGCCCCGGCGCAGTTCGAAGTGAACCTGCACCACGTGGCCGACCCGATGAAGGCCTGCGACTACGCCGTCCTGCTCAAGCGCCTGATCAAGAACATCGCCTACGACCATGAAATGGACACCACCTTCATGGCCAAGCCCTATCCGGGCCAGGCAGGCAACGGCCTGCATGTTCACATCTCGATCCTGGACAAAGATGGCAAGAATATCTTTGCCAGCGAGGATCCCGAGCAGAACGCCGCGCTGCGTCACGCGATCGGCGGTGTGCTCGAGACCCTGCCCGCGCAGATGGCTTTCCTCTGCCCCAACGTCAACTCCTATCGCCGTTTCGGCGCACAGTTCTACGTGCCGAACTCGCCGACCTGGGGCCTGGACAACCGCACCGTGGCCCTGCGCGTCCCCACCGGTTCGGCCGATGCCGTGCGCCTGGAACACCGCGTCGCCGGCGCCGATGCCAACCCGTACCTGCTGATGGCCTCCGTGCTGGCGGGAGTGCACCACGGCCTGGTCAACAAGATCGAGCCCGGTGCGCCGGTGGAAGGCAACAGTTACGAGCAGAACGAACAGAGCCTGCCGAACAACCTGCGCGATGCCCTGCGGGAACTGGACGACAGCGAAGTCATGGCCAAGTACATCGACCCGAAATACATCGATATCTTCGTGGCCTGCAAGGAGAGTGAGCTGGAAGAGTTCGAACATTCCATCTCCGACCTCGAGTACAACTGGTACCTGCATACCGTTTAAGCGGTTGCTGCAACGAATAACGCCGCAGGCCTTCGAGGCTGCGGCGTTTTTTTATGCCTATCGCGAGCAGGCTCGCTCCCACAGGATATTTGAACGCCCCCCCATTCTTGAGCCCGACGAAGATCCATGTGGGAGCGGGCCTGCTCGCGATGACGGCCTGGCAGACAATACAAATCCCTGCTCGTACAATGCCCGGCAGCCCCGCAGGAGAGTCCCATGACGCGCATTGCCACCCCTCGCAAACCCCGCGCACGCAGCCAGGCCCGGATCGATTCGATCCTCGATGCCGCCCGCACGCTGCTGGCGGCCGAAGGCGTGGCCAGCCTTTCGATCTACAGCGTCGCCGAGCGCGCGGGCATTCCGCCCTCTTCCGTGTATCACTTCTTTGCCAGCGTTCCGGCCCTGCTCGAAGCATTGACCGCGGACGTCCATGCCGCCTTCCGCGCCTGCCTGCTAGCGCCGATCGATCACGGTTCGCTGAATCATTGGCGCGAATTGTCACGACTGGTGGAGCAGCGCATGTTGACGATCTATGGCCAGGATGCCGCCGCTCGCCAATTGATCCTGGCCCAGCACGGGCTGACCGAAGTCACCCAGGCCGACCGCCAGCACGACCTGGAACTGAGCGACCTGATGCACAAACTCTTCGCCCGCCACTTCGAACTGCCGGCGCTGCCTGGTGATGTCGACGTATTCGCCCTCGCCATGGAATTGGGCGACCGCGTCTATGCCCGCTCGGTGCAGTTGCACGGCCAGATCACCCCTCGCATGGCCGAGGAAGGCATGCGGGTGTTCGATGCGTACCTGGGATTGTACCTGCCACCCTATTTGCCCAAGCGTGAAGTCGCCTGATGTGCCCGATGGGCCCCCATGGTGGACTCGACACCTCTCAAAAGGCTTGCGGAGTGCTCGCCGAGCTCAGTTTCCCAGTTGATCACTTCATCCACGGCATCGGTCGCCTGCTCAAGCGTCAAGCCAAAGTGTGCGCAGTGACTCAGCACGTCCAATAACTGAAAAGCCCCGAAGGGCTCTCGCCGTCCGGGGCTGCGGGCAAGGCATCGCTCACAACTTGGCGATAGACACCTCGGTGGATTTGACGAAGGCGATCACTTCGCTGCCGATGGCCAGCTCCAACTCCCTCACCGAGCGCGTAGTGATCACCGACGTGACGATGCCGGAAGCGGTCTGTACGTCGATTTCCGACAGTACGTCGCCCTCCACGATTTCCTTGATGACGCCTTTGAACTGGTTACGTACGTTGATGGCTTTGATAGTCATAGTGTCGATTCCTTCTGGATGAGGCTATTGAGCCCAACGCAATTGCGTGGGCAAGGGTGAAACAGGTTCGGGTTCCGGCGGTTGGCCGGGCAAGGACAGCACACGATTGAGCACCTGGGCTTCCAGGGCTGCCAGACGATGGGAGCCGCGGGCCCGTGGTCGTGGCAGGTCGACGGGCAGGTCGAGGCCAATTCGACCGTCTTCTATCAGGATCACCCGGTCGGCGACGGCCACGGCTTCGCTGACGTCATGGGTGACCAGCAACACGGTGAAACCATGTTGCTGCCACAGACGCTCGATCAGTTGTTGCATCTCGATGCGGGTCAGGGCATCGAGCGCTCCCAGGGGTTCGTCGAGCAGTAACAGGCGCGGTTGATGAATCAGCGCCCGGGCCAAGGCCACCCGTTGTTTCTGCCCGCCGGACAGCGCCGCCGGCCACTCCTGCGCCCGGTCGGCCAGACCGACGGCTTCCAAGGCCTGTAGCGCCTGGGCTCGCCAGTGGCCTTTCAAGCCCAGGCCGACGTTGTCGATGACTCTTTTCCAGGGCAGCAATCGCGCCTCCTGGAACATCAGGCGCGTGTCCTGTTGCGCCGCGCTCAACGGCGCCGAACCGGCCAGCAACTGACCGTCCGAAGGCTGATCGAGGCCGGCCAGCAGGCGCAGCAAGGTGCTTTTTCCGCAACCGCTGCGCCCCACTACCGCCACGAACTGCCCGGCCGGGATGTGCAGGTCGAGGTCTTGCAGTACCTGTCGCGAACCGAAGGTCTTCTGCAATTGGCGCACGACCAGAGGAATGCCGCGCAACAGGCGTGGAGGTTGTTGAGCGCTCATGCGGCACCTGCGCTGCGTGCCTGATAGGCCGGATGCCAGCGCAACCAGACCCGTTCAAGCCCACGAGCCGCCAGGTCGGCCAGCTTGCCGAGCACGGCGTACAAAAGGATCGCCAGCACCACCACATCGGTTTGCAGGAACTCCCGGGCATTCATGGCCAGGTAACCGATGCCGGCGTTGGCGGAAATGGTTTCCGCCACGATCAGTGTCAGCCACATGAAGCCCAGCGCGAAGCGCACGCCCACCAGGATAGAGGGCAATGCACCCGGCAGGATCACCTGCCGAAACAGGCTGAACCCGGACACCCCGTAGCTGCGGGACATCTCCACCAACGCCGGATCGACGTTGCGGATCCCGTGGTAAGTATTGAGGTAGATCGGAAATAGCGTGCCCAGCGCCACCAGGAAAATCTTCGCCGACTCATCGATGCCGAACCACAGGATCACCAGGGGAATCAACGCCAGGTGGGGCACGTTTCGCAGCATCTGCACCGAGCTGTCCAGCAGGCGCTCGCCCCATTTCGACAGGCCGGTGATGAAACCCAGGGCCAGGCCGATGCCGCCACCGATCAGGAAACCCAGCGCCGCTCGCCAGCCACTGATTGCCAGGTGAGTCCAGATTTCGCCGCTGCGCACCAACTGCGCTCCGGCTTCGATCACTGCCACCGGGGCCGGCAGGATCCGCGTGGATAACCAGCCCGCCGATACCGACAGCTGCCACACCACCAGCAACAACAGCGGCACCGCCCACGGCGCCAGGTTGTGGATAAGTTTCTTCATGGCCGCCTCAACTCTGGGAAGCGGCTTTAGGCAGGATATCGTTGGCGACCATCTCACCGAACGGGCTTACGTACCCCTGGCTCTGCGGCAACGGCGCACGCTCCACATCCAGATGAGGGAAAAGCAACTCCGCCACGCGGTAGGACTCTTCCAGATGCGGGTAGCCGGAGAAGATAAAGGTGTCGATCCCCAACTCGGCGTATTCCTTGACCCGCGCAGCGACGGTCGGGCCATCGCCCACCAGTGCCGTCCCGGCTCCGCCCCGAACCAGGCCGACACCGGCCCATAGATTCGGGCTGACCTCCAATTTGTCGCGCCGTCCACCGTGCAGCGCAGCCATGCGTTGCTGGCCCACCGAATCGAAGCGCGCCAGGGAGGCCTGGGCACGGGCGATGGTGTCGTCGTCCAGATGGGAGATCAGTCGGTCGGCCGCCTGCCAGGCTTCGGCATTGGTTTCTCGCACGATCACATGCAGGCGAATGCCGAAGCGCACCGTGCGCCCGAGCCTGGCCGCCTTGACCCGGACCTGTTCGATCTTTTCCGCCACGGCCGCTGGCGGCTCGCCCCACGTCAGCACCATGTCCACCTGCTCGGCGGCCAGGTCCTGGGCGGCTTCCGAGGAGCCGCCGAAATACAGCGGCGGGCGTGGTTGCTGGATCGGCGGATAAAGCAGCTTGGCACCCTTCACGCTGATGTGCTCGCCGTCGTAGTCCACCGTCTCGCCTTCCAGCACGCGGCGCCAGATACGGGTGAACTCCACCGACGCCTGGTAGCGTGCCTCGTGGTCCAGGAACAGGCCGTCGCCGGCCAGTTCGTCCGGGTCGCCCCCGGTTACCAGGTTGAACAGCGCCCTCCCCCCAGACAAGCGATCCAGGGTCGCGGCCTGACGCGCCGCCACCGTCGGGGAAATGATCCCTGGGCGCAGCGCCACGAGGAATTTCAGGCGCTGGGTCACGGGAATCAGCGAAGCGGCCACCAACCAGGAATCTTCGCAGGAGCGCCCGGTGGGGATCAGCACCCCACCGAACCCCAGCCGATCCGCCGCCTGGGCAATCTGCTGCAGGTAACCGTGATCGACGGCGCGAGCGCCTTCGGCGGTGCCAAGGTAATGGCCGTCGCCGTGGGTAGGCAGGAACCAGAAAATATTGAGGCTCATGGAGTGGTCTCCCTGGGGGTCGAATTTACTGCGCGTTCGCAACGGCCGCCGGTGGCGTCCAGATCACGTCCTTGATGCTCAGCGGCTTGGGTATCAACTTGAGCTGATAGAAGCTGTCGGCGATCTTCTGTTGCGCCGCGATCACTTGCGGTGTGAGGAACAGCGCTCCGTAGCCCTGGCGCTTCACCGACGTCAGGGTGATGTCGGCGGGCAGGCCAAGCAGTGGCGATACCTGTCGTGTCACGTCCTCAGGATTGGCCCTGGACCATTCGCCCACGGCGCGCACTTCTTCCACCAGGGTCGTGATGACCTGGGGATGCTTTTGCGCGTAGGGTCGGGTGGCGAGATAGAACTGATGATTGTCGACGATGCCCTTGCCGTCACGCAGGGTCCGGGCCTGCAACTGTTGTTCGGCGGCGGCCTGGTAAGGGTCCCAGATCACCCAGGCATCGACACTGCCACGTTCGAACGCCGCGCGGGCGTCAGCCGGGGGCAGGAACACGGTCTGGATGTCGGAATACTTGAGGCCAGCGTCCTCCAGCGCGCGCACCAGCAGGTAATGCACGTTGGAGCCCTTGTTCAGGGCGACCTTCTTGCCCTTGAGGTCCTGCACCGACTGGATGGGCGAGCCCTTGGGCACCAGGATCGCCTCGCTGCCGGGCGCTGGCGGTTCATAGGCGACATAGAGCAGATCGGCACCCGCCGCCTGGGCGAACACCGGTGGGGTTTCCCCCGTGACGCCGAAATCGATGGAGCCGACGTTCAGGCCTTCGAGCAACTGCGGGCCACCGGGAAACTCGGTCCACTGCACGTCCACGCCTTGGGCGGCGAGACGTTTTTCCAGCGAGCCCTTGGCCTTGAGCAGCACCAGCGTGCCGTACTTCTGATAACCGATCCGCAGGGTCTCGGCTTGGGCCTGGGTGATGGCGCCGAAGGACACAGCCGCAGCAAACAGAGCGACCAGCCCGCGACGCAAAATGACAGAGCGCATGGCGCCTCTCCTTTTTTGCTATGGGGTTTTGGCTGCACCTGCTTGGCCGTTGGCGGCTGAGTAAGGTGAAGTGAATCAGGGTGTATCGGGTTCAAATGCTCCAGCGAGCACTCAACAAACGTTCGTTCAACAGGCCTGGATCCAGCGGCTTGGGTCGACGAGCCATGGCGCTGAGAAACTGCTCGAGCGCTTCGTCCAGGCGCTGCTGCAAGGCGGGCGTCAGCTGGGCCTGGGCAGAGCCTTCGCCGTAGGCGATCTGACTGTCTTCGGCAAAGATGCCCTGGAGCATTTCCTGGGCCTTGAGCGCCGAAAGCACGGGCTTGAGGGCGTAGTCCACGGCCAACATGTGGGCAATGCTGCCGCCCGTGGCCATGGGCAATACCACCTTGTGGCTCAAGGCACGTTCGGGAAGCAAGTCCAGCACGGTTTTCAACGCGCCGGAAAAGGAAGCCTTGTACACCGGCGTGGCAATCAACAAACCGTCGGCGTTTTCGATTCGCTGGAGCAGGTCGACCACCTTGGGACTGTCGAAACGGGCATGGAGCAGGTCTTCGGCGGGGAAATCACGCACCTGATAGCTCACCACTTCCACACCTTGCTGCTGCAACCAGCGCTGCGACCGCTCCAGCAATACCCCGGAACGGGAACGCTGACTGGGACTGCCACCGAGTGAGACGACAAACATGCCAACATCCTTAAACGTCCTGTGCGATTCGCGATGGGCGATCTCGCGTTTAGGCCCCCACCATAACAGCGGATTTTTATATCTTTAAATCATATTTATTCATTTGGTTATTCGATAAAGAAATATAAGATTGTTTTTTCCAGGCCATAAAAAAAGGCCGTCGGAACGGCCAAAACCCTTGGTACACAAGCCTTGATCATTCCCACGCGCTGCGCGCAAGCGCCTCAACGGACGCTCCGCGTTCGGCTGCCGGACTGTCCTTGGCTGCCACGCGGAGCGTGGGAACGATCGTTGAATGACTACCTGTTGGGCTGCGGTGTCAGGCGCAGGTAAGGCTTTACCGCGCGATAGCCCTTGGGGAAGCGTTGCTTGAGCTCCTCCTCGTCCTTGAGCGACGGCACGATCACCACTTCATCGCCGTCCTGCCAGTTGGCCGGGGTAGCGACCTTGTAGTTATCGGTCAGTTGCAAGGAATCGATCACCCGCAGGATCTCGTTGAAATTGCGCCCGGTGCTGGCCGGGTAGGTGATGGTCAGGCGGATCTTCTTGTTCGGGTCGATCACGAACAGCGAACGCACGGTCAAGGTATCGCTGGCATTGGGATGGATAAGGTCGTACAGGTCGGAGACCTTGCGGTCGGCATCGGCCAGGATGGGAAAATCGACGATGGCGTTCTGAGTTTCGTTGATGTCCTCGATCCATTTGTGATGCGAGTCCACCGGGTCTACCGACAGGGCGATGGCCTTGACGCCGCGCTTGGCGAATTCATCCTTGAGCTTGGCGGTCAAACCCAGTTCGGTGGTGCACACGGGGGTGAAATCCGCCGGGTGAGAAAACAGCACACCCCAGCTAGTGCCAAGCCATTCGTGGAAGCGAATCCTGCCGGCGCTGGAATCCTGTTCGAAATCGGGGGCGATGTCGCCGAGTCTGAGGCTCATGGTGCGGCTCCTGATGGTTTTTTGTGAGCCCAACTGTGCACCGCTTTTCACTGCTTTAAAAAGAATGAATACCCATTTGGTTAGATCCTTAGTGAATATAAAAAACTGTTCACTGGTGCCGTGGCGCATAGCGGGCCAAGATCGTTCCCGAGGTTCGAGAAGGCCTCGAGTTGCTGAAAAGAGGAGAAGGTTTCGGGAAAGGCTACAGGGGTGGGCCTGACCCGAAAACGTAAAAGCCCCGCCGGGCATGTTGTCGGGCGGGGCTTTTTTTGCGCTACGTCTTACATGAAGTTGTAAGTGTAGTTGAAGATCAGACGGGTCTGGTCCTGACTGTCGCCTGCACCGCTGCTGCGGTAGGTACCCTGGCGCAGGGTAGTGCCGAAGCCTTTCAACGCGCCTTGCTGGATTACGTAATCCACACGCATGTCGCGTTCCCACTCGGAGTAGTCGCTTCCACCCGTGGCGGATTTGACATCGTCACCACGCAGATAGGCGACCGAGGCTTTCAGGCCTGGAACGCCCAAGGAAGCGAAGTCGTAGGAGTACTGACCGAAGGTAGTATTTTCACCGGCACGGACAAACCCGTTGATCATGCTGTCGGTGAACAGGTAGAAGCTCGCACCACCAGCCCCTTCAGGACGACCGTTGCCATCGACCACGTTGCCCTGGTTCAGGTAGACGAAGCCACCGTCATCACCGACTTGCTGGTGACCCAACAGGAACGCGCTGCCGCCGAGGGTGTAAGTGAACATGGCGCTCCAGGTCTTGTTATCGACCTCGCCCGGCGTCTTGGCATAGCCACCGTTGTTGTTGAAGCGGTAGCCAGCATCGCCGTTACGGCCATCGGAGCTGCTGTCGAAATAACGCAGGTCAGTCTTGAACGATTGGCCTTCGCTGATCGGGAATACGTGTACGGCGCCCAGGAAGTGCTGTTTGTAATAGTCTTGCAGGTTGGCGTAGTAGTACTGCAGGGTCAGGTCTTTGGTGATCTTCCAGTCGGCGCCGGCAAAACGGAACTGGTTGCTGTCCTCGGTACCGCCCGCCACTGCCAGACCGGTGCTGTTGCTCGATGCACGGCCAGTGGCATGTTCCAGCTGACCTGCGTTGAAGGTCACATTGTCGATTTCCTTGGAGGTGATGGTGCCACCTTCGAAGGTCTGTGGCAGCAGACGGCTGTCGTTGGCCACCAGGATCGGCAGGTTAGGCTGCAGGGCACCACCCAGGTGAGCCTCGGTCTTGGAGAAGAGCGCCTTCACGTTACCCGACAGACGGCTCCACTCGTGGACCGCCGAACCATCGGTGTCGCTTGGCATATAGGAGCCAGCGTTACGCCCCCGTCCCCCATCGAGACGAATCCCCACCAGCGCCTGAGCATCGATACCGAAACCGACGACACCTTGCGTGAAACCAGACTTGTAGTCGAACTTGAGGCCAGTCCCTGTTTCGCGCAGGTCCTCGCTGCCCGTTTCATGGTTATCGTTATTGAAGTACAGAGTACGAGAACTGACGGACGCCTTGCTGTCCTCGATAAAACCGGCGGCGCCTGCCTGCTGCGCCAATACCCCAACGGCCACAGCCAGGGCCAAGGTGGACTTCTTCATGTATCGCTCCTCTCGTTTTCTAATTCTTGTGTGTCTTTGGTCCCGGGTCGCACGCCCGGAATCCGCGGATGCGCGATTAGCGCCAGACCGTGACCGGCAAGTCAACCGCAACCCTTTCGGACTACGACCATGGTCTAACCCCGCGACACCGGCCCGAAGAATAATGGATTCTCTATAAATCCAAAAAGAATTGTTTCATTAGTTTTCAGCTCGTTTCGACATATGATTGCCATCAAAGCGTCATCATGCCGATGGCATGGCGTATCGGCGACGTTTGGGATAACTGAATAGTGCTTCGTCGGGCTTTTGCGAGGTCAGCCGAATCCAGGCACAGGGATTGAACCTGTGAGCTTCGAATGGCTTGGGTTCGCAGGACAGATGTTCGCGCATGCCACGATCTTGAGGCTTTCCAGACTAGACGCTCATTGTCTGAAATCAAGAAGAACGCGGCAGCGCGACGATTGGCAGCAACGGCCTACAGGGCTTTTTCGAATATCTTCGAATTGCGTTGATAGTTGTACAGCGATGCCCGTGCCGCCGGCAGGCGTTCCACGCTGCTGGGCTCGAAGCCACGCTCGCGGAACCAGTGGGCAGTCCGGGTCGTCAGTACGAACAGCGTCTTGAGCCCTTGGGCGCGAGCGCGGGCTTCGATCCGCTCCAGCAGTTCGTCGCCGCGCCCACCATGGCGGTATTCCGGGTTCACCGCCAGGCAGGCCAGTTCCCCGGCATCCGAGTCGGCGATCTGGTAGAGCGCCGCGCAGGCGATGATCATGCCTTCGCGCTCCACCACGCTGAACTGCTCGATTTCGCGTTCCAGCACCTCACGAGAGCGACGCACCAGGATCCCCTGTTCTTCCAGCGGGCTGATCAATTCCAGCAGGCCGCCGACGTCTTCGATGGCCGCTTCACGCACCACTTCGAATTGTTCCTGGGCCACCAGGGTGCCGCTGCCGTCGCGGGTGAACAGTTCGGCCAGCAGCGCACCGTCCTCGGCGTAACTGACGATATGACTGCGCGCCACACCGCCACGGCAGGCCTGGGCCGCCGCATCCAGCAGCTCGGCCTGGTAGTCGCTGCCCAGGCGTTGCATATGGGCCGGGACCTGTTGCGGACGCAACTCGCGCACCAGTCTGCCGTCCTCGCCGATCAAGCCTTGCTCGGAGCCGAACAGCAGCAACTTGTCGGCGGCCAGGTCGATGGCCGCGCGAGTGGCGACATCTTCGCAGGCGAGGTTGAAGATCTCCCCGGTGGGGGAATAGCCCAACGGCGACAGCAACACGATGGAGCGCTCGTCCAGCAAGCGGTTGATGCCCTTGCGGTCGACCCGACGCACTTCTCCGGTGTGGTGGTAATCGACCCCCTCCAGCACGCCGATGGGCCGTGCGGTGACCAGGTTGCCGCTGGCGACCCGCAGCCGCGAACCCTGCATGGGCGACGAAGCCATGTCCATGGACAGGCGCGCCTCGATGGCGATGCGCAACTGGCCGACCGCATCGATCACGCACTCGAGAGTCGCGGCATCGGTGATACGCATGCCGCGGTGGTAATGGGGGGTCAGGCCGCGGGCGGCGAGGCGAGTCTCGATCTGCGGGCGCGAGCCATGCACCAGTACCAGGCGCACGCCGAGGCTGTGCAGCAGCACCAGGTCATGGACGATGTTGCCGAAGTTGGGGTGTTCCACACCGTCGCCGGGCAGCATGACGATGAAGGTGCAATCGCGGTGGGCATTGATGTACGGCGAAGCGTGGCGAAGCCAATTGACGTATTCGGGCATGAACCTGGACCTGTAACAAATAACAGCCAAAAAAGGACGAAACAGAACGCACAGCAGGCTGGTGGTTATCGTCGGAACAGGCTTGGCGACACGCGCGCTCTCCTCATGAATACGGGCCCGGACAGGGGCAATTTAACCGGCCGCGGCAGGTGACAGGCAGTAATGCCCGATCAACTGTCGCAACACGTGTACGGTAGGTTGCAGGCGTGACATTTCAAGGTATTCGCCGGGTTGATGGGCACAGGCGATATCGCCGGGGCCCAGGACCAGGGTTTCGCAACCGAGGCGCTGAAGATAAGGCGCTTCGGTGCCGAACGCCACTGCTTCGGCACGATGGCCGGTGAGCCGTTCTGCCACCCGCACCAGTTCCGCATCCTCGGCCTGCTCGAAAGGGGGGACCTCGGGAAACAGCGGGGCGTAGTCGATCCTGACCTTGTGCCGTTCGGCGATGGGGTCGAGCTTCTGCCGGATAGCCGCCCTCAGGCTCTGTGGGTCCATGCCCGGCAAGGGTCGCAGGTCGAACTCCATGGAGCACTGGCCACAGATCCGGTTGGGGTTGTCGCCACCATGGATGCAGCCGAAATTCAGGGTCGGCTGTGGCACCGTGAATTGCGGGTTACGAAACTCTCGTTGCCATCGCAGGCGCAGGCCACGCAGTTCCCCCATGGCGTCGTGCATGGCTTCGAGGGCGCTGTGGCCCAGGCTCGGGTCGGAGGAATGGCCGCTGCGGCCAAGAATATCGATGCGCTCCATCATCACCCCTTTGTGCAGGCGAATCGGCTTGAGGCCGGTCGGCTCACCAATCACCGCTGCCCGCCCCAGTGGGCGACCGGCTTCGGCCAGGGCCCGGGCGCCGGCCATGGAGCTTTCTTCGTCGCATGTGGCGAGAATCAGCAACGGCTGCTTGAACGGCTGGTCCAGCAGCGGCTTGACCGCTTCGATCACCAGGGCGAAAAAGCCCTTCATGTCGCAACTGCCCAGCCCGACCCAACGGCCATCGACTTCGGTGAGCTTGAGCGGGTCGGTCTGCCACAACGCTTCGTCGAACGGTACCGTGTCGCTATGTCCGGCCAATACCAGCCCACCGGGGCCACTGCCGAAACTTGCCAGCAGGTTGAACTTGCCGGGGCTGACCTGCTGGATGTCGCAGCTGAAGCCCAGGTCGCCGAGCCAATCCGCCAGCAGTTCGATCACCGCAGCGTTGGACTGGTCCAGCCCGGGCTGGGTACAGCTGACCGAGGGGGCGGCGATCAGGGCAGCGAACTGATCTTTCATGGACGGCAAAGGCATCGCTGGCTCCGGGCATGCAAATTGACTTTCATCATAGAACCATCCGGCGCCAGGAAGAAACCGTCGCGGCACGTAGGACCAATGACTCCTGTACACTGCACGACCTTGGCAGCCATACCTTCCCGGCTGCGCACCCGATTCCTGGATTTTCCGGCCATGCAGAAAGAAACCGAAATCAAACTCCGCGTCAGCCGCGAGACCCTGGCAGCCCTGCGCGAGCATCCGCTGCTGAAAAAACGCAACAAGAGCGGCTGGGAACGCCGCGAACTGATGAATCAGTATTTCGACACCCCCGAGCGCGACCTGGCGCGAGCCAAGGTGGCCCTGCGCCTGCGTCGCGACGGCGAAGAGGTAATCCAGACCCTCAAGACCCGTGGCCAGAGCGTCGCCGGTCTGTCCGAGCGCAACGAGTACGATTGGCACCTGCCCAAGGCCAAGCTCGATCTGAAGAAACTCGATGGCGAATGCTGGCCCGAGGCCCTGGCCGAACTGGACAAGAAGACCCTCAAGGCCATCTTCACCACCGATTTCGTACGTGAACGCGCCGAAATCGCCTGGGGTCGCGGCAAAGGCAAGGTGGTCATCGAAGCCGCGCTGGACCTGGGCCATGTCGTGGTCGGCAAGCAGAAGGAAGAAATCTGCGAACTGGAGCTGGAACTGCGTGAAGGCGAACCCGCCGCGCTGCTGGAACTGGCCGCCGAACTGGCCGAAACCCTGCCCCTGATGCCGTGCGACATCAGCAAGGCCGAGCGCGGCTATCGCCTGCATGATGCGAACAGCTACGCCCTGAGCCTGCCGGCGCCACAACTGACCGCCGAAATGCCCCTGGACGACGCCTTCGCCGCGCTGGGCTGGCATTTGCTGGGCAGCAGCCAGCGTCTGGCCGAGCAGTACCGCTTCAATGGTCACTGGCGCCTGCTGCAGGACTGGGTGGAAAACCTCGCCGAACTGCGTGCCTTGCTCAGCAGCCTCGGCCAGGCCGCGCCACGCCAGTCGACCCATGACCTGCGCGTCGCCCTGGATGCCTTGCTCGAAGACTGGCGCCCGTTGGTCCAGGCAGGCCTGGACGACGAAGACGTGCGCAAGGCAGCGCCAGAGCAGTTCCTCGAGGAACTCCAGGATCCACGCTGGGGCCTGTTCTCCCTCAAGGCCTCGCGCTGGCTGCTGGCCCGCAGCTGGGCCGCCGAGCGCAACACCCGTGGCAACCGCCAGGGGGCGGCGCAACTGAGCAGTTGGCTGCCACGCCTGTTGGGTGAGGAGTCGACGTCGCTGCAACTGCAACGCTACCAGCAGCAGCCGGAAGACCTGGCCGAGCAATTGCCGCGCATCGAGCGCATCCAGGTCTGGCTGCACCACGCCCGCCAGGTACTGGACATTCCGGAAATGGACCGTCTCTATGGCGAGTTGAACAAACTGGCGCAACTGGCCAACGAACCGATCACCGATCAAGCCCTCGATGCGCGCAAGCAGCAGGCCATCGCGGTCTACCAGAACCGGGCCTGGAAAACGCTGTTGCGGCTATAACCTGGGTAACTGCGGCGCCTTTCACATCGCCATCGCGAGCAAGCTCGCCTCCACGGCCGATCTTCGCCGATTTGCGTTCGCCGAAGATCCCTGTGGGAACCAACTTGCTCGCAACGGGGCCAGCCCATCCTCCAGGGAAATCAGCGCACCACCGGCAAACTCGTCGTGGACTTGATTTCCGAAAGCGCCACGATGGAGTTCACTTCCTGGATCCCCGGCACCAGCGACAGCTTTTCGAAAAAGAATCGCTCGTAAGCTTCTATGTCCGCCGTGACAATGCGCAGCAGGAAGTCCACCGAGCCCATCAGTACGTAGCACTCCAGCACCTCGGGGAAGCCGCGAATCGCCTCGGTGAACTCGGTAAAATTTGAACGACCGTGGGCGTTGAGCTTTATCTCGGCAAAGATCTGCGTATTCAGGCCGATTTTCTTGCGATCGAGCAATGTCACCTGCCCCCGAATGATCCCCTCTTCCTTCATCCGCTGAATCCGGCGCCAGCATGGCGACTGGGACAAGCCCACCTGCTCGGCGATCTGCGCGCTGGACAGCGAAGCATCCTCCTGCAGCAGTGCCAGTATCCTGCGATCATAGGCATCCAGCTCGCCGTGCATGAATCCACCTTAAAATCCAATATATGAGACTTGAATCATTCGTTTAATGGCTGAAGTCACCCATATTAGATAAGAAATACCCCGCCACGCATGTAAATATTTCTCCCGCCTTTCTGGAGATAGAACATGCCTTCTTTCGACGCCGTCATCGCCGCGCCATCTCGTACCGACGCCTGGCACCACGCCAATGCCCATTGCCGCGCGTGGTACCGGTTGCTGGCCGAAGCCGAGGCCGATGTGTTGTGTCGCGCCCTGAACCTGTTCGCACTGCAAGGCCTGACACCGCAACAGGTCCATGTCGAACGCGAGGATGATCTGCTGAGCATGGAGGTCTTGATGGATGGACTGAGCTGGCACCGTGCCCAGGTCATCGCGGAAAAATTGCGCAACCTGATCAGCGTGTGCTCGGTGGACCTGCAAAACATCGACGAAACATGGGTCGAACCGGTCCAGGCCAGCGGCTGAAGAACGCCGGAGCAGGAAATTGAAACGCATTGGTCGAATAGTGGCCCAACGGTGCATGGGGTCGGGACTATCCTTTTGCAGACCGGGAAGGCGCCGAAGCGTCTACATCGCGGCTTTGCTGAATTTGTCCAATAGGAAACCCGCATGTCCACCAAACACGCCACTCAGGACCGCTGGCTGGACCTCAACGATCTGCTGCGCCAACTGGTCGCCCAGGGCTTCATCAGCCAGGACTCGGCCGAGACCGCGCTCAACGCCCGGCGGCGCCACGGTGCCAATGCCCAGTTGCATCCGCTGGAGTTCATCGCCAACCAGCACCTGGACGACCTGAGCCGCCCAGGCAAGCGACTCGACCTGGAAAGCCTGACCCTGTGGCTGTCCCAGCAGGCCGGCCAACCCTACCTGCGCATCGACCCGCTGAAGATCAACGTCGCGGCCGTCACGCCCCTGATGTCCTACGCCTTCGCCCAGCGCCACAAGATCCTGGCGGTGGCGGTCGATCGCGACGCGGTCACCGTCGCCAGCGCCCAGCCGTACGTCAGGAGCTGGGAATCGGACCTGACCCACGTCCTCAAGCTGCCGATCAAGCGAGTGGTGGCCAACCCCGTGGATATCCAGCGCCTGAGCGTGGAGTTCTACCGCCTCGCCAAATCGGTCAGCGGTGCCAGCACGACCGACCAGCAACCGAGCAACCTGAGCAACTTCGAGCAACTGCTCAACCTTGGCGCCAGCGACCAGGAGCCGGACGCCAACGACGCGCACATCGTCAATATCGTCGACTGGCTGTTCCAGTACGCCTTCCAGCAACGTGCCAGCGATATCCACATCGAACCACGTCGCGAACAGGGGACGGTGCGGTTTCGCATCGACGGGGTGCTGCACACCGTCTACCAGTTCCCGCCGCAGGTGACGATGGCGATCATCAGTCGCCTCAAGAACCTGGGGCGAATGAACGTCGCGGAAAAGCGCAAGCCCCAGGACGGCCGGGTCAAGACCAAGACCCCGGACGGCGGCGAGGTGGAATTGCGCCTGTCGACACTGCCCACGGCCTTCGGCGAAAAGATGGTCATGCGGATCTTCGACCCGGAAGTGCTGCTCAAGGACTTCGACCAGCTCGGCTTTTCCGCCGATGACCTGCGGCGCTGGCAGGACATGACCCGCCAGCCCAACGGCATCGTCCTGGTGACCGGCCCCACCGGGTCCGGCAAGACCACCACCCTCTACACCACCCTCAAGAAGCTGGCGACACCGGAGGTGAATCTCTGCACCATCGAGGATCCGATCGAAATGGTCGAGGCCTCCTTCAACCAGATGCAGGTGCAGCACAACATCGACCTGAGCTTCGCCGCCGGAGTCCGGGCGCTGATGCGCCAGGACCCGGACATCATCATGATCGGCGAGATCCGCGACCTGGAAACCGCCGAGATGGCGATCCAGGCCGCGCTCACCGGACACCTCGTGCTCTCGACGTTGCACACCAACGACGCCCCCAGCGCCATCAGCCGCCTGCTGGAACTCGGCGTGCCCCATTACCTCATCAAGGCCACGGTACTGGGGGTCATGGCCCAGCGCCTGGTGCGCACGTTGTGTCCCCATTGCAAGGCCCCCCTGGCCCTGGACGAGGACGACTGGCAAACCCTGACGCGCCCCTGGCAAGCCCCGCTGCCCAGCAACGCCCAGCAGGCCGTCGGCTGCCTGGAGTGTCGCGACACCGGCTATCGCGGGCGCGCCGGGGTGTATGAAATTCTTCAATTGAGCGACAGCATCAAGGGGCTCATCCACGCCGACACCGACCTGCTGGCGGTGCGTCGCCAGGCCTTCAAGGAAGGCATGCGCAGCTTGCGACTGTCCGGCGCCCAGAAGGTCGCCGCCGGGCTGACGACCGTGGAGGAAGTGCTCCGGGTGACGCCGCAAAGCGAACAGAAATGAGTTCGGCGACACCTGACCAGGCAGTCACGGAACTGAATCGAGGCGCAGGTAATCCAAAGTCATAGTTAACCCTGTGGAGTCACCTATCATGCGTCTCAAACTTGCTGTCGCGACCCTGGCCTTGCTGTCTCTTCCTGTTGGCTCGGCGATGGCCGACACGTTTTGGCGTAACGTCATTTCATCCGGTGCGACCACCGGTTCCACCTACCTGACGTTCAAGGACAACAAGCTGATCGTCGCCGCCCAGGACGACGCCGGCAGCTTCGTCGCCAGTGACGGCAACATCCGCGGCCCATACCTGGAAGCGGCCATGCAGAAAGTCCGTGCCGACAACCCTGGCCTGCAGGCCAGCGACATGGAACTGGCCAACGCGATCCTGGCGAAAAACGCCATCGCCCAGGACTGATTCAACGCCAAAAAAAAGCCGCTCGATCAAGCGGCTTTTTTTTGGCTGAGAAAAGTCGACGTCAACATCGACCATCCTGTGGGCGCGGTTATTCGCCGATAGCGGCTTTGTAACCCGCTGCATCCAGCAATTTGCCCAGGTCGGCATCTGCATCGGAAGGCTTGATCTTGAAGATCCACGATTCGTAGGGCGTATTGTTCAGCGCTTCCGGCTCGTCACCCAGGGCTTCGTTGACTGCAACGACTTCACCCGACACGGGCGAATAGATGTCCGAAGCTGCCTTCACCGATTCCACCACCCCTGCCGCATCACCGGCCGCCAATTCTTTGCCAAGCTCCGGCAGCTCGATGAACACGACATCACCCAGTGCCTCCTGAGCGTGATCGGAAATACCCACGGTGACGCTACCGTCAGCCTCCAGGCGCGCCCACTCGTGACTTTCGGCAAAACGCAGTTCGGCAGGGATGTCGCTCATATTCTGTGTCCTCTAGAGAAGTGTCAGCGGCCAATGGCCAGCAAAAGGTTAGATCAGGGTTTTGCCATGGCGGACGAAGGTCGGCTTGACCACCCGTACCGGGTACCACTTACCGCGAATTTCCACCTCGGCACGGTCGGCGGTGGCCATCGGAACGCGTGCCAGGGCGATCGACTTGCTAAGCGTAGGAGAAAAACTACCACTGGTGATCTCCCCTTCGCCAACATCGGCGATGCGAACCACCTGATGGGCACGCAGGACGCCGCGTTCCTCCAGCACCAGGCCGACCAGTTTATGCTGCACGCCTGCGGCCAGCTCGGCTTCCAGCGCCGCGCGCCCGATGAACTGACGGCTCGCCGGCTCCCAGGCAATGCTCCAGGCCATGTTCGAGGCCAGTGGGGAAATGTCCTGGTGAATGTCCTGACCGTAGAGGTTCATGCCGGCCTCCAGGCGCAGGGTGTCCCGGGCGCCGAGGCCTATGGGAGAAATACCGGCGCCCACCAGGTCGTTGAAGAAACTTGGCGCTTCGTGTGCAGGCAGGACAATTTCCAGGCCATCCTCACCGGTGTAGCCGGTGCGGGCGATGAACCAGTCACCGTCGGCGCGCCCTTCGAAAGGCTTTAGCTGCTGGATCAACTGGCCACGTGATTGAGTGACCAGCTCGGCAATCTTGTGCCGGGCCTGGGGCCCCTGGATCGCCAGCATCGCCAGCTCGGGACGTTCGCGCAGTTGCACGTCATATCCGCCGAGCTGCGCCTGCATCCAGGCCAGGTCCTGGTCGCGGGTCGAGGCATTGAAGACCAGACGGTAACTGTCCTCGATCCGATAGATGATCATGTCGTCGACGATGCCGCCGCGTTCGTTGAGCATGGCGCTGTAGAGGGCTCGCCCCGTTTGCTGCAAGCGGTCCACGTCGTTGGCGAGCAGGCGTTGCAGCCAGGCCTTGGCCTGGGGACCGTCGACATCGATCACGGTCATGTGGGATACGTCGAACACACCGCAGTCGCGACGCACCTGATGGTGCTCCTCGACTTGCGAACCGTAATGCAAGGGCATATCCCAACCGCCAAAATCGACCATCTTCGCGCCAAGGGCGAGATGAAGGTCATACAGAGGCGTACGCTGTCCCATGGGTTTCTCCTTCCGGGCTTGGCGAAGATGCGGACGGGCACTGCACAGCGCGAACGCCGAAGAGTATTTTCAGCCGCTCTCAGTTACCCGGTCTGACAGACAGACCGCACCGAATGCCGCGCATTGTAGCCGCATGACAGTAGACTGACACCTGCGACCGCTAGGCTCTGTTTGAAAAGTCTTGAGACTAAGGTCAGGCAGGGCGAAAACCGGCGAGGAACGACCGGGGTCGCGCTCGACTTTACTGGAGTAAATGAGCATTGCGATCGGACTCGCGCACGAGCCAGCGTTTTCAACGCAGCATGAACGAGTATCAAGGCTTTTCAGACAGGGCCTAGCGTGCCGAACGACGTATCAATCCGATCACCGGCAACAGCCCCACCAGCACCAGGGTCAACGCCGGCAAAGCGGCCCGCGCCCACTCCCCCTCGCTGGTCATCTCGAAGATCCGCACCGCCAGCGTGTCCCAGCCGAACGGGCGCATCAGCAGGGTCGCGGGCATTTCCTTGAGGACATCCACGAACACCAGCAACGCCGCGCTCAAGATGCCGGGCAGCAGCAAGGGCAGATACACTTTGAAAAACAGTCTTGGGCCACTGGCCCCAAGACTGCGTGCAGCTTCGGGCAGTGAAGGACGGATTCGTCCCAGGCTGCTTTCCAGCGGGCCGTATGCCACCGCCAGGAAGCGCACCAGGTACGCCAGCAACAGGGCCGACAGGCTGCCCAGCAACAACGGCTGGCCCGCACCGCCAAGCAGGGTCGACAACGGTATGACCAGTTCCCGATCCAGGTAGCTGAACGCAAGCATGATCGACACTGCCAGTACCGAACCCGGCAAGGCATACCCCAGGTTCGCCAGGCCCACGCCGGCCCGGATCGTACGGGTTGGCGCCAGGCGGCGGGCGAAAGCCAGCAGCAGCGCCACACACACGGTGACCAGTGCCGCCAGGCTACCCAGGTAAAGTGTGTGGAGGATCAACCCGGCATAGCGCTCATCCAGGTCGAAGCGCCCCCGCTGCCAGAACCACACCACCAGTTGCAGTACTGGAATGATGAAAGCACAGGCGAACACCAGCAGGCACCAGCCACTGGCCGCCACGGCCTTGACTCCCCGCAGGTGGTACAGAGCCTTGACCCTGGGCCGCTCGTTGCTGGCCCGCTGGGCTCCCCGGGCGCGACGTTCGCCATAAAGCACCAGCATCACCGCCAGCAACAGCAGGCTGGCCAATTGCGCCGCACTGGAGAGGCTGAAGAAGCCGTACCAGGTCTTGTAGATGGCGGTGGTGAACGTGTCGAAGTTGAACACCGACACCGCGCCGAAATCCGCCAGTGTCTCCATCAACGCCAGTGCCACGCCGGCTCCGATGGCTGGCCGGGCCATCGGCAGCGCCACTCTCCAGAAGGCCTGCCAGGGCGATTGGCCCAG
The DNA here is from genome assembly GCF_900101215.1 of Pseudomonas sp. NFACC32-1. NCBI lineage: Bacteria > Pseudomonadati > Pseudomonadota > Gammaproteobacteria > Pseudomonadales > Pseudomonadaceae > Pseudomonas > Pseudomonas sp. NFACC32-1. The sequence continues at coordinate 324,146 of NZ_FMUL01000002.1, forward strand.
CACCCGGGCCGCCTCCATCAAGCCCTTGCCCTGGGCCAGGAACGCGCTTCGCGCCAGCAGATACACATAGGGATAGAACACCAGCACCAGCACCAGGATCACCCCACCGGTGGAGCGCACCCGAGGCAGGCGCAGGCCACTGCCGAACCCTTCGCGCAGCAAGGTCTGCACCGGGCCGGCAAAATCCAGCAGGCCGACGAAAACAAAAGCCAACACATAGGCAGGGATCGCGAATGGCAACATCAACGCCCAGTCGAGCCAACGTCGGCCGGGAAATTCGCAGAGGCTGGTGAGCCAGGCAAGGCTGACCCCCAGCAAGGTGACACCCACCCCTACACCGATGATCAACGTCAACGTGTTGCCCAGCAGACGTGGCATCTGGGTGTCCCAGAGATGGGACCAGATCTGCCAGTCAATGCTCTGCCAGGAAAGCAGCAGGACACTCAGGGGCAGCAGGACCAACGCGGCGATGACGAAGACCAGGGGGTACCAGCGGCGTTGGACAGGGTGGGTCAAGGGGGATTCTCGTTCAAATGACTGTGCCCACGTTTTGCGTGGGCACTTATTCTATGACGCAGCCATTCAGCCGCACAGGACATGTGGTGATGAAGGGGCGCCTTCGGTTGGCTTTCCAGGCATGCGTCGCGATGAGCCTCTCCAAGCGGCGCTCGTATCCGGATCGCTTCGCCCCGCAGGAATCGACTCCCTCGTCACAGAGCCTGGCCGGCGATCAGTTCCAGCCAGCGCGGTCCATCATGCGAATGGCTTCGGCCTGGCGCTTGCCCGCCACTTCCACCGGCAGGGTGTCTGCCTTGAACGGGCCCCAGGCAGCCACTTCCTTGGACGGCTGCACCTTCGGGTTGGCCGGGAATTCCTGGTTGATGTCGGCAAAGATGCTCTGGGCTTCGGGCGTGGTCATCCACTCCACCAGCTTCTTCGCCGCCTCCGGATGCGGCGCGTACTTGGTCAGGCCGATACCCGAGAGGTTGATGTGCACCCCACGGTCTGCCTGGTTGGGCCAGAACAGTTTCACCTTCAAGTCCGGTTTCTGCTGGTGCAGGCGACCGAAGTAGTAGGTGTTGACGATGCCGACATCGCACTGGCCGGCATTGATGGCCTCCAGCAACGCGGTATCGTCGGAGAACACATCCGTGGACAGGTTGCGGACCCAGCCCTTGAGGATCTGCTCGGTTTTTTCGGCACCGTGGGTTTCGATCAGGGTGGCGGTCAGGGACTGGTTGTAGACCTTCTTCGAGGTGCGCAGGCACAGGCGGCCTTCCCACTCATCGCCTGCCAGGGCTTCATACGTAGTCAGCTCGCCGGGTTTGACCCGCTCGGTGGAATAGGCAATGGTCCGCGCCCGCAGGCTCAAGCCTGTCCAGGCATGGGAAGACGCGCGGTACTGGGGCGGGATGTTGGCATCGATCACCGGGGAGGTGAACGGCTGGAGGATGCCCATCTGCTCGGCCTGCCAGAGGTTGCCGGCATCGACGGTCAGCAGCAGGTCGGCAGTGGCGTTTTCGCCTTCGGCCTTGATGCGTTGCATCAACGGCGCTTCCTTGTCGGTGATGAACTTCACCGGGACGCCGGTCTTCTTGGTGTACGCATCGAAGACCGGCTTGATCAGTTCATCGATACGCGAGGAGTAGACCACCACCTCATCGGCGGCCTGGACGGCCGTGGTGCCGAGCAGGGTCAGGGCGAGGGCGGACAGCAGGCGCTTGGATGCCAACATGGTAGCGGTCTCTCGATTATGAACGAGCGCAAATGATAAGGACTCACATTTGGCGTCACAATCGAACCTTGGGCCAAGACGTTTCCAAATGTTGCACGTCGGGGCAACAGCGTTCAGGCCTTGGCCAGGTCCGGCAAGTCCCCGGTCAATCCCAGCGCCTCGCGTACGAACAACGCCTTGGCCTCGGGCAACCCGTCCACCAGCCGCAGCCCGGTGTTGCGCAACCAGCGCACCGGCAACGGATCGGCCTGGAACAACCGTTCGAAACCTTCCATCGCCGCCATCAACGCCAGGTTATGGGGCATGCGCCGACGTTCGTAGCGACTCAGCACCTTGACGTCCGCCAGCCGCTCGCCCCGCCCGCTCGCCTGGAGCAACACTTCGGCCAGCACCGCCGCATCGAGGAACCCCAGGTTGACCCCTTGGCCCGCCAGGGGGTGAATGGTGTGGGCCGCATCGCCGATCAGCGCCAGGCCTTCGGCCACGTAGCGCTTGGCGTGCCGTTGACGCAACGGTACGCACAGGCGTGGGTCGGCCTCGATGACCTGGCCGAGCTGGCCTTCGAAGGCCCGCTCCAGCTCGCCGCAGAAAGTGCCGTCATCGAGGGCCATCAAACGCTGCGCTTCGCCGGGCGTGGTGGACCAGACGATCGAGCACCAGTCGTGTCGACCATCGCGCTCCAGGGGCAGGAACGCCAATGGCCCGTTATCGGTGAACCGCTGCCATGCCGTCATCCGATGCGGCCGGGCGCTGCGCACGCTGGTGACGATGGCGTGATGCAGGTAATCCCACTCGCGCGTGGCTACCCCCGTCAGCCGGCGCACCGCGGAGTTCGCGCCGTCGGCGGCGATCACCAGGGGGGCCCGCAGGGTACGGCCATCGGCCAGGGTCAGCAGCCATTCGTCACCGGAGCGGCGCATCTGCTCCAGCCGTGCGTTGGCCAGCAGGCCCAGGTCGCAGTCGTGCAGCCGGTCCAGCAACGCATCCTGCACCACACGGTTTTCCACGATGTGCCCCAGTACGTCGGCATGCAGGCTGGCAGCCGAGAAATGGATCTGTCCGGTACCGCTACCGTCCCAGACGTGCATATCGGTATACGGGCTGGCACGCCGTGCGGCGATCCCCCCCCAGACGCCCAGACGCTCCAGGATCCGCTGGCTGGCCGCCGACAAGGCACTGACCCGGGGTTCGAACGGGGCCTGGGAGTCGAAGGGTTTGACACTCATCGGGCTGCCATCGACCAGCAACACTTGCAGGCCACTGCCTTGCAAGGCCAGCGCCAGGGCGCTGCCGACCATACCGGCGCCGACAATCAGCAGATCTGCACGCAATTCCATGCTTCAAGCCTGTGCTGCGGGCGACATCAGCCGCCCTTGGAAAGATTGATCGGACCTGGTGCCCATGGCATCGCTCATACATCGCTCCAGACATCGGGCCGCGTTCCCAGGCCCATGGCCTGGCGGGCGAACCAGCGCTTGGCCCCAGGCAAGAGGTCGAGGCCCAGCAGGCCCAGGTTACGCCCCAGGGAAACCAGCGGCAGGCTGCTGCTGAACAGGCGAGTCACCTGGTCGGAGAACCCGACCGTCAGGTTCTGATCCAGTCGCTGGCGTTCGCGATAGGCTTGCAACACGGCGAAGTCCCCTGGCGGGGTGTCACTGTCGAGCAAGGCGTCCGCCAAGGCCTGGGCATCGCGCAAGGACAGGTTGAACCCCTGCCCGGCGATCGGATGCAGGCTATGGGCAGCATTGCCCAGGATCGCCAGGTGCGGGCGCACCTGCTCTTCGGCCTCCACCAGCGCCAACGGATACAGATGGCGCGCGCCTACCTGCTTGAGGATGCCCAGTCGATACCCGAACACGCCCTGCAGTTCCTCCAGGAAACTGCGCTCGTCGAGGGCCGCCAGACGTTGCGCGTCCATACCCTGGCGGGTCCAGACCAGTGCGCAGCGGTTCTCCGGCAACGGCAGCAGGGCCATCGGCCCCTCGTCGGTGAAACGTTCGAAGGCCATGCCGTTATGGGCTTCGCCAGGGGTGATATTGGCAATCAACGCGCTCTGGTCATAAGGACGGTGCCGCACGCCTACGCCCAACTGCTCCCGCAGATTGGAACGGCCGCCGTCTGCCAGCACCGCCAGGTCGCATTCCAGGGTGGTTTCATCATCCAGGGTCAGGCGGTAGCCGCCTGCCAGGGGCTCCATCCGAATGACCTGCGCCGGGCACCGCCAGCTCACTACGTCCCTGTCCAGGCCCTGCCACAGGCACTGGCCGAGCCAGGCGTTTTCCACCACGTAGCCCAGAGCGGGCACCCCCTCTTCCATGGCCGACAGCCGCGCCGTGGAAAATCGCCCGCGATCGGACACGTGGATTTGCTTGATGGGTTCGGCGCGACGGGAAACCTCCTGCCAGAGACCGAGGCGCTGGTAGATCTGCCGGGAACCGAACGACAGCGCCGAGGAGCGGGCATCGTAGCTCGGCTGCCAGGCGTCGCCGGGGGCGAAAGGCTCGATCAGGGTGATCGTCCAGCCCCGGGCCTTGGCACCGGCCTGCAGGGCCAGGGCCAGGCTCGCGCCGACCAGGCCTCCGCCGATGATTGCCAGATTGACCCGGCTCATGCCGCTTGCGTCCGCGCGGCGGCCATCAGGGCCTCGATTTCGGCTACTGTCTTCGGTACATCCCTGGTCAGGATTTCACAGCCGTTCTTGGTCACTACCACGTCGTCCTCGATGCGCACGCCAATGCCGCGCCATTTTTTCGCTACGCTGCGGTTGCCGGGCGCGATGTAGATGCCCGGCTCCACGGTCAATGTCATGCCGACTTCCAGCACCCGCCACTCGCCACCGACCCGGTATTCACCCACGTCGTGCACGTCCATGCCCAGCCAATGGCCGGCACGGTGCATATAGAACGTGCGATAGGCTTCGCTGGCGATCAACTCGTCCACGTCCCCCTCCAGCAACCCCAGGCGCACCAGCCCTTCGGTAATGACCCGCACGGTCGCTTCATGGGCCTGGTTCCAGTGCTTGTCTGGCGCGATCTCGGCGAACGCGGCTTCCTGGGCGGCCAGCACCAGCTCGTAGATCGCCTTCTGCTCGGGCGAGAACCGGCCGTTGACCGGCCACGTCCGCGTGATGTCACTGGCGTAGCAGTCGATTTCACAACCGGCGTCGATCAACACCAGGTCGCCATCCTTGAGCAGCGCATCGTTCTGCTGGTAGTGCAGGATGCAACCATTGCGACCCGCCGCGACGATCGAGCCATAGGCCGTCATCTTCGCCCCGCCCTTGCGGAACTCATAATCCAGTTCGGCTTCCAGGCTGTATTCGTACAGTCCCGGACGCGCTGCCTGCATCGCCCGCACATGCGCACGAGCGGAAATCCGGGCTGCCTCGCGCATGACCTTCACTTCCGCCGCCGATTTATACAGGCGCATGTCATGCAGCAGATGATCCAGGGCAACGAATTCGTTCGGCGGCTGGGCGCCGAGGTTGGCCTTGGAGCGAATCACGTTGATCCACTCCATCAGGTGCCGGTCGAATTCGGGATTGCTGCCCATGGCCGAATAGACCCGGTCGCGGCCTTCTATCAGCCCCGGCAGGATGTCGTCGATGTCGGTGATGGGAAACGCGTCGTCGGCGCCGTAGTCACGGATCGCGCCCTCCTGGCCGGCTCGCAGGCCATCCCACAACTCACGCTCGGCGTTGCGCTCGCGGCAGAACAGGATGTATTCGCCATGGACCCGGCCCGGCATCAGCACGATCACCGCCTGAGGCTCGGGGAACCCGCTGAGGTACTGGAAATCGCTGTCCTGGCGATAGACATGCTCGACGTCGCGATTGCGGATCGCCACGGCGGCCGCGGGCAGGATGGCGATGCTGTTGGGTTCCATCTGCGCCATCAGGGCCTTGCGGCGACGGCTGTATTCCGATTTCGGGATATGGATCATGGGCAGACGGCTTTCCCTTTCCAGCAATCAGTGCAAGGACGGCTTGGCGGCCGGCTCGGCGGTTTTCCGGGTCTCGGTGAACAGCAACAGGGGCGCGACCCGCAGGTATTCCATCACTTCCATGTAATCGCTTTCGCCGTCATCGGACTCTTCCAGGGCATCCTGGACTTGGGAAATCGCCGCCAGGTCCTGCAGCACTTCGTTCGCCTCGGCGCTCAGCGCATAGGCGCGGCGAGTCAGGCCGAAGCCGGCAAGGAAACCCTGGCACCACTGGCCCAGCGCGGCAGCGCGTTCGGCCAGCGGCGCATCGTCGGTGGGCAGCAGCAGGACGACAGTCATGTCATCGCTGGTCAACTCACCCTTGACCATCTCCTGCAGGCCGATGAGAGCATTGCGGACGTTGTCCGCCGGCTCGCCTTCCAGCAGCTCGGCGGCGTCGGCCAGCCAACCCTCGGCGTCGAAGCCGGCACCGGCGCAGCTGCGGCCGAGCAACAGGCCATGCAGTTCGGCAGGCGATACGGGGTGGCCGCTGGTGCTCAGCAGGGTGGCGAAAGCTTGATACGGGGAATTCTGAATGGGCATGGGCAGCTAGGCGCCAGACGGCGCTATGTCTAGAATGGAGGCCTTGTATCCTACATCGACAGACTCGCCAAGACCATTAAAGGCTGTGCGACCCACATCCCCCATCAGACAGTGGATCACAATGGAAGACACCGACCTGCAAGCGCTGATGGCCAGACTCGAGCTGCTAATTGACCGGGTCGAGCAACTTAAGCGTCAAAACGGACTCCTATTAGCTCAGGAAAAGACCTGGCGCGAGGAACGCGCGCACCTCATTGAAAAAAACGAAATCGCCCGGCGTAAGGTCGAATCGATGATTTCGCGCCTCAAGGCCCTGGAGCAAGACTCATGAGTTCAAGCAATAGCGTTACCGTGCAGATCCTCGACAAAGAGTATTCGATCATCTGCCCCCAGGAAGAGCGCAACAACCTGGTGAGCGCCGCCCGCTACCTGGACGGCAAGATGCGCGAGATCCGCAGCAGCGGCAAAGTCATCGGTGCCGACCGCATCGCCGTGATGGCCGCCTTGAACATCACCCACGACCTCTTGCATCGCCAGGATACGCCCGAGGTACAGATCAGCGGCTCGACCCGCGAACAGGTCCGCGACCTGCTCGAACGGGTGGATCTGGTACTGGCCACCGATCCGGACGTCAGCAAGGGCTGATTCGCGAGACAGCCTGAGGTATACTCGCCTCACTCCCTGGGGTGCTTGCCAGTTGGTGATGTCCCTGAGCCGATACGCACAACCACGGGGGTTGCACGTTGGGGCCGGTGTGCATGTCCGCTTGACGGAAAGCCTTAACGCCTCCTGCAACTTCCACCTTGAACTCTCGGGTTCAAGGGCTAAGCCGACAGCGGTTCATCCGGGGAGCCTGAATCTTCAGACAATGCCAGTCATCAAGACTGGCATTGTTGTGTCTGGCATCGGCATTTCTGGTGGCATCGTTTACGGTTACGCTGTGCGTCCATGAACCATTCCAAGCACCGACCATGACCGAACCCGCGCTACTGCCTCGTCCACAACTGCGACGCCTGCTGCGTCAGGCCCGCCGCGCCCTGACACCGGCCCAGCAACGCGAAGCCGCCCGCGGCCTCTATCGGCAACTGGCCCAGCACCCCTTGTTTCGCCGTGCCAGGCATATCGCCCTGTACCTGCCCAACGACGGCGAGATCGACCCGCGCCTGCTGCTGCGCGCCGCCCAGCGTCGAGGCAAGGCCACCTACCTGCCGGTGCTCAGCCCGTGGCCTCGCACCAAGATGGTTTTTCAACGCATCCGCCCCGGCGAGAAACTGCGCCCCAACCGTTTTCGCATCCTTGAACCCCATGTCAGCATCGCCCGGCAACGCAAGGTCTGGGCATTGGACCTGGTGCTGTTGCCACTGGTGGGATTCGACGATGTGGGAGGCCGGCTGGGCATGGGGGGTGGATTCTACGACCGAAGCCTGGCCTATCTGGCGCGGCGCAAGCAATGGCGAAAGCCGACGTTGCTGGGCCTGGCTCATGAATGTCAGAAGGTCGAAAGGCTGGCGCAGGCGAGTTGGGACGTACCGCTGCAAGGAACGGTCAGTGACAGGCGCTGGTATATCGCGCAATAGACGCCGCATTGGACAGCGGCGTCCGAAAGGCAGGTTCAGCGTTTAAGCGACGGCGCGGGCTGGGTGATATCCATCGGCGCTTCGGTCTTGCTGGCCCAAAGACTCTGGGCGTAACCCGTGGTCACGACACCCAGGCCGAACAGAATGACCAGAATCCACAACAAATCCGGTTTGCGTTTCATCGATTGCCCCCCTCAAGGCATATCACACACGATGACAGCAGCGGTTTTCTTATTGGCCGTGCAGCAGCGTCAAGCTTGGAAGGCCGGCATTTTGCGGCAACCTGAACCGACACGCAAACACTGGCGTCAACCGACTGTCGGTTTGTCATAAAATCGTAGAACTTTTTTCAAACCCTGTCTCCAGGAGTAGAAACCATGGCCCATTGGCTGATGAAATCCGAGCCCGACGAACTGTCCATCCGAGGCCTGGAGCAGCTCGGCCAGGCACGCTGGGATGGCGTGCGCAATTACCAGGCACGCAACTTCCTGCGGGCCATGGCCCAGGGCGACACCTTTTTCTTTTACCACTCCAGCTGCCCCGAACCCGGAATCGCCGGTATCGGAAAAATCGTCAAGGCCGCCTATCCCGACCCTACGGCCCTGGAACCCGATAGCCCTTACTTCGACCCGAAGGCCGGTCCGGACAAGAACCCCTGGAGCGCGCTGGACGTGGGCCATGTCGAGACATTCCCCCGCGTTCTGAAGCTGGACTTGCTCAAGCAGCAGAGCGCCCTGGCCGAGATGCCACTGGTGCACAAAGGCTCGCGCCTTTCGGTCATGCCGGTGACGCCCGAGCAGTGGGCAGCGATCATAGCGCTGCGCTGACAGGTCATGAGTTGATGGATATCAAGCTCGACCCAGGATTGTGCAGCTAGACTGCAGCGCTACAGCCGCAGGATGCCGGACATGTCGACGCCCCCTCACCTCTCTCGCTTTTTTGTCTTCGCCCTGATGGCGGTGTTGCTGGCCGCCGGTGGATTCGGCTATTGGAAATCCCGGCAGGATCGCCTGCCGGAGGGTCTGAGCATGGGCAACGGTCGCCTCGAGGCCACCGAAGTCCAGATCGCCAGCAAAACCCCGGGCCGGCTGGCGCAAGTCCATGTCGATGAAGGCGACCATGTGGTCAAGGGCCAGTTGCTGGCGCGCATGGACACCCGGACCCTCGAGGCCCAGCGCAACCAGGCCGAGGCCGAAGTGACGCGGGCCCGGGAGAACCTGGCGGCCACCGAGGCCAACGTGCAACTGCGACACAGCGAGCAACTGCTCGCCCACCAGGAGCTCAAGCGAACCCAGGAACTGTTCAAGCGCGGCTACGCCAGCGAACAGACCATCGACCAGCAGCAAGCCCGCTTCGATACCGCCAACGCCGCCGTCAACGCGGCCCGGGCCCAGGTATCGGCGGCCGCCGCCGCCATCGGTGCGAGCCTGGCCCAGGTCGCCCAACTGACCAGCGAAATAGACGACAGCAGCCTGCGCGCGCCCATCGACGGCGTGATCCAGCTGCGCCTGGCCGAACCCGGCGAAGTGTTGGGCGCAGGCGGACGGGTGCTACTGATGATCGATCCGAACGACCAGTACATGAACCTTTATCTGCCGGCGTCGGTGGCCGGTAAGCTGACCGTGGGGGACGAGGCGCGGCTGTTGCTCGACGCCCTGCCCGAGCGACCGCTGCCGGCGACGGTCAGCTTCGTGGCGGCCAAATCCCAATTCACTCCCAAGGAAGTCGAAACCCGCGACGAACGCCAGAAACTGGTATTTCGGGTCAAGATACGCCTGACCCGGCCCGGCGAAGTTCCCCAGGCCAAGCCCGGCATGCCCGGCGCCGGCTACGTGCGCACGGCCCCCGTCGATTGGCCGGCCAACCTGCAATGAACGCCAGCGGCGGCGAGCTGGCACTGCACGCCTCAGGCCTCGAGCACCGCTACGGCCCGCATGTCGCCCTGAGCGACATCGCCTTCAGCCTGCCCGCCGGCACCCGTTGCGGCCTGATCGGCCCGGACGGGGCAGGCAAGTCGAGCTTGCTGGGGCTGATTGCCGGCGTGAAGAAGCTCCAGCAGGGTCGGTTGGAGGTACTGGGCGCCTCGATCGAGGAGCGGCGCCATCGCAACACCCTCTATCGTCGCATCGCCTTCATGCCTCAAGGACTGGGAGGCAATCTTTACCCGGACTTGTCGATACGCGAGAACGTCCGGTTCTTCGGCACGCTGTTCGGGTTATCCCGGGGCGAGTGCGAACAGCGCATGGGCAAACTGCTGCTGGCGACCGATCTGCAGGGCTTTGCCGACCGCCCGGCGGGCAAGCTGTCCGGCGGCATGAAACAGAAACTGGGCCTGTGTTGCGCCCTGATCCACGAACCGGACCTGCTGATTCTCGACGAACCCACCACTGGCGTGGATCCGCTGTCCCGGCGCCGCTTCTGGGAACTGGTAGAGGATGTACGCCGACAACGGCCACAACTGACCCTGCTGGTCGCCACGGCCTATATGGAAGAGGCCGAGCAGTTCGAGCACTGCCTGATGCTCGACAACGGTCGCTTGCTGGCCGAGGGATTGAGCAAGGAATTGGCGGCGGTCACACCCACCGGCAAGCTCGACTCGGCGTTTACCCATTTCCAGGGCGACAGCAGCCGCGACACCGAGCCGTTGGCGATTCCGCCCAGGAACAGCGACACCGCCGACATCGCCATCGAGGCCCACGACCTGACCTTGCGCTTCGGCGACTTCACGGCAGTCGACAAGGTCAGCTTCGCGATTGGACGCGGGGAGATCTTCGGCTTCCTGGGCTCCAACGGTTGCGGCAAGACCACCACCATGAAAGTGCTGACCGGGCTCATGCCCGCCAGCGAAGGCAGCGCCCGGCTGCTGGGCAACCCGGTCGATGCCAGGGACCTCGCCACCCGCAAACGGGTAGGTTTCATGTCTCAGAGCTTTTCACTGTATGGCGAATTGAGCGTGCGCCAGAATCTGGCCCTGCACGCCAGGCTGTTCGACCTGCCCAAGGCCGAAAGTGGCAGCCGCATCGAAGAACTGATCGAGCGCTTCAAGCTGCGGGACCACGCCGACCAGCCTTCCGGCGCCCTGCCCCTGGGCCTGCGCCAACGCTTGTCACTGGCGGTGGCGGTGCTGCACCGTCCGGAAGTCCTGATCCTGGACGAACCGACATCAGGCGTCGACCCGGCGGCGCGGGACGACTTCTGGCGATTGCTGATCGAGCTGTCTCGCGAACAAGGCGTGACGATTTTCCTCTCCACGCACTTCATGAACGAAGCCCAGCGTTGCGACCGCATTTCGCTGATGCACGCCGGCAAGGTGTTGGCCTGCGATACGCCGCAAGCCCTGCAGGCACAGTTCAACGGCCAGACCCTGGAGGCCGCGTTCGTCACTTGTCTGGAGCAGGCCCAGGGTCAGACCCAGTCAGGCACTCCCCCGGTAACCCTCGACAGCAGCGAGGCCCCGCGGGACCGGCATGGCCTGAGCCTCGGTCGGCTGCTGGCCGTCGCCAGCCGGGAGGGCAAGGAACTGCTGCGGGACAAGGTCCGCATGGCATTCGCCTTGCTCGGGGCGCTGTTCATGATGGTGATCTTCGGCTACGGCATTTCCCTGGATGTGGAAAAACTCGCATTCGCCGTGTTCGACCAGGATCAGAGCCCGCAGAGCCGCGCCTACCTGGAAGCTTTTCGCAGCTCACGCTACTTCGAGGAGCAACCGGCCATCCGGGACGCCGATGAGCTGCATCGACGCCTGCAACGCTCGGAAATCAAGCTGGCCCTGGAGATCCCGCCCGGCTTCGGACGTGACCTGTATGCCGGCCGGCAGCCCACCGTCGGCGCCTGGCTGGACGGAGGCATGCCGTTTCGCGCCGAAACCAGCCGTAACTACGTCCAGGCCGTGCATCAAGCCAATCTCGAGCAGTTGGCCGAACAGAGCAGCCCGGCGCTGAACCCACAGGCCGGGGCGAAGCTGCAGACCCGGTTTCGCTACAACCAGGACGTGGTCAGCGTGAATGCCATTGGCCCAGGGGTCATGGCGCTGATCCTGGCCTTCATCCCGGCCATGTTGACAGCGCTGGGCATCGTCCGGGAAAAGGAGCTCGGTTCGATTACCAACTTCTACGCCACACCACTGACCCGCCTGGAGTTCCTCCTGGGCAAACAGGCGCCCTATCTGGTTGTCAGCCTGATCAACCTGGCCTTGCTGACGGCGATGAATCGCTGGTTGTTCGGCGTGCCGTTCAAGGGCAGTGGCCTGGCACTGGCATTGGGCGGCCTGCTCTACGTGCTGGCGACTACCAGCATGGGGATGCTGATCTCGGCATTCACCCGCACCCAGATCGCGGCGATCCTCGGCACCATGATCATCACCAGCCTGCCGACCATCCAGTTCTCCGGGCTGATCGTGCCGCGCTCGTCCCTGGAAGGCTCCGCGGCGCTGATGGGCCAGTTGTTTCCCGCCGGCTACTTCCTGGACATTGCTGTCGGCACCTTCACCAAGGCCCTGGACCTGCGCCAGCTGTGGCCGCAATGCCTGGCCTTGTGCGGCTTCTTCCTGGGATTCACCGGGCTTAGCCTGCTCATGCTGAAGAAGCAGGAGGCCTGATGCATACGCTTTCACACATCTGGCGCCTCGGACTCAAGGAATTGACCAGCCTGAGATATGACTCGGTCCTGCTGCTGTTCCTGGTCTACGCCTTCACCGTGGCCATCTACATGCCGGCCGCAGGTTCAGTCATCGGCGTTCACAACGCCAGCGTGGCGGTGGTGGATGAGGACCAGAGCCACCTCTCCCGCCAACTGGCCCAGGCGCTGCAGCCACCAGAGTTCCAGACACCGGTGGCGCTACCCTATGGGGAGCTGGACAAGGTCATGGACAGTGGCCGCTACACGTTTGTCATCGACGTGCCCGCCAATTTCCAGACCGACCTGCTGGCCGGCCGCGAGCCGGCGCTGCAACTGAACGTCGATGCCACGGCCATGAGCCAGGCCTTCATGGGGGCCGGCTACATCGGGCGGATTTTCCAGCAGGAATTGATGAGCTACAGCGGCCAGGCGCAAGCGGCTGAGCGAACGCCCGTGAAGCTGGCCACCCGGTCACTGTTCAACCCCAACCTGGAAGGCGGCTGGTTCCTGGCCGTGATCCAGATCGTCAATAACATCACGATCCTGGCCATCATCCTGACGGGCACTGCGCTGCTGCGCGAACGCGAGCACGGAACCCTCGATCACCTGCTGGTGCTGCCATTGACGGCGCTGGAGATCATGCTGGCGAAAATCTGCAGCAATATGCTGGTGGTGGTCCTGTGTACCTGGATCTCACTGGAAGTCGTCGTCAAGTTCGCACTGGGGGTGCCCCTCGCCGGCTCCCTGCCACTCTTCCTGGCAGTGACTGCCCTCTACCTGTTCGCCAGCACCGCGCTGGGTATTTTTCTGGCTACCCTGGCTCGCTCCACGCCACAGTTCGGGCTGCTGTCGATTCCCGTCATTATCCCGATGCTGCTGCTATCCGGCGGCAGTACGCCGCTGGACAGCATGCCGCAATGGCTGCAGTGGGTGATGCAGGGCTCGCCATCCACCCATTTCGTCAGCCTGGGGGCGGCGATCCTGTTCCGTGACGCTGGCGTCGATGTGGTGTGGCCGGACCTGCTGGCGCTGGCGGCCATCGGGCTGCTGTTCTTCGCGATCGCGCTGGGGCGGTTCCGCAAGAGCCTGGCCTCTTGATGCGGCCTTGAGCCACGCGCGCGATTCTCGGCGCGTGCCTCAAGGCTGCGATGCAGCGACCTACTGGATGATCAGGTTGTTGAAGAGCAGGTCATCCACCATCGGCTTGCCTGTCTCGTCGTTCATGACCTGCTGGGTCTGCTTCAACGCTTCCTGACGCAACTTTTCCTTGGCTTCAAGGTTGTTCATCGTCTCGCTGGTCTGCTGGGCGAACAGCGCAACCAGCTGGTTACGGATCAGCGGCTCGTTGGCCTTCACCGCCGCCGCCGCGGCATCGCCCGTGACGCGCAGGGCCACGTCGGCCTTGTAGACCTTGAGCTTCGCCGTACCGTCCAGGCCATAGTTGCCCACGAAAGGCGGGCTAAGGGTGATGTAACTGACCTTCGGCGCCTCGCCTTCCTTGGCCTCCTTGGCCTCTTCGGCCGTCGCCATCACAGGCAGCGACAGGGCCAGCATCAACATGATCCACGCTTTCACATTCGACTCCTCATCCGGTTTGCGGCCCAGCATACCGCCCCGCCGCTCAAGCACAAGCTTATGGCCGGCTATCAGGGCAGGGCATGCTCGTTGACCCATTGACTCTCACACCTACACTTATCGGCCAACACTCCCAAAGGAATAGCCCTGATGAAAGCCGTGCTGTGCAAAGAATTCGGCCCCGCCGAATCGCTGGTGCTGGAAGAAGTCGCCAGCCCTGTCGCGAAAAAGAACGAAGTGTTGCTGGATGTGCATGCCGCCGGGGTGAATTTCCCTGACACGCTGATCATCGAGGGCAAGTATCAGTTCAAGCCTCCCTTCCCTTTCTCGCCCGGCGGCGAAGCGGCGGGAGTCATCCGTGAAGTGGGCGAAAAGGTCAGCCACTTGAAAGTCGGCGACCGGGTCATGGCGCTGACCGGCTGGGGCAGCTTTGCCGAACAGGTCGCGGTGCCGGGCTATAACGTCCTGCCCATTCCATCGTCCATGGACTTCAACACCGCCGCGGCATTCAGCATGACCTACGGCACCTCGATGCATGCCCTCAAGCAGCGAGCCAACCTGCAACCCGGCGAAACCCTGCTGGTGCTGGGCGCCTCCGGCGGCGTCGGCCTGGCCGCGGTGGAGATCGGCAAGGCCATGGGCGCCCGGGTGATTGCCGCCGCCAGCAGCGCGGAAAAACTCGCCGTGGCCAAGGCCGCGGGTGCCGACGAATTGATCGACTACAGCGAAACGAGCCTGAAGGATGAAATCAAGCGCCTCACCGACGGCCAGGGCGCCGATGTGATCTACGACCCGGTGGGTGGGGACCTGTTCGACCAGGCCATTCGCGCCATCGCCTGGAATGGCCGGCTGCTGGTGGTGGGGTTCGCCAGCGGTCGCATCCCCGAGTTGCCGGTGAACCTGGCGTTGCTCAAGGGCGCCGCCGTGGTAGGGGTGTTCTGGGGCTCCTTCGCCCAGCGCCAGCCCCAGGACAACGCCGCCAACTTCCAGCAGCTGTTCGGCTGGTTCGCCGAAGGCAAGCTCAAGCCGCTGGTTTCCCAGGTGTACCCCCTGAGCCAGGCCGCCCAGGCCATCAATGACCTGGGCCAGCGAAAGGCCGTTGGAAAGGTGGTCGTGCAAGTGCGTTGAATGCACCAGGGCGGTCCTGGCCGGATTTGCGCAGGCCGCCCTGGACGAGCTTTTTCCCCTCCCCCCTTCCTCAAGCAGCTTTGCGGCGTGATATCGAATCACGCCTAAACGGTCTGCGCCGACATCTCCTACAACGCCATCTGTTTATATCTGAGCGACATGTTCATTTAAGAACATTCGTTGCGGGAAGTTTTTGCTATTTAAGCGATGAGAAGCAATGCTATTTTCGGTAACGAAACTGTAACATTCGCATCCGCAGTCATAACAAGAATCTGGAGCCCTTGAATGTTTGCTTTCTTTCGTCCCGCCACTCATCAGGCACCTCTGCCTGAAGAAAAAATAGACAGCACCTACCGACGCCTTCGCTGGCAGATCTTCGCTGGCATCTTCATTGGCTACGCCGGCTACTACCTGCTGCGCAAGAACTTTTCCCTGGCCATGCCGTACCTGATCGACGAAGGCTATACCCGCGGTCAGCTGGGCGTGGCCATGTCGGCCATCGCCATTGCCTATGGATTGTCCAAGTTCCTCATGGGCCTGGTGTCCGACCGTTCCAACCCACGCTACTTCCTGCCATTCGGCCTGCTGGTCTCTGCGGGGGTGATGTTTATTTTCGGTTTCGCACCTTGGGCGACGTCCAGCGTGACCATGATGTTCATCCTGCTGTTCATCAACGGCTGGGCCCAGGGCATGGGGTGGCCGCCCAGTGGCCGGACCATGGTGCACTGGTGGTCCCAGAAGGAACGCGGTGGCGTGGTGTCGGTGTGGAACGTTGCGCATAACGTCGGCGGCGGTCTGATCGGTCCACTGTTCCTGCTGGGAATGGGCTGGTTCAATGACTGGCACGCTGCGTTCTATGTCCCGGCGGCCGTGGCGCTGATGGTTGCGCTGTTCGCCTTCGCGACCATGCGCGACACCCCGCAATCGGTGGGCCTGCCGCCCATCGAGAAATACAAGGACGATTACCCGGAAGGTTACGACGCCAGCCACGAGAACGAATTCAGCACCAAGGAAATCTTCGTCAAGTACGTGCTGCGCAACAAGATGCTGTGGTACATCGCCTTGGCCAACGTGTTCGTCTACCTGCTGCGCTACGGTGTGCTGGACTGGGCGCCCACCTACCTCAAGGAAGCCAAGGGTTTCACGGTGGACAAGAGCTCCTGGGCGTATTTCTTCTACGAGTGGGCAGGTATTCCGGGCACGCTGCTGTGCGGCTGGATGTCGGACAAGATCTTCCGTGGCAACCGTGGCCTGACAGGCATGGTGTTCATGGCGCTAGTGACCGTGGCGACGCTGGTGTACTGGCTGAACCCGGCGGGCAACCCGACCGTCGACATGATCGCCCTGGTATCCATTGGCTTCCTGATCTATGGCCCGGTCATGCTGATCGGCCTGCAGGCGCTGGAGCTGGCACCAAAGAAAGCCGCTGGCACCGCTGCCGGCTTCACCGGTCTGTTTGGCTACTTGGGCGGCTCGGTCGCGGCCAGTGCCGCCATGGGCTATACCGTGGACCATTTCGGCTGGAACGGCGGTTTTGTCCTGCTGGTGGGCGCCTGCCTGCTGGCAATGGCCTTCCTCGCGCCCACCCTGGGGCACAAGCAAGTCGCCAGTCAGAGCCGAGAAGTGACGGCCTGATCGCGCACTGACCCGCAGCGCTTGAGCCGCGCCTCCAGATTCCGGTCTGGCATGGCGTGGCTACGCAGGGCCTGGATGGTCTGCTCGACGTAATCGCGGGTCGTGCCATAACGCCCACACGCACTTTCGAACACCTGGTTCAGCACATGGTCCGGCACGTTGCCGGCATAGCTGGGCAGGTGTCGCTCCAGTACGAATCCCAGCGCCTGCACCCGGTTGCCATTTTCGAGGCGGCAACTGAGCCAGTGGGGCCGATACGACGGGAAGGGCATCTCGCGCTGCCATAAGGCAAACAGCGAGTCCTCGAGGTTCTCTTGCGGCAACCGATAAGCGAAACCGCTGCACGAACCGCCGCGGTCCAGCCCGAACACCAGCCCCGGCAACTCCGGCGTGCCACGGTGTTCATGGGACCATAGATACAGGCCGCGATGATAACCATGGACTCGCCCGCGCACCCGCTCCACCGCTGTGCACTCCGGCCGCCAGATCAACGAACCGTAGGCGAACAACCAGACCGGGCCACCTTGGTGCAGGCGCATGGTCGATTGCATCGAAGCGAGCAATTGCTCGCCAGTCAGCTGTGGCCCCAGGTCGAGCCGCGGTGGGTACGGGACACAGGGGATGGCGGATTCGATAGCGGTCATGGCCGGTAGCGGTTGGCTCCTCGCGGGTTGGAAGTGGACCGTCGCGCGTCAGGGGGCTGACGTCTGAGCGAAGCGACGCAAATTGAATGCCATGAATGATGGGGCGATGGCATATACCTTAACGGCATCTGGCTCATGAGCTAAATATCGAATGGGCATATGTGCAGATATATATCTTTGGAGAGGGGCTGCCGGGCTAGGCAGCAGCTCCTGAAAGCAGTCAACCCGGTAGGCCGGCTTAATGCGGGGGTCTTGTAAGGGGGGCTGCTGCGCAGCCCAACGGGGATAAATCCCTTCGCAACAGGATCAATCCCCTCGTCACAAAAGCAGATCCTGGGTCTGGATCAATGCGCGAGACTCAAGCCCGCGGCGCATAGGCGAACACATCGGCGCGCATTTGGTGGGCGTCCATTCCGGCTTCGACCAGTGCATCGAGAGTGGCGTAGATCATGGCCGGCGAACCGCTGGCGTAGACATGCACACCGCAGAG
This sequence comes from Pseudomonas sp. NFACC32-1, assembly GCF_900101215.1. Lineage (NCBI taxonomy): Bacteria > Pseudomonadati > Pseudomonadota > Gammaproteobacteria > Pseudomonadales > Pseudomonadaceae > Pseudomonas > Pseudomonas sp. NFACC32-1. The sequence continues at coordinate 342,071 of NZ_FMUL01000002.1, forward strand.
ATCGTCAATGTCCTGGCATACCGCTTCGTGGAGCATCCCACAGCGTCCTTCCCAGCCACACACGTCGCTGACGACTTTGTGCAGGAACAGATTCGCAAGCTTCTTCCACTCGTCCCAATGCTCGATTTCGTAGAAATCCTCCGGACGGCGCACGCCCCAGTACAGATGGACCGGGTGGTTGAAACCTGCTGCGCGGCAATGCTCGATCAGGCTGTGCATCTGCGCCATGCCGGTCCCGGCGGCAATCAGCACCAGCGGACCCTCCGGCAATTCGGACAAGTGAGTGTCGCCAAACGGCATTTCGACGCGCACGCTGGGGTTGCGACGCAACTGCTCAAGCAGCATTCGCGCACTGTTTTCACGCACCAGCACGTGCAGTTGCAGGTCTCGTCCGGAATGCGGCGCCGAAGCCAGGGAGAAAGCCGACTTCTCACCGTTCTCCCGTTCGATCATCAGGTATTGCCCGGCGTGATAACGCGGCGGCTTGCCCGCTGGCGCACGCAGGTTGACCCGCCAGACATCGCCGCCCACCTCGACGCACTCGACCACCTGGCAGGCCAGGTTGCGCACCGGCAACTCCCCCGGCGCCAGCACCCCATCCCATAGCACCACGCAATCTTCCAGGGGCTCGGCGATGCAGGTGAAAATCTCACCGTGATCGCGCACTTCGCCAGCCTGCTGGACGCGGCCTTCCACCAGCAGCGCACCACAGACATGGCAATTGCCGTTGCGGCAGCTTTGCGGGCATTCATAGCCCAGGCGCCGCGCACCATCGAGAATCCGCTCGGCGGGCTGTATCTCAAGTATCGCGCCGGAAGGCTGCAGGGTTACACGCATCAATCTATTCCTAACTGATTCCAGATGGCATCGATCCGTTGGGTAACGGCTTCATCCTTGACGATAACCCGGCCCCACTCACGAGTGGTTTCACCGGGCCATTTATGCGTGGCATCGAGCCCCATCTTCGACCCCAGGCCGGACACTGGCGAGGCGAAGTCGAGGTAGTCGATGGGCGTGTTGTCGATCATCACCGTATCGCGCTTGGGATCCATGCGCGTGGTGATGGCCCAGATCACGTCGTTCCAGTCCCGTGCATTGATATCGTCGTCAGTGACGATAACGAACTTGGTGTACATGAACTGTCGTAGAAACGACCATACCCCCAGCATCACCCGCTTGGCATGCCCTGGATATGACTTCTTCATGGTCACCACGGCCATCCGATACGAGCAACCTTCCGGCGGCAGGTAGAAGTCGGTGATTTCCGGAAACTGCTTCTGCAGGATCGGCACGAACACTTCGTTCAGCGCCACGCCGAGGATCGCCGGCTCATCCGGTGGACGTCCCGTGTAGGTGCTGTGGTAGATCGGTTTGGTCCGGTGAGTGATGCGCTCGACGGTGAACACCGGGAAGCTGTCGACTTCGTTGTAATAGCCGGTGTGATCGCCATATGGTCCTTCGTCCGCCATTTCGCCTGGGTGGATCACGCCTTCGAGGATGATCTCGGCGGTGGCCGGGACTTGCAGGTCGTTGCCGCGGCATTTCACCAGTTCGGTACGATTGCCCCGCAGCAGGCCGGCGAAGGCATATTCGGAGAGGCTGTCCGGCACGGGCGTGACAGCACCGAGGATGGTTGCCGGGTCCGCCCCCAGGGCCACCGAGACCGGGAATGGCTGGCCGGGGTGTTTCTCGCACCACTCGCGATAGTCCAGCGCACCGCCGCGGTGGCTCAGCCAGCGCATGATGACCTTGTTGCGACCAATCACCTGCTGGCGGTAGATGCCCAGGTTCTGGCGCTCCTTGTTCGGCCCCTTGGTAACCGTCAGGCCCCAGGTGATCAAGGGGCCCACGTCGCCCGGCCAACAGGTCTGCACCGGCAGCATGGCCAGGTCGACATCGTCGCCCTCGATCATCACTTCCTGACAGATCGCGTCCTTGACGACTTTCGGTGCCATGGAAATGATCTTGCGGAAGATCGGCAGCTTGGACCAGGCATCCTTCAGCCCCTTCGGCGGCTCGGGCTCCTTGAGAAACGCCAGCAGCTTGCCGATTTCCCGCAACTCGCTGACGGCCTCGGCCCCCATGCCCAGGGCCACTCGCTCCGGTGTGCCGAACAGGTTGCCCAGGACCGGGATGTCAAAGCCCGTCGGGTTTTCGAACAACAGCGCCGGGCCTTTGGCTCGCAGGGTGCGGTCGCAGACCTCGGTCATTTCGAGCACGGGAGACACCGGCACCTGGATGCGCTTGAGTTCACCGCGCTGTTCCAGACCGCTGATAAAGTCGCGCAGATCGCGATACTGCATGCAAAAGCCTCATGGTGGCCGTGGCGTTCGGGGGCCCGAGTTTAACGCCGCCCGTTCGGAATAGTGAATGCACAGATAGCAAAAAGCCGGGTTTCCCCGGCTTCTACTGCCTGTCCTGCCCGATTTACTTGCGTTTCATCGACAGGAAGAACTCATCGTTGGTCTTGGTGGTTTTCAGCTTGTCCACCAGGAACTCGATCGCTGCCACTTCATCCATCGGATGCAGCAGCTTGCGCAGGATCCACATGCGCTGCAGCTCGTCGTCGGCCGTCAGCAACTCTTCGCGACGGGTGCCGGAACGGTTGATGTTGATGGCCGGGAAGACACGCTTCTCGGCGATACGACGGTCCAGGGGCAGCTCCATGTTGCCGGTACCCTTGAATTCCTCGTAGATCACTTCGTCCATCTTCGAGCCGGTTTCAACCAGCGCGGTGGCGATGATGGTCAGCGAGCCGCCTTCCTCGATGTTCCGTGCGGCACCGAAGAAGCGCTTGGGCTTTTCCAGGGCGTGGGCATCGACACCACCGGTCAGCACCTTGCCGGAGCTCGGGATCACGGTGTTGTAGGCACGGGCCAGGCGGGTGATGGAGTCCAGCAGGATCACCACGTCCTTCTTGTGTTCTACCAGGCGCTTGGCCTTCTCGATCACCATTTCGGCTACCTGCACGTGGCGGGTCGGCGGCTCGTCGAAGGTCGAGGCGACCACTTCGCCGCGCACGGTGCGCTGCATCTCGGTCACTTCTTCAGGACGCTCGTCGATCAGCAGCACGATCAGATGAACTTCAGGATTGTTACGGGCGATGTTGGCCGCGATGTTCTGCAGCATGATCGTCTTGCCCGCTTTCGGCGGCGCCACGATCAGGCCACGCTGGCCCTTGCCGATAGGGGCGCACAGGTCGATGACACGACCGGTGAGGTCTTCGGTGGAGCCGTTGCCGGCCTCCATCTTCATGCGCACCGTCGGGAACAGCGGGGTCAGGTTTTCGAACAGGATCTTGTTCTTCGCGTTTTCCGGACGATCGAAGTTGATCGTGTCGACCTTGAGCAGTGCGAAGTAACGCTCGCCTTCCTTGGGAGGGCGAATCTTGCCAACGATGGTGTCACCGGTGCGCAAGTTGAAGCGACGGATCTGGCTCGGCGAGACGTAGATATCGTCCGGGCCGGCAAGGTAGGAAGCGTCCGCGGAACGGAGAAAGCCGAAGCCGTCCTGGAGAATCTCCAGCACGCCATCACCGGAGATTTCCTCGCCGCTCTTCGCGTGCTTCTTGAGCAGGGAGAAAATCACGTCCTGCTTGCGCGAACGGGCCATATTTTCTATGCCCATCTGTTCGGCCAATTCGAGCAGTTCGGTAATCGGCTTTTGCTTGAGTTCAGTCAGATTCATATAGGAATGACGTAATCATTTATGGAGGGGAAATTAAGCTTTTGGCTTAATGAGGCCGCGCCGCGGAGAAGGCGACAGGATCGCGTACTTATTCGAAAGGAGAGCGTCGGCGACGGCTTGCAGGGGGCACTGGAGAAACCAGTGCGGGGCCGAATGTAACACCTGGATTTACGAGCGTCTAGCCCCGGGGAACGAAAAAGCCCCGCGATTGGCGGGGCTTTTACAACGGCATTCAGCGCTTAGAGGTTGGCGTCGATGAAAGCCGCCAATTGCGACTTCGACAGTGCGCCGACCTTGGTGGCCTCGACGTTGCCGTTCTTGAACAGCATCAGGGTCGGGATACCACGCACGCCGTGCTTGGCCGGAGTTTCCTGGTTTTCATCGATGTTCAGCTTGGCAACGGTCAGCTTGTCCTTGTAGGTCTCGGCAATTTCGTCCAGGACCGGCGCGATCATCTTGCACGGACCGCACCACTCAGCCCAATAGTCGACCAGCACTGCGCCTTCGGCCTTGAGTACATCAGCTTCGAAGCTAGCGTCGCTAACGTGTTTGATCAGATCGCTGCTCATGGAAATCTCCGGGGTCATCAGCAAAAAAACGTGGCCCATCATAACGGCCCTTCCCGGGTTCAGGAAGCCGCAGTTGATTGAGTCTCGCTATGACGAGGCATGCAACCGTGTATCGCCCGGCTCACGAAGCGGCGGGCGCCACAAAGGCGATTCCAGTGCGCAGCGCAGCGTTACGTACATGTTCCTGCATGGCTTTTTGCGCGGGGCCCGATGCACGGCGGGCCAGGGCGCGCAGGATCTTGCGATGCTCCTGCCAGGTTTCCATCGCCCGCTCGGCCCGGATGAACGGTAGCTTCTGGCTCTCCAGGAAGATCTCGGCGCTGGCGGTAAGGATGCTCAGCATCGCCTGGTTGCCGCTGGCCAGCAGGATTCGTCGATGGAACTCGAAATCCAGCCGCGCCGCCGCGTCGAAATGCCCGGACTTCAATTCGCGGCGCATGGCCTCCACATTGTCCTCCAGCACATCGAGCTCGCCAGGGGTCAGCGTCACCGCCGCTATCCCGGCCGCGAAGCCTTCCAGTGCATAACGCAACTGGAAGATATCCATGGGCGAAGCCTGGGCCGCGAACGGCCAGCCCGGCGTCGACTCGTTGCGCGAAACCTCCACCAGCGATTGCACGAACACCCCTTTGCCCGGTTGCACGCTGATCATGCCCAGGGCGCTCAGTGATGAAAGTGCCTCGCGCAGCGACGCCCGGCTCACTCCCAGCTGCATGGCCAGGTCGCGCTGCGACGGCAGCGCATCGCCCGGCCCGATGCCCTGTTCGGCAATCAGTTTGCGGATGGCTTGCAACGCCACTTCAGGAACGGCGCGAGAGATGGAATTCATGTTTTTTTCGACGAACCGGGCCAAGGAGCGGCTAGTTGTAAAACTATTCGTCGTGCCCGGCAAGTCGTGCCCCGCCGGGGTTCGGCGGCCAACACCAACGCTCGATAACGGTGCAAAACCCGGCGCAACTGTTCAGACCAGTAAGACCGCGCGCCGCCTGTAAAACCGTGGCTTTGGCACCTCATGAATCGCTTTGGCACGGCCCGTGCTCTGTCGAAACCCAGAAATCACCTCATCGATTCCGGAGACTCGCCATGATCCAGCGTTGCAGCGCCCTGCTCACTGCCCTGTTTGCCAGCCTGATGCTCTGTCAGCTGCCCGCCCACGCTGATGGCCTGGAAGACGTGGTCAAGCGCGGCACCCTCAAAGTCGCGGTTCCCCAGGACTTTCCGCCATTCGGCTCGGTAGGTCCGGACATGAAGCCCCGCGGCCTGGACATCGATACAGCGCAACTGCTGGCCGACCAGCTCAAGGTCAAGCTCGAACTGACGCCGGTCAACAGCACCAACCGCATTCCTTTCCTGACCACCGGCAAGGTCGACCTGGTGATCTCCAGCCTGGGCAAGAACCCGGAACGGGAAAAGGTCATCGACTTCTCCAGCGCCTACGCGCCGTTCTACCTGGCTGTGTTCGGCCCGCCCGAAGCCGCCATCAATGGCCTGGACGACCTCAAGGGCAAGACCATCAGCGTCACCCGTGGCGCCATCGAAGACATCGAGTTGACCAAGGTCGCCCCCGAAGGCACCACCATCAAGCGCTTCGAAGACAACAACTCGACCATCGCCGCCTACCTGGCCGGCCAGGTGGACCTGATCGCCAGCGGCAACGTGGTGATGGTCGCCATCAGCGAACGCAACCCCAAGCGTGTTCCGGCGCTGAAGGTGAAACTCAAGGACTCGCCGGTGTACGTGGGCGTAAACAAGAACGAGCCAGCGCTGCTGGACAAGGTCAACCAGATCCTGGCCACCGCCAAGACCGACGGCAGCCTGGAGAAGAATTCCCAGACCTGGCTCAAACAGCCGCTGCCGGCCGATCTCTGATCGTCGCTTGAGAGGCTGAGCATGGCTTATCAGTTCGATTTTCTGCCGGTGGTGCAAAACACCGAGCTGCTGCTGCGCGGTGCGCTATTCACCCTGGAACTGACGGCCATCGGCACGCTGCTCGGGGTTGGCCTGGGCATCGTCGGGGCCGTGGTGCGGGCCTGGAACATTCGTCCATTCTCGGCGTTCTTCGGTGTGTACGTGGAATTGATCCGCAACACGCCGTTCCTGGTGCAGTTGTTTTTCATCTTCTTCGGCTTGCCGTCCCTGGGCCTGCAGATTTCCGAATGGCAGGCGGCAGTACTGGCGATGGTGATCAACCTCGGCGCCTACTCCACCGAGATCATCCGCGCCGGTATCCAGGCCATTCCGCGGGGCCAGCTGGAAGCGGCCGCAGCCCTGGCGATGAGCCGCTTCGAAGCCTTCCGCCACGTGGTGCTGCTGCCAGCATTGGGCAAGGTCTGGCCGGCCCTGAGCAGCCAGATCATCATCGTGATGCTCGGCTCGGCGGTCTGTTCGCAGATCGCCACCGAAGAGTTGAGTTTCGCCGCCAACTTCATTCAGTCGCGCAACTTCCGCGCCTTTGAAACTTACGCACTGACCACCCTGATCTACTTGTGCATGGCCCTGCTGATCCGCCAGCTACTGAACTGGCTGGGCCGGCGCTGCCTGTACAGGAACGGCACCGGGAGCAGCCAATGAGCGATTTCACATTCTGGGACGTGGTGCGCAATCTGCTCACGGGCCTGCAGTGGACCGTGGCGTTGTCACTGGTGGCGTTCGTGGGCGGTGGCGTGATCGGCTTGCTGGTGATGGTGCTGCGCATCTCCAGGAACGCCCTGCCCCGTCATGTCGCCCGTACCTACATCGAGCTGTTCCAGGGCACGCCCTTGCTGATGCAGCTGTTCCTGGTGTTCTTCGGCGTAGCCCTGGCCGGGGTGGAGATTTCTCCCTGGATGGCCGCGGCCATTGCCCTGACGCTGTTCACCAGTGCTTATCTGGCAGAGATCTGGCGCGGCTGTGTCGAGGCCATCCCCAACGGTCAATGGGAAGCGTCCTCGAGCCTGGCACTGAACCGGCTGGAGCAGTTGCGCTACGTGATCCTGCCCCAGGCCCTGCGCATCGCCGTGGCGCCGACCGTGGGTTTCTCGGTGCAAGTGATCAAGGGCACGGCGGTCACCTCGATCATTGGCTTCACCGAACTGACCAAGACCGGCGGCATGCTCGCCAACGCCACGTTCGAGCCCTTCATGGTGTATGGCCTGGTGGCTCTCGGATACTTCCTGCTCTGCTACCCCTTGTCCCTCAGCGCGCGCTACCTGGAAAGGAGACTGCATGCCTCTGCTTAGAATTACCGCCCTGCATAAATACTACGGCGATCATCACGTGCTCAAAGGCATCGACCTGAGCGTCGAGGAAGGCCAGGTGGTGGCGATCATCGGCCGCAGTGGCTCGGGCAAATCCACCTTGCTGCGCACCCTCAATGGCCTGGAATCGATCAACGACGGCGTCATCGAAGTGGACGGCGAGTACCTGGACTCGGCCCGTGCCGACCTGCGCAGCCTGCGCCAGAAAGTCGGGATGGTGTTCCAGCAGTTCAACCTTTTTCCGCACCTGACCGTTGGCGAAAACGTGATGCTCGCCCCACAGGTGGTACAGAAAGTCTCCAAGGCCAAGGCCACCGAACTGGCTCGACAGATGCTGGATCGGGTCGGGCTCGCCGAGAAATTCGACGCCTTCCCTGAGCGCCTCTCCGGCGGCCAGCAGCAACGGGTCGCGATCGCCCGCGCCCTGGCGATGTCTCCCAAGGTGTTGCTGTGCGACGAGATCACCTCGGCCTTGGACCCGGAACTGGTCAACGAAGTGCTCAGCGTGGTCCGGCAACTGGCCAAGGAAGGCATGACCCTGATCATGGTCACCCACGAAATGCGTTTCGCCCGCGAAGTGGGGGACAAGCTGGTGTTCATGCATCAGGGCAAGGTGCACGAGGTGGGAGATCCCAAGGTGCTGTTCGCCAATCCGCAGACACCGGAGCTGGCCAATTTCATCGGGACGGCCGAGCCTGTGGCCTGAGATTTGCGCTGCCGGCTCTGGCCTCATCGCGAGCAGGCTCGCTCCCACAGGTTCGCGGTTGCCGGCTATTGCGCAGGCGAGACAAAACAGGTGTGGGAGCGAGCCTGCTCGCGACGGACCGCGAAGCGGTCGCCTTTGCGTTGGCGTAAGCGAGCGATCGTGGCAGGATGGCAAGGTTATCGACCGAGACCTTTTGACCATGCCGCCATCCCAAGCCAAGAATCTGTCCCTGATCGCCGCCATAGACCTGGGCTCCAACAGCTTCCACATGGTCGTCGCCAAGGCCCAGAACGGGGAAATCCGCATTCTTGAGCGGCTCGGCGAGAAGGTCCAGCTGGCCGCCGGCATCGACGAAGAACGCAAGCTGAGCGAAGAATCCATCCAGCGCGGGCTCGATTGCCTCAAGCGGTTTGCCCAACTGATCAACGGCATGCCCTTGGGCGCGGTGCGGATCGTGGGCACCAACGCCCTGCGCGAGGCGCGCAATCGCGGCGAGTTCATCCGCCGTGCCGAAGAGATCCTCGGCCATCCGGTAGAAGTCATTTCCGGACGTGAAGAAGCCCGCCTGATCTACCTCGGCGTGTCCCATACCCTGGCCGACACCCCTGGCAAGCGACTGGTGGCGGACATTGGCGGCGGCAGTACCGAATTCATCATCGGCCAACGCTTCGAGCCGCTGCTGCGCGAAAGCCTGCAGATGGGGTGCGTCAGCTACACCCAGCGTTATTTCCGTGACGGCAAGATCACCCCGGCCCGCTACGCCCAGGCCTACACGGCGGCGCGCCTGGAAATCATGAGCATCGAACACGCCCTGCACCGCCTGACCTGGGACGAAGCCATCGGCTCCTCGGGCACCATCCGCGCCATCGGCCTGGCGCTCAAGGCCGGCGGCCATGGCAACGGTGAAGTGAACGCCGAGGGCCTGGCCTGGCTCAAGCGCAGGCTGTTCAAGCTGGGCGAGTCGGACAAGATCGACTTCGAGGGCATCAAGCCCGACCGCCGAGCGATCTTCCCGGCAGGCCTGGCGATTCTCGAAGCGATCTTCGATGCCCTCGAATTGCAGCGCATGGACCACTGTGAAGGTGCCCTGCGCGAAGGCGTGCTCTATGACCTGCTGGGCCGCCACCATCACGAGGACGTCCGCGAGCGCACCCTGGGCTCGCTCATGGAGCGTTACCACGTCGATCAGGAACAGGCCGTGCGGGTCGAGCGCAAGGCACTGCACGCCTTCGACCAGGTGGCCGACGACTGGAACCTGGGCGATGGCATCTGGCGCGAGCTGCTCAGCTGGGCCGCCAAGGTCCACGAAGTGGGGCTGGACATCGCGCACTACCATTACCACAAGCACGGCGCCTACCTGATCGAGCATTCCGACCTGTCGGGCTTTTCCCGGGAAGACCAGCAGATGCTCGCCCTGCTGGTGCGCGGCCATCGGCGCAATATCCCCAAGGACAAGTTCGCCGAATTCGGCGACGACGGCATCAAGCTGATTCGCCTGTGCGTGCTGTTGCGTTTCGCGATCCTGTTCCACCACATCCGCGGCACCCAGGAAATGCCCCAGGTCGCCCTGCGCGCCGATGGCGATCAACTGGATGTGATGTTCCCCGACGGCTGGCTGGAAGAAAACCAACTGACCCAGGCCGACTTCGCCCAGGAAGCCGAGTGGCTGACCCGGGTCGGGATCGTGCTGAACATTCACTGAGCCCCGCCACAACACAGATCCATTGTGGCGAGGGGATTTAGCGAAACGTCGCACCGCCCCGCCGGGCCGCGAAGCGGCCCCAGAGAGTTGGAAGGTAATCAACCTGACACAACGGGCTGGCAGGTTTCAGGGCTGCTTCGCAGCCCAGCGGGGTGGGGCGACGTTTCGCTGAATCCTTCGCCACAGATACCCTTTAACCATCAGAACTGCATCACCCCGACCTTAACGAACCGCCAGCACCGGGCTGCTCAAGCGCTCCAGCAATGTCGCCTGGGCGCTGCGTGGGTTCTGGTTGCCGGTCGGCGTGTTGCGGATGTATCGGCCATCCGATTGCAGGATCCAGCTGTGGGTATTGTCGGTGAGATAGCTTTCCAGCTCTTTCTTCACTCGCAGGATCAGTTTCTTGCCTTCCACCGGGAAGCAGGTCTCGACGCGCTTGTCGAGGTTGCGCTCCATCCAGTCGGCGCTGGACAGGAACATCTGTTCCTCGCCGCCGTTGAGGAAGTAGAACACCCGCGTGTGTTCCAGGAAGCGGCCGATGATCGAACGCACATGGATGTTATGGGAAACCCCCGGAATACCCGGTCGCAGGCAGCACATGCCACGCACCACCAGGTCGATGCGCACGCCTGACTGGCTGGCCTTGTACAGCGCACGGATGATTTTCGGATCGGTCAGCGAGTTGAACTTGGCGATGATATGCGCCGGCTTGCCGTCCAGGGCGAACTGGGTCTCCCGGGCGATCATGTCGAGCATGCCCTTCTTCAGGGTGAACGGCGCATGCAGCAGCTTCTTCATGCGCAGGGTCTTGCCCATGCCGATCAACTGGCTGAACAGCTTGCCCACGTCTTCGCACAAGGCATCGTCGGAGGTCAGCAGGCTGTAGTCGGTATACAGGCGGGCGTTAGCCGCGTGGTAGTTGCCGGTACCCAGGTGGGCGTAACGCACGATCTCACCGGCCTCACGGCGCAGGATAAGCATCATCTTGGCGTGGGTCTTGAAACCCACCACGCCGTAGATCACCACCGCACCGGCCGCTTGCAGACGGCTGGCCAGCTGCAGGTTGGACTCTTCATCGAAACGCGCCCGCAATTCGATCACCGCCGTGACTTCCTTGCCGTTGCGCGCCGCATCCACCAGGGCATCGACGATTTCCGAGTTGGCACCGCTGCGGTACAGAGTCTGGCGCACCGCCAGGACGTGAGGGTCCTTGGCGGCCTGGCGCAGCAGGTCGACCACGGGTGTAAACGACTCGAACGGGTGCAGCAGCAGGATGTCCTGCTTGCTGATCACGCTGAAAATGTTCTCGCTGTTTTGCAACAGCTTCGGAATCTGCGGTGTGAAGGGCGAGTACTGCAGCTCCGGATGGCTGTCCAGGCCGGTAATGCTGAACAGCCGGGTCAGGTTGACCGGGCCATTGACCTGATACAGCTCGGTCTCGTGCAGGTTGAACTGCTTGAGCAGGTAGTCGGACAGGTGCTTGGGGCAGGTGTCGGCCACTTCCAGGCGGACTGCATCGCCATAGCGGCGGGAGAACAACTCGCCACGCAGGGCGCGCGCCAGGTCTTCGACGTCCTCGGTATCCACCGACAGGTCCGCGTTACGCGTCAGGCGGAACTGGTAACAGCCCTTGACCTTCATGCCCTGGAACAGGTCATCGGCGTGAGCATGGATCATCGAGGACAGGAATACATAATTGTCGCCGGGACCACCGACATCTTCCGGCACGCGGATGATGCGCGGCAGCAGGCGCGGCGCGGGAATGATCGCCAGGCCGGAATCGCGACCGAAGGCGTCGATGCCCTCCAGCTCGACGATGAAGTTCAGGCTCTTGTTGACCAGCAACGGGAACGGGTGCGTCGGGTCGAGGCCGATCGGCGTGATGATCGGGGCGATCTCATCGCGGAAATAACGGCGCACCCAGGTCTTGAGCTTGGTGGTCCAGTAGCGACGACGAATGAAGCGGACCTGATGCTTTTCAAGCTCCGGCAACAGGATGTCGTTGAGGATCGCGTACTGGCGGTCGACATGACCGTGGACCAGCTCGCTGATGCGCGCCAGGGCCTGATGCGGCTGCAGACCGTCAGCGCCGGCCTGCTCGCGGGCGAAAGTGATCTGCTTCTTCAGGCCGGCCACACGGATTTCGAAGAACTCGTCCAGGTTGCTGGAGAAGATCAGCAGGAATTTCAGCCGCTCCAGCAAGGGATAGGACTCGTCCAGCGCCTGTTCCAGCACGCGGATGTTGAACTGCAGTTGCGACAGCTCACGATGGATGTACAGGCTGCTGTCATCCAGGTTGGGGATCGCAATCGCCGGGGCCGGGGTCGGAGCCGGCTCGGCGGCGACCGCAGGAACGGGGTCCAGCTCCGGCGGCGTTTCGGCGACCTGCTCGACCACGGGTTGAGCGTCTTTTACGGCAACTTCAGTGAGTCCTTCGGTATTCATCGCAAGTTCCTGGGAGGCTATTTCTGCTCTCGTAGCAATTGGGCGGCGCGCACGGCGAAGTAAGTCAGGATGCCATCAGCCCCTGCGCGCTTGAAAGCGGTCAATGATTCGAGGATCACCCCTTCACTCAGCCAGCCGTTCTGGATGGCGGCCATGTGCATGGCGTATTCGCCGCTGACCTGGTAGACAAAGGTCGGGACTTTGAATTCGTCTTTCACCCGGCAAAGAATGTCGAGGTAAGGCATGCCTGGCTTGACCATGACCATGTCGGCCCCTTCCGACAGGTCGGCGGCCACTTCGTGCAGGGCTTCCTGGCTGTTGGCCGGGTCCATCTGGTAGGAGGCCTTGTTCGCCTTGCCCAGGTTCAGGGCCGAGCCGACCGCATCGCGGAACGGGCCGTAATAGGCGCTGGCGTACTTGGCCGAATAGGCCATGATGCGCACGTTGACGTGACCGGCCACCTCGAGGGCTTCGCGGATCGCCTGGATGCGACCGTCCATCATGTCAGACGGCGCCACCACCTGGGCACCCGCCTCGGCGTGGGACAGCGCCTGCCTGACCAGCGCATCGACGGTGATATCGTTCTGCACGTAACCGTCTTCATCGAGGATGCCGTCCTGCCCGTGGGTGGTGAACGGGTCCAGCGCCACGTCGGTGATCACCCCCAGTTCAGGGAAACGCTCGCGCAAGGCACGGGTCGCGCGCTGGGCGATACCCTCCGGGTTCCAGGCTTCGGCGGCATCCAGGGACTTGAGCCCCGGTGGCGTCACCGGAAACAACGCCAGCGCTGGAATGCCCAGCTCCACCCAGTTGGCGGCCTCTTCCAGCAGCAGGTCGATGGTCAGGCGTTCCACGCCGGGCATCGATGCCACTTCCTCACGGCGGTTCTCCCCATCCAGTACGAACACCGGCAGGATCAGGTCGTTGGTGGTCAGAACGTTTTCACGCACCAACCGACGAGAGAATTCATCACGGCGATTGCGACGCAGGCGGGTGGCAGGGAACAGACGGTTGGCGGGGGTAAAGCTCACGGCAGACTCCTGAGCCCGCGCAGACGGGCGAGCGTGACAGTTATAAGCGGTCATTATGACGAACACATTACAGAAGTGTTGCATTTGAACCACAGGGCTGCTGCGGCGGCTTTACGGGCAGGCCGGTCGCCGTCTCCCGTCATGGCGGACCATGACCGGGCGCAGCACCTTGCCTGGCAACCGGATCCAATCGCCTCAGCAGGAACATTGCGACCCAGGAGCAGCACTTGCGCAACTGTGACCTGTCGTCGCAGTTATTGTCGTTGTAGGAATTGTTCACGTCGAGACACATTTCGATACTTTCCTGAATGTGTCTGAAGGGTTAGGCTGCGCGTTCATTTCGCCAGCACCCAGACAATGCTCCAACAATTTCTCAATGACTTCGGCTACCTGGCCCTGTTCATCGGCACGTTCTTCGAAGGTGAAACCATCCTGGTGCTCGCAGGCTTCCTGGCGTTCCGTGGCTACATGGACATCAACCTGGTGGTCGTCGTGGCGTTCTGCGGCAGCTACGCGGGCGACCAGCTATGGTACTTCCTGGGTCGCAAGCATGGTCGCAAGCTATTGGCGCGCAAGCCCCGCTGGCAATTGATGGGTGATCGTGCCCTGGAGCACATTCGTCGGCATCCGGACATCTGGGTCCTGAGCTTCCGCTTCGTCTACGGGCTGCGTACGGTCATGCCGGTGGCCATCGGCCTCTCGGGCTATCCGCCGGGCCGCTACCTCTTGCTCAACGGCATTGGCGCAGCCATCTGGGCCACGGCGCTGGCCGCCGCCGCTTATCACTTCGGCGCGGTCCTCGAAGGCATGCTGGGCAGCATCAAGAAATATGAACTGTGGGTACTTGGCGCACTGCTGGTGCTGGGCCTGTGCCTGTGGTTGCGACGCCGTATCAAGAATGCACGCCTGGCTCGCAAGACCCTCGAAGCCGAGCGGCTGGAGCAAGCCAGGCCAGGCGAACCTACGACGCCCAACGAGTGAGGCGATGGCGGCAGCAGTAAAGGCCGATGCAGCTGAGCAGGCTGTAGCAGAGCAAGCCGACCCAAGCCACCGGGCTGGCTGGCCATAATCCGACCAAGGGCGCCAGCCACACCAGGGGCAGGTTCGAAGCCAGGCGCAACAGTTCCAGCCGCCGCGCCCACGGCCGATCCTCCAGGGCCACGCCCAACACGAAGATCCCGAACGCAACCGTCCCCCAGCCCAGCACCAGGGCGGCGACCGGCAGGCTGTTCTCCAGGTTCATCAGATAACTGCCCAGCGCTATGTAGACACAGAACTGCAGCGCCACATACCACTGCTGGCGCCTGTCCAGCGGTACGTCGAACTTGCGGAAACGGCTCAGGTCCGGCTTGTTCAGCGGGTACCTGGCCGCGACGTCCGCCGGCCTCCAGCCTGTGGGCATGAACCAGATGCGCAGCTTGTCCCACCCATGCTCTGCCCGCCGGGCATCCGTCCACAATTGTGCGTAGAACTGCAGGTTGGCCCACAGCGGATTCCAGCTCGCCAGCGGCGTGGTCACGCCAAAGATCACCGGCTCGTTATCGTCTTCTTCCTGGAAGGTGCCGAACAGACGGTCCCAAATAATGAACACCCCTCCGTAGTTGCGATCCATATAGAGAAGGTTCTGCGCATGGTGGGCACGATGATTGGACGGCGTAACGAAGCACCACTCCAGCCAACCGAGCTTGGGAATGTGCTGGGTATGAACCCAGAACTGATACAACAGATTCAACGCCGCGACGCTGACGAACACCACCAGCGGCACGCCCAGCACCGCCAGCGGCAAGTAGAAAATCCAACTCAACACAAAGCCCGTGCTGGTCTGGCGCAAGGCGGTGGAGAGGTTGTAGTCCTCGCTCTGGTGATGCACAGAATGAGCGGCCCAGAGGATATTGCGTTCATGCCCCATGCGGTGCAGCCAGTAGTAGCAGAAATCGTAGAACACGAAGGCCAGCACCCAGACCCAGGTCTGGTCGGCAGGCAACCGCACAATGGCCAGGTGCTCCAGGGCGAAGGCATAGGTCACCAATCCCACGCCCTTGGTCAGCAGGCCGGTAGTGGTGGACAGCACGCCGGTGCTCAGGCTGTTGATCGCGTCGGCGACCCGGTAGTGGCTCACGCCACGCCAACGGTCGGCCAGCAGCTCGACGGCTATCAGGACGAAGAAGAACGGCACGGCATACAGAATGAAATTCATGACGCGACCCGGGCACGCGAGGCAAGGAGATAGTCGGCAGATTAGGTGTAGCCGCCCGAGAACCCTATGGCAACGAGTGACAAATTAGTGGACATTTAACGCCATGAATCTGGAGAAAAGCCCATGAGCAAAAAAGTTGCAGTGATCCTTTCCGGCTGTGGCGTGTACGACGGCGCCGAGATCCACGAAAGCGTGATCACCTTGCTGCGCCTTGATCAGCGCGGCGCGCAAGTGCAGTGCTTCGCCCCCAATATCGCCCAGTTGCATGTGATCAATCACCTGACCGGCGAGGAAATGCCCGAAAGCCGCAACGTGCTAGTGGAGTCGGCCCGGATCGCCCGGGGCAACGTGAAGGACCTGCGCGAAGCCAAGGTCGAGGACTTCGATGCCCTGATTATTCCCGGGGGCTTCGGCTCGGCGAAAAACCTGTCCAACTTTGCCGTCGAAGGGGCCGGTTGCACGGTGCAACCGCAAGTTCTGGAGCTGACCGAAGCCTTCGCCGAGGCCGGCAAGCCGGTAGGACTGATCTGCATTTCCCCGGCGCTGGCCGCGAAGATCTACGGCCCCGGCGTAACCTGCACCATCGGCACGGATGTCGACACAGCGGCGGCGGTGACCAAGATGGGGGGCTCCCACGAAGACTGCGCCGTCACCGACATCGTCGAAGACACTGCGCGCAAACTGGTGAGTACCCCGGCCTACATGCTGGCGCAGAACATCAGCGAAGCGGCCTCAGGCATCAATAAACTGGTGGACCGCGTGCTGGAACTGACCCACGAGAACGACATCTGAAACCGCCGCGGGGGCGAGCCGACTCGCTCCCGCAGCGAACCGAACGGGCAGTCCGTCAGGACGCCTGAACCCGCCGCTTCTCCGCCACCCAACTGCGTCCATACAACACGACAATCGCCACGATCGCGATCACCTGGGCCGCCAACGAATAGGCATCGGCGTGAATGCCCAGCCAGTCGAAGTCAAAGAACGCCACCGGACGAGTTCCGAAGATGCCGGCCTCCTGCAGGGCCTTCACGCCATGGCCGGCGAACACCACCGACAAGGCGCACAGCAACGCCGCGTTGATGCTGAAGAACAGCGCCAGCGGCAAGCGCGCCGAACCGCGCAGGATCACCCAGGCCAGCCCCACCAGTAGTACCAGAGCCGTCGCGCCACCCGCCAGCACGGCGTCATGCCCGGCAGGGCCAGCCTGCAGCCACAGGGTCTCGTAGAACAGGATCACTTCGAACAGCTCGCGATAAACCGAGAAAAACGCCAGGATGGCAAAGCCGAAACGGCCACCACCGCCGACCAGGCTGCTCTTGATGTAGTCCTGCCAGGCCGCGGCGTGACGCCGGTCGTGCATCCACACACCCAGCCACAGCACCATCACGCTGGCGAACAGGGCCGTTGCGCCCTCGAGCAGCTCACGCTGGGCGCCGCTGACGTCGATCACATAGGCAGCCAGGCCCCAGGTCGCCAGGCCGGCCAGCAGCGCCAGCCCCCAACCGACGTTGACGCTGCGAACCGCCGATTGCTGACCGGTATTGCGCAGGAACGCCAGGATCGCCGCCAGCACCAGGATCGCTTCCAACCCCTCGCGCAACAGGATCAGCAGGCCGGAAATGTAGCTCAGCGACCAGCTCAGGCCATCGCCGCCCAGCAAGCCCGCGGATTCCTCCAGCTTGGCCTTCGCCGCCGTCAGGCGCTGCTCGGCCTGCTCCACCGGCAGGCCGTCCTGCAAGGACTGACGATAGGCCATCAAGGCTTTTTCCGTATCCTTGCGCACGTTTGCATCCACGTTATCCAGCGAGCTCTCCACCAGCTCGAAACCTTCCAGATAGGCGGCTACCGACAGATCGTAAGCCTGGTCATGCTCACCGGCACGGTACGCCGCGATGCTTTTATCCAGGGTGGCGGCAGTGTAATCGAGCAATTGCGCCGGGCCGCGCTGGACCTGAGGCGGCTGGGCACGCTGGGCGCGGAAGGTGGCCGCAGCGGCCGGGCCTTGCGTCGCCAGGACTTCGGCCGGCGTCTGGCGAGCCAGGTCGGCGAGATTGAAGGTCTGCTCGCCCTTCGCGGCGGCAGGATCGGCACTGAAGCTGGCGATGTAGGTCGCCAGGTCCCAGCGCTGACGGTCGTCGAGCTGGTCGGCGAATGCCGGCATGTCGGTGCCTTCGACGCCCAGGCCGAGGGTGCTGTAGATGGCATAGAGGCTCAGGTTGTCCAGTCGTTTGCTGTCGCGCAGGTTGGCGGGCGGCGGCTCCAGGCCGACACCGGCAGGGCCATCGCCAGCGCCGCTGTCGCCATGGCAAACCGAGCAGTTCTGAGCGTACAGCGGTGCCCCGCGAGCAGGGTCCGGGGTGATGACCGGTGCCTGGCTGACCTCATAGGCCACCGCCAGCCGGGCCCCCATCTGGCGGGCCATTCGGGCCACCTCGGCGCCATCCTGGCGTTGGCTGATCGCGTTACGCAGGGCGCCGATGCCCTGTGTCAGCTCGGCCTTTTCCGGCTTGGCCGGCAGCGCAACGACCAGCCCCTCCAGCACCTGGATGAATTCCAGTTGTTCGCGGTATTCGGACTCGTCGATGACCTTCCCCGCCTCCACCGTCGCCGGGTAATCCGCACCGATGTAATCCAGCAGATGCAGCGCCTGTGGGGCGCCTTCAAGAGTATCGGCCAGCAAATGGGGGCTACACAGGGCCAGCAACGGTAGCGCAAGCCAGCCCAGAAAACGAAGCGGGGCAATCATCAACAATTCTCAGTTGGAAATAAGAAGTAACACATTGTTCACGTCCACAGCCTTCGACTCAAGCGCCGAGATGCTCCGCAGGTGCTTTTTCATCGGATCTTCATGCTTTGGAAGTGATGTCACAAAAACGGCATTTAGGAATTGAAAAGCCATTACATAGCCAACGGCCATGTTTATAATCCCGCCGCCTTCTCGATGTCCGAGGCAAAAAAAGCTCCTCCGAATGCGAGGAACCGACAGCGTTCCGACGCATGTCCGTGGATCGCCCCAGCCCGACCCGCACACCTGGCTGATACCTCAGGGAAGAATGTTCATGGCCTCCCGTGCCGTTTTCTCGGTCGCTCTCGGTGCGATCACCTTGCTGTCCGGCTGTTCGGTTTTCCGTAATTACGACAGCGAACTGGCCCAGACCAACCAACAGCTCGCCTCCGGCAACGTCGATGCGGCCCTGACCCTGCTGGAAAAGAACAACAGCAAGGACAAGGACCTGCTGTACTACTTCGAAAAAGGGGAGCTGCTGCGGGCCAAGGGCGATCTGTCCGGCAGCCAGACGGCCTGGACCAGCGCGGACCAGCAGGTCGGCCAGTGGGAAGACGCGGTCAAGCTGGACACCGCCAGGTATGCCGCCCAGTTCGGCAGCTTCCTGGTCAACGACAAGGTCCGGCGCTATGAGGGTTATGACTACGAAAAGGTCATGCTGACCACGCAGATGGCCCTGAACCTGCTCGCCGTGAACGACTTCGATGGCGCCCGGACCCAGATCAAGAAAACCCACGAACGCGAAGCGGTGATCGCCGACCTGCGGGACAAGCAGTACCTCAAGCGCGAAGAAGAGGCCGAGCAGCAAGGGGTCAGGACCGAGTACAAGGACCTGCAGGGCTATCCGGTGGCCAGCCTCGACGCGCCGGAAGTGGTCGGCCTCAAGAACAGTTATCAGAGCGCATTCAGCCATTATCTGGCCGGTTTCGTCTATGAGGCCCTGGGCGAGAAAAACCTGGCCGCACCGGGTTATCGCAAGGCCGCCGAGCTGCGTCCCAATACCCCGCTGCTGGAACAGGCACTGCTCAACCTCGACAAGCCTGCCGCAAAGAACGATGACAGCGACGTCCTGATCGTGGTGCAGAGCGGCCTGGCGCCGGCCCGTGATTCGATCCGCATCCCCCTGCCCCTGCCCATCAGCGGCAATGTCGTCATCACGCCATTGTCGTTCCCGGTGATCAAGCCCGACACCTCCACCGCCACCTTCGCCCAGATCGGCGTCGATGGCCGCCAGTTGGACCTGACCCAACTCAACAGCACCACCGCCATGTCCCGCCGCGCCCTGCGCGATGACATGCCGGGCATCATCCTGCGCACCACCGTGCGCGCCATCACCCGTGGCGTAGCGCAGAAACAGATCAACGAAACCAACCCACTGGCCGGCCTGGCCGTAGGCCTCACCTCGGCCGTGCTCGAAGGCGCAGACACCCGGACCTGGCGCACCCTGCCGGACTACACCCAAGTGGTACGCCTGCGCCTCAAGAAAGGCGAGCACGAAGTCACCCTGCCCAACGCCACAGGCGGCTCGGTGGTCAAGGTGATGGTCGACCAGCGTTACCAAGTGGTCAGCCTGCGGGCCGTGGGCAATCAGGTCTTCGCCGGTGGCCTGGCCGCCCGGGTGATCCCGAGCGCCAACCCGACCGCCATCGCCAGCCTCAAGCAACCTTAAGAACGGAGTCTTGCTCACATGCGTTTAAAACTGATCGCCGTCGGCGCCCTGGCCTTGCTGGCCGGTTGCGCCACCCCGCCGCCACCGGAGCCGGGCAGCGCTGCCAGCAAGGTCGTGGCCATGGGCAAAACCAAGAACATCGTGGTGGGTGCCATGCGCGTGGCACGGGAAAACGGCTATATGACCGTCAATGTGCAACTGAGCAATACCAGCTACAACAACAAGACGATGTACTACCGCTTCGCCTGGCTGGGACCTGAGGGTTTCCCTATCGCCGAGGAAGAAACCTGGAAAAGCCTGACGCTCTATGGCGAACAGACCAGCTTCCTGCCGGCCATCGCTCCGACACCAAAGGCCGTGGATTTCCGGTTGGAAATCAATACCCCTTAAAGACGCTCCCACAAAAAACGCCCGAGTGACGCGTTATCCCTTTTTCAGCTTTCGAGAGCCCTACATGTTCGTACGCATTTCATCCCTCGCCCTCGCCGCCCTGCTGGTCAGCGGCTGCGCCAATAACTCCCCGGTGCTGGGCAACAAGAACATCACCTACGGTGACACCAAGGCCGTGGAAACCGTGACCAACGAGTTCGGCTCCACCGACCTGCAGATGATCGCCGAGTCCATGACCCGCTCCCTGGCCCAGTCCGGAGTCCTGCAGGGTCGCCCTGTGGTCCAGGTCTATGACGTGAAGAACAAGACCAGCGAGTACATCGACACCCGCGAAATCACCACCAGCATCAAGACCCAGCTGATGAAGACCGGCGCGGCGCGTTTCGCCAGCGACAACAACGCCATGGACAGCCAGGTCGACCAGCTCAAGCTGCAGAACCAGAGCGGCCTGTACAAGAAGAGCACCGTGGCCAAGACCGGCAACATGATCGCCGCCAAGTACCGTCTCGAAGGTTCCATCAGCTCCATCGTCAAGCGCAGCAGCGACTACAAGGACGTCTTCTACAAATTCAGCCTGCAACTGATCGACGTCGAAAGCGGTCTGGCCGAGTGGATGGACGAGAAAGAAATCCGCAAGACCACGGAGCGCTAAGCCATGCGCACATGGATAGGCATCATGGCCCTGGCCTGTGCGTTCGGCGCGCAGGCGGCCCCGAAAGTCGCCGTCACCGACCTGGCGTACCAGGAGCGGGTGGAGGAATACATCCATACGGTGTCGGCCCAGAGCAACTTCCAGGCGGGCGCCTATAGCGCCAGCGCATCGTCGAGCTACGACGAGATGGAAGCCACCAGCAGCTACATCGAGCAGGGCGAACTGCGCAAATTCACCGGTGACATCAAGGGCGAGATCCTGCGCAGCGGGATGTTCCAGCTGGTGCAGGGCACGCCCTACACCGCGTCGTCCAAAGGCGATGTCTATGACGTGATCAAGCGCATCAAGGCCGGCCATTTCAAGGGCGCCGACTACGTGCTCTTCGGCACCGTGTCGGACATCGACTTCACCCGCGACGTCAACGAACTGGCCAACACCGACAGCTACTCGGCGGTGCTCGCCCTGACCCTGGTGGCCGACTTCAGCCTGATCAACACCAGGACCTTCGAGATCACCTCGGCGTTCACCGCCATGGGTGAAGGCCAGGACACCAAGCTGTTGAACCACCGGGACGTGCGCATCAGCCTGAATCGCCCACGGGTCGTGCGCGAGGTGTCCAAGGCGCTGGGCGAAGATGTGGCGCGGCAGATGAGCGAACAGCTCGGTGGCCCGAGCTACCAGCAACCCGGCGAGCCGGTGCAGCGCAATAACCTGCCCCGGGATAGCGCGCCGGTGATCCTGCGCTGAAGGTTCAGCGATCCCCTGTGGCGAGGGTATTTATCCCCTCGCCACAGGTTTCGTTCGCTTTACACCGCAGCCCTGCGAATCGTCGCCAGCAAGCCCGCCGCGCCGATGAACAATCCGGCAAAGGTCCGGTTCATCCGCCGTTGCTGCTTGGGCGTACGCAACAGGCGCAAGACCTTCGACGCCAGCCCGGTGTAGCCGGCCATGACGACAAGGTCGACACAGATCATGGTCACGCCCAGGATCAGGTACTGCTTGACCAGGGGTGCGTGGGGGTCGATGAACTGCGGCAGTACCGCCAGCATGAACACCAGGGCCTTGGGGTTGCTGATGTTGACCAGCAAACCGCGGAACACCAGCGCCATGGGTTTGCCGATAGGCCGTACGGCCGCATCGTCACTGATATCGCCAGGAATGGCGCGCCACTGCTTGACGCCCAGGTAAACCAGGTAGGCGACGCCAAACCATTTGATGGCATAGAACGCCGTGGCCGACGCGGTGAGGATCGCGCCGACACCCGCGGCGACGATCACGATCTGCAGCGCCAGGCCCAGTTGCAGGCCCAGGGCATTCCAGTAACCGCGCCAGAAACCATATTGCAGGCCGCTGGACATCGATGCGATGGCACCGGCGCCCGGCGACAGGCTGATCACCCAGCAAGCGGCGAAAAACGCCAGCCATGTTTCCAGCAGCATTGCACACCTCGGCCAAGATTCGTCGAAACGAATAAGCTAATGCTCCGCCGCGCGCTTGACCACCGTTATTTTTCAAGACCGGCGCCCCGCCAGGGGTGGGTCACTCGATCAGGCCACCCACCGGAAACGCCTCGCTACCGCGCCAGCGACGGACCGAGCGCTGGAAGAACAGGCTGTTCGGCACCTGGATCATGGAACTGCCGGTGCCGAGCTCCTCGGGCTCGATCAGAGTGGTGTAAAGCAGGTTGATCGCCACCACCCGGCCCTTGATACCGGGCTTGTCGGTGGCTTCCACCAGCTCGACCACATCCCCCAGGCGAAACGGACCGACGGTGTAGATCAAGACGGCGCACAGCAGGTTGGACAGCACGCTCCAGATGGCGAAGAACGCCACCGCCGCCACGGCGACAAACCCCGACAACGCGGTCCACAGCACCGTGGCGGAGACACCCAGGCGTTCGAGCACCACGAGCATCGCGCTGCCCATGATCAACCAGCGCAGCACGCCGCGCAGGATGATCACCAGTTGCGGTGGAATGGGGTAGCGCTCGCCAAGGCCGGTGAGGGCTCGCGCCACGAAACGCTGTGCGATGTAGCCGGCCAGCAGGATCAGCAGCACCTGTACACCGAGCCAGATCGGCTCGATCCACATCACGGGGATGGGCACGGTCAACGCTTCCATCAGGACAGTGCCTCCAGCTCCGCCTGCAGGGTTTCCAGCAACTCCAGGGCTTGCATCCACGCCTCCTCAAGTTCCGCTTCACGAATCTTCAACCGGGCCTGTTCGGCCAACAGATCGCGCAACTCATCCTTGCGCGCCGCTTCGTAGAGACCACTGTCGCCCAGGCTGGTTTCGATCTTCTGCAGTTTTTCGTGCACCTTGCCCAGCTCGGCCTCCAGCTTATCGGCCTCGCGCTTATGGGGCGCCAACTGTTGACGCAGCGCCGCCGCGGCCTGGCGCTGGGCTTTCTTGTCAGTCTTGTCCGGGTTCACCGGCGTGGTGCTGACCGGCGCGTTGCGCTGGCGGTATTCCACCAGCCAGCGCGCGTAGTCTTCCAGGTCGCCGTCGAATTCCTCGACCTTGCCGTCGGCCACCAGGAAGAAATTGTCCGTGGTGCTCTTGAGCAGATGCCGATCGTGGGACACCACCAACACAGCCCCGCTGAATTCCTGCAACGCCATGGTCAGGGCCAGGCGCATCTCCAGGTCCAGGTGGTTGGTCGGTTCGTCGAGCAACAGCAGGTTCGGCCGTCCCCAGGCGATCAAGGCCAATGCCAGGCGGGCCTTTTCGCCACCGGAGAAATTGAGTACCGGTTCGTCGATGCGAGCACCGCGGAAGTCGAAGCCGCCGAGGAAGTCGCGCAACGTCTGCTCGCGCTCGGTCGGCGCCAGACGCTGCAAATGCAGCAACGGGCTGGCCTTGGCGTCGAGGGAATCCAACTGATGCTGGGCGAAGTAGCCCACCACGGTGTTCTCGCCACGGGTCAGGCGTCCGGCCAGGGGCTCGAGCTCACCGGAGAGGTTCTTGATCAGGGTCGATTTACCGGCACCGTTGGGGCCCAGCAGGCCGATGCGCGCACCGGGGGTCAACTGCAGCCTGACCTTCTCCAGCACGGTCTTGTCGCCGTAACCCAGTCGAGCATCCGACAGGTCGATCAGTGGGCTGGAAATCTTGGTCGACTCGCGAAAGACGAAGTCGAACGGCGAATCGACGTGGGCCGCGGACAGCTCTTCCATCCGCTCCAGTGCCTTGATCCGGCTCTGGGCCTGCCGGGCCTTGGTGGCCTGTGCCTTGAAGCGTGCGATGTAGCTTTCCATGTGCGCACGTTGCGCCTGTTGTTTCTCGTAGGCCTGCTGTTGCTGGGCCAGGCGCTCGGCACGGGCGCGCTCGAAAGCGGTGTAGCCGCCGCGATACAGCACAAGCTTGCGCTGGTCGACATGGGCCACGTGATCCACCACGGCATCGAGGAAATCACGGTCGTGGGAAATCAGCAGCAGCGTGCCCGGATAACTCTTGAGCCAGTCTTCGAGCCAGATGATGGCGTCGAGGTCCAGGTGGTTGGTCGGCTCATCGAGCAGCAAAAGATCCGAGGGGCACATCAAGGCCTGGGCCAGGTTCAGGCGCATCCGCCAGCCACCGGAGAAATCGCCGACCTGGCGGTCCATCTGTTCATTGGTGAAGCCCAGGCCTGCCAGCAATTTACGCGCACGGGCGTCGGCGGTATAGCCGTCGGCGGTGTCGAGCTCCGAATGCAGGCGAGCCAGCGCGGCACCGTCGTGAGCCGCTTCGGCGGCTGCCAGATCCCGCTGGACCTGACGAAGGCGCACGTCGCCGTCGAGCACATAGTCCACCGCCAGGCGTTCGAGGGTGTCGACCTCCTGGCGCATATGGGCGATACGCCAGTCGGCGGGCAGCGAGCAATCACCGGAGTCCGGATGCAACTCACCGCGCAGCAGGGCGAACAGGCTGGATTTGCCGGCACCGTTGGCGCCGATAAGGCCGGCTTTGTGGCCGGCGTGCAGGGTCAGCTCGGCGTCTTCTAGCAGACGTTGCGGGCCACGCTGTAAAGTCAGGTTCTGAAGTCGGATCATAATGGCGGCGGAGTCTACCAGCTTCGCTCGCAACTGGCGCGAGTAGCACGATGTCCCCTGACCTGTGGAGTTTTTCCCTCGACCTGTACGCCAGGCCCGGCGTAGAGCAGGCTTGCCTGACGCTGCAAGACAGCGGCGCCAATGTCTGCCTGCTGCTTTGCGGCCTGTGGCTGGCAGAACGCGGCGTGACCTGCGATGAACGAAGGCTGGAGCAGCTTCGGCAATTGACCGAAACCTGGGACATGGAGGTCGTCCAGCCGTTACGCACCCTTCGCACCCAATGGAAAGTCCGCGCGCTTGATGACACTGCGCTCGATGAATTGCGCGAGCAGGTCAAGCAGCTGGAACTCGAGGCCGAGCGAAAGTTGCTGGAGCGATTGCAAGTCGCGACCGGGGAATGGCCTGGAGGGCCCCCCTTAGATTCAGCGCTGTGGCTGCAAGAAATAGTGGCGAGTATCGCCCAACCGAACCGCGACGCGCTGCATCAGCTGCGCGTCGCGGCATCCGGCCGTTAGGAGGCGCTGGTTGGGGTGCTGGTGCCCGACGTCGTGGTGACGCTCGGGTTCAGCGCCGGAGCCGGCGTGCTGGCGGTTGGTGCGGGTGTCGAGGATGGAGCTGGAGCGGCTGTCGCTGGCTTGGCTGCGGTAGGCGTCGCCGGTTTGGCGGCGGCTGGCTTTTTCACAGCCGGTTTCGCCGCAGGCTTGGCGACGGTCTTGGTCGCGGCGGGCTTGGCAGCAGCAGGTTTGGCTGCGGTCTTGGCAGGCGCCTTGGCAGCGGCCGGCTTGGCCGAAGCAGGTTTTGCAGCTGCTGTTTTGGTTGCCGCTGGCTTGGCTGCCGTTTTCGCGGCGACTGGTTTCGCAGCGACTTTTGCAGCAGGCTTGGCCGCGGCGGTTTTCGATGTTGCAGGTTTGGCGGCAGCGGGTTTGGCGACAGGCTTGGCAGCGGACGGTTTGGCTGCTGCAGGTTTGGCAGCAGGCGCTTTCGCGACCGGCTTGGCGGCAGCCTTGACGGCTGGTTTCTTCGCTGCGGGCTTGGCTGCGCTGGCAGCGACCGGCTTGGTCGCCGCAGGCTTGGCAGCCGGTTTGCTCGCCGCTTTGGCAGGCGCCTTCACGGCAGGTTTGGCTGCCACTCTGGCCGGTGTTTTTGCTGCGGCAGGTTTAGCGGCAGGCTTCTTGGCCGATACAGCGACAGGCTTGGCGGCGCGAAGCGTCAGCGCTTTGCCGGCGGCTTCCTGTACACGACCAACGCCTTGAGCCAGCTTCAGGCTTTCCTGGGCATCGCGTTTGAGTTGCAGGATGTAGGCGCGGGTTTCGGACTGACGATCCTTCAAGGCATCGAGCAGGCTCTCGAGTTCTTTCACTGCGTCTTTCGCCTTGGCTTGAGCCTTGGCCTTGCCGGCGGTTGCCGCCTCTTGCAACTTGGTGCGTGACTTGTGCAGTTTTTCCTGAGCCTTGCCGCGTTGTTTTTCCAGTTTGGCGAGCAGTTTTTCAGCATCAGCCAGGGCTTGGGAGCAGGCATTTTCCAAATGCTCGAGCAGGCTGCCCGACAGTTGTTGGAGCAAGTGCAACGGAGTGTTTACTGGCTTCTTGGGGGCCGACATGGTTTACCTCCTGACTGACGTGAGTGCGGCTCATACTAGACCTCTGCTGCAACCGCCGCTAGGGCATGTTGACAGTACACGGGACGTTGCGTTGCAAGGGACGAAAAATCTTCTGTGTCATTGCCAGAGCCACCCATGTCCATCGATACCAGCGCTGGCATAATTCCTCGATTCGAGGCCGGAGAAAGTACACATGTGGCGTCACCTGTTTTTATGTCTGTGCATGGTTTGCTCCATGGTCCAGGCCACCGAGAAAGCCGGCACGAACGATGACCGCGACCTGGCCTACAGCCTGGGCGCGAGCCTGGGAGAACGATTGCGCCAGGACGTACCGGACCTGCAGATCCAGGCGCTGGTGGAAGGTTTGAAACAGGCCTACCAGGGCAAGCCCCTGGCCCTCAGTGACGAGCGTATCGAACAGCTCCTGGCCGAACACCAGGCGCGACTGACCGCGCAGTCGACGACACCGCAGGTCGAAGTAGCGCTGAAGACGGAACAGAAATTTCTCGCTGAAGAAAGGAGCCGCCCTGGCGTGCAGCAGTTGGCGGACGGCATCCTGCTGACCGAACTCAAGCCAGGCCATGGCACGAAAGCCGGCCCCCATGGCAGGGTCCAGGTGTTGTATACGGGTCGACTGCCTGACGGCACCGTCTTCGACTCCAACCGCCAGGCGCAATGGTTCAGCCTCGACAGCGTGATCGATGGCTGGCGCAGCGCGTTGCCGCAGATGCCGGTGGGCGCGAAGTGGCGATTGGTGATTCCTTCGACACAGGCCTACGGCGCCGAAGGTGCCGGGGATGTGATCCCCCCCTTCACGCCGCTGGTGTTCGAGATCGAACTGCTGGGCGCAACGACCTGAAGCCCGGCAATAAAAAACGGTGCGCAATGCGCACCGTTTTTCATTGCCTCAAATCCTTCAAGCCTGGACCGCGGCCTCTTCCTTGTGGGCGTTGTGCAGCACTTCGATCAGGCAGTCCTCCAGCTCGAAACGCTCATGCAACAAGCCACCCAGTTCCTTGAATTTTTCCGCCACGCACTTGCCTTCATCACAGAGGTCGTTGAAGGCCAGCAGCTTTTCGGTGATGACATCGATACGTGGATAGATCTGTTCGGCGAGTTCCAGGCCACGCTTGTCGTTGAAGGCCTTGGCTTCGCTCGTCAATTGCTCGTAGATCTCGAAATGACCGGCAGAGACGTAGTCGACCAGCACACCGCAGAATTCCTGCAACGGCTTGCGGCTCTCTCCCAGCGCTTCAGGCTTGTCGCCGAGAGCATCATAGGCCCGAACCAGTTCGTGACGCTCCTGCAACCAGCGGTCGATCAGCAGATGCACTCCACCCCAGCGTTCCTGAGCATTCTGACAACTTTCGAGCATGGCGATTTCTTCCCTTGTGAGTCATGCCCCTCGCAGCCTGCATACGCCTGATGATTCATGGCAAGCCGGACACAACTTGATCGAGCGGCATAATTCCAATGATACGTGCGGGCCAGATTATGCCCGCACGACAGCTGCTTCAAGGTACGCAGGAGATAAAGTTCATACAAGTGTTTAATCCACAGCACGGACCAACTGCGACGTCTTGCCGCCCAGTGGTCGGATCAGCGCGTTCCAGACAAGGCGAAGCAGCAGGTAGGTCATGGCGATGGACACGGCGAGAAAAAACAGCAGGCTCCATTCGGGAACGCTCAAGTCGAACAACGTCCAGGTGACGCTCGCGCAATCGACCGCGCCGTCGATGACGCGATGCACAGCGCTCCACCATGAGCCCGCTCCCTCCATGCGGGTGAAGCAATCGGGCAACGGCTCGACCGAATGACTTTGTACCAGGACCTGGCGCCAGGCCAATGTCATCGCTCCCGACACCAGGATCAGCCCCACGCCCCCGTAGACGATGCTGCCCTTGTGGCCCGGGCCGTGCACACAGGCCGCCAGGCAGTTCCCCAGGAACAGCAGCAGGCACAACCGCTGCAGGACACACAGGCTGCACGGTGTCAGGCCGACCGCATATTCCAGGTAGCTGGCGATGCCCAGGGCCAGGGCCGCAGCGATGGAAGCCATGAAAAACAAGAAGCGTGAGCAGGCCAAAGACATGGCGGTTCCGTAACAGAAGAGACAGGTAGTTACGGTAGAGGAAAGCCCTCGGGCCTTTCAAGGCGGGCCCGCGCAGACACTTCACCAGGGGTGTAGGGAATTCCCGACAGACACTCGAGGATTCAGCGCGATCCCCTGTAGGACTTTCCCCAGGACATCATCCGAGCCTTGAACCGGACCATTATCGGCGGTCGAATCATTGGCGATGCCAAGACGAACCGCCGACACTGTTGATCGCGGCATCAGCCAGGCAAGGCCTGGGACGCCGGAAGCGGCGCGGCGAGCAGACGCTCGTCCAGCAAGCCCAGGCCTTCCTGGAACAGCTGGTTGCTGCGCTCGGCATCCCCCAGTTGCGCCAGCAGGCGCGCCAGTTCGGCACAGGCTTCCGGGTTGCGCTGGATCCGCAGGCTGCTTTCGAGGTAATCCCTTGCCTTGCCCCACAAGCTGTTCTGCAGACACAGGCGTCCCAATGTCAGCAGCAGGCTGGAGTCGGCCGGATGATCCTTGAGCCAGCCTTCGGCCGCCTGCAATTGCCGGATCGGATCGTTCCCACGGACCAGCCCGTACAGGCGTGCCAGGTGGCTGTCGTAGTGACGCTTGAGCGCCGTGCGCAACACCTCCTCGGCCTCGCCCTGGGCACCCAGTTGGCGCAGTTGTTCGGCGTAGGCCAATACCAGCGCCGACTCCTGGCGCTGTGCGGCGGTCAGTTGCTGCCAGGCACGGTTGAGCGATTGCAGGCCGACGCTACCGTCTTCGTCACGGTGGGCCGCCAGGGACAGGTTTTCCCCCCAGGCCCGACGCTCCAGCTCCGCCAATTCCGCCGGCGGCAGGACCTTGTCCTTGCGCAGTTCCGGCAACAGGCGAACCACCGCCGACCAATCCCCGCGCTGTTGATGCAGGCGCTGCAACTGGCGCAGGGTCTGGGCGTTATGAGGATGGCGATCGTGCATGGCTTGCAGGGTGACCAAGGCTCCGTCGGTATCGCCCCGGTCCATCTGCAACTGGGCGTGAGTCAATGCAATGGCCAGCTCCGCCTGGGGCTGTCGCTCCAGGGCCCGCTCCAGCAGGCTGTCGCTCTGCTCGTAAAGACCTTGTTCATTGGCCGCGCGAGCCGCGCCGAGGTAGTAGAGCAAGGGTTGACGCTCGGCTTCGGCGGCACGATGCAGATGCCGCTGGGCGCTGGCCCAGCGACCTTCGGCCAGATCCAGTTGGCCATGCTCGATCGCCACTTGTACGCGACGACTGCGATTGCGCCGCGACCAGGGATTGACCACCCCGCCGGACGTGGTCACCAATCCGAGCAAGGCCCTCAGGCCCCACCAGAGCAGCCAGAGCAACACCACCAATGCCAGGGTGACCCACAGGCCAGCCTCGTACCGGAAGTTCTTGTACGCCACCAGCACGTAACCCGAATGCTCGCTGATCGCGACGCCCAGCAAGGCGGCGACAGCGATGACCACGAACAGAATCACGTAGAGACGTTTCATGGCGTGGCCCCCTGCTCGCCAGGCTTGGCCAGCGGCTTGACCGACTCTTCGGCGTTCAGGTTGCGACGCTCCAGGTAAGCCTGGACGCTGCTCAGGGCACTCGTCAGGTCCGGTGTGACCACCGTGACCGGTTGCCGGGCCAGCTCAACCACGCGCTCGAGCATGATCCTGCTTTGCGGGTTGTCCTGGTTGAAGTTGTTCTTGAGTACATCGCGGGCCTCGGTCAGCGCCTGGGTGTAGACCGGCGCCTGGCCATTGAGGGCGGCCCACTGCGCCTGTTCCAGGGCGAGGCTCAAGGCCAGGCGCACCTGCATCAGGCTCTGCCCCGCCAGGAGCGGACGGACGTTCTCGTCGGCATTGAAATCGATGCGGATATAGCGCGAGATCTGATCCCACCACTGGGCCCAGCGGCTGGCGCCATCGCCATCGGCGGTCAGGCCCAGCAGCGACTCGCCGCGATCCTTGTATTCAGGTGCCAGTTCCGAGAGTTGCAGCACCTGCTCACGCAGGGCGCCCAGTTGCAGGAACAGCCCGGTCCGGTCCGGCTGTTCGGTGCTGCGCAACGCCGCGAGGGTCTTGGCCAATTGTTCCCGGGCAGCGAACGAGCCCGGGTCATTCTGCTCGCGCAGGATGTCGTCGGCGCCCTGGACCAGCGCCTGGGCACTGGTGATGTCCTGCAAGGCGGAAAGACGCAGGCTGGCCAGGCGCAGCAGGTGCTCGGCCTCGGCCAGACGCCAATCCTTGCGGCTGGCGCCCAGTACCGTCTCCAGGCGCTGGTTCAGATGCTGCTGGTCACTTTGCAACTGGGCGACCAGGCGCCGCCGCTCCTCCAGCTCCTCGGCGGCGGGCAACTGGGCGAGGCGATCAGTGAGGCGCTGCTCGTTGAGCTTGAGATTCTGCGCCTGGTCATTCAGCGCCTGGACCTGGGCGGCCTGCTGTTGGTTGTTGGCCTGCAGGTGCCGCACCTGCCAGACGCCCCAGCCACCCACGGCCACGCCAGCGGCCCCCAGCAGCAACGCAACAATGGCCAACCCGTTGCCGCGACGCGGCGCCGCTGGGGCCGGGGTTTCAACCGGCGCATCGATCGCAGGCCGGTCTTGATCTTCTTTTGGCAAGGCTGTTTCGCTCACGTGTCCATCCTTTGCATTAGAAAACGGCACGGCTTGTTCCCGTAACGCCGCCAGCAAAGCCGCGGCATTGGCGCCACGGCAATCCACAACTGTTCGGGCCCCGGCGGCACGCGCCATCTCGGCAACCCTTGGGCTTGGAACAAACAATGGCAGCCGCGCCAGGGCGGGCCACGCTGAGCCGGCCAGTCGGTGCAGATGCTCGAAACTCTGCCCACTGCTGACCATCAGCGCGTTCAGGCGTTCCGCTTGCACCTTCGCCGGCAATTCACCTTCGCGGTACCGTGGCAGGGTGCGCCGGTACAACTCCAGATAGTCGACACTAGCACCTTGCTCACGCAAACGCTCAGCCAGCAAACCGCGTCCACCCTCGCCACGCACGATCAACACTCGTGGCTCGGGCCCGGTGAGAGCCTGACGCAAGGCGGGAAGTTCAAGCAAGGCTTCGCTGTCGTCGCCATTGTCCGGGTAGAACACGCACAGGCCGGCATCGGCGAGGATCTGCCCGGTGGCGGCGCCCACGCTGAACCACGGCAGCGCCGGTGGTTCGGGCCAGTGCTGACGCAATTGCTCCACGCACAAGCGGGCTGCGGGCTTGCTGGCCACGATCACGGCACAGTACTGGTCCAGGCGCTGGAGAATCGCCCGTGCGGAATCGACGATGGGAAGCGGCTCGATATCCAGCAGCGGCAGGCTGCTGGTGAATATACCGGCATCGGCCAGTACGGCCGCCAGGGCCGACGACTCATCCGCCGGCCGGGTCAACAGCAGCCGCCAGCCCGTCACGCGTGGCCGGCCTCGCCGTAGACTTTCCTGAGGATGTCGTCGGCGCCCTGGCTCAGCAGGTCTTCGGCCACACGCACGCCCAGGGCTTCGGCGTCGGCGCGCGGCGCGCGGCCTTCGGCGCCCAGCAGTTGGCCGCCATTCGGATCGCCCACCAGGCCGCGCAGCCAGACCTGCTCGCCTTCGAGCACGGCATAACAGGCGATGGGAACCTGGCAGCCACCATTGAGGTGTTTGTTGAGGGCACGCTCGGCGAATACCCGGGTGGCGGTGTCGTCGTGGTGCAGAGGCGCGAGCAAGGCATGGATTTCGCTGTCGGCGCTGCGACACTCGATGCCCACCGCGCCTTGTCCGCCGGCGGGCAGACTGTCGTCGACGCTGATGGCCGAGGTGATGCGGTCTTCGAAGCCAAGGCGGATCAGGCCGGCGGCGGCCAGGATGATCGCGTCGTACTCACCGGCATCGAGCTTGGCCAAGCGCGTATTGACATTGCCGCGCAGGAAGCGGATCTGCAGGTCCGGACGACGGCTCAGCAACTGCGCCTGGCGACGCAGGCTGGAGGTGCCGACCACGCTCCCGGCAGGCAAGGCATCAAGGCTGGCGAAGGTGTTGGAGACAAACGCATCCCGCGGATCTTCGCGCTCGCAGATGCAGAACAGACCCAGGCCTTGCGGGAAATCCATGGGCACGTCTTTCATCGAATGCACGGCGATGTCGGCTTCGTTGTCCAAAAGCGCGGTTTCCAGTTCCTTGACGAACAGGCCTTTGCCGCCGATTTTCGACAGCGGCGAATCCAGCAGCTTGTCACCGCGGCTGACCATGGGCACCAGGGTCACGATCAGGCCGGGATGGGCCGCTTCCAGGCGGGCTTTGACGTATTCGGCCTGCCAGAGGGCCAGGGCGCTTTTACGGGTGGCGATGCGGATCTCGCGAGGGGACATGGATCAATCCGTACTTAAAAGATACGGCGAATAATAACAGCTCAGCCAAATACGCTTTGACTTGAATCACGACCCCGGGGCCTCCCTGCCCGTCAATATCCTGGAAAGGGAGCGCATGGACGCTCCGCAGTGGCGGTTAAAGCTGTTGCATCATCTTGCGCACGCCAGCCACGTGCCGCCGGCTGACGATCAGGGCATCGCCATTGAGGCCCTTGAGGAACAGTTGGAAATGCCCCAGTGGGGTCCGTTGCAGACGCTCGATACGCTCGCGTGCCACGAGGGCGTTGCGGTGGATGCGTACGAACCGCTCGCCGAACTCGTCTTCGAGGGCCTTGAGTGGCTCGTCCAGCAGGACTTCGCCGCTCTCATGGCGCAAGGTCACGTATTTATGGTCGGCAATGAAATAGACCACCTGATTGAGCGGAATCAGTTCGATACCCTTGCGGGTACGCGCGCTGATGTGACTGCGCGGACCGCTGCCGCTTTCGGCTGCAGGGCGGGTCAATGCCGCCAGTTGCGCCCGGTTGGGCCGCTCGGCCTTGCGCAAGGCGTCGAGCAACGCCTCGGAGGCCACTGGCTTGACCAGGTAGCCCACGGCACCGGCCTGCAACACATCGGGGGGAAAGTCGTCCCGTGTGGTGCAGAACACCACCGCGGGCGGCGACTCTCGCTCGCACAGCTTCGCCGCGACCTGCAAGCCATCCAGGCCAGGCATGCGGATGTCGAGCAGCACGATATCCGGCTTGTGGCTGTCGATAAGGGCCAACGCCTCTTCGCCATTGGTGGCGCTCGGCTCCAGGACACTGTAACCCTCGAGCTCGCCAACCATTCGGCTCAGGCGCTCGCGGGCCAGGGGTTCGTCATCAACGATCAGGACATTCATATTGCGCTGGATTCCTGCGTGAGTCTCGCACAAGGATAGCGTAGACAGGGGAAGTGACATCCGTCACCGCGATCCACGCTAAGACTCGTTCGAGGGCCAAAAAGTGCCGCGAGGCGGTTGCCTATCTTTACCAGCGCTTGCCGACCGATGCTCGGGGCCCGTTGTCGCACGGCGTCGCCGTAAGGGTTATCAAGACTCGATCCGATCAATATGAGCACCTCCGCGTCTGGGTTCGTCCGATGCACCATGGATTAAAAATCCGACGTCCTATCGTCCACTGTAGACGGTTGCCGGGATGATATTGCTCAATCGGAAAATATCGTTGTGCAAACCCTCCGTCGAAAGCCGGGGCCGCCACCGAAAAAACCTGCCGGGCAGTGCCAGCGCCAGCCCCGGTAACCCTGCTATCATCCGCCGCAGCCTTTACCGCTACTTTTTCCACAGCCGATCACGAGCGAATTCATGAGCACTGACAAGACCAATCAGTCCTGGGGCGGCCGCTTCAGTGAACCCGTCGACGCCTTCGTCGCCCGCTTCACCGCCTCCGTCAACTTCGACCAGCGCCTGTATCGCCACGACATCATGGGCTCGATCGCCCACGCCACCATGCTGGCCAAGGTCGGCGTACTGACCGATGCCGAGCGCGACAGCATCATCGATGGCCTGAAGACCATCCAGGGCGAGATCGAGGCCGGCCAGTTCGACTGGCGCGTCGATCTCGAAGACGTGCACATGAACATCGAGGCACGCCTGACCGACCGCATCGGCGTGACCGGCAAGAAGCTGCACACCGGCCGCAGCCGCAACGACCAGGTTGCCACCGACATTCGCCTGTGGCTGCGCGATGAAATCGACCTGATCCTGGGCGAAATCACGCGCCTGCAAAAAGGCCTGCTGGAACAGGCCGAGCGCGAGGCCGAGAGCATCATGCCGGGCTTCACGCACCTGCAAACCGCTCAACCTGTAACGTTTGGGCATCACATGCTGGCCTGGTTCGAAATGCTCAGCCGCGACTACGAGCGCCTGGTGGACTGCCGCAAGCGCACCAACCGCATGCCCCTGGGCAGCGCCGCGCTGGCCGGCACCACCTACCCGATCGATCGTGAATACACCGCGCAGTTGCTGGGCTTCGACGCCGTGGGCGGCAACTCGCTGGATAACGTCTCGGACCGCGATTTCGCCATCGAATTCTGTTCCGCAGCCAGCATCGCGATGATGCACCTGTCCCGGTTCTCCGAAGAGCTGGTGCTGTGGACCAGCGCGCAATTCCAGTTCATCGACCTGCCCGATCGCTTCTGCACCGGCAGCTCGATCATGCCGCAAAAGAAAAACCCCGACGTGCCGGAACTGGTACGGGGCAAGAGCGGCCGGGTATTCGGCGCACTGATGGGCCTGTTGACCCTGATGAAGGGTCAGCCGCTGGCCTACAACAAGGACAACCAGGAAGACAAGGAGCCGCTGTTCGACGCCGCCGACACCTTGCGCGACTCGCTGCGAGCCTTCGCCGACATGATCCCGGCCATCAAGCCCAAGCACGCAGTGATGCGCGAAGCAGCCTTGCGCGGCTTCTCCACCGCCACCGACCTGGCCGACTACCTGGTGCGCCGTGGCCTGCCGTTCCGTGATTGCCATGAGATTGTCGGCCATGCCGTGAAATACGGCGTGGACACCGGCAAGGACCTGGCGGAAATGAGCCTGGATGAACTGCGCCAGTTCAGCGACCAGATCGAGCAGGACGTGTTTGCCGTGCTGACCCTCGAAGGCTCGGTCAATGCCCGTGACCACATCGGCGGCACCGCGCCGGCCCAGGTCAAGGCAGCGGTTGTGCGGGGCCAGGCGTTGCTCGCCAGCCGCTGAAAGCCAGAAGCATCGCGAGCTCGCTCCCACGACGGATCTTTGGTGAACACCCCTAGTGAACATCCAGAGATTCAAACGCGGGAGCGAGCCTGCTCGTGATAGCCGGCTTCAACTCACCGAAAAGCTCACTTCTTGGCGGCGATCATCGCTAAAAACGTCGGCATCGCTGCTTCCTTGTCTGCCGCAATCCTTTGTACGTTCGGGTTCTGCTCCAGATGCTCCATCAGCGCCTTGGCTGCCGGCACGTCGGCCAACAGATCGATATCGAACAGCTTCCTGCCCACCTGTAACGCCAGCGAGACACTGTAGAGAAAGTACAGATCGGCAAGGCTCATGCTGTCACCCGCCACATAGGGTGCGAACTTGCCGTGGCGGCCGAGCGTGGCGAACCCCAGCAGCAGTTCGGTCCTGGTCTTTTCCTTGATGGCGTCGGGCAACGTCATGCCGAAAAATGCCTCGGCGTAACACGCCCGCCCCGGCAGCTCGATGTACAACTCGATTTCCCTGCACAGGGCCAGCACCTGGGCACGGGCGTACGGGTCTTCGGGCAGCAGGGGCTTGCCTGGCTGGGTTTGCTCGATGTACTCGAGGATCACGCTGGTTTCATTGATGAAGCCCTGGTCGGTCTTCAGTACAGGAACTTTGCCCCGGGGGCTGATGGCCAGGGTTTCGGGAGCCTGGTTGCCATAGAACGGCACCTCTGCGAAGGGCAGGCCCTTCTCCAGCAGCGCCAGCTTCACCATGTTGTAGTAGTTACTGACAGAGAAACCATAAAGCTCAAGCATTGCAAGCCTCCAGGCCGTGCGGGGTTGGCAGCCTTGCGTTATAGACGGTCGGGGCACTTCCCGCCAGGCCCATCAGCCTGGCGAATAGGGGTAGACTGGCGGCCTTTCTCAAAGGAGCCTGCCATGAGCGAGCCAACCGACATCGACAACGACGAAGAAGAGTTCGTCGAAACGACGCTGATCGAAGCCATCGAAAACCAGATCGAAAGCGACAACCCGCCCGCCGCCAAGGCAACCTTCAACAAACTGACCCTGGTCGGGTACGAACGGGAAGAAATCCTGAACCTCATGGCCCATGTGCTGGCCCATGAGATCGACGCCATGCTCGAACAGGATCGCCCGTTCGATGCCCAGTGGTACGAAACCGCGTTGCGTGCCCTGCCCGAGCTGCCACCGGAAAAGCAATGAGCCCCAGGCGCACGGCTCTTGTGCCTGGCAGAACAGCGGTGTTGCGTCACTCGAAACCAAAAAGCACGACACTGGTACTGGACAGTTCGCCAGAGTGCGCTCAACTTAAGGGCGCTGTCGTCCAAATTCCTAGAAAGTCTGGAGTCCTTATGTCGCTTACCCCTGAGCTGGTTGCCGAACTGGAAATCCTTGCACTCTTCAACCTGGACAGTTCCCAGGAAGGCCTGAAAATCCATCAGACCGCTGCCCCTTCTGC
This sequence comes from Pseudomonas sp. NFACC32-1, assembly GCF_900101215.1. Classification (NCBI taxonomy): domain Bacteria; kingdom Pseudomonadati; phylum Pseudomonadota; class Gammaproteobacteria; order Pseudomonadales; family Pseudomonadaceae; genus Pseudomonas; species Pseudomonas sp. NFACC32-1. Next base: position 379,390 of record NZ_FMUL01000002.1, read on the forward strand.
CATCGCCGCCGCCAAACGCCTTTACGAAAAAGACCTGATCACCCAGTCCGACGGCGGTTACCTGACCAGCCTGGGCCGGGATGCCGCCGAGCACGTGCAAGGCCTGTTGACCATTCTCAACGTCGTATCGCAAGCCGCCTGACCTTCCTGTCGCCCACGGAAATCCCTGCGCCGGGGTTTCCGCAGGCGCACTGCGCCCCCTGTAGAAATTCCGGCGTCAAAAATCATATTTCAGCTTAAGAATTCCACGCCCCGGACGCTAAACTGCCATCACCTTCGATCTCCCACGTTCGACGCCGCGAGCGGTTTGAGCCGACATGACCCGCAATCACGAAATACGCCCCGATCTGGATGAGGGAATCGACCGCAAGGTCTTGAGCCAGTTGCGCGCACGTTTTCTCAAGCTCAACACCATCCGGATGGAACGTGCCCTGGAAGGCCTCTCGCCTCGCCAGCAAAGCGTATTGACCTTGCTGCCCCTGTTTTTCCACGTCAATCACCCCTTGTTGCCCGGCTACGTCTCGAGCACGACTCCGGCAGGGCTGTCGAACTACGAACCCGACGCCAGCGTCCTCACCGAGGCCCAGCGGCTGACCCGCTCCTTCTCCTACAAGCCGCGCCACGGCAGCAACCCACCAAGGCCGATCCTCGGCCTGTTCCTGATGGGCAGCCTGGGCACGCTCGCCCAGGCGGATCAGAGCGACATGGACGTATGGGTCTGTCACGGACCGGACCTGAGCGACGATGAACTGGCCGAGCTGCGCAAGAAATGCCAGTTGCTCGAGGCCTGGGCGGCGACCCAGGGCGCCGAAGCCCACTTCTTCCTCATCGACCCGGCCCGGTTCGTACGGGGCGAAAGGGACAACCAGCTCAGCTCCGACGATTGCGGAACGACCCAGCACTACCTGCTGCTGGACGAGTTCTACCGCACCGCGATCTGGCTGGCGGGGCGTACGCCGATCTGGTGGCTGGTGCCGGTCTACGAAGAAGACAACTATGAGCAGTACACCCACACGCTGATTTCCAAGCGCTTTATCCGAGCGGACGAGACACTGGACCTCGGACACCTGGCCTACATCCCGCCGGGAGAGTTCATTGGCGCCGGCCTCTGGCAGTTGTTCAAGGGTATCGAGTCCCCTTACAAGTCCGTGCTCAAGCTGCTGCTGACCGAGGTCTATGCCAGCGAGCACCCCGACGTCCGGTGCCTGAGCCTGCGCTTCAAGCAGGCGGTATTCGCCAATCGCCTGGACCTGGAAGAACTGGACCCGTACATGCTGATCTATCGCCGCATCGAGGAATACCTCAAGGCCCGCGGCGAGCCCGAGCGTCTGGAACTGATCCGGCGCGCGCTCTACCTGAAGGTCAACCGCAAGCTCACCGGCCCGGCGCGCAGCAGCGGCTGGCAACGCACGCTGCTCGAGCGCCTGGCCAGCGAATGGGGCTGGGATCAGCGCCAACTGGCGCTGCTGGACAGCCGCAGCCAGTGGAAGGTGCGCCAGGTCAGCAACGAAAGACGGGCCCTGGTCAATGAACTGACCTACAGCTACCGCTTCCTGACCCAGTTCGCCCGCACCGAGAAAACCGTCAGCCTGATCAACAAGCGTGACCTCAACGTCCTTGGCCGACGGTTGTACGCGGCGTTCGAACGCAAGGCCGACAAGGTGGAGTTCATCAATCCCGGCATCGCGCCGGACCTGGCCGAAGACACCCTGACGCTGGTTCAGTCACCCAACAAGAAAGAACCCGGGCAAAACCAGTGGGGCCTTTATAACGGCAGCCTCAATGCCCTGGAGTGGGAGAATTTCGCGCCGATCAAGCGCAGCCGGGAATTGCTGGAGCTGCTGACCTGGTGCCATCGCAACGGCGTGATCGACAGCAGTACGCGGCTGGCGCTGCACCCCGGCGAGAGCGACCTGAGCGAGTTCGAGCTGTTCAACCTGCTGGGCAGCCTGCAACAGGCCATCGCGCTGCCCCTGGCCACGGTCGACGAAGAACGGCTGCTGCATGCCAGCGTGCCCAGCGAGGTGCTGATCCTGGTAAACGTCGGCATCGACCCGCTCAAGCATCACCGCGACCTGAACATCCTGATGACCACCGAACGCACCGACTCGCTGAGCTATGCCGGTGTCCGGGAAAACCTGGTGCTGACCCTCGACCAGGTCACGCTCAACAGTTGGAACGAAGTGCTGGTCAACCGCTTCGACGGCGAGCACGCGCTGCTCGACTGCCTGCGTGACTACCTCAACGACCTGCCCTCCGGGCCGCGCCAGCCGCGCTTGCAGGTCCGCTGCTTCTGCCACAACCGCGCGCAGTTCATTGCGCGAAGGGTCGAAGAAGTCATCGAAACGGCCCAGACGCTGCTGCTCAGCAACCTCAACCATCGCTATCTGCTTCAGGTCCAGCAGCACTACCATGTGCTGGAACTGGTGCCCGGCCAGGTCAACCACATTCCCCTGGCCAGCCTCTCGGCGCTGATGGATTACCTGGGTGAAGAGCTGGCCGCCTACAGTCCGCTGCACCTGGACTCGATGGCCCTGGAAGATCATGACCTGGCACTGGTCCTGCCCATGGGCCAACCCGAGTGCATCCAGGTGTTCTACCGGGTCAACGAGGACGACGCCGACCTGTACGTGCTCGACGAACTCAACGCCCTGTGGCAGCAGCGCCTGCCCTATCACGACGAGCAAAGCCTGCTGGTGCCGCTGCAACGCTTCCTGCAATCGGTGCTGTACCGCCGCGACGCCCTGCTGCCAATGGATGCCGCCCAGCCGTTGAACCTGGAAACCCTGTATTACCAGTTGCTGCCCTCGGGCAACGGACGGGCGCGGCGGATCGAGGCACGCCAGGCTCCGCAGACACCGGTGAACAAACCGTTCTATGACGTACAGGCCATCATCGGCAAAGCGGCCCATGGCCAGGTGCACGTCACCCTGTACTGCAACCAGCAGGAGTTCTCGGAACTGGAACACGGCGACCAGCTGTTCCGCGTGGTTGCCGGGGAAATCGTCGGCCAGCGCCGCGAGGCCGAACGCTATCGCTGCTACATCACCGACCTGGACCTCTCGGGCCTGGTGGGTGACGGTGCCTGCTCGAGCAATCTGTACCTGCGCTACAAGGCCGACCTGGAACGCGCCCTGAACGAGGCGCTGACCCTGGTCTGAATCAGAGGTGGAAATCGCCGCCCGCTTCGGGCTGGTATTCCACGGCCAGCAATGTCAGCTTCAGGGTCTTGCCGCCCGGCGCCGGCCAGTCGATGTGCTGGCCCACCTTCAGGCCCAGCAGCGCGCTGCCTACCGGCGCCAGGATCGAGACCTTGCCTTCATCGGCATTCGCGTCCTGTGGATAGACCAGCGTCAGGCGATAGTCCTTGCCGCTGCCTTCCTCGCGGCAATGCACACGCGAATTCATCGTCACGACGTCGGCGGGCACGTCTTCATGGCCCACCAGGGTCTCGGCGCGATCCAGTTCGGTCTGCAACGCGATCACGCCCGGGAGCGTTTCGTCCAGGCTGTCGATCAGACGCTCCAGACGCTGAACGTCCAGGCGGGTAAGGGTGATGGAAGGTGCGGTCATGATCCAGGCAGACTCCTTTCTTCTGCACGAAAAAAGCAAAACCCCGCCACAGGAAGACGGGGTTTTCACGGGCCTCGGCAAGGTGAGGCATAGCCGGACACTAACACAGCTCAATAAATATACAAGTCGGGGGGCTGGCACACCCAACTGTGGCGTGAGGATTTATCCCAGCTGGGCTGTGCAGCCCTGAACTTGCCTGCCCGATCGACCTGCCTGGCTGCGTTCAGTCTTTCGGGCTGCTTGGCAACCAGCGGGGATAAATCCCCTCGCCACGGATGGTTACACCTGAGGTTTGCGCCTGGCCGCCTCGGCACAGATGACCCGACGCCGCTCATCATCGGCCGAGCGCCACTCGCGGATATCCTCCACATGACGAAAGCATCCGAGGCAGACCTTTTGCTCGTCAAGTCGACAAAGGCTGATGCACGGCGACGGCACGGCGGGGCTGACGTTGCTGTAGAGCGGCTTGGGTGGCCGAACCGGGGCAGTCTGGCTCACGCGATCACAAGCCTTCGAAGTCGAATTCCACACCAGCCTGCTGCTTAACGATGCGTTCGAGCATCTCGCCCAGTTGCTCTTCGCTCTTGTCGCACAGCCAGCGTCCGCTCTCCTCGTCGTAGTCGAAGTGGAAGCCACCCGAGACCGCCGCCAGCCAAAGCTGGCGCAGTGGCTCCTGGCGACTGAAAATCAATTGGGTACCGTTTTCGAACTTGACAGTCAGCACGCCGGCGGAGCTTTCCAGGTCGATATCCAGCTCGCTGTCTTCGAATACATCCTCCAGGGTTTGCTGGGTCGCATCGACCAGATCGTGGAAACGGGCTTCAGTCAAACTCATTGCGGCAACCTCGAAAATGTCTGCTTATGCTCAAGCGCCGCAAGATACGGGCGCTTCCCGACGATTGCAAAGGATATACCGACCAACGACAACCGCAGCCACCGCAATCGATAACGGCGCCAGCCCCGCCGGACGGGAGGCCCGTTGCATAGGCAAGCCGCCGGGTGGCCGGTATACTCCGGCGCAATTAACGCATTTTCAAGGATTTCGCCATGAAGCGCCTGATCTCTTCCCTTGCTGCGCTCGTCGCGGTTGCCTGCCTTGTGACAGCCTGTGGTCAAAAAGGTCCGCTGTACCTGCCCGACGACAGCAAGTCTCCCGAAGAGCAGGCCAAGTCGTCACAATCCAGGTCCCACTCCCACGACACCCAGACCACTTACTAAGGGATTGCCATGGACGCTTTTAACTACCGTGGCGGGGAGCTGTTCGCGGAAGGGGTTGCCCTGTCTGCGATCGCCGAACGTTTCGGCACGCCGACCTATGTCTATTCCCGTGCCCACATAGAAGCGCAATACCGGACCTTCGCCGACGCCCTCGTCGGCATGCCGCACCTGGTGTGCTTCGCCGTCAAGGCCAACTCCAACCTGGGCGTGCTCAACGTCCTGGCACGCCTGGGCGCCGGCTTCGACATCGTCTCCGGTGGCGAGCTCGAACGCGTCCTGGCCGCAGGCGGCAGTGCCGACAAGATCGTGTTCTCCGGCGTCGGCAAGACCCGCGAAGACATGCGCCGCGCCCTGGAAGTCGGCGTGCACTGCTTCAACATCGAATCCACCGACGAGCTCGAACGCTTGCAGCTTGTCGCCGCCGAACTGGGTGTGCGCGCGCCGATTTCCCTGCGCGTGAACCCGGACGTCGACGCCGGCACCCACCCGTACATCTCCACCGGCCTGAAGGAAAACAAGTTCGGCATCGCCATTGCCGACGCCGAAGACGTGTACGTGCGCGCCGCCCAACTGCCGAACCTGGAAGTGCTGGGCGTCGACTGCCACATCGGCTCGCAGCTGACCACCCTGGAGCCCTTCATCGATGCCCTCGACCGCCTGCTGGCATTGGTCGACCGCCTCGGCGACTGCGGCATCTACCTGCGCCATATCGACCTGGGCGGCGGTGTCGGCGTGCGCTACCGCGACGAAGAGCCGCCCTTGGTGGCCGACTACATCAAGGCCGTGCGCGAGCGCCTCGAAGGCCGCGACCTGGCACTGATGTTCGAGCCTGGTCGGTACATCGTGGCCAACGCCGGCGTGCTGCTGACCCAGGTCGAATACCTCAAGCACACCGAGCACAAGGACTTCGCCATCGTCGACGCGGCCATGAACGACCTGATCCGCCCGGCGCTGTACCAGGCCTGGATGGACGTGTCCGCGGTTCGCCCACGCGATACCGCCCCACGCAGCTACGATATCGTCGGGCCGATCTGTGAAACCGGCGACTTCCTGGCCAAGGGCCGGGAACTGGCATTGCAGGAAGGGGATCTGCTGGCCGTGCATTCGGCCGGAGCCTACGGGTTTGTCATGAGTTCCAACTACAACACCCGGGGCCGTTGCGCCGAGGTGCTGGTGGACGGTGATCAGGCATTCGAAGTACGTCGCCGCGAGACGATAGCCGAGCTGTTCGCCGGCGAAAGCCTGCTGCCGGAGTAAGACCATGCTGCTGCGTTTCACCAAGATGCACGGCCTGGGCAACGATTTCATGGTCCTCGACCTGGTCAGCCAGCACGCGCACATCCTGCCCAAGCACGCCAAGCAATGGGGCGACCGGCACACCGGCATCGGTTTCGACCAGTTGCTGATCGTCGAAGCGCCCACCAACCCGGATGTGGACTTCCGCTATCGGATCTTCAACGCCGACGGCTCGGAAGTGGAGCAATGCGGTAACGGTGCGCGCTGCTTCGCCCGCTTCGTGCTGGACAAGCGCCTGACCGCCAAACGCAGGATCCGCGTCGAGACCAAGAGCGGCATCATCGAGCTGGACGTGCGCAACGATGGCCAGATCGGCGTCAACATGGGCGCCCCGCGCCTGAAGCCGTCAGAGATTCCGTTCGAAGCGCCGGCCCAGGCCCTGAGCTACCCGCTGGAAGTCGATGGCGCCACGGTGGAACTGGCCGCGGTGTCCATGGGCAACCCCCATGCCGTACTCCGGGTCACCGACATCAACAGTGCGCCGGTGCATGAGCTGGGGCCGAAGATCGAGCATCACCCGCGCTTCCCAGCGCGCGTGAACGTCGGTTTCCTGCAAGTCATCGACCGTCACCGCGCCCAACTGCGCGTCTGGGAACGGGGTGCCGGGGAAACCCAGGCCTGCGGAACCGGCGCCTGCGCCGCCGCGGTCGCCGCGATCAGCCAGGGATGGATGGATTCGCCCCTGCTGATCGACCTGCCGGGCGGGCGCCTGTCCATCGAATGGGCAGGCCCCGGCCAACCGGTGATGATGACCGGCCCGGCAGTTCGCGTATACGAAGGACAAGTTCGTCTTTGAATGAGCCAAACCCATGACCGACAAGCCACAGGTTCCAGCCTCGCAGCCCGACGAATCCCCTGGCCAGCTTCCGAATGCCGCGGCAGTGGCCGCTTATCTGGAGGCTCACCCGGACTACTTCGTCGAGCGTGAAGACTTGCTTTCAGTGATGCGCATCCCCCACCGACGCGGCGATACGGTGTCGCTGGTGGAGCACCAGATGAAGATCCTGCGCGAACGCAACATCGAGATGCGCCATCGTCTCTCGCACCTGATGGACGTCGCCCGGGACAACGACCGGCTCTTCGACAAGACCCGTCGCCTGATCCTGGCCTTGATGGACGCCAACACCCTCGAAGACCTGGTGATGAGTGTCGAAGACAGCCTGCGCCAGGACTTCCAGGTGCCTTTTGTCAGCCTCATCCTGTTCAGCGACAACGCCATGCCGGTGGGTCGCTGGGTGACCCACGCCGACGCACAGACGGCCATCGGTGGCTTGCTGACTGAAAACAAGAGCGTCAGCGGCAGCCTGCGCGAACACGAGCTGGACTTCCTGTTCGGCGAAGAACAGCGCAAGCAGATCGGCTCCACCGCCGTCGTCGCCATTGCCCATCAGGGCGTGCATGGCGTTCTGGCCATCGCCAGTCGCGATCCCCAGCACTACAAGAGCTCGGTGGGCACGCTGTTCCTCAGCTACATCGCCGAGGTCACCGGCCGGCTGCTGCCACGGTTCACCGGCTCGCTGCGCTCGGTACGCTGATGATGGAGCGGCAGCTGGACGCCTACTGCGAGCACCTGCGCAGTGAGCGCCAGGTGTCGCCCCATACGCTGGCAGCCTACCGTCGCGACCTTGCAAAAGTGCTGGGCTGGTGTCAGAAACAGAACGTCGGCAGTTGGTCGGCACTGGACATCCAGCGCCTGCGCAGCCTGGTCGCCCGCCTGCACCAACAGGGCCAATCCTCCCGCAGCCTGGCCCGCCTGCTGTCAGCGGTGCGCGGCCTGTATCACTACCTCAATCGCGAAGGCCTGTGCGATCACGACCCGGCCACCGGCCTGGCGCCCCCCAAGGGCGAACGCCGGTTGCCCAAGACCCTCGACACCGACAGGGCCCTGCAACTGCTCGAAGGAGCGGTCGAGGATGACTTCCTGGCGCGACGGGACCAGGCGATCCTCGAGCTGTTCTATTCTTCCGGCCTGCGGCTATCGGAGCTGACGGGGCTGAATCTCGATCAACTGGACCTGGCCGACGGCATGGTCCAGGTGCTGGGCAAGGGCAGCAAGACTCGCCTGCTGCCCATCGGCCGCAAGGCCCGGGAAGCCCTGGAGCTGTGGCTGCCGCTACGGGCACTGGCCAACCCCGCCGATGATGCCGTTTTCGTCAGCCAGCAGGGCCGCCGCCTCGGCCCCAGGGCGATCCAGCTGCGGGTCAAGGCCGCCGGCGAACGTGAACTGGGGCAGAATCTGCATCCGCACATGCTCAGGCACTCCTTCGCCAGCCATGTCCTGGAGTCATCCCAGGACCTTCGCGCTGTCCAGGAGCTGCTAGGCCATTCGGACATCAAGACCACCCAGATCTACACCCACCTGGACTTCCAGCACCTGGCGACGGTCTATGACAGTGCCCATCCCAGGGCCAAACGCATCAAGGGCGACGAATCATGACCATCGAGCTGATCACTTTCGACCTGGACGACACCCTGTGGGACACCGCCCCGGTGATCGCCAGCGCCGAAGCCGTCTTACGCCAATGGCTGGCCGATAACGCACCGAATCTGGGCGGTGTACCGGTGGAGCATCTCTGGACGATCCGCGAACAGGTGTTGCGCGAAGAACCGGGCTTGAAACACCGCATCAGTGCATTGCGCAGGCGCGTGCTGTTCCGTGCGCTGCAAGAAGCCGGCTATGACCAGTGGCAAGCCTCCGAGCTGGCAGACCAGGCCTTCGAGACCTTCCTGCACGCCCGCCATCAACTGGAGGTGTTCCCCGAGGTGCAACCCACCCTGGAGATCCTGGCCAACCACTTCGCCCTGGGCGTGGTCACCAACGGCAACGCCGATGTACGCCGCCTTGGGCTGGCCGATTACTTCAAGTTCGCCCTGTGTGCCGAAGACATCGGCATCGCCAAGCCTGACGCCCGGCTCTTTTACGAGGCCCTGCAACGCGGTGGCGCCACTGCGCAGACCGCCGTGCACATCGGCGACCACCCGGGCGACGATATCGCCGGCGCGCAACAGGCTGGCCTGCGCGCAGTGTGGTTCAACCCGGCGGGCAAGACCTGGGATGCAGAGCATGCGCCGGACGCCGAAATCCGCAGCCTGACCGAACTGCCAAGCCTGCTGGCGGGCTGGCATAGCCAGCGCTGAACGCTGCTTCACAGTCGCCAGAACCCTCCCCCTCCGTGGGAGCGAGCTGGCTCGCGAAGGCGGTGGCATAGCCAACATCAATGCCAGCAGAGCCACCGCTATCGTGAGCAGCTCGCTACACAGGAACTGCGCCTGATTCGGGAAATACAATAGCGCCCATGAAAAAGCCCGCGACGACGGCGGGCTTTTTCGGCAAGCAAGAAGCAGAAGCTCAGATAGGACGGCTGCCGTACTTGTTGTCGGGCTTCTTGGGCGGATCGGCGACCACATTGGCCTCCACTTCCTGCACCTTTCCGCCCCTGGCCAGGAATTCTTCCATGGCCTTGGCGAGCGCATCACGCTCCTTGTTCTTGGCCTCTACGCTCGGCAACTCGTCGATCGATACTGCTGCCTTGGCCTTGCCCTTGGCAGGCGCCGGGACATCGGCAACATCATCGTCGGCCACATCTTCAGCCGCCGCTTCCAGACCGTCTTCGGCCTCGTCTTCGTCACCTACTTCGAGGTCGTCGTTTTCCAGATCATCGTCGCTCATGTTCTACCTCATGACTTGCGAAAAGCAGATTAGTTATAGCCCAGCTTCGCCATCTGTCGAAGGCTGCCAGAAAAAATTCAACATCCACCGGCAATCGGCGGTCATGCCCCTTCACCGTACAAGGTGGCGAGGACTTTACGGGCACCGCCATGATCACGGTGCTCGCCCAGATAAACACCTTGCCAGGTGCCCAGTGCCAGTCGCCCGTCCGTTACCGGCAGGCTGAGCTGACATCCCAGCACACTGGCCTTGAAGTGCGCCGGGAGGTCGTCCAGGCCTTCGTCGTTGTGCTCATAGTCGGCATTTCCTTGTGGGATCAGCCGATTGAAAAATCGTTCGAAGTCTCGACGTACCGCCGGATCGGCGTTCTCGTTGATGGTCAACGAGGCCGAGGTGTGCTGCAGCCACAGATGCAACAGACCGACACGACACGCCCTGAGTTCAGGCAGGCCGGCGAGCAACTCGTCCGTCACCAGGTGAAAGCCCCGGGGCCTTGCCCGCAGGGTAATCAGCGTCTGTTGCCACATACAGTTCTCCGCACGTTCGGCGCGCATTCTAGCGCGCTCTGGGAAAAAACAAAGAGCCTAATATTCCTCCTTCGATGTAAGCCTTTGACGGTAGAAAAGTCCTGTCGCCTGCATGGCAAAAAGCGCCTGGAAAACGGCCCCTTCCTTGAGCAATGACAAATTCCAGACAAAAAAATGCCCGGCAAGCCGGGCATATTTTTTTGCGTGCGCTTACAGGTTGTAGCCACGCTCGTTGTGCTGGGCCAGATCCAGGCCGACAGCCTCTTCTTCCTCGGAGACACGCAGCCCCATGACCGCATCCAGAACCTTGAGGATGATGAAGGTGACGATCGCGGTGTAGATCACGGTGAAACCCACGCCCTTGATCTGGATCCACACTTGCGCACCGATATCGGTGACGGTGCCGAAGCCGCCCAGGGCCGGCGCAGCGAACACGCCAGTGAGGATCGCACCGAGAATACCGCCGATACCATGCACGCCGAAGGCATCCAGGGAGTCGTCGTAGCCGAGCTTGCGCTTGAGGGTGGTTGCACAGAAGAAGCACACCACGCCTGCCGCCAGGCCGATGACCAGGGCGCCCATCGGGCCCACGGTACCGGCTGCCGGAGTGATCGCGACCAGACCCGCCACCACGCCCGAGGCAATGCCCAGTGCGCTTGGCTTGCCGTGGGTGATCCACTCGGCGAACATCCAGCCCAGCGCCGCGGCGGCGGTAGCGATCTGAGTCACCAGCATGGCCATGCCGGCGGTGCCGTTGGCGGCGACGGCGGAACCGGCGTTGAAGCCGAACCAGCCGACCCACAGCATGGCGGCACCCATCAGGGTGTAACCCAGGTTATGCGGCGCCATCGGCGTGGTGGGGAAGCCCTTGCGCTTGCCCAGTACCAGGCACGCCACCAGGCCCGCGATACCGGCGTTGATGTGCACCACGGTGCCACCGGCGAAGTCCAGCACGCCCCAGTCCCACATCAGGCCACCGTTGCCAGACCAGACCATGTGTGCGATCGGTGCATACACCAGGGTGAACCACACGCCCATGAAGATCAGCATGGCGGAGAACTTCATCCGCTCGGCGAAGGCGCCGACGATCAGGGCCGGAGTGATGATGGCGAACGTCATCTGGAAGGTGATGAACACCGCTTCGGGAAACAGCGCCGCCGGACCGGTCAGGCTGGCCGGGGTGACGCCTGCCAGGAACGCCTTGCCCAGGCCGCCGACGAAGGAGTTGAAGTTGACGACGCCCTGCTCCATGCCGGTGGTGTCGAACGCAATGCTGTAGCCATAGATGACCCACAGGATGCTGATCAGACCGGTAATGGCAAAGCACTGCATCATCACGGAAAGAATGTTTTTCGACCGGACCATGCCGCCATAGAACAGCGCCAGACCGGGAATGGTCATGAACAGCACGAGAATCGTGGCAGTCAGCATCCAGGCGGTGTCGCCGGAATTCAGTACGGGGGCTGCCGCTTCTTCCGCCATGGCCAGGCCAGGCATTACGAAGGACAACAGGGCTCCTAGCCCTGCGAATTTACGCAGAGTCATATTGTTTTCTCCTGGGGCGTTGGGTTTGGCGGCTTAGATGGCGTCGGTATCGGTTTCGCCGGTACGGATGCGGATAGCCTGTTCCAGATTGACCACAAAGATCTTTCCGTCACCAATCTTGCCGGTGTTGGCAGCCTTGGTAATGGCCTCGATGACCCGGTCAAGATCCTTGTCGTCGATGGCGACGTCGATCTTCACCTTGGGCAGGAAGTCGACCACGTATTCCGCGCCGCGATACAGCTCGGTGTGGCCTTTCTGCCGGCCGAAGCCTTTGACCTCGGTAACGGTGATGCCCTGCACGCCGATTTCGGACAGCGACTCGCGCACGTCGTCCAACTTGAACGGCTTGATGATGGCAGTGACTAGCTTCATGAAACTCTCTCCCGAATTGGTGGACTTGCCCCAGGAAAACAAACCCGACTCAAGTCTAAGCGCAGTGCCTGGCTTTGTAACGCGTCGTCGGCCCAAGTTGCCCGACCAGCGCCAGTTAACCGTTCCTGACGGAGCTCCCCGCTCCGTCCGCTGCACTGCATTCGTCACAACGACTGCATCAGTGCATGGGTCACCAGCCTCTAAGCAGAAACCTTGCCATCTGTGCCCAAACCCTCTGATTTCAGTCTCTTACCTGCACAGCCAGCCCGCATGACGCCACGAACCGCAGCGATACGCACAACAACGGTGCGACAGCGCCCGCCCCCATGCGCGAAAAGCGTGCATCCCGGGCTTGCGGATTGACTATAGACACTGCGTGATACACTGCCCGTCATCGTTTCCAGGACACCTGCCATGCTTGCGCCAAAAGACCTCCTCGACGCCCTGAGCGGCCACGCCTCCCGCCTCCTGAGTGGCGACACGCCCCTGCCCAGGAGTGAAATCGAAAGCCAGCTCAAGGCCCTGCTTCAAAGTGGCTTCAGCAAGCTGGACCTGGTGAGCCGGGAAGAATTCGACAGCCAGATGGTCGTGCTGGCCCGCACGCGCGCGCGCCTCGAGAGCCTGGAGGCGAAGGTGGCGGAGTTGGAAGCCAGGCTGGGCTCGGCGGCCGAGTAACGAAGACGCATCAAGGGGCACAGGCCCGATCGGCTTTTCGCCGTTCAGCCACTGAGCACCTGCCGAGCCTGCTCCGACAGCGTCACCATCGGCAACTCCAGGATGAAGAGCGCCCCCTGCCCCGGACCGGCGCTCTGCACCGCCAGGTCACCGCCCATCTCATGCGCGGCCAGGATGCAGCTGTGCAGGCCAAAACCGTGGCCGTCGGCCCGTGTCGTGAAGCCATGCTCGAAGACATGGGAGATATTGCCCATGGCAATGCCTTCGCCGTTGTCCTCGACTTCGATACGTGCCCGCTGATCACCCACGGCTTTCAGGCGAAGGACGATCCGTGACGGGCGGTCCGTCACCGACTCGAGCGCCTGCCGGGCGTTGTTGATCAGGTTGATCAGTATCTGCAGCACCTTGTGCTTATCCAGTGCCATCAGCGGTATGTCGTCGAGCTCCTGGACCAGCGTCACGTCATGGCGAGCCAGGGATCCATGGCAGATGCGGACCACGTCCTCCATCAGCTCTTTCAGTGAACCTGGCTCCAGCACGCTGGAATTGCCGGCATAGGACTGCTGGGTGGCGACGATCTCCTTGATGTGGTCGATGCTCCTGGTGAGCAGGGCCAGCTCCTTGATCATGCTCTCGCGCTCGGCCGCCAGCGATTCGGCCAGCATGCCAAGGTATTCCGGCAGCGCGCGGCCTTTCGGATCGCGGCTGATGAAATCCCCCAGGTTGTCCGAATGCTCTCTCATCAGTTGAACGACCTTGGCCACCCCCACCGCCTTCGATGCGTGCACCTTGTCGTACAGGACCTGGGCCGACACGTTGACGCTGTTGAGCACATTGCCCACGTTGTGCAGCACATTCGTCGCGATTTCCGCCATGCCGGCCCGACGCGCCGTGGTGACCAGCTCGGCCTGCGCCTCGCGCAGTTCATCGTTGACCCTGGCCAACTGCTGCGGACTGGGGATCCTCAGCGCAGCGGGCACCAGCCGGATCAGGAGAATGGCAGTGATCACCGAGGCAATCGCCGTGACCACCTTAATCAGCGCCGACAACCAGTAGTAGGGTTGCCAGATCGTCAGGATTTCGATCAGGTGGCTGGTGCCACAGGCCAGGATGAAGACGCCGAAGGCCGCCAGCATCCAGTCGAACGGCACGTCCTTGCGCTTGTGGATAAAGTAGATGAGGGTGAAGGGGATGGTGACGTATGACAGGGCAATGAGGCTATCGGCGATCACATTGGTCCAGAGCAGGTCCGGGCGCCACATGTAGCAGTGCCCATGGGGCATGAAGCGTTTGTCGGTCAACAGCGCCAGCAGATCGTCCATGGCCGCGTCCTCCCTGTGCCTTTGAACCGACAGATGCCGATCAAATGCAGTCTAGCAGAGGCCCGGGACGCTCAGGACCGCCCGGGCCTTCGGCAACATTCTGCGAAAATTTGCGCTGCAATTGCCGCTCCGACGCACTCTGTCACGACTACCCTTCAGGAACCGCAGGACGCGGCCCTTATTCACTCAAGGAACGATTCATGTCGCTCGCCATCATCCATAGCCGCGCCCAGGTAGGGGTGCAGGCTCCCGCCGTTACCGTAGAGGTTCACCTGGCCAACGGCTTGCCGTCGCTGACGATGGTCGGTCTGCCCGAGGCCGCGGTGAAGGAAAGCAAGGACCGGGTGCGCAGCGCGATCATCAATTCGGGGCTGAACTTTCCGGCCCGACGCATCACCTTGAACCTGGCGCCGGCCGACCTGCCCAAGGATGGCGGGCGGTTCGACCTGGCGATTGCCCTGGGTATCCTGGCCGCCAGCGTGCAGGTGCCGACCCTGGCCCTGGAAGATGTGGAATGCCTCGGTGAGCTGGCCTTGTCCGGCGCGGTGCGCCCGGTGCGCGGGGTTTTGCCCGCAGCGCTGGCGGCACGCCAGGCGGGGCGGACGCTGCTGGTTCCACGGGCCAATGCCGAGGAAGCCTGCCTGGCGTCGGGCCTGAAGGTGATCGCCGTCGACCACCTGCTCGAAGCGGTGGCGCACTTCAACGGCCACACCCCGGTCGAGGCCTTCGTGTCCAACGGGCTGCTCGCCGCCAGCAAGCCATACCCCGACCTCAACGAAGTGCAAGGCCAGGTCGGGGCCAAGCGTGCCTTGCTGATTGCCGCCGCCGGTGCCCATAACCTGTTGCTCAGCGGGCCACCGGGCACCGGCAAGACGTTGCTGGCGAGCCGCCTGCCAGGGCTGCTGCCGCCCCTGGCCGAGTGCGAGGCCCTGGAGGTCGCGGCGATTCAGTCGGTCGCCAGTTGCGTGCCGTTGAGCCACTGGCCGCAGCGGCCGTTTCGCCAGCCCCATCATTCGGCGTCCGGTCCGGCACTGGTCGGCGGCGGGTCCAAGCCGCAGCCGGGGGAAATCACCCTGGCCCACCATGGCGTACTGTTTCTCGACGAACTGCCGGAGTTCGACCGCAAGGTATTGGAGGTCCTGAGGGAGCCGTTGGAATCAGGGCATATCGTGGTCTCACGCGCCCGTGACCGTGTGCGATTTCCAGCGCGTTTCCAGCTGGTGGCGGCGATGAACCCCTGTCCCTGCGGTTATCTGGGTGAGCCCACCGGGCGCTGTTCCTGCACGCCGGACATGGTGCAGCGCTACCGCAACAAGCTTTCCGGCCCCTTGCTGGATCGCATCGACCTGCACCTGACCGTTGCCCGGGAAGCCACGGCACTGAATCCCAAGGGTGAACCGGGCGAGGATACGGCCACCGTTTCCGAGCAAGTGGCCGAAGCCCGTGAACGCCAGCAAAGACGCCAGGGCTGCGCCAACGCTTTCCTCGACCTGCCAGGCCTGCGGCGACATTGCACGTTATCCCCGGCCGACGAGACCTGGCTGGAAACGGCGTGCGAACGACTGTCCCTGTCCCTACGCGCTGCCCATCGCCTGCTCAAGGTCGCCAGGACACTGGCGGACCTCGAGCAAAAGGGCCGCATCAGCCGGGATCATCTGGCCGAGGCGTTGCAGTATCGACCCTCCGCCTGACCGCGTCATGGCTTGCTCAGGTCGACCAGGGGCATCTCCCGCACCTCGGTTTTCTGGCCGTTCTGGATCGAATCGATATGCTTGAGCGCCTTGTCCACAGCGCCCTTATCCGCCAGCAGGCTGTAGTGGATCATGAACTGGCGGTGCTCTTTCGGCCCGATGACAGGCACCAGGCCCAACGGCCTCTGGTAGCGACGGTTATAGGAAAAACTGGTACCCGGCTCCAATCCGGTCACGTACCCCTGGCCTTGGGTATCGGTGTTTTTCCACAGGGAAAACACCGGGAGCGTCGCGGTGTTGAAACCCACCGATACGCCAAGGTTACCGGCCCTGTTGTGGAGGACGGTAAGCGTGTCGCCCTTGGCATCGGCATAGGGCACGACGTTATAGACAGTTTCGTCGTAGTCCCTGGTAGGCCCCCGGTAGGTTTGCCAGTCGGCCAGGTCGCCCTTGGCCTTGTCGTTGAACGGCGAGACCTGCTTGACCGGCGCAGCGAAGCGGGCACCCTGCTCGAGGAACGGCGTGCTGAAATTGCTGTGATAAAGCGCCTGGTACTCCTTGGGATAATCGCCATTGTTGGTCAGGGTATCGTTGAGCGAAAAGGTCACGCTGCCAGGTTCGGTGACCAATTCGGTCTGCACCGAGAAATCCACCTTCTTGAAGGCCTGTTCCTTCAGCTCGCCCCGCAGGGTGATCGCGTACGGCGGCTTTTCATCGATATGCAGGGTGACCTTGTTGGCCGGGATGTTGGCGGCGCGACCGTGGAGGGTCAGCAACTCGCCGTTATCCATGCCAGGGTGGCCCACCCATTCGTAGCCACAACGCGTCACCAGTTCGTTGAACCCTTCGAGCCATCCCAGTCCGCCTCGGCCGTTGAGCTCGATGAAAGCCGGGTTGACGACTTCCTTGACCGGCGAATCCCAGCCCATGCGCACATTCCCCACCGAGGCCTGCAACACATTCATGCCCCGGGTCGGGACCACAGAGAGTTTCAGGGTGCCATTGTCGATGTCGACGACGCTGACACCCTCCTGCCGCCCACCGTGCAGTGTGCGCAGGGTGACGGAAAATGGCTTGTCGGTCTTGACGCCCAGCTGCTGGCTGGTGATCTGCCAGGGTTGGGCGGCTTTGTCGGTGTCCAGCAGGACATAGTCCCAGGCCATGGCCTGGGAGGCAGCGCCCAAGGCGCCAAGGGCAATGATAAGTCGGAGCGGAGTCATGGAGATGGCCTTCTTTTTTGGAGTTGTGCGGGTTTTATAGTCTTGGAGAAACGTTTCAGCAAGACGAAAAACCGCAATCGATCAAAAACGAGGCGATGGAAAAGAGGGGGCGGGGGCAGCAGCGGGCTTACCCGCAAGGACGACGGAACAACGGGTGCCAACGATCAACGCTAACGCGGGGGGTGGTTCGCTGATCGGGGATGCAAAGATCGGCGTACACGGCAATTCCTGTGGAAGCTGGCCTGCTTCCACAGGAATGGGGGGCGTTCGGCTAAGCCTCAGCGAAACCGATCAACTTCCTGACGCAGGTCCTGGGCCAGCTTTTCCAGTTCCTTGGCGGTGATCGCCAGGTTAGAGACCACTTCACGCTGTTCGCTGTTGGCCATGGCAATGCTCTGCAGGTTGCTGCTGAGCAAGGTCGCGGTGCTGCTCTGCTCCTGGGTGGCGGTGGTGATGGCCGCGAATTGCTGGCCGGCGGAGCGACTCTGCTCGTCGATGCGCGCCAGCGCCGAGGCCACATTGGCGTTGCGCGACAGGCCTTCCTGCATCAGCAGGTTGCCCTGCTCCATGGTGCTGATAGCGTTGCCGGTTTCCTGCTGGATGCTGGTGATCATGCTGGAGATTTCATCAGTGGCCTGACGAGTACGAGACGCCAGGCTACGGACTTCGTCGGCCACCACCGCGAAACCGCGGCCCTGCTCACCCGCACGAGCCGCTTCGATGGCGGCGTTCAGGGCAAGCAGGTTGGTCTGCTCGGCGATGGACGTGATCACGCCCACGATGCCGCCGATTTCCTGGGAGCGCTGGCCCAGGGTATTGATGACCGTGGCGGTGCTGTTGAGCGCCCCGGCAATCTGCTCCAGGGAGGACGACGCTTCGTCCATCGAGGTACGACCGATCTGGGTCTGTTGCGCGTTTTCCTGGGCCAGGCGCTGGGTATTGCCCATGTTGTCGGCAATGTTCGCCGACGTTGCACTGAACTCCTCCACCGCACCGGCCATGCTGGTGATCTCGCCCGACTGCTGCTCCATACCCTCATACGCACCGCTGGACAGACCGGACAGGGCCTGGGCGCGGCTGTTGACTTCATGGGAGGCCTTGCGGATGTGCTCGACCATGGTCGACAGGGCCTGGCTCATCTGATTGAAAGCCCGGGACAGCTGACCGATTTCGTCGTGGCTCGATACGTTCAAGCGCACACTCAGATCACCGGCTCCCAAGGCTTCCGCCTGGCGTACCAGATCCCCCAGCGGCGCCAGCTTGCTGCGCAGCAGCCATACCGCCGCACCAACAGCCAGCAGCATCGCCAGCAGGCTGCCGATGGCCAACTGGGTGCCCACGCTCCAGGTCACCGCGTTGATCTCGGTTTTCGGCATGCTCGCCACGACGGCCCAGGGCCCGCCTTCGAACGGCACGGCAACGCTGTAGAACGTCTCGGCGCTATCGCTCCAGAACTCACCCTTGCCCGGCGTCTTGACCAGCTTCTGGATCGTCGTGCTCGCCTGGTCCAGGGCCTGCACGCCGGCAGGCGGCACCAGCCATTTGTTTTGCTCGTCCAACAGGGCCAGCGAACCGGTCTGGCCAATGCGGAAGCGCTTGAGATTCTCGAATTGCGCGTTTTGCGCGTCGGTGTAATCGAATCCTACGTACAGTGCGGCAATGATCTTGCCACCACTGTCACGAACCGGGCTGTACTGGGTCATGTAGTAGCGCCCGAACAGCAGGGTGCGACCGATGTAGCTTTGCCCACCCATCAGGCGGGCATAGGCCGGGCTGGCATGGTCGAGCACGGTACCGATGGCTCGCGTGCCGTCCTGCTTGGTGACCGAGGTGCTGACGCGGACGAAATCGTCACCGTTGCGCACGAACACCGTGGCGGTGCCGGCGGTCATCTGCTTGAACTCATCGACTTCGGTGAAATCGTTGTTCAGCACCGCATTGCCCAGGTTCAGGCTCGGGAGCTGCACGCCCGCCACTGCGACTGGCTGGTCGGGATGCACGCTCAGGCCGGCGCTGAAACGTTTTTCGAACAGGCCGGCCAACCGCTGGGTGCTTTCCCTCAGGGTGCCATGGAAAGTGCTGAGTTGATCGGCTAGAAGACGCGCTTCACTGGCCAGATGCTCTTCACGGGT
Organism: Pseudomonas sp. NFACC32-1; assembly: GCF_900101215.1. Lineage (NCBI taxonomy): Bacteria > Pseudomonadati > Pseudomonadota > Gammaproteobacteria > Pseudomonadales > Pseudomonadaceae > Pseudomonas > Pseudomonas sp. NFACC32-1. The sequence goes on from NZ_FMUL01000002.1 coordinate 398,631, forward strand.
GGCGAGGTTGGCTGTATCCAGCGAACGCAACGCAAATACAGTACTGCCGGAAATTACGACCGCCAGTATCACGGCAAGGGCAAGACCCAGCTGTGAGGCGATACGGGCACGGGGTTGAGACATGACGGCTCCTGGACGAGTGACCAGATCATCCTGATCGAGTCGCACACTCGGCTTTTTTTTCGGGGTGAAATATCGGTAAGCCCTTTCTGAACGAAGGTTCCATCTTCACGGATTCGGCGGCAAAGCCGAATACTTGAGCGCATTGGACGGATTAATGCCAACTAGCCACCACCCAAGCTTCAACGATTCAGCCCAGGCGCTTCACCGCAGGCAATTGCATGGCCTTGACCTCCCCCTGGAGGAAGTCACTGAGCCGACGCAAACGTTCACCCCCTGGCCGGGTTTTCGGCCAGACCAGATAGTAGTGCTCTCCGCTGGCCACGGCGGTGGGCCACGGCAGGCTCAGACGTCCCTGGGCCACGTCCTCGGCCACCATCAACAGATCACCCATGGATACGCCGTAACCTCGGGCCGCCGCAATCATGCCCAGCTCCAGCGTATCGAACACCTGCCCACCCTTGAGGGACACCTTATCTGACAGCCCCATGCACTCGAGCCACTTGCGCCAGTCCCGACGGTCGGGCGTCGGGTGCAGCAATTCGACACTGGCCAGCCGTTGCGCATCCCAGGGTCGATCGCTTCCCAGGTTCGGCGCGCCTACCGGAATCAACTCCTCGGGGAAAAGGAAACTGGCCTCCCAATCCGCTGGAAAATGCCCATTACCCAGGAGCACCGCGCAATCGAAGGGTTCGGTGTTGAAGTCCACGGAGTCGACGTCCATCCAGGCGCTGGTCAACTGCACCTCATTGCCAGGCTGCAGATGTCGAAAGCGACTCAGGCGCGCCAGCAACCAGCGCATGGTCAGGGTCGAGGGCGCCTTCATGCGCAGGATGCCGTCCTCCCCGTGCAGGGTGTGGCAGGCCCGCTCCAGCGCCATGAAGCCTTCGCGCACGCCTGGCAACAGCAACCGCGCCGCTTCGGTCAGTTGCAGGTTGCGACCACTGCGCTGGAACAATCGACAGGCAAAGTGCTCCTCGAGGGTGCGGACATGCCGGCTGACCGCACTCTGGGTGATCGACAGCTCTTGCGCCGCCCGGGTGAACGAGCTGTATCGCGCCGCCGCTTCGAATGCCCGCAGCGCATACAGGGGAGGAAGACGACGGGACATGAGAAAAGCTCCGGGGATGAGTCCTGCACCTTAGCAAATAGTTGCCCTGCATGAGTTTTAATCATGCCAGCGATCTTTTTTATCCTTTTGTGCAAAGCCCGGCAAGGGCCGAGAATCGACGCTTTACTGCCTCGTCTGGACAGGGAGTGTTATGAACATGCGGCATCCGGTGCATACCGAACTCGGGGCCATTCTGCGGCTGGCGGGGCCATTGATTGCCTCGCAGCTGGCGCATATGTTGATGGTGCTGACCGACACCCTGATGATGGCGCGCTTGAGCCCCGAAGCCCTTGCCGGCGGCGGTCTCGGTGCCGCGGCCTACTCGTTCGTCTCGATTTTCTGCATTGGCGTGATCGCGGCCGTGGGTACCCTGGTGGCGATCCGCCGGGGCGCGGGCGATGTCGAGGGCGCCACCCGCCTGACCCAGGCCGGGTTGTGGCTGGCCTGGCTGATGGCCCTGATGGCCGGACTGCTGCTGTGGAACCTCAAGCCGGTACTGCTGATGTTCGGCCAGACCGAAACCAACGTGCTGTCCGCCGGGCAATTCCTGCTGGCGCTGCCGTTCGCCCTGCCTGGTTACCTGAGCTTCATGGCCCTGCGCGGCTTCACCAGCGCCATCGGCCGCGCCACGCCGGTCATGGTCATCAGCCTGTGGGGCACGGTCATCAATTTCCTGCTCAATTACGCACTCATCACCGGCATGTTCGGCCTGCCGAAACCGGGCCTGATGGGGATCGGCCTGGTAACCGCCATTGTCGCCAACTGCATGGCGCTGGCGTTGGCATGGCATATCCACCGGCACCCGGCCTACCGCGCCTATCCGCTGCTCGAAGGCCTGTCGCGCCCCAACCGCCAGTACCTCAAGGAGCTCTGGCGCCTGGGCCTGCCGATTGGCGGCACGTACGCAGTGGAGGTCGGCCTTTTCGCGTTCGCCGCGCTGTGCATGGGCACCATGGGCAGCACGCCGCTGGCGGCCCACCAGATCGCCCTGCAGATCGTCTCGGTGGCGTTCATGGTCCCGGCGGGGATGTCGTATGCGATCACCATGCGGGTCGGCCAGCACTACGGGGCCGGGCAATTGTCGATGGCGCGGCTGTCCGGGCGGGTCGGCATCGGCTTCGGCGCGTCGGTGATGCTGGCTTTCGCCATGGTGTTCTGGCTGCTGCCGAACCAGCTGGTCGGTCTGTTCCTGGACCATGACGACCCGGCATTCCGCTCGGTCATCGACCTGGCGGTGAGCCTGCTGGCCGTGGCGGCGTGGTTCGAGCTGTTCGACGGCACGCAGACCATCGCCATGGGTTGCATTCGCGGACTCAAGGATGCCAAGACGACCTTCCTGGTGGGCCTGGGGTGTTATTGGCTGATCGGCGCGCCGGCCGCGTGGTGGATGGCTTTCCACCTGAACTGGGGGCCGACCGGTGTCTGGTGGGGCCTGGCCCTGGGGCTGGCCTGCGCGGCGGTGAGCCTGACGCTGGCATTTGAATGGAAGATGAAGCGGATGATTCGCAGTGAGGCTGGACAGCCCGGTTTCGAAGCCATTCAGGCCAAGTGAAATCCATCTCTTTGTAAGAGCGAGCTTGCTCGCGATCGCGATAGGTCTGTCACATCCATTTTGGCTGGTACCCCGCTATCGCGAGCAAGCTCGCTTCCACAAGGGTTTGTGTCAGACCACGACATCGTGTGTGGACTGCTGATCACCCTCGAACGTCAAGTACTCGACCAATTCCGGCAACGGCAACGGCTTGCTGATCAGGTAGCCCTGGACCTGGTCGCAACCGAAGCCACGCAGCAGGTCCAGCTGCTCGGGGGTCTCCACCCCTTCGGCCACAACTTCCAGGTTCAGGTTGTGGGCCAGGTTGATCATCGCGTGCACCAGCTTGCGGTTCTCTTCGCGCTGCTCCATGCCGCCGACAAAGCTCTTGTCGATCTTGAGCAAGGCGATGGGTAGGCTGTTGAGGTGCACGAACGAGGAGAACCCGGTACCGAAATCGTCCAGGGAAAAACGCACCCCCAGGCGCCCCAGGGCGTCCATGGTCTGCTTGACCAGCTCGCTGCGACGCATGACGGCGGTTTCGGTGAGCTCGAACTCCAGCCATTGCGCCTCGACGCCGCGTTCGGCGATCAGCCGGCTCAAGGTCGACAGCAACTGGCTGTCCTGGAACTGCCGGAATGACAGGTTGACCGCCATGTGCAACGGCGCCAGCCCTCGCTCGCGCAGCGCCTGCATGTCCCGCAGTGCCCGGGAAATCACCCAGTAACCCAGCGGCACGATCAGGCCACTCTGCTCCGCCAGCGGCACGAACTCACTCGGCGGCAGCAACCCGCGCTCGCCGTGACGCCAGCGCACCAGGGCTTCGAGGCCGACAATGTTGCCGCTATCGAGGTCCAGTCGCGGTTGGTAATGCAGTTCCAGCTCATCGCGACGCAGTGCCCGGCGCAGTTCGCTCTCAAGGTCGGCGAGGCTGCGGGCATTGCGGTTGATACGTTCGTTGAAGATATGAAAGGTACAGCCCTGGGTGCTCTTGGCCTGCTGCATGGCGATGTGGGCGTGCCACATCAGCGGGTCGGCGCCGGCCTGGGCGCGGGCATGGGCGATGCCCAGGCTGCAACCGATCAACAGGCTCTCGCCGTCCACCCAATACGGCTCGGCCATGGCCTGGGTGATGCGCTCGGCGATCCACTCGGCCCGTTGCGGCGCGCGGCGGGTATCGATCAGCAAGGCGAATTCGTCGCTGCCCAATCGCGCCAATTGGTCGCCGGCCTCGAGCGAACCCTTGAGGCGCGACACCACTTGCAGGATCAAGCGGTCGCCGGCCTGGTGGCCCAGGGCATCGTTGGCGTGGCGGAAGTTGTCCAGGTCCAGATGACCGAGTGCCAGGCCGCGACCTTCGTTCTCGGCCAGGCGCGCCGCCAGCAGGGTCTGGAAACCCTGGCGGTTGGCGATGCCCGTCAAGGGGTCCTGCTCGGCCAGGCGCTGCAACGTGTTTTCCAGCACACCGCGCTCGCGTACATGGCGCAGGCAACGACGCAGGGTCGCGCTGTCGAGCGTGTCGCGCACCAGCCAGTCGCTGGCGCCATCGGGCGGTGTCGCAGGTTCCTGCTCCAACAGCAGGACAGTCGGCAGGCGGCAACGGCCGGGTGCCGGCTGCAATGCCGCGACGGTCAGCAGCACGGCACTACGATTGTCTTCGAACAGGTCGCTGACCGACTCCCAGTCCGGGGCGCTGGTCAACACGATCGAGCCCGCCATGGGCGCCAGGCACTCGCGCAGTATCGCCGGCCACTCAGGCTCTTCGGCCAATAACAGCAAACGCAAGGGTTCGACAGGCGTGGACAAGCTGACTCCCTAGACTCTGCAAGGTGGTAGGCGCCGGGCATTATGACCTGCCAATCGGCAATGACCAATGTCAATGGTTCTCAAATACAGGCTTCTGGCGATTTTTTCATCCAAAAATCGAACATTCTCCGCAAATCTGCCGCAAATTCCGCATGGCACAGGCAAAACGGTGATTTGCGTCAGTTGTCGAGTCACAAGTCGGACAGAGCAGCACAATTCGCTGAGCCTGTTAAAATGCCGGCCCATTTTCGCAAACGACTCCCAGACCCCGTCATGTCCCGACTCAACCCCCGGCAGCAAGAAGCCGTGAACTATGTCGGCGGCCCACTTTTGGTGCTCGCCGGTGCAGGCTCCGGCAAGACCAGCGTGATCACCCGCAAGATCGCGCACCTGATCCAGAATTGCGGCATTCGTGCCCAATACATCGTCGCCATGACGTTCACCAACAAGGCTGCCCGGGAAATGAAGGAACGGGTCGGCGGCCTGCTGCGTCCTGGCGAAGGCCGGGGCCTGACGGTCTGCACCTTTCACAACCTGGGGCTGAACATCATCCGCAAGGAGCATGTGCGGCTGGGCTACAAGCCGGGCTTTTCGATTTTCGACGAGACCGACGTCAAGGCCCTGATGACCGACATCATGCAGAAGGAATACTCCGGCGACGACGGCGTCGACGAGATCAAGAACATGATCGGCGCCTGGAAGAACGACCTGGTGCTGCCTCCCGAAGCCCTGGAGAACGCTCGCAATCCCAAGGAACAGACCGCCGCCATCGTCTACGCCCATTACCAGCGCACGCTCAAGGCCTTCAACGCGGTGGACTTCGACGACCTGATCCTGCTGCCGGTCAAGCTGTTCCAGGACCACGCCGACATCCTGGAGAAATGGCAGAACAGAGTCCGCTACCTGCTGGTGGACGAATACCAGGACACCAACGCCAGCCAGTACCTGCTGGTGAAGCTGCTGATCGGCAAACGCAACCAGTTCACCGTGGTGGGCGACGACGACCAGTCGATCTACGCCTGGCGCGGTGCCCGGCCGGAAAACCTGATGCTGCTCAAGGAAGACTACCCATCGCTCAAGGTGGTGATGCTGGAGCAGAACTACCGTTCCACCAGCCGTATCCTGCGTTGCGCCAACGTGTTGATTTCCAACAACCCTCACGAATTCGAAAAACAGCTGTGGAGCGAGATGGGCCACGGTGACGAGATCCGTGTGATCCGCTGCCGCAACGAAGATGCCGAAGCCGAGCGCGTGGCCATGGAAATCCTCAGCCTGCACCTGCGCACCGACCGGCCCTACAGCGACTTCGCCATCCTGTATCGCGGCAACTACCAGGCCAAGCTGATCGAACTCAAGCTTCAGCATCATCAGATCCCTTATCGCCTGTCCGGTGGCAACAGCTTTTTCGGCCGCCAGGAAGTGAAGGACCTGATGGCCTATTTCCGCCTGATCGTGAACCCGGATGACGACAACGCCTTCCTGCGGGTGATCAACGTCCCGCGCCGGGAAATCGGTTCCACCACCCTGGAAAAACTTGGCAACTACGCCACCGAGCGCAAGATCTCGATGTATGCCGCCACCGATGAAATCGGCCTGGGCGAACACCTGGACAGCCGTTTCACCGATCGCCTGGCGCGCTTCAAGCGCTTCATGGACAAGGTACGCGAGCAGTGCGCCGGGGAAGACCCGATCTCGGCGCTGCGCAGCATGGTCATGGACATCGACTATGAAAACTGGCTGCGCACCAACAGCTCCAGCGACAAGGCCGCCGACTACCGCATGGGCAATGTCTGGTTCCTGATCGAAGCGTTGAAGAACACCCTGGAAAAAGACGAAGACGGCGAAATGACCGTCGAGGACGCCATCGGCAAGCTGGTGCTGCGCGATATGCTCGAGCGCCAGCAGGAAGAGGAAGAAGGTGCCGAAGGCGTGCAGATGATGACCCTACATGCCTCCAAGGGCCTGGAGTTTCCCTACGTGTTCATCATGGGCATGGAAGAGGAAATCCTGCCCCACCGCTCCAGCATCGAAGCCGACACCATCGAAGAAGAACGGCGCCTGGCCTACGTCGGCATCACCCGGGCACGCCAGACGCTGGCATTCACATTCGCCGCCAAGCGCAAGCAATACGGCGAGGTGATCGACTGCGCCCCGAGCCGCTTCCTCGACGAACTGCCGCCGGATGATCTGGCCTGGGAAGGCAACGACGACACGCCGACCGAAGTGAAGGCCGTGCGAGGCAACAACGCCCTGGCCGATATACGCGCGATGCTCAAACGCTAGAATCGATTTTTTCAACTGACCTCAGGCGTCGAAAGCGCCACCAAAGGAGGCTTCATGGAAGCCCTGCACCAGAAAATCCGTGAACAAGGCATCGTGCTTTCCGATCAGGTTCTGAAAGTCGACGCCTTCCTGAACCACCAGATCGACCCGCAGCTGATGAAGCTGATCGGCGACGAATTTGCCGCGCGGTTCAGGGATTCGGGCGTGACCAAGATCGTCACCATCGAAGCCTCGGGCATTGCCCCGGCGATCATGACCGGCCTGAACCTGGGCGTACCGGTGATCTTCGCCCGCAAGCAGCAATCCCTGACCCTGACGGAAAACCTGCTGTCGGCTACCGTGTATTCGTTCACCAAGAAAACCGAAAACACCGTAGCTATCAGCCCGCGCCACCTGACCAGCAGCGACCGCGTGCTGATCATCGATGACTTCCTGGCCAACGGTAAGGCGTCCCAGGCGCTGATCTCCATCATCAAGCAGGCAGGCGCAGCCGTGGCCGGACTGGGGATCGTGATCGAGAAATCGTTCCAGGGCGGGCGCGCGGAGCTGGATGCCCAAGGCTATCGCGTCGAATCCCTGGCCCGGGTGCAATCCCTGGAAGGCGGGGTCGTGACCTTTATCGATTGATCCGCAACCCTGTGGGCGCAAGCCTGTTCGCGATGAGGTCGCACATCCAGCATCGAGTTGGCTGATAGTCCGCTATCGCGAGCAGGCGCGCGCCCATAGGCGTCTCAGGCTGATCGCTATGGCGCAGTGGCCTTGAGACCCGCCAGCAACAACCGCTGGGCCAGCTCCTCCTTCAGGCCTTCAGGGCTCGTCAGTTGCATCCGCTCCAGGTGCTGGGCAAATTCCCACGGCTGCGGTGCGTCCAGCGCGGCTTTACCCAATTCCAGGATCTCGGTGAGCTTGAACTTGCTCTTGAGCCAGTTCAGCGCCCGCAGCAGGTCCCGCTCTTCAGCGTCGAAATCGCAGCCCAGCGGGTACTCCGGGAAAAGATTCGGATGCCGTGCCTGGATCGTCTGCAAGCGCTGCGAAGTGTTCTCGGCGAATCGCGGATCGAGACGGAAATCCTTCGGCAGCTTGCCGGCGTTTTGTGCCTGCTCGATCAGCCCCGGCTGGAACCGGGAATCGCTGATATTGAGCAGCGCCTCGATCACTGCGGCATCGGTCTTGCCCCGCAGGTCGGCGATACCGTACTCGGTAACCACGATGTCTCGCAAATGCCGGGGAATGGTACAGTGGCCGTACTCCCAGACGATGTTGGAGCTGACCTCGCCCCCTGCCTCGCGCCAGCTGCGCAGCAGCAGGATCGAACGCGCGCCCTCCAGCGCATGGCCCTGGGCAACGAAGTTGTATTGCCCTCCCACGCCGCTGAGCACCCGCCCGTCTTCCAGCTGGTCAGCCACCCCGGCGCCCAGCAATGTCATGGTGAACACCGTGTTGATGAACCGGGCATCGAGCCGTTGCAAGCGCTTGAGCCGCTCCTGGCCGTACAGCTCGTTGATGAAACTGATACGGGTCATATTGAATTCGAGCCGCCTGCTCTGGGGCAGCTCGTGCAGGCGCTCGTAGAAACTGCGCGGCCCAAGAAAGAACCCGCCATGGATGCAGACGCCATCGGGCTGGGCCGCCTCGTCGAGGGTACCGGCGTTGGCCTGTTCCTGGGTCGGCTCGTCGGGATAGACCTTGCGCCGGATGATCCCCGCTTCCGCCAGCGCCAACAGGCCGTTGACGAACATTTCACTGCAGCCGTACAGCCCCTTGGCAAACGGTTCGACCCCGCCCTCGCGCTCGATCAACCGGGCCCACTGGCTGAGGTTCAGGTCCGCCAGCAGGGCCTGGTATCCGGCGTTGTCGGCCTGGCGCGCCAACAGTGCCGCCGTCAGCGCGTCGCCCATCGAGCCGATGCCAATCTGCAAGGTGCCGCCGTCGCGCACCAGGGTGCTGGCGTGCAGGCCGATGAAATGATCCTGGAACCCCACCGGCATGTTCGGCGTGGAAAACAACCGGTGGCTGTCCTTCTCATCGATCAACAGGTCGAAGGTGTCGATGCCGACCTCAGCATCGCCCGGCATGTAGGGCAGGTCGCTGTGGACCTGCCCCAGCATGAGGATCGTCTCCCCCTCCGCGCGCCGCTTGGCGATCATCGGCAACAGGTCGAGGGTGATGTCGGGGTTGCAGCTGAGGCTCAGGCGATCCGGGTATTGCGGGTCGCTCGCCACCAGTTGTGCCACCAGGTTCAGGCCGGCGGCGTTGATGTCCCGGGCCGCATGGCTGTAATTGCTGCTGACGTAGTCCTGCTGGGCCGAAGCACTGTGCAACAGGCTGCCGGGCTGCAGGAAGAATTGCTGGACCCGGATATTGGCCGGCAGGCTGTCCCGATGCAGGTCGGCGAGATAATCCAGTTCGGGGTAGTCGCCAAAGACACGCTCGATGAAGGGCTCCAGGAAACGCTTCTGCAAACCATCGCCCAGGTTCGGCCGTCCCAGGCTCAGCGCCGTGTAGAGGGTCAGCTGCCGCTCCGGCAGTTGGGCGATGCGTCGGTAAAGCGCGTTGACGAACAGGTTGGGCTTGCCCAGCCCCAGGGGCATGCCAAGGTGAATGTGCGTCGGCAACCGCTCCAGCACCTCGTCCACCGCCTGTTCGATTGAACACAATTGCACCATCGGCCCCTCCGACCTGCTCCGTGAATGTGGGTTGGACCGAGATTGACGGGTCTTGGTTGCGATGAACAGCGTTGCAAAGCCGCAGGCACAAAAAAGCCGCTCGTAAGCGGCTTTTCCGGATGGATGCGGGCTGTTGGCTTTTACAGGCCAGACATCTCTTTGATTGCGCCCTTGAGCTCCTCATCCGAGCAATCGGCGCAAGTGCCTTTAGGCGGCATGGCATTGATACCGGTGATGGCCTTGGCCAGGATACCGTCAAGACCGCCCTGGTGATCGGCACGCTCTTTCCAGGCCGCTTTGTCACCGATTTTAGGGGCACCCAGCAAGCCAGTGCCGTGGCATGCATTGCAGTGTTTCGCAATGACATCCTTCGGTGCCTTGGCCCCACCAGCGCCACCAGCCGAAGCGGCGACTTCCATGCCCTTGCATTCTTTCCCCTGAACACAAACCTGGCCGACGGGTTCAAGACGCTTGGCGATTTCATCGTTGGGCGCCGCTTGAGCGCTCGCAGCCCATAGGGCCAATACGGTTGCTGGTGCAGCCAGCATTTTCATAATTAGGTTCACGCGTACACCCTCAATGGTGGCTAGTCACGCCTGCGGCCACGGTTTGCAGGCGGGCGCAAGTATAGCGGTAAGCCTGCCACACTGAAACAACCCTAAAGTCGCAAGGGTCTTGTCAGCCATGGCCCGCTCACCCCCAGGCGCCTTTGCCATCCAGGCTCGGCGCCGTTTTTCCTAGAAATTGGCCGGCGTAGCTGCGCTGATCAGTCGCGCCGGCGTATCGAACGGATTACGAAAACGGTGTGGCTTGGTGCTCTCGAAATAGTAGCTGTCGCCTGCCTCGAGCACGAATGTCTCGGCCCCCACCACCAACTCCAACCGGCCCTCCACCAGGATCCCGGTTTCCTCGCCCTCGTGGGTGAGCATCTCGTCACCAGTATCGGCGCCAGGCGGATAGATTTCGTTCAGAAAGGCAATCGCCCGGCTCGGGTGCGCCTTGCCCACCAGCTTCATGGTCACGGCACCATCGGAGATGTCGATCAATTCGTTGGCTTTGTAGACGATCTGGGTAGGTTTCTCCTGGAGGATTTCCTCGGAAAAGAATTCGACCATGGACATGGGAATCCCGCCGAGAACCTTGCGCAGCGAGCTGATCGAGGGGCTGACGCTGTTTTTCTCGATCATGGAAATGGTGCTATTAGTAACGCCCGCGCGCTTGGCGAGTTCACGCTGGGAAAGACCTTTGAGTTTACGAATGGCTTGCAGTCGTTCACCGACGTCCAATGCAGGAACCTCCAGGGAGTGTTGTGTGGTAAGTGAGCGTTATCATGGCGACAGCGTTCAGTATTTACAACACTTTGGCCCGAATCCCGTGCGGTGAAGCGACCTCCGGTCGACCCAGCCTCGCCTCAGCCCTCGGAATAGAGCCGTGGCACTCGTCGCAGGTTACAAAAAATCTGATAGGGAATCGTCCCGGCGGCCTTCGCCACGTCACTGGCGAGCACGTGCTTTCCCCAAAGCTCAACGGTGGAACCGAGGCCGGCCTGGGGCAGGTGCGTCAGGTCGACACACAGCATGTCCATCGACACTCGCCCGACCAGTTGGCTGGGCTGTCCGTCGATCCGCACCGGCGTACCGGTCGGCGCCTGGCGCGGATAGCCGTCTGCATAGCCCATGGCAACCACCCCGACCCGGGTCGGTTGCGCGGTCACGAAACGGGCGCCGTATCCCACCGGCTCGCCGGCGGGCAATTCCCGCACGCTGATGATCTTCGACTCCAGTGTCATCACCGGTTGCAGGCGTGACGCCGTGGCCTGGGCCTCCTCGAAGGGCGTCGCGCCATACAGCATGATGCCCGGACGCACCCAGTCGCTTGGTATCTGCGGCCAACCCAGAACCGCCGGTGAATTGCGCAGGCTCGTTTCCGCCACCAGGCCCTGGCGCGCAGCCTCGAACACCGTCAGTTGCTGGACAGTGCTGGGGTCATGCAGCTCATCGGCACGGGCAAAGTGAGTCATCAACACGATCTTCGCCACCTTGCCGCTGGCCAGCAGTCGACGGTAGGCGCCTTGATAGTCCGCCGGGTGCAAGCCGACCCGATGCATCCCGGAGTCAAGCTTGAGCCAGACGGTGATCGGCTTGCTCATCGTCGCTTTCTCGATCGCTTCGAGCTGCCACAACGAGTGCACGACACACCACAAGTCATGCTCGACGATCAACGCCAATTCATCGGCTTCGAAAAAGCCTTCCAGCAGCAAGATCGGCCCACGGATCCCACCGGCCCGCAACTCCAGGGCCTCTTCGATGCAGGCCACGGCGAACCCATCGGCACTGTCCTGCAGGGCCTCGGCGCAACGTACCGCACCGTGCCCGTAGGCGTCGGCCTTGATGACCGCAAGGGCCTTGGCCCCTGTGACTTCGCGGGCCAGTTGGTAGTTATGACGCAGGGCTTGGAGATCGATCAGGGCACGGGCAGGACGCATGGCGGCAGACTTCTAATAGTCGGACAGGGTAAAAAACCGGCGCTGGCTGACGGCATGCACCATCAACAGCGCCGGGAGAGGGACTGGTTCGATCGGTTTACGGCAGCGCGGCCACGACCGACAGTTCAATGAGGATTTCCGGCTCGCAGAGCCGGGCCTGCACTGTGGCCCGTGCCGGCGCGACACCTTGGGGCAGCCATTTGTCCCAGACCGCGTTCATGCCTGCGAAATCCGCCTCGATGTCTTTCAGGTAGATCGTCACCGACAGCAAGCGGCTCTTGTCGGTCCCGGCCAGGTCGAGAAGACGCTCTATATTGGCGAGGGTTTCGCGGGTCTGTTGTTCAATGCCGGCGCTCATGTCGTCGCCGACTTGCCCGGCCAGGTAAACGGTGCCGTTGTGCACCACAACCTGACTCATGCGGTCATTGGTGAGCTGGCGCTGGATTGCCATGTTTCGCAGACTCCTGATGTTTGCTGCCATAACGGGAAATATCGAGGCCTTCGGCGCTGATCTGTGGCTTTTTCCGAGCCATCAGGTCCGCCAGCAGACGACCGGAACCGCAAGCCATGGTCCAGCCGAGCGTGCCATGGCCGGTGTTCAGGAACAGGTTCCTGAACGGCGTGGCGCCGACGATTGGCGTACCGTCCGGGGTGGTCGGGCGCAGGCCGGTCCAGAAACTGGCCTGGGCCAGGTCACCGCCCTGAGGATAAAGGTCGTTGACGATCATCTCCAGGGTTTCGCGGCGACGCGGGTTCAGGGACAGGTCGAAACCGGCGATTTCCGCCATGCCACCCACGCGGATGCGGTTGTCGAAGCGGGTGATCGCCACCTTGTAGGTTTCGTCGAGGATGGTCGAGGTGGGCGCCATTGCCGGATTGGTGATCGGCACGGTCAGGGAGTAACCCTTGAGCGGATACACCGGTGCACGGATACCGAGGGGCTTGAGCAATTGCGGCGAATAGCTGCCCAGGGCCAGGACGTAGCGGTCGGCGGTTTCCAGCTTGCCGTCGATCCAGACGCCGTTGATGCGGTCGCCGGCAGAGTCCAGGCGCTGGATGTTCTGGCCGAAGCGGAATTCCACACCGAGCTTGACGGCCATTTCCGCCAGGCGCGTGGTGAACATCTGGCAATCGCCGGTCTGGTCGTTGGGCAACCGCAAGGCGCCGGCGAGGATATCGGTGACATTGGCCAGGGCCGGCTCGACCCGCGCGATGCCTTCGCGATCGAGCACCTCGAAGGGCACGCCGGACTCCTTCAGCACCGCGATGTCTTTCGCCGCGCCGTCGAGCTGGGCCTGGGTACGGAACAACTGTGTCGTCCCCAGGGTACGGCCTTCGTAGGCAATGCCGGTTTCGGCGCGCAGTTCGTCGAGGCAGTCGCGGCTGTACTCCGACAGGCGCACCATGCGCTCCTTGTTGATGGCATAACGGCTGGCGGTGCAATTGCGCAGCATCTGCGCCATCCACAGGTACTGGTCGATGTCGGCAGTAGCCTTGATGGCCAGCGGAGCATGACGCTGCAGCAGCCACTTGATGGCCTTGAGCGGCACACCCGGCGCGGCCCACGGCGAGGCATAACCCGGCGATACCTGGCCGGCGTTGGCGAAGCTGGTTTCCATGGCCGGCGCCGGCTGACGGTCGACCACCACCACTTCAAACCCGGCCCGGGCCAGATAGTAAGCACTGACAGTGCCGATGACGCCGCTACCCAAGACCAGAACGCGCATTTTATGACCTCATCGCGGATAACCGCTGACGTTTGTTGTACACAGCTTTGATGCGCGCAGTTTAAAAAAGATCAGCCAGTGCTTTTCACTATATAAATGCCTATATTTGGCGAGAATTCTCGGCAAAAACCCTTTTCATGGAGGAGCATCCCCTGTGCGTACCAATACACAGACCAAACGCGAGCTGGACAAGATCGACCGCAACATCCTGCGCATCCTCCAGGCCGACGGGCGGATCTCCTTCACCGAGCTGGGCGAAAAGGTCGGCCTGTCCACCACACCGTGTACCGAGCGGGTGCGGCGCCTGGAGCGCGAAGGGATCATCATGGGCTACAACGCCCGGCTAAACCCGCAGCACCTCAAAGGCAGCCTGCTGGTGTTTGTCGAGATCAGCCTCGACTACAAGTCCGGCGACACTTTCGAAGAATTCCGACGCGCCGTGCTGAAATTGCCCCATGTGTTGGAATGCCACCTGGTGTCGGGGGATTTCGACTACCTGGTCAAGGCACGGATTTCCGAAATGGCCTCGTATCGCAAGCTGCTGGGAGACATCCTGCTCAAGCTGCCCCACGTGCGTGAATCCAAGAGCTACATCGTGATGGAAGAGGTGAAGGAGAGCCTGAACCTGCCGATTCCGGATTGAACCTGGGCGTTGCGGCGTCAGACCAATACCTGCCGATTGCTGGCCATGTACTCATGGATCTGCTGCTCGACCCGCGGATGGATCAGCTCCACCGGGCGCCGGCCATTGGGGCATGGCAGACTCGCCGTGGTGCCGAACAGCCGACAGATCAACGGTCGCTCGTCATAGACGGTGCAACCGTTCGGTCCCAGGTGAACGCAATCGAGCGCTTCCAGGGCGGCGTCCTGTTCGGCCCGGGTCTTGCGCGGCAGACGGGCCATTTCCTCGGGGGACGTCGTCACCGGTCCGCAGCAGTCATGGCAGCCCGGCACACATTCGAACGACGGGATCTGCTGGCGCAGCGTGCGGATTTTTTGACTGTTGCAACTCATCGAAACGGCTACCAAGGCGAGACAGTTCGGGATTCTGCCTTAAAAGCAGTGGGCCAGACAGCGTCGGCCGACCGATGTTGCTCACGAGCAAAGTCGCGGCTTATGCTCCGTAAAATTTCTCAAACATGACAATCAGGATTACGCACATGAACGCCCGTGTTCAGCAAGCTGTCCCGAGCCACGCACACGCCGCCTCCTATTACGCCGCCAGCAGCCTGCCACAGCCGGACCACCCAGTGCTGCAAGGCGAGCGGATGGCGGATGTGTGCGTGGTCGGCGGCGGGTTTTCCGGGCTGAACACCGCCATCGAACTGGCCGAGCGCGGCATGAGCGTCATCTTGCTGGAGGCACACAAGATCGGCTGGGGGGCGAGCGGGCGTAACGGCGGCCAGTTGATCCGTGGCGTCGGCCATGGCCTCGATCAGTTCGCCCCGGTCATCGGGGCCGATGGCGTGCGCGAGATGAAACTCATGGGCCTGGAAGCGGTAGAAATCGTCCGACAACGCATCGAGCGCTTTCAGATTCCTTGCGACCTGACCTGGGGTTATTGCGACCTCGCCAACAAACCTGCCGACCTGGAAGGTTTCGCCGAAGACGCCGAAGAATTGCGCGCCCTGGGTTATCGCCACACAACGAGACTGCTGCAGGCCCACGAGATGCACAGCGTAGTGGGTTCGGATCGCTACGTGGGTGGCCTGATCGACATGGGCTCGGGCCACCTGCACCCGCTGAACCTGGCCCTGGGCGAAGCCGATGCGGCACAGCGCCTGGGGGTCGGCCTGTTCGAGCAATCGGCGGTCACGCGCATCGACTACGGCCCGGAAGTGACGGTACATACACAACAGGGCTCGGTCCGCGCCAAGACCCTGGTCCTGGGTTGCAATGCCTATCTCAATGGCCTCAACCAGGAACTGAGCGGCAAGGTGCTGCCGGCCGGCAGCTACATCATTGCCACACAACCCCTGAGCGAGGACCTGGCACAGCGTCTATTGCCACAGAACATGGCTGTCTGCGATCAGCGAGTGGCGCTGGATTACTATCGTCTTTCGGCGGACCGACGCTTGCTGTTCGGCGGCGCCTGTCATTATTCGGGGCGGGATCCGCAGGACATCGGCGCCTATATGCGTCCGAAGATGCTCAAGGTCTTCCCGCAACTGGCTGATGTGAAAATCGATTATCAGTGGGGTGGGATGATCGGCATCGGCGCCAATCGCCTGCCGCAGATCGGCCGGCTGAAGGATCAACCCAATGTGTATTTCGCCCAGGCTTACTCAGGCCATGGGGTGAATGCCACGCACCTGGCCGGCAAGTTGCTGGCCGAGGCCATCAGCGGGCAACAAAGCGGCAGGTTCGATCTGTTCGCCCGGGTGCCCCATATCACCTTCCCCGGCGGCAAATACTTGCGCTCGCCGCTGCTGGCGCTGGGCATGCTGTGGCACAGGATGAAAGAGCTGGTCTGATCCATGGTGGGGTGTGGCGAGGGCATCCAGACTCTCGCCATCCCCGTCTGCGCTTGGCGAGCGATTGCTCAAAGCCGCCAGAATGGCTTGAGCCCCTCCTCCCTCGCCTGTTCACGCGTCAACCCGATATCCCGTAACTGTTCGGGCGTCAGCTCCAGCAAGGCCTTGCGTGTATGCAAGCGATGCCAGAACAGGCCCCAGCGGCTCAGGCAGGCAGGCCCGCTGCGCAGCATTGGATTGCGCAACTCCCTTTCCTGCCCCGCCTGGAGTTCCTGACCGTGCAGCGCCAGCCGTACATCGCTCAAGCCGTTCATTTTCATCGCTCCTGTTTACTTGGGTAGCCAGAGCTTTCATGATGCGCGGACGGCCAAATGCAATACAGATTCAACCACTGTCTTTTAGAAGCATACAGATAAGGCTTTTCCGTCACTGAATCCTGTTTTTCCCGGCCAACTGTATCGGTATCGTTCTCACCTCTATCGAGAGTACGCCATGACCCTCTACGTGAACCTCGCCGAATTGCTCGGCACTCGCATCGAACAGGGCTTCTATCGTCCGGGCGACCGGCTGCCGTCGGTGCGGGCCCTGAGCGTGGAGCACGGGGTCAGCCTGAGTACGGTGCAGCAGGCCTACCGCGTATTGGAAGACAGCGGCCTGGCGATGCCGAAGCCCAAGTCCGGTTATTTCGTGCCGGTCAGCCGAGAATTGCCCGAGCTGCCGGCGGTTGGCCGCCCGGCCCAGCGTCCGGTGGACATCTCCCAATGGGACCAGGTGCTTGAACTGATACGTGCGGTGCCGCGCAAGGACGTGGTACAGCTGGGGCGCGGCATGCCGGATATCCACTCACCGACCATGAAACCGCTGCTGCGCAGCCTGGCGCAAATCAGCCGCCGGCAGGATATGCCGGGGCTGTATTACGACAATATCTACGGCAACCTGGCACTGCGCGAGCAGATCGCCCGCCTGTTACTGGCTTGCGGCTGCACGCTCGGGGCGGGTGACCTGATCGTCACTACCGGTTGCCACGAGGCGCTGTCGGTCAGCATTCGCGCCACTTGCGAGCAAGGCGATATCGTCGCGGTAGACTCCCCCAGCTTTCACGGCGCCATGCAGACCCTCAAGGGCCTGGGCATGAAAGCACTGGAAATCCCCACCGACCCACTGACCGGTATCAGCCTGGATGCATTGGAACTGGCGTTGGAACAGTGGCCGATCAAGGCCATACAGTTGACGCCCAGCTGTAACAACCCGCTGGGCTATATCATGCCGGACGCCAATAAACGCGCCCTGCTGACCCTGGCTCAACGCTTCGACGTGGCGATTATCGAAGACGATGTGTATGGGGAACTGGCCTACACCTATCCACGACCACGCACGATCAAATCCTTCGACGAAGACGGCCGAGTCCTGCTTTGCAGTTCGTTTTCCAAGACCCTGGCACCCGGCCTGCGGGTCGGCTGGGTAGCGCCGGGACGCTATCTGGAACGGGTGCTGCACATGAAATACATCAGCACCGGTTCCACCGCCCCGCAGCCGCAGATCGCCATCGCCGAGTTCCTCAAGGCCGGGCATTTCGAACCCCACTTGCGCCGGATGCGCACCCAGTACCAGCGCAATCGCGACGTGATGATCGATTGGGTCAGTCGCTACTTTCCGCCGGGTACCCGGGCCAGTCGCCCACGGGGCAGCTTCATGCTGTGGGTCGAGTTGCCCGAAGGCTTCGATACGCTGAAGCTCAACCGGGTCCTGAACGACCAGGGCGTACAGGTCGCCGTCGGCAGCATCTTTTCCGCGTCGGGCAAATACCGCAATTGCCTGCGGATGAACTACGCTGCCAAACCAACGGCACAGATCGAAGAAGCCGTGCGCAGGGTCGGTGCGGCCGCCATCGCGTTGTTGAACGAAAGCCAACGCGACGTCGTCTGAACTTACGCAGGGAAGCAGCACCCGACAGCCGATAGATGCCAACTTGCGGAACGCTCCTACGTGAGACCCAGACCGATCCTGACTGCTCTACTGTTAATCGCCTCGCTGTTGGGTGGCTGCGCCAGTCTTGATGTCACTCGCGAGCCGTCCCAGGCGCTGCCGGCCTCACAGTCTTCCTTCGGCCGCTCGGTCCAGAGCCAGGCCGCCCCGCACGAGGGGCGCTCGGGGTTCCGCCTGCTGTCCGACAGCGCCGACGCCTTCTCCGCCCGCGCCGAGCTGATTCGCCAGGCCCAGAGCAGCCTGGATTTGCAGTACTACATCGTGCACGACGGCATCAGCACGCGGATGCTGGTGGATGAGTTGCTCAAGGCCGCCGACCGCGGCGTGCGAGTGCGGATCCTGCTGGACGACACCACCAGCGACGGCCAGGAGCAAATCATCGCCACCCTCGCCGCACATCCACAGATCGAGATCCGCCTGTTCAACCCGCTGCACCTGGGGCGCGCCACCGGTGTAACCCGTGGCCTGGGGCGCCTGTTCAACCTGTCGTTGCAGCATCGGCGGATGCACAACAAGCTCTGGCTGGCGGACAACAGCATGGCGATCGTCGGCGGGCGCAACCTGGGGGATGAATATTTCGATGCCGAGCCCAACCTCAACTTCACCGACATCGACCTGCTAGGCGTCGGCCCGGTAGCCGAACAGCTGGGACACAGCTTCGACCAGTACTGGAACAGTGCCCTGAGCAAGCCCATCGAGCAATTCCTGTCCCATCGCCCCACCGCCCAGGACTTGGCCAACAGTCGCCAACGCCTGCAGGAGTCCCTGGAACAGACGCACAAGGAGAACCAGGCGCTGTACCGACAGCTGACCACCTACAGGACTCAGCCACGCCTGGATATCTGGCGCACTCAGTTGATCTGGGCCTGGAACCAGGCATTGTGGGACGCCCCTAGCAAAGTGCTGGCCAAGGACGAGCCGGATCCGCAGTTGCTGTTGACCACGCAGTTGGGACCGGAGCTGACGGGGGTGCAGGACGAACTGATCATGATTTCGGCCTATTTCGTGCCCGGTCAGCCAGGGCTGGTGTACCTCACCAGCCGCGCCGATGCCGGAGTCTCGGTGAGCCTGCTGACCAACTCACTGGAAGCCACCGATGTACCCGCGGTGCATGGCGGTTATGCGCCCTATCGCAGGGCGTTGCTGGAGCATGGGGTACGCCTGTTCGAACTGCGCCGCCAACCCGGGGATACCGGAGGCAGCAGCCCCCACCTGTTCTACAGCAAGTCCTACGGCGAATCGGATTCCAGCCTGCACAGCAAGGCGATCATTTTCGACCGGCAGAAGTCCTTCATCGGGTCTTTCAATTTCGACCCGCGCTCAGTGCTGTGGAACACCGAGGTAGGCGTCCTGGTGGACAGCCCGGAACTTGCCGGCCAAGTGCGTGAGCTGGCCTTGCAAGGCATGGCGCCGCCGCTCAGCTATCAAGCCCGGCTCAAGGATGGCAGGCTCGTGTGGAGCACCGAGGACAACGGCAAACTGCACGACCTGGACAGCGAGCCGGGTAGCTGGTGGCGACGCTTCAACGCCTGGTTCGCCACCACCGTGGGGCTGGAGCGAATGCTGTAGGCGCTGTGTCGCGCTTGCAGGATTCAGGCGGTCTGCGCGGTGCCAAACGCTCCCTGGCGCAACAACAGGATCACCAGCCCGAACGCTCCCACGGCCATGAACAAGGGCAGTGCATGGCCGCTGATCCACTGGCTGCCCGCGCCCGCCACCAAGGGGCCGATCAAGCAACCGATCCCCCACAGCTGGGCGATATGGGCATTGGCCCGCACCAGCGCATCGTCGCGATAACGCTCGCCGATCAGGATCAACGACAAGGTGAACAATCCGCCCGCACTGGCACCGAACAGCACCCACAGGGGCCAGATCAGCAAGGTATCGATCAACAATGGAACAGCGAGGCTGGACAAGGTCAGCGCCACCGCGCAACCGGCGAACAGCGAGCGGCGCGACAACCGATCGGCCAAGGCTCCGATGGGCAGTTGCAACAAGGCATCACCCACAACCACCGTACTGACCATCGCCAAGGCGATATCGGCGCTGAACCCCTGGCGCAGGCAATACACCGGCAACAGCGTCAGGATCATCGCCTCGAACGCGGCGAACAGCGACACGGCCCAGGCAATCGCGGGCAAGCCCCGGCAGAAACCCCATAGATCCCTGAGCGTAACGCTGCAGGCTTCGCTGCTGGGAGCACCGCTACGGCCAAGCAATAACAGCGGCGAGACCAGCAGCAGGGCTACGCCCACCCAGAAGCCGTAATCGTGCTCGGTGCCCAAGGCGCCGAGCAGCAACGGACCAGACAGTTGGCTCAAGGCGTAGCTGCTGCCATACAGCGCCACAAGTCGGCCCCGCCACTGTTCAACGACCAACTGGTTGATCCAGCTCTCACCCAGAATGAACACCAGGGTCAGGACCACACCGATCAACAACCGCAATACCAGCCATACCGGATAGCTGGGCAACAGCGCCAGCATCCCGATGGACACCGCGCCGCCCCAAAGGCACAGGCGCATCAAGGCCGCCGTGCCGAAACGCGCCGCCAGGCGGCTCGACACCTTGGCACCGAGCAACACTCCCACGGCCGGCATGGCCGCCATCACTCCAATGGCAAACGAGCCATAGCCCCAGCTCTCCAGGCGCAGCGACACCAGCGGCATGCTTACGCCCAGGGCCAGGCCGACGCTCAGGACTGACGACAACACGGCGAAATAAGTCGCCCAACGCATTTCCACGCTCCTGTGGACAGTTATTCGCTTTTCAGTGTTCGCCCAAAACAAATGCGGGAGCGAGCTTGCTCGCGATGACGGCGCAACATTCAACAGAGTCGTCGACTGCCTTACCGCTATCGCGAGCAAGCTCGCCCCCACAAGGGACCCGGGCTACATGAAGCGCGGGGTCTTCGTTGTCAGAGCTTGATCCAGGTCGCCTTCAGCTCGGTGTATTTATCGAACGCATGCAGCGACTTGTCGCGTCCGTTGCCCGACTGCTTGAAGCCACCGAACGGCGCGGTCATGTCGCCGCCGTCGTACTGGTTTACCCACACGCTGCCGGCCCGCAGGGCCTTGGCGGTGAGGTGGGCCTTGGAGATGTCCCGGGTCCATACCGCCGCCGCCAGGCCATAGGGCGTGTCGTTGGCGATCTGGATGGCTTGCTCGGCGGTGTCGAAGGCGATGACCGACAAGACCGGGCCGAAGATCTCCTCCTGGGCGATTTTCATGGCATTGCTCACACCGTCGAAAATCGTCGGTTCGACGTAGGTGCCACCGGTTTCTTCCAGGATCCGCTTGCCGCCAGCCACCAGCTTGGCACCATCGCCATGACCGGCCTCGATGTAGGACAGCACGGTGTTCATCTGCTGGGTGTCCACCAGCGCACCGACCGTCGTGGCCGGATCCAGTGGATTACCCGGCTTCCAGCCCTTGAGGGCTTCGATCACCAGGGGCAGGAAAGTGTCCTTGATGGAGCGCTCCACCAGCAGGCGCGAGCCGGCGGTGCAGACTTCGCCCTGGTTGAAGGCAATGGCGCTGGCGGCCGCTTCGGCGGCGGCCTGCAGGTCCGGGGCATCGGCGAACACGATATTCGGACTCTTGCCACCGGCCTCCAGCCAGATGCGCTTCATGTTGGATTCGCCGGAATAGATCATCAACTGCTTGGCGATCCTGGTGGAACCGGTGAACACCAGCGTATCGACGTCCATGTGCAGGGCCAGGGCCTTGCCTACGGTATGACCATAGCCGGGCAGCACGTTCAGCACGCCTTTCGGAATGCCCGCCTCGACAGCCAGGGCGGCGATACGGATAGCGGTCAGCGGGGATTTTTCCGAGGGCTTGAGTACCACCGAGTTACCGGTGGACAGCGCCGGGCCCAGCTTCCAGCAGGCCATCAACAGCGGGAAGTTCCACGGCACGATAGCTCCCACGACACCCACCGGCTCGCGGGTTACCAAGCCCAGTTGGTCGTGCGGGGTCGAGGCCACTTCGTCATAGAGTTTGTCGATGGCTTCGCCGCTCCAGCTCAATGCCTGGGCCGCACCGGGAACGTCGATGTTGAGCGAGTCGCTGATAGGCTTGCCCATGTCCAGGGTTTCGAGCAGGGCCAGCTCTTCGGCGTGCTGCTTGAGCAGGCCGGCGAAACGAATCATGGTGGCTTTGCGCTTGCTCGGCGCCAGGCGCGACCAGGCGCCGGAATTGAAGACGGCGCGTGCGTTCTCTACGGCTCGCTGGGCATCGGCAACGTCGCAGCTGGCGATCTTGCCCAGCAAACGGCCATCGACCGGGCTGACGCACTCGAAGGTTTCACCGGACACTGCATCGGTGTATTCGCCATTGATGAAGGCGCGGCCTTCAATGCGCAGATCGCGGGCACGCTGTTCCCAGTCGGCACGAGTCAGGGTGGTCATGCGAGTGTCCTCCTCTTATTGGAAAATAAACGCCGTGCTGCGCGCAGCGCTCAAGAATTCTGCCCGGCCAGCCTATTCGCGGCATACGTTTTTGGCACAGGGCACCCGCCACCCTAAACCAGCCGCCCCTCAAGTTTCAATATATTTGACACAAGGCCAGTAAACGGCCTTGCGATGTTCATTTTAATAAACATAGACTCGGAACCTTCCAGGCATTCACCAGGGATTACGCAAATGAACATCCAGGACATCGTCGACTTCAGTCAGGCCAGCACCGCCGCCGACCGTTATCGCCCGGATCCGGCCAAGGTCCTCAAGGGTGACCCCGAGCAGGCCGTGTTCAACCACTACAACAGCCCTTGCGGGCAGATGAATGCTGGCGTGTGGGAAGGCGCCGTCGGTCAGTGGACCGTCAACTACACCGAGCATGAATACTGTGAGATCGTCCAGGGCGTATCCGTACTACGAGACCAGGAAGGCAATGCCAAGACCTTGCGGGCCGGCGACCGCTTCGTGATCCCGGCAGGTTTCAAGGGTACCTGGGAAGTGCTGGAACCGTGCCGCAAGATCTACGTGGTGTTCGAACAGAAGGCTTGAGGATGGGAGTCTTGCGGGCCTGACCTCACGGCGGACAGGTATTGCGGTGCGCTCCTGATCCGACAAGCAACAAAAAAGGCCCGCATCTCGCGATACGGGCCTTTTTCGTAAGAAGGAAAAATCAATTACTTGATTTTGCCTTCCTTGTAGATCACGTGCTTGCGAACAACCGGATCATATTTCTTGATCTCGATTTTGTCCGGGGTAGTACGCTTGTTCTTGTCGGTAGTGTAGAAGTGACCAGTACCGGCGCTCGAGATCAAACGAATCAATTCACGCATGATTAGCTCCCTTAAACCTTGCCATCGCGGCGAAGTTCGGCCAGCACGACATCAATGCCGCGCTTGTCGATGATACGCATGCCCTTGGCAGATACGCGCAGACGTACAAAACGTTTCTCGGACTCAACCCAGAAGCGGTGATGCTGCAGGTTCGGCAGGAAACGACGACGGGTTTTGTTGTTTGCGTGGGAAATGTTATTCCCAGTCACCGGACCCTTACCGGTAACTTGACAGACTCTAGACATGCCTCAGCCCTCTAAAACCACATGCCCAACCCGGCATGGGTTGGCCGCTTAATCTCTCAGTCATTTGGCGCCAGGCGCCGCGTTTCTTTAAGGGTCTTACCGGCTACACCTACAGTGAAGGAACCGGGCCCCTAGAAAAGAGCGCTGCTTTATACCAGAAAGACCTCGGTGCAACAACAGCCCGTGTGATTTGTCTTCATGAGAATGCATAGGCCTGCAGCCCCGGATCACTGGGGCAAAGGCTGGCGAGACCCATGACCGCTCGTCGCTGGATTGAGGTTTTTTCAACCGCCAGTGGGTTTCGCCTCATCAATTGACCTGCAAAGCCTGCCGGAAAAAGCAAAAAGGGGATAGTCATTTGCCAACGAGCCCACTAGGGTAGGCCTTTTCCAGACTGCACTCGCAGATGGGCCTCCGACCTGCACAAGGAACCTGCTCATGCGCCTCGCTGCCCTATCACTGTTGCTCGTCCCCCTGCTGGCCAGCCCCCTGGCCCAGGCCGCTGCCCTGAGCGTCTGCACCGAAGCCAGCCCGGAAGGGTTCGACGTCGTCCAATACAACTCCCTGACGACCACCAACGCCTCGGCCGACGTCCTGATGAACCGACTGGTGGATTTCGACACCGCCAGCGGCAAGGTGGTCCCCAGCCTGGCCGAACAGTGGGATATCTCGCCCGACGGCCTGACCTATGTGTTCAAGCTGCGGCCCAAGGTCAAATTCCATCGCACCGAATATTTCACTCCGCACCGCGAGCTGACCGCCGAGGACGTGAAGTTCAGTTTCGAGCGCATGCTGGATCCGGCCAACCCCTGGCATAAAGTCGCCCAGAGCGGTTTCCCCCACGCCCAATCCATGCAACTGCCGGCGCTGATCAAGAAGATCGACGCCCTCGACCCGCTGACCGTGCGCTTCACCCTTGACCACGCGGACTCGACCTTCCTGGCCACCTTGAGCATGGGGTTCGCCTCGATCTATTCGGCTGAATATGCCGACCAGTTGATGAAGGCCGGCACGCCGGAAAAACTCAACGGCCAGCCCATCGGCACCGGCCCGTTCATTTTCAACCGGTTCCAGAAGGATGCTTCGATCCGCTACAAGGCCAACAGCGACTATTTCGGCGGCAAGCCCCAGGTAGACCCGCTGGTCTTCGCCATCACGCCAGATGCGAACGTGCGCCTGCAGAAACTGCGACGCAACGAATGCCAGATCGCCCTCTCGCCCAAGCCGCTCGACGTACAGGCCGCCCGACAGGAGCCGACGTTGAAAGTGGAACAGACCGACGCCTTCATGACCGCTTTCGTAGCGATCAACAGCCAGCACCCACCGCTGGACAAACCCGAGGTCCGGCAGGCCATCAATCTCGCCTTCGACAAGGGCAGCTACCTCAAGACCGTCTTCGAAGGCACCGCCCAGGCGGCCAACGGCCCTTACCCGCCAAACACCTGGAGCTACGCCAAGAACCTGCCCGGCTACGCCCATGACCCGGCCAAGGCCCGCGACCTGCTGGCCAAGGCGGGCCTGAAGGACGGTTTCAAGACGACGATCTGGACCCGACCTTCCGGCAGCCTGCTGAACCCCAACCCCAGCCTCGGCGCACAACTGCTGCAATCGGACCTGGCGGAAATCGGCATCCAGGCCGAGATCCGCGTGATCGAATGGGGCGAGTTGATCCGCCGCGCCAAGGCCGGCGAGCACGACCTGCTGTTCATGGGCTGGGCCGGCGACAATGGCGACCCGGACAACTTCCTCACGCCGCAGTTTTCCTGCGCGGCGGTCAAGTCCGGCACCAACTTCGCTCGCTATTGCAATGCCGACCTGGACAAGCTGATCGCAGCCGGCAAGACCACCAGCGAACAGGGCGTGCGCACCAAGCTCTATGAGCAGGCCCAGGCACAGATCCAGCAACAGGCCCTATGGCTGCCCCTGGCGCACCCCACCGCCTTCGCGCTGGCTCGCAAGGAAGTCCAGGGTTACGCGGTCAGCCCGTTTGGTCGACAGGATTACTCGAAGGTCAATCTCAAGCCGTAAGCCGCAAGCTCAGATCACACCCTGCCCTGGACTTGCGGCTTGAAGCTGACAGCTTGCCACCGCCTCACATCCACCCAGACTCCGCCATGGACAGCGGCTCCCCGTCGCCCACGATGAAATGATCGAGCACCCGCACATCGATCAGTTCCAGCGCCTCCTGGAGGCGCTCGGTGAGGACCCGGTCGGCCTGGCTCGGCTCGGTGTTGCCCGAAGGATGGTTGTGACACAGGATCAGCGCGGCGGCATTGTGGGCCAGGGCGCGCTTGACCACTTGCCGCGGATAGACGCTGGCGCTGTCGATTGAACCGCGAAACAGCGCTTCGTAGGCCAGCACCCGGTGTCGCGAATCCAGGAACAGGCAACCGAACACTTCATGGGGTTCATGGCGCAGCATGGCCTTGAGGTAATCACGCACGGCCAACGGGCTCTCCAGCACCGACGCGCGGCGCAGATCCTGGGCCAGGTGCCGGCGTCCCATCTCCAGGATCGCCTGCAATTGCGCGAATTTCGCCGGCCCCAGGCCCAACTGCGCGCTGAACGTTCGCAGGTCGGCCTCCAGCAGCACGCGCAGGCAACCGAATTGCCGCAGCAGGTGTCGAGCGAGGTCCACCGCGCTTTTGCCCGAAACACCGGTTCGCAGGAAAATCGCCAGCAACTCGGCGTCGGAAAGACTCGCCGGGCCCAACTCCAACAACTTTTCCCGGGGCCGCTCGGCCGCCGGCCAATCACGAATACTCATAGGACCTCCCTGGTCAGTGGTGCGCCGCTGTTCCATAGCGGACGCTGTGATATCGTAGCCCATCTTTTTTGCAGGCGATTTGCACCCTGGCAAGCGGTTGCCAAGAGGTTCGCCTTGCACTGACCACTGAAATCGAAAGGCAGGCCTATGCAGCGGCTGTATCGGAAACGCATCGTTCTGGGCGTCGGCGGCGGCATTGCCGCCTACAAGAGCGCCGAGCTGGTTCGCCGACTCATCGACCAGGGCGCGGAAGTACGGGTCGTCATGACCCGCGGCGGCAGTGAGTTCATCACTCCGCTGACCATGCAGGCCCTGTCCGGGCACCCGGTCCACCTGGATCTGCTCGACCCGGCGGCCGAAGCCGCCATGGGGCATATCGAGCTGGCCAAGTGGGCCGACCTGGTGCTGATCGCACCGGCCACCGCCGACCTGATCGCCCGCCTGGCCCAAGGCATCGCCGACGACCTGTTGACCACCCTGGTGCTCGCCACCGACGCGGTGGTCGCGGTCGCGCCGGCGATGAACCAGGCCATGTGGCGCGACCCGGCCACCCAGGCCAACCTGCAACTGCTCGAAAGCCGCGACCTGAAAGTCTTCGGCCCGGCCTCCGGCAGCCAGGCCTGTGGGGATGTCGGCATGGGTCGCATGCTCGAAGCAACCGACCTGGCCCAATGCGCCGCCGATTGCTTCAAGCGCCAGGCGCTGACCGGCAAACACGTGCTGATCACCGCCGGCCCCACCCAGGAAAACATCGACCCGGTGCGCTACATCACCAACCACAGCTCCGGGAAAATGGGCTTCGCCCTGGCCGAAGCCGCCGTGGAAGCCGGCGCCCGGGTCACCCTGATCACCGGCCCGGTGCACCTGCCGACGCCGGACCGGGTGACCCGCATCGACGTGGTCAGCGCCCGGGACATGCTGGCGGCCTGCGAAGCGGCCATCCCTTGCGACCTGTTCATCGCCTCGGCGGCGGTTGCGGACTACCGTCCCGAGGTCGTCGCCCCACAAAAATTGAAGAAAGACCCTACAAGCGGCGACGGCCTGTTATTACAAATGGTCCGCAACCCGGATATTCTTGCCACAATCGCCACCCGTCCCGACCGCCCTTTCAGCGTCGGCTTCGCCGCCGAAACCGAAAACCTGCTCGATTACGCCGCGCGCAAGCTCAAGGACAAGAATCTGGACTTGATCGTCGCCAACGACGTCGCCAACCCGAGCATCGGCTTCAACAGCGAAGAAAACGCCTGCAGCGTGATCGACCGCCAGTTGCACGCCACCCTTTTCGCCCAGACCAGCAAGGGCAAGATCGCCCGCCAACTGATCACTTTTATCGCCGAACGGCTGAACCAGGTTTAATTTTCCATGCACGCTCTACAAGCCAAGATCCTCGACCCCCGCATCGGCAGCGAATTCCCGCTGCCGCAGTACGCCACACCGGGCTCCGCCGGTCTCGACTTGCGGGCCATGCTCAAGCAGGACACCATCCTGGAACCAGGCCAGACCCTGCTGATTCCCACCGGTCTGTCGGTGTACATCGGCGATCCGGGCCTGGCCGCTCTGATCCTGCCGCGTTCGGGCCTGGGTCATAAGCACGGTATCGTGCTGGGCAACCTGGTGGGCCTGATCGATTCCGACTACCAGGGTGAGCTGATGGTCTCGTGCTGGAACCGTGGCCATACGACATTCAACATCGCGGTGGGCGAACGCATCGCCCAACTCGTGCTCGTACCGGTGGTCCAGGCCCACTTCGAACTGGTCGAGGAATTCGACGAGAGTCAGCGCGGCGCAGGCGGTTTCGGGCACTCGGGCAGCCACTGACCGGTGAGATCGGCCGGGCGTCCTGCCCGGCCGGTTTATTAAGCTTCTGTTTCAGGGCAAAAAATGCGCAATGGCTTTCTGCTAGGTTTCCCATCCGGAATCAATGTATTAGGCGTGCGAGGCCGGGGTAACGCTGTCTCATGGCACTTTCCCACCACGAACTCTCTGTCAAAAACGCCGTCATACCCTTCAGCTTGAGCCTGCCGACGCTGTCCGTCGGCCTGTCCAGTCACCTTCTGATAGAGCGCCCCGTCCATGAACACCCCAGCCGCAATCGCCCCGATCTTCCCTGACAGCATCTTCCGCGCCTACGACATCCGTGGCGTGGTGCCGGAGACGCTGACCGCCGAAACCGCCTACTGGATCGGTCGTGCCATCGGTTCCCAGAGCCTGGCCCAAGGCGAACCCAACGTATGCGTCGGTCGCGATGGCCGCCTGTCCGGCCCCGAACTGGTCGAACAACTGATCAAGGGCATTGCCGACAGCGGCTGCCACGTCAGCGACGTGGGCCTGGTCCCGACCCCTGCGCTGTACTACGCCGCCAATGTGCTGGCAGGTAAATCGGGCGTGATGCTCACCGGCAGCCACAACCCGTCCAACTACAACGGCTTCAAGATCGTGATCGCTGGCGACACCCTTGCCAACGAGCAGATCCAGGCCCTGCATACCCGCCTCAAGACCAACGACCTGAGCAGCGGCAAGGGCAGCGTGACCAAGGTCGATATCCTCGAGCGCTACAACGACGAAATCGTCAAGGACGTGAAACTCGCCCGTCGCCTGAAAGTGGTGGTCGATTGCGGCAACGGCGCGGCCGGCGTGATCGCCCCGCAACTGATCGAAGCCCTGAACTGCGAGGTCATCCCGCTGTTCTGCGACGTGGATGGCAACTTCCCCAACCACCATCCGGACCCGGGCAAGCTGGAAAACCTCGAAGACCTGATCGCCAAGGTCAAGGAAACCAATGCCGACCTGGGCCTGGCCTTCGACGGTGACGGCGACCGCGTAGGCGTAGTGACCAATACCGGCAGCGTGGTGTTCCCCGACCGTCTGTTGATGCTGTTCGCCAAGGATGTGGTGGCTCGCAACCCCGACGCGGAAATCATCTTCGACGTCAAATGCACCCGTCGCCTGGTGCCGCTGATCAAGGAATATGGTGGTCGCCCCCTGATGTGGAAGACCGGTCATTCGTTGATCAAGAAGAAAATGAAGCAGAGCGGCGCCCTGCTGGCTGGCGAAATGAGCGGCCACATCTTCTTCAAGGAGCGCTGGTTCGGTTTTGACGACGGTATCTACAGTGCCGCGCGCCTGCTGGAGATCCTCAGCAAGGAGCCTGCGAGCGCCGAAGAGCTGTTCGCGACCTTCCCGAACGATATTTCTACGCCGGAAATCAATATCCATGTGACCGAAGAGAGCAAATTCAGCATCATTGATGCACTGCACGACGCTAAATGGGGCGAAGGGGCCGAGCTGACCACCATCGACGGTGTACGGGTCGACTATCCCCATGGCTGGGGCCTGGTTCGCGCATCCAACACCACACCGGTGCTGGTATTGCGTTTCGAGGCCGATAACGAAGCCGAACTGCAGCGCATCAAGGATGTGTTCCACACCCAACTCAAACGTGTTGCACCCGATCTCAAACTACCGTTCTGACTTTTTGAAGCTCCGGAGCCCTGAATGACCCTCGAACGCGAAGCCGCCACCAATACCGCCAAGGTTCTGTCCGAAGCGTTGCCGTATATCCGACGCTACGTCGGCAAGACCCTGGTGATCAAATATGGCGGCAACGCGATGGAGAGCGAGGAGCTGAAGACCGGCTTCGCCCGCGACATCGTGCTGATGAAGGCCGTGGGCATCAACCCGGTGGTAGTACATGGTGGTGGCCCGCAGATCGGTGACCTGCTCAAGCGCCTGTCGATCGAAAGCCACTTCATCGATGGCATGCGCGTCACCGACGCGCAGACCATGGATGTGGTGGAAATGGTCCTCGGCGGCCAGGTCAACAAGGACATCGTCAACCTGATCAACCGCCATGGCGGCAGCGCCATCGGCCTGACCGGCAAGGACGCCGAGCTGATCCGGGCGAAGAAACTCACCGTTACCCGCCAGACACCGGAAATGACCCAGCCGGAAATCATCGACATCGGTCACGTGGGCGAAGTGGTCGGCATCAACACCGACCTGCTGAACCTGCTGGTCAAGGGCGACTTCATCCCGGTGATCGCGCCGATCGGCGTGGGCGCCAATGGAGAGTCGTACAACATCAACGCCGACCTGGTGGCCGGCAAGGTCGCCGAAGCCCTGAAGGCCGAAAAACTGATGTTGCTGACCAACATCGCCGGTTTGATGGATAAGTCGGGCAAGGTCCTGACCGGGCTGTCGACCCAACAGGTCGACGACCTGATCGCCGACGGCACTATCTACGGCGGCATGCTGCCGAAGATCCGCTGCGCGCTGGAAGCGGTACAAGGCGGCGTGGGCAGCTCGTTGATCATCGACGGCCGGGTACCGAACGCCATCCTGCTGGAAATCTTCACCGATACCGGCGTGGGTACGTTGATCAGCAATCGCAAGCGTCCTTAAGCGATATCGGTAAAAAAATACCCCGCTCAACGGGTTGAGCGGGGTCTTTTTTTGACTATTGCGGGAGCGAGCTTGCTCGCGATAGCAGTGGGTCAGTCAATATCAATGCTGAATGATAAGCCGCTATGGCGAGCAAGCACGCTCCCACAAGGCTTGGCACAGGCCTTTTAAACACCGAACTGCGCCCGGTAGGCCTCCACCGCCGGCAGATGCTGCTTGAGCTGCGGATCGTCGGCCAGGAACTCCAGGACCTGATTCAGCGACACGATGCTGATCACTGGGATGCCGAAATCACGCTCCACTTCCTGGATCGCCGACAGTTCGCCGTTACCGCGCTCCTGGCGGTTCAGGGCGATCAGCACACCGGCGGCCTTGGCGCCTTCCTGTGAAGCGATGATCTGCATCACCTCGCGGATGGCGGTGCCGGCGGTGATCACGTCGTCGATGATCAGTACGTCACCGGTCAGCGGCGCGCCCACCAGGCTGCCCCCTTCGCCATGGGCCTTGGCTTCCTTGCGGTTGAAGCACCAGGGCAGGTCGCGGCCGTGGTGTTCGGCCAGGGCGACGGCGGTGCTGGCGGCCAGCGGGATACCTTTATAGGCGGGGCCGAACAGGACGTCGAACGAAATACCACTCTCGACAATGGCCGCCGCGTAGAAACGCCCCAGCTGCGCCAGGGCCGAACCGCTGTTGAACAGGCCGGCATTGAAGAAATACGGGCTCGTACGCCCGGACTTGAGGGTGAACTCACCGAAGCGCAGAACGCCGCGATCGATGGCAAAACGAATGAAATCGCGTTGATACGCCTGCATGAAAAAAAGCCTCAGATACCGCGGATTTAGCTAAATAGGTAGACGGCGTGTATCATACACGCACGTGATTTTTGGGGCCATTTATGCGGATCATCAGTGTGAACGTCAATGGTATTCAGGCTGCAGTGGAGCGAGGTTTGCTCAGTTGGCTGCAAGCACAGAATGCCGACGTCATCTGCCTGCAGGACACCCGCGCCTCCGCCTTTGAACTGGACGATGCAGCCTTCCAACTGGATGGTTACTTCCTTTATGCCTGCGATGCCGAAGTCCCCGCCCAGGGTGGCGTGGCCTTGTACTCGCGGCTGCAACCGAAGGCTGTCATCAACGGTCTCGGTTTCGAGACGGCGGACCGCTACGGGCGCTACCTGCAAGCCGATTTCGACAAGGTCAGCATCGCGACCTTACTGCTCCCGTCGGGGCAGAACGGCGATGAAGATTTGAATCAGAAATTCAAGTTGATGGACGACTTCGCCCGTTACCTGGATAAACAGCGGCGCAAACGTCGCGAGTACATCTATTGTGGCTCGCTGTACGTGGCGCAACAGAAGCTGGATATCAAGAACTGGCGCGACAGCCAGCAATCGCCTGGCTTCCTGGCGCCGGAACGGGCCTGGATGGACGAGATCATCGGCAACATGGGTTATGTCGATGCCCTGCGTGAAGTCAGCCGCGAAGGCGACCTGTACAGCTGGTGGCCAGACAACGAACAGGCCGAGATGCTCAACCTCGGCTGGCGTTTCGACTATCAGCTGCTGACGCCAGGCTTGCGCCGTTTCGTACGCAGCGCACGCCTGCCCCGCCAGCCACGGTTCTCGCAGCACGCACCGTTGATCGTGGACTATGACTGGACGCTGACGATCTGAGTGTCGTCCGGCCGCCACAAAAAACCGACAGAACTGTCGGTTTTTTTGTGAGCGACCATTTTTTCGATAAGGGAAGCGAACCTGCTCGCCTCCCCTATCAATGACTAGCTGATCATTATTTGATCAGCCGCCAAGTGAACGGATACCGATACGGCTGCCCCTCGTTGGCCTTGACCCCGGCAATGATGGTCAACACCAGCGCACCAATGGCGATCAGTCCGAACAGGAAGAAACCGATCACCACGAGCATCAGCAGGAAACTGATCATCGAAGCGATCGCCACGGTGATCTGGAAGTTCAGTGCTTCCTTGCCCTGGGCATCGATGAACGGGTCAGACTCGCGCTTGACCTGCCAGAGCACCAGGGGCCCGATCAGCGTACCGAACGGAATCACGATGCCCAGTAGGGCGGAAAGGTGGCAAAACATTGCCCACTGACGTGCCTCCTGGCTTGGCTTAGGCAGCAGGACTTGCTCATCACTCATGTCGCTCTCCTTGTCTGAAGCGTGTCACGATCAGTCGGCCAGTGCGGCCTTTTGCAGTTCGAAGATCTCGTTCATGCCTTTCTTCGCCAGCTCCAGCATAGCGTTCAATTCTTCAGGCTGGAACGGCGCGCCTTCGGCGGTGCCCTGCACCTCGATGAAGCCACCGGTGCTGGTCATGACCACGTTCAGGTCGGTCTCGGCGGCGGAGTCTTCCAGGTAGTCCAGGTCCAGCACCGGCTCACCCTGGTACATGCCCACGGACACCGCGCCGATCATCTGCTTGAGAGGATCGCCGCCCTTGAGACCGCCACGCTTCTTGATGACTTTCAAGGCATCGACCAGCGCGACCATGGCACCGGTGATGGACGCGGTGCGGGTCCCGCCGTCGGCCTGGATCACATCGCAATCGACATACAGCGTCACATCGCCCAGCTTGGACATGTCCAGGGCGGCGCGCAGCGAACGGCCGATCAGGCGCTGGATTTCCAAGGTCCGGCCACCCTGCTTGCCACGGCTGGCTTCGCGCTGGTTCCGCTCGCCGGTGGCACGCGGCAGCATGCCGTATTCGGCGGTCAGCCAGCCTTGACCCTGGCCCTTGAGAAACCGTGGCACGCCGTTTTCGACGCTCACCGTGCAGATGACTTTGGTATCACCGAATTCGACCAGTACAGATCCCTCGGCGTGTTTGGTGTAGTTGCGGGTAATGCGGATCGAGCGAAGCTGATCGGCAGCGCGACCACTTGGACGTTTCATAGGGGACACCTGTACAGAGGACGGAAAACTGCCGGCATTATAGAGCCGTGAGCCTGCGGAGGGCAGTTCTAAAAAACCGGTGCGACGAGCGAAGCCTCTCCCGGGCCCGGCCGACGGGCTGCAGCGCTTTGTCACATGCTCGGTTTGGGGCATGCGCCCCACTGCGCTACAATCCTGCGCCTTTGCGGCCCTTCGGCTTTAATTCACAGATTCCAGGCCTCACGACCACCGTCGTGCCCAGCCTGCATTGCGAGGAACCCCCATGGTGCACAGCATGACCGCCTTCGCCCGCGTCGAAAAAGCCGGCGCACAAGGCACGCTGAGCTGGGAGCTGCGCTCGGTCAACAGCCGTTACCTGGAGCCCCACCTGCGCCTGCCTGAATCCTTCCGCGACCTCGAAGGCGGCGTACGCGAAGCGCTGCGCCAGGGCCTGTCCCGGGGCAAGCTTGAATGCACCCTGCGCTTCACCGAGGAAAACACCGGCAAGACCCTGCAGGTAGATCGCGAGCGCGCCGCGCAACTGGTGGCCGCCGCCGAAACCGTCGCCAGCCTGATCAAGAACCCCGCCGCCCTCAACCCTCTGGAAGTGCTGGCCTGGCCCGGCGTGCTGGTGGGTGACGCCAGCGATCCCCAGGCTCTCAACGCCGAGGCACTGGCTTTGTTCAACCAGGGATTGCAGGAGCTCAAGGCCGGGCGCGAGCGCGAAGGTGCGGAACTGGCCCGGCTGATCAACGAACGCTTGACCGCCATCGAGGAAGACGTGGCGACCCTGCGCGAACTGGTCCCGCAGATGCTGGCCACCCAGCGTCAGAAAGTGCTCGACCGTTTCACCGACATGAAGGCCGAGCTGGACCCCCAGCGCCTGGAACAGGAAATGGTCATGCTCGCACAGAAGAGCGACGTGGCCGAAGAACTGGATCGCCTGAGCACCCACATCATCGAAGTGCGCCGGGTGCTCAAGTCCGGCGGCGCGGCCGGCCGCCGCCTCGACTTCCTGATGCAGGAGCTCAACCGCGAAGCCAACACACTGGGCTCCAAGGCCTTCGACCCGCGCAGTACCCAGGCTGCGGTCAACCTCAAGGTGTTGATCGAGCAGATGCGCGAACAAGTGCAGAACATTGAGTAAGGCTAACCCGACATGACCCACAGCACCGGCACTCTCTACATCATCTCCGCGCCCTCGGGCGCCGGCAAGACCAGCCTGGTCAAGGCACTGATCGACGCCGAGCCGCAGATCCGCGTCTCCGTCTCCCACACCACCCGCGCCATGCGCCCGGGCGAAGTGAACGGCGTGAACTATCACTTCGTCGACCGCGAAGAGTTCGTGAGGATGGCCGAGCACGGCGACTTCCTGGAGCGTGCCGAAGTCTTCGGCAACCTCTACGGCACCTCGCAGAGCTTCTTGCAGCAGACCCTGGACGAAGGCCACGACCTGATCCTGGAAATCGACTGGCAAGGTGCCGAACAGGTGCGCAAGCTGATGCCCCAGGCCCGTTCGATCTTCATCCTGCCACCGAGCCAGGAAGCGTTGCGCCAGCGCTTGACCAATCGCGGCCAGGACAGCGACGACATCATCGAAGGCCGGATGCGCGAAGCGGTCAGCGAAATGAGCCACTACGTGGACTACGATTACCTGATCATCAACGACGATTTTGCCCACGCACTGGACGACCTCAAGGCGATTTTCCGCGCCAGCCAGCTGCAACAGAAACGCCAGCAACAACGTTTCGGCAAATTGCTGGCTGAATTATTGGGCTGAACAGCCCTTCCCAAAACCGTTGCGACGGCCTTACATTGGTACTCGCAGCGCGCCGAGGGGTTTGGTTAAAAAATCAGCGCTTCCCTAAACGCTGGTGTTTTTTTAAACTGTCGAGTCCGCTCGCCCAACCGGGCAGCGCGCATATTGCATTCGCTCCGAGGAATACCATGGCCCGCGTAACCGTTGAAGACTGCCTAGAACACGTGGAAAACCGCTTTGAGCTGGTCATGCTCTCTACCAAGCGGGCCCGTCAGCTGGCCACCGGTGGCAAAGAGCCGTTGGTCCAGTGGGAAAACGACAAGCCTACCGTGGTAGCGCTGCGTGAAATCGCCGAAGGCCTGATGAGCTACGAGTTCATCGCCAATGCCGAAATCGTTGAAGACGAGCCGCTGTTCGCAGCGTTCGAGGACGAGTCCAACGAGGCGGTCTAAGCCTATGCCTGGTCGACGTAGCACGGCGCGGGGTCACAGCAAACGGCAGGAGTCATCATGCCGAGCATAGACGCCCTCGCCGATCGCTTATCGGCCTACCTCGGCAAGGACCAGGTCAACCTGGTCCGCCGAGCCTATTTCTACGCCGAACAAGCCCACGACGGCCAACGCCGCCGCAGCGGCGAGGCGTACGTCACGCATCCCCTTGCCGTGGCGAACATTCTTGCCGACATGCACATGGACCATCAGAGCCTGATGGCGGCCATGCTCCATGACGTGATCGAAGACACCGGCATCGCCAAGGAAGCACTGCAAGCGCAGTTCGGCGAAACCGTGGCCGAACTGGTCGACGGAGTCAGCAAGCTGACCCAGATGAACTTCGAGACCAAGGCCGAGGCCCAGGCCGAGAACTTCCAGAAAATGGCCATGGCCATGGCCCGCGACATCCGCGTGATCCTGGTCAAGCTCGCCGACCGCCTGCACAACATGCGCACCCTGGAAGTGCTGTCCGGTGAAAAACGCCGGCGCATCGCCAAGGAAACCCTGGAAATCTACGCACCCATCGCCAACCGCCTGGGCATGCATGCGATCCGCATCGAATTCGAAGACCTCGGCTTCAAGGCCATGCACCCGATGCGTTCGGCGCGGATCAACCAGGCCGTCAAGCGCGCCCGGGGCAACCGCAAGGAAATCGTCAACAAGATCGAGGAGTCGTTGAGCCACTGCCTGGCCATCGACGGCATCGAAGGCGAAGTCAGCGGCCGACAGAAACACCTCTACGGCATCTACAAGAAAATGCGCGGCAAGCGCCGGGCCTTCAACGAGATCATGGACGTGTACGCGTTCCGGATCATCGTCGACAAGGTCGACACCTGCTACCGCGTACTGGGTGCTGTGCATAATTTGTACAAACCGTTGCCGGGGCGCTTCAAGGACTACATCGCGATCCCCAAGGCCAACGGCTACCAGTCGCTGCACACCACGTTGTTCGGCATGCACGGCGTACCGATCGAGATCCAGATCCGTACCCGTGAAATGGAAGAAATGGCCAACAACGGCATCGCCGCCCATTGGCTCTACAAGTCCAGCGGCGACGAACAGCCCAAGAGCACCCATGCCCGGGCCCGACAGTGGGTCAAGGGCGTGCTCGAAATGCAGCAGCGGGCCGGCAACTCCCTTGAATTCATCGAGAGCGTGAAGATCGACCTGTTCCCGGACGAGGTCTACGTGTTCACGCCCAAGGGCCGGATCATGGAGCTGCCCAAGGGCTCCACGGCGGTGGACTTCGCCTATGCGGTGCATACCGACGTCGGCAACAGCTGCATCGCCTGCCGGATCAACCGTCGCCTGGCGCCGCTGTCCGAGCCGCTGCAAAGCGGCTCCACCGTGGAAATCGTCAGCGCCCCCGGCGCGCGGCCGAACCCGGCGTGGCTCAACTTCGTGGTCACCGGCAAGGCCCGCACCCACATCCGTCACGCCCTGAAACTGCAGCGCCGCTCCGAATCCATCAGTCTGGGCGAACGCCTGCTGAACAAAGTGCTGAACGGCTTTGACAGCTCCCTGGACAAGATCCCGGCCGAGCGCGTGCAGGTGATGCTCAACGAGTACCGCCTCGAACTCATCGAAGACCTGCTCGAAGACATCGGCCTGGGCAACCGCATGGCCTATGTGGTCGCCCGCCGCTTGCTCGGTGAGGGCGAACAGTTGCCAAGCCCCGAAGGCCCGCTAGCGATTCGCGGCACCGAAGGCCTGGTACTCAGCTACGCCAAGTGCTGCACGCCGATCCCGGGCGACCCTATCGTCGGACACCTGTCCGCCGGCAAGGGCATGGTGGTGCACTTGGACAACTGCCGCAACATCAGCGAAATCCGCCACA
Source organism: Pseudomonas sp. NFACC32-1 (assembly GCF_900101215.1). Taxonomy (NCBI): domain Bacteria; kingdom Pseudomonadati; phylum Pseudomonadota; class Gammaproteobacteria; order Pseudomonadales; family Pseudomonadaceae; genus Pseudomonas; species Pseudomonas sp. NFACC32-1. The sequence goes on from NZ_FMUL01000002.1 coordinate 436,497, forward strand.
ACCCGGAAAAATGCATCCAGCTCTCCTGGGCCAAGGATGTCACTGGCGAATTCAACGTCGAGCTGCGAGTCGAGCTTGAACACCAGCGCGGCCTGATCGCCCTGCTGGCCAGCAGTGTCAACGCCGCCGACGGCAATATCGAGAAAATCAGCATGGACGAACGCGATGGCCGCATCAGCGTCGTCCAACTGGTGGTCAGCGTGCACGACCGCGTGCACCTGGCCCGCGTGATCAAGAAACTGCGCGCCCTGGCCGGGGTCATCCGCATCACCCGCATGCGCGCGTAGCCCACCCATAACAAGGAGTCCTCATGACCAAGACCGTTATCACCAGCGACAAGGCCCCGGCCGCCATCGGCACCTATTCCCAGGCGATCAAGGCAGGCAACACCGTGTACATGTCGGGCCAGATCCCACTGGACCCGAAAACCATGGAGCTGGTGGAAGGCTTCGAAGCCCAGACCGTGCAGGTATTCGAAAACCTGAAAGCCGTGGCCGAAGCGGCCGGCGGTTCGTTCAAGGACATCGTCAAGCTCAACATCTTCCTCACCGACCTGAGCCACTTCGCCAAGGTCAACGAGATCATGGGCAAGTACTTCGAACAGCCCTACCCTGCCCGCGCCGCCATCGGCGTAGCCGCCCTACCCAAGGGCGCGCAGGTCGAGATGGATGCCATCCTGGTCATCGAGTAACAAGGCCGGCGCAGCGTCCCCCGCTGCGCCGTTTTCGTTTTGAAAGGATTTCACCATGCGCAAAGCGCTTGCTCTCCCGCTGCTCGCCCTTCTCCTGGCCGCCTGCGCCAGCGACCCCGCCGACCGTGATATCAGCGGCACCTGGATCAACCAGGCGGCCATCGACGCTGCCGCCAAGGGCGGTCCACTGCGCGAAGCGCTGCAGGCCTATGGCCCGAACCTGGAATGGGACGTCAACACCCGGGCCGGCCAGGCGCGCTACACCAATGGTTTTGAAAACGTCGAAGGCAAGCTGCTGGGCGAAGAAGACGGCGCGTGGAAAGTCGATTTCTATGGCAGCTCCGCCAGCGAACTCAAGCGCGACGGCGATCAGCTGAACCAGGCCGCCACCGAGAACGAACCCGAACAAGTCTTCGACCGTGCCCAGGTTCAGGTCCCGGCAGGCGCTCCCCTGGGTGCCAGCTTCGAACGCACCCTGTACGCCGCCTACCTGGGCGGCACCTGGCACATCCAAAGCGGCCCCGGCCAGGGCGCCACCGTGCAATTCCAGCCCGACGGCCAGGTCAGCGGCCTACCGGGCGCCGACCGCTATGCCCTGTGCCTGGCAGGCGACTGCGCCTCCATGAGCGGCGGCAACGACAACATCTGGCTGCAACAGAATGGCCAGGGCAACACCTGGATCTTCGCCCGCAATGGCAAGACGCTGGAAATCTTCCAGACCGTGAACGCGGCACTGGCGGATGAAATGCCGTCGTTCTCGCCGGGCAACCGGCAGTGGGTATTGGAACAGCAATAAGCTGGACCTGAACCTTTCCAATCCTCTGCTCGCGATAGCGCGGTGAAGAGCCGCAGCCATCTCGAGCAAGGTTGACTGATCGATGCCGGTGCGACTGCCGCTAGCGAACTCAGTAGACCAGTTACCCACCCAATGAATCTCTATCGCACATTCTCTCGCCGATAACCCCCCCAGCGGCGCCCCTCCCCTGAATACGCCGGAAGGCGACCCGCACCCAGCCCAGATTTTCTAGGATCCAAGGTTTTTCACTTCAGTAGTGCCCAATTCAGGCGGTCGACGCGTGTGATGTATATAGGCAGCAGAGGGCGAGATGGGGTCATTAAGACCTCCTCCCTAGTCTTTACGACAACTCTAGTAAGTTGTCATAAAGACACCTAATGCTCTCAACCTGCTGATTTTATTAGCATCATGCTGCTGGCACAGAAAATGTAAAAGCAATGCGGTTATTTCAAATGATCGCGGAGCAGCGTAATGGACAGTGAGTACGACAATCGCATTGCAGTGGTAACGGGGGCCAGTTCAGGCATCGGCCTGGCCGTGGTGCAGCAGCTGCTGACTCAGGGCGCGTCGGTGGTGGCAATGGCGCGAGGGCGAGGCGGACTTACCGAACTCAAGGATATCCATGGAGATCGCCTGCATCTGTTCAAGGGCGATGTCACCTCGATGGCTGACCTGGAAGGGCTGGCGCGCTACAGCAGCGAGCTCGGCCCGGTGGATTTCCTGGTGCCCAATGCAGGAGTGGCAATCTTGGAAAACAGCCTGGACAGCACTGGCTTTGCCCGCAACTGGGAGGTGAACGGAGCAGGAGCACTAAACACCTTATCGGCATTACGTTCGCAATTGGCAACGTCCGCTTCGGTGGTATTCATCGGAACCTTTCTCAGCGCGCTGGCATTTCCAGGCCTTGCCGGCTACATCGCTTCAAAAGCGGCATTGACCGCTCATGCACGCACGCTGGCGGTGGAACTGGCCAGTGCGGGCATCCGGGTCAACGTTGTATCGCCGGGGCCAACCGCGACGCCGATCTGGAAGACATTAGGGCTGGACAATGCTCAATTGTCGGCGGTAGCGGAAGCGGTTAATGAACGCTTGATCGAAGGCGAGTTTCTCCAGCCTGAGGCAGTGGCCGATGTGATCCTGTTGCTGCTGTCCAACCGCTCACGCGGTATCTATGGACAGGACATCGTGGTGGACGGCGGCTACACACTGCGCTAGACGCAGCGACATATCGAATGACTTACAACGCGTGATGATGCTGGGCTACGCACCCATGGACCGGCTGCGAACGAAGCATCTGCCCGAAGAGCGAGGCAGGTGCTTCTGATCAACCGGTATCCATTACGCTCCAGAATCCGCGACATTATCTTCACGGCTCTCGCCTCGCCAGATCAGGAAGATGTGAATCGCATCCACGATTACCGGTTCGATCCGGCTGATGTTCCGTAAAGGCAGCCTTGCGAAAAGCTGCTCTAGATGGCGCCCCCCTGAAAAACCCGATACAACGCATCGATTTTTTCATCGGTCCCACTTGCCGTTATCGCGGCTCGACGTTATCCAACGCCCGATTCGCCAGCAACGTACCCAGCTCGATCAATTGCTGAATTCCATGGGCAACATGGCGGCGGGAGCCATCCAGTTCGAAAGCCAAGTCGCTGACCATGGCATCCGCACAAGCCGGCGGATTCTGGCGTAGTCGTAGGCAGAGGCGCAAAGCGGCGTGGCCTGGTGGAAGCCTGGCAGTCAGGAGATGAAGCACGCGGCGGGAGCCTTTCATTGCCCTGGCCGCCAGGCTTTGATCTATGGTGTCGAATCGCTCTGCCACACGGCAGCGGCGCAATCCACCACTTCGCTTGGAAGAGAAACCATGCTGTTCAAAACCGATGACGAGCTGATCGCCGAGCGCTACTTCCGCTCCTCCCAGGACATTGGCGCCCTGTTTGGCATTAGCGCTGGCTTCACCTGCCTGCAATTCCCCGATCCCCGCCCCTTCGCGATGATCGTCACTGCGCTGTTTTTTCTTTGGGGCTATCTGTCGGGCGACAGTTACCGGCGGGTCGCCAAGGCCTACCTCAAGCAATACCCAGGCCCCTTGGGCGGCATCCGGTTCGCCTTTACCAAACTTCCCCTCGTGGTGCTCTGCCTGGGATTTCTCACCTTGATCATGATGGGCGCCGTGACCGCCGAACGTATTTCAGCGTGGGGACGGTTCTTGCCGCCGTCGCCTTTCTGAGAATGCATGACGAGGGATTGGCGAGACGGCAATTTGCCATCTACGCTCCGACTGGGCATGCCGGACCGCCTCCTCCCCTTCGCATTCTTAGGAAAGAAATCATGAAGGACGTGACTTGGTCATCCGTTTTGATTGTGTGTGTCTGTCTATTCGCGGGATGTGCGCCTTATCAGAAGTCTCGAGTTCTTGAGGCTGACGAACGGTTACTGACCTACTCCACTCGCACGGATAGGAGTGGCAAGAACACCGAGGTGCTGTGTCCCGAGCCCAGCCCGGATGCCCTCAAGACGTTGGCTGGCTCGTTATCCTTGGAAAAAGAAGATGTGGCTGCGCTGGCGGCAGCCTTTCAGGAATCGGGGGCAAGTATTGGTCTGCGAACCCATTCTATTCAGCTGCTGAGGGATCAGCTCTACAGTATTTGCCAAGCCTACGGTAACTCTGGCATTACACCGAGCGCGTACAGGATGATGCTCACCAGAAACCAGCGCAACACTGTCGCTTTAATGGCGATAGAACAGCTCACGGGGGTGGTTCGTAGTCCAAGTGTAACGCTGAGCGGCTCGGCGACAGCAGACAGAGCGGGTACCGTGCTTGAACTGACCACCCAATTGAACGCAGCAAATGCAAAGTACAAGGGCATGGATCCGACGACTGATGGAGCCAAGCAGTTGAAAGCGTCGATTGACTCCATTGAGGCTGCGCTCAAGGAGGCGAGAAAGTCGCTGGTTACGGCGTCTGGATCAAGCGCCTCCACATTGGCCAGCACAAGCGAAATCAGTAAGGACGTCATGCAAGTGGTTGCGGCCAGTGTGGAGAAGATAGCTGGCTCGGTGATCGGTGTTGATGATCAGTTCTATCTGTGCCTTGACCTGTACGAAAGTATTGGCGAGGACAAGGTCCCGACCGTACTGAAAGACAGGTGCTCGGCTGTTTTCGCAAGAGACCTGGGCGATAGCGTGAAAAGCTTAGGACAACAATCTCAACAATCAGGCCAACTAGCTCGACCCGGTGAGGGAGGGCGCGTCGATACGCCTCCGCCTACGCTCGGAATGAACTCCCGAGTTGCCCGTACTGTAACTTTGCCGTCGGGCGCACAACTGTTCCTATACGATGATCACAGTATGGCTGTAATGAAAAAACTCGAACTTGGTAAACCCCTCGGGAAGGAGTTGGCGGTCGACCCCAAAGGCTTGCAAAAGGCAATTGAGGACCTGCGCCGGGGGGAGATGTAACTTTCGCGGGAAAGCGAACCGAGGACGGAACTGGCAGCACGGTATCCTCGGTAAAACTCCTCGTTCGAATCTTTATGAAGGAGGCGCGGATTTGCGAGTCCACACGTATGTAATCGTTACGGACGCGGGGTCCGCCCCGAACTACGACCCGCCGGCCGTAACGCTGGCGGTTTGTAAACCACGCATCCGCAAGAAGGCGAAAGTGGGCGATGTCGTGCTCGCATTTGCCGGTTCGGCAATGAATCCCTCCTCACGCCACAGCGTCGTCTGGGCAGGCGTCGTCTCCGAAGTCCTGACCATCGCCGAGTACTGGAACGACGCGCGCTTTGCCTCAAAGAAGCCTAACCGCACCGAGGTACCGGACAACTTCTATAAACCTACCGATGGCGGTGGTTTCATCTGGCAGCGTAATTGTGTTCACGGTGCTGAGGCGCTGCAGCACGACACTGGCGGCCGGAACGTCCTTGTGTTCGAACAGGCCTGGCGCTTCGGCGCCTTCGGTCCACCTCTGCCGCAGGACTTTGGGCTGCGCATGACGGCTGGCCGACGCGGGGAACGGGTTGCCGACCGGAATGATGTCGAGTGGCAACGCCTCGAAGCCTGGCTCAATGCCCAATCGCAGGTTACCGTTGAGCCAATCCATTACCGCAAGTCTTGCGTTACCGACATGCAATGTTCACATCCGGTAACGCCACGACCAACCTCGCCAGCAAAACGGCGATGCTAGGTGTCGGCCGTTCTACAAGACATTTGAATCTTTTGCCACGCTTGATTCACCAGCAACACACCTAGCGTTGGATGCCCAACGCACATGGCGTCGCAGAGCGATGAGTTAGAAAGCCAGGCCTCTGCCCGTTGCATCAACCCCAGGCTGGCGTCAAGGTCGCTCTTTCTGGGGATGACGCTTGCAGTGGAGCGCATTTCCACCCCGGGCTTTGGCCCACACGGACTAGGCTTGGGATGAACTCCAACGAAACCTCCTGTTCCGTATCTTCAAAGCGCAGGTCGTTTACCTCCATGTGCAGGGGCCTTGATGGGATACCGTAAACCCAGCTTGAAAATCGCAGCCGCCGCGGCGGTGATCATCATGAGCTTCAATGCCGCCGTTGCGCCGCTGTGCCTGTCCTGGGTGGGGCAGACCCAACGTGACCGTCAGTTGGTCGAGGACCAACTGACCTCCCTTCGTGGCTTGCTCGAGCTGGTGGTGGATGCTGAAACCGGGCAGCGCGGCTACATCATCACCGGCGATGACCGTTTTCTGCAGCCCTACTACGCCACCATGACCAATCTGCCCGAAGGACTGCGCACGCTCGAAGCGCTGTACGCCACCGATCCGGAGCAAGAACAACAGGCCGTCCAGGGCATACGGGCCCTGGTGGACGAGAAGATGGCGAACCTGGCCGAGACCATCAAGCTGCGCCGTGACAAAGGCTACGACGCGGCCATGCAAGTGGTGATGCAGGGCGTCGGCAAGGGGCTGACGGACCGCATCAGGGAAAGCATCGCCACCCAGGTCAAAGGCGAAATGGATGAAGTCGTGCAGCTCGATCAGCAACTGGTGCAAAAAGCCCTGTTGGCCGTTGCCTTTTCCCTGTCGGGCACTTTGCTCACGCTGGTGCTGCTGACCTGGCTTTTCCTGAGGATGCGTGAAGCCATACGCCAGACCGAAAACTCGGCTTTGGAGGCGTCCCAGGAGTCGAGTCGTGTCGAGGCGGGCATGGTGTTGCTGCGAAAACGCAACAGGGAAATCTCGCTACTCGGAGAAATGTCCCAACTGCTGCAGACCGAAATGACCCTGGCCGAAGGCCTGAAAGTCACTGCGGAATATTGCAATCATCTGCTGGCGGGAACCGCAGGTTCCGTTTATCTGTACAGCCAGGCAGCCGATCTGTTCGAGCTGGCCGGTGAATGGGGGGATGGACAACCCGCCTCCCCGACCATCATCCCCCACGAATGCTGGGGCCTGCGGCGTGGCAATGCCCACCATGGTGTGCTCGGCCAGCCACTGATTTGCTGCGAGCATTACTCGCCGCTGGACCCAGCCTCCGAGCGCAACCAGTCCAACCTTTGCCTTCCGCTCATCGCCTACGGCGAAGTGATGGGGATGTTCTACATTCGCAAGCTTGCCGAGGCCGGTAGCCAGGAAGCTTTCAGCGAGACGCAAATGGAGATCGCCAAGTCGATTTCCGAGCAGGTCGCGCTGGCCCTGTCCAACGTCAAGCTGCGCAATGCGCTGCATGACAAGTCGATCCGCGACCCACTGACCGGGCTGTTCAACCGCCGTTATATGGAGGAAACCCTCAACCGGGAGATGGCCCGGGCACAACGCATGGAGTCGCCGTTGAGTGTGGTCATGCTGGACCTCGATCACTTCAAGCAGATCAACGACATGCATGGCCACGCTGTCGGCGATGCCGTGCTGCGTTCGGTGGCGAATCTGCTGAAACAGTCGCTACGGACTTCGGACGTGGCCTGTCGGTATGGCGGCGAGGAGCTCATGCTCATCCTTCCCAACTGCACCAGCGAGCACGCCGTGCAGAAGGCACAACAGCTGTGCGATTCGGTGCGTGCGTTGATCATCACCGAGGCCGGCAAGGCCATCTCGGTCACGGCCTCGTTTGGCGTGGCCTCGACGGGCATCGGTCATTTCGATGCGGCGGAGCTGGTCGGGATGGCGGACAAGGCGCTTTACCACGCCAAGGAGACGGGGCGCGACCGGGTTGTTTTGCAAGCCTGCCGCCCTGAGGCGACTGCAAGCCCGGTGCACCCGCAGGTGCCCTGAGCACAGCCGCATCCACCGCAGGCTGACGGATCAGCAACGCCCTTCGAGAATCGCCGCATACCCCTCGCGAAAGCTCGGATAACGCGGCGACCAGCCCAGGGCCTTGGCCCGGGCGTTGCTGCAACGCTTGCTGCCGGCGCGACGGACGCTGGCGTTTTCGGCCCATTGGGTGACACCCAGGTAGTCCCGCAGCCAGCCCACCACGTCGGCCAGGGCGGCGGGAGCATCGTCGACGCCGATGTAGCAGTCGTCCAGGGTCTTGCCCTGGCGATCGGCTTCCAGCAGGAAGGCCAGCAGGCCTGCGGCGTCATCAGCGTGGATGCGGTTGGCGTACAGGGGTGGGTCTTCCACCACACTGTAGCCCTGGCGCACCTGGGTCAGCAGCCATTCGCGGCCCGGGCCGTAGATGCCGGTCAGGCGGACACGGCTGGCAGGGATGCCGCTTTCGAGCGCCACTTGCTCAGCCTCGAGCATCAGCCGGCCGGAGTAGCCGCCGGCCACGGTGGGCGAGGTTTCATCGACCCACTCCCCCGCCTGTTGCCCGTACACGCTGCTGCTGGAGACAAACAGCAGCCGTTTCGGTTGCTGCCCGTGCTGCCTCAACCAGCCCAGCACATGCTTCAACCCTTCGACATAGGCGGCGCGATAGCCCGCTTCGTCATGTTCGGTGGCTGCGGCGCTATACACCAGGTAGTCCAGCGGAGCGGTAGGCCAATCGGCGGGGCATTGCTGGCTGAACAGGTCTCCCGCCACCCCGAGCACACCCGCCGGGAGGTTGGAAACCGTACGGCGCAAGCCATACACCTGCCAGTGTCGGGCCTGTAGCTGGCTGGCCAGACGGCCGCCGATATCACCGCAACCGGCGATCAGAACAGAAGGCGCGGACATCAGAAACTCCTCGTTTAAAGCCGCAGACTAGCCCTCGAAAGGGACGAGCGGCTAGCGATGTCGGAAAAAAAGATACTCTATTACTTCTGCTAACAAGAATTACTTGCAATAATGCTCGCCACTTTTGTTCTCGGCCCCACGAGGCCTGGAAGAACATCAACCTTCTTATCTCTCAGGTCCGGCCAGCATGAAACACTCTCTATCCTTCGCTTCGCCAACCCAACGACCTCGCGCCTGGAGCGCCGTGGCTGCGCTGTTGTTCAGCCTGCTGCTGGCGCCGGCCGCCGCGTTCGCCGATGCGCAGACGCCCGCGACGACTGCCCCAGCCACCGCGCCTGCCACCCAGGCACCTGCCGATGCGGCCGCTCCGGCTGCAACGCCGGTGGCCACCGAGCCGGCCCAGGCCACCGAAGCCACACCGACCGACGCGCCTGAAGTGCTTGAAGCCGACAACACCCTGGGCATGGCCCATGACCTGTCCCCATGGGGCATGTACCAGAACGCCGACGTCATCGTGAAGGCCGTGATGATCGGCCTGGCCATCGCCTCGATCATCACCTGGACCATCTGGATCGCCAAGGGCTTCGAGCTGCTGGGAGCCAAGCGTCGCCTGCGCGGTGAGATCGCCGCCCTGAAAAAAGCCACCACCCTCAAGGAAGCCAGCGCCACTGCGGCGAAGGAAGGCACCCTCGCCAACCTGCTGGTGCACGATGCGCTCGAAGAGATGCGCCTGTCGGCCAACAGCCGCGAGAAGGAAGGCATCAAGGAACGCGTGAGCTTCCGCCTCGAGCGCCTGGTGGCCGCCTGCGGTCGCAACATGAGCAGCGGCACCGGCGTACTCGCCACCATCGGTTCCACCGCGCCGTTCGTGGGCCTGTTCGGTACCGTGTGGGGCATCATGAACAGCTTCATCGGCATCGCCAAGACCCAGACCACCAACCTCGCCGTCGTGGCGCCCGGCATCGCCGAAGCCTTGCTGGCGACTGCGCTGGGCCTGGTGGCGGCGATCCCCGCCGTGGTCATCTATAACGTTTTCGCCCGCTCCATTGCCGGCTACAAGGCCCAGGTGTCCGACGCGTCGGCCGAGGTGCTGCTGCTGGTCAGCCGCGACCTCGACCACCTGCCGCCTGAGCGCAGCTCGCAACCGCACATGGTGAAAGTGGGGTAATCGGCCATGGGCCTGCATTTGAAAGAAGGCGCAGACGACGATCTGGCCGAGAACCACGAAATCAACGTCACCCCATTCATCGATGTGATGCTGGTGCTGTTGATCATCTTCATGGTGGCGGCCCCGCTGGCCACCGTGGACATCAAGGTCGACCTTCCGGCGTCGACGGCCAAGCCCTCGCCCCGGCCTGAGAAACCGATGTTCCTGAGCGTCAAGGCCGACCAGCGCCTGTTCCTGGGCGAAGAGGAGGTCAAGGCCGAGAACCTCGGCGCGGCCCTCGATGCCAAGACCCAGGGCAAGAAGGACACGACGATCTTCTTCCAGGCCGATAAAGGCGTGGACTACGGCGACCTGATGAGCGTGATGGATGCCCTGCGCGGCGCCGGCTACTTGAAGGTCGGTCTGGTCGGCTTAGAGACGGCGCCCAAGAAATGATCACGACGCGCCAAAAGCTGACGCGTTACAGCGGTAGCCTGGCCGTGGTGCTGGGCGTGCATGCGCTCGCCATCGCGCTGGCGCTGAACTGGACGACACGGCCCCCCATCGAACTGCCGCCCCAGGCGATGATGGTGGAGCTGGCACCGGTTCCCGCCCCGCCACCGCCGGCGCCGCCTAAAGTCGTCACGCCGCCGAAACCGCCGGAGCCGGTCGAAGAGCTGCCGTTGCCCAAACTCGCCGAAGCGCCGAAGGCGGAAATCGCCGTGCCCAAGCCGGTCAAGCCCAAGCCCAAGCCTCAACCGCCCAAGCCCAAGCCCGTGGAGAAAAAGCCGGAGCCGCCGAAGGAACAGCCCTCGGAGCAGAAGCCCAGCGACGCCCAGCCGACCCAGGCACCGACGGAAAAATCCGCGCAGCCGGCCCCTGGCCCTTCGCCCGCACAGTTGGCGGCCAAGGCCAGTTGGCAAGGTACCTTGCTGGCCCACCTGGGCAAGTACAAGAAGTACCCGGCCAGCGCACAAGCGCGGGGCAAGGAAGGCTTGAACCGCCTGCGGTTCGTGGTGGACGCCGAAGGCAACGTGTTGTCCTTCGAACTGGTAGGCAAGTCGGGCAACGCCGATCTGGACCGGGCCACCCTGGAAATGATCCGCCGCGCCCAGCCACTGCCCAAGCCCCCGGCGGACATGCTGACCAACGGCTCCATCGAAATCGTTGCGCCGTTCGTGTATTCCATCGACAAGCGCAGGCGCTGATATTTGCAAGCCCCTGTTACAGGGGCTTGTGACCCTGTGGCGAGGGGATCTATCCCCTCGCCACAGGTTGTTTCTTTCGCCACCGCCCCCTATTGCCCGGTGTCACACCGCACCTTCAGTCTGATAACGTGCGTCTATCGATTGCAGCCGGTATGCTTGGCTCGCAACTTCATGGATGCTCGCTATGACCCTCACAGAATTACGCTACATCGTGACCCTCGCCCAAGAGCAGCATTTCGGCCATGCGGCCGAGCGTTGCCACGTCAGCCAGCCGACGTTGTCGGTGGGCGTGAAGAAGCTTGAAGACGAACTCGGTGTGCTGATTTTCGAGCGCAGCAAAAGCGCCGTGCGCCTGACCCCGGTAGGCGAAGGCATCGTTGCCCAGGCCCAGAAGGTCCTTGAGCAGGCCCAGGGCATCCGCGAACTGGCCCAGGCCGGCAAGAACCAGCTCACCGCTCCGCTGAAGGTCGGCGCGATCTACACGGTGGGTCCGTACCTGTTCCCGCACCTGATTCCACAGCTGCACCGGGTCGCCCCGCAGATGCCGCTGTACATCGAAGAAAACTTCACCCATGTGCTGCGCGACAAACTGCGCAACGGCGAGCTGGACGCGATCATCATCGCCCTGCCGTTCAACGAAGCCGACGTGCTGACCCTGCCGCTCTACGACGAGCCGTTCTACGTCCTGATGCCGGCCCAGCACCCCTGGACCCAGAAAAAGACCATCGACGCCGCCCTGCTCAACGACAAGAGCCTGTTGCTGCTGGGCGAAGGCCATTGCTTCCGCGACCAGGTGCTCGAGGCCTGCCCGACCCTGACCAAGGGCAGCGAAGGCGCCAAGCACACCACGGTGGAATCCAGCTCCCTGGAGACCATTCGCCACATGGTCGCCTCGGGCCTGGGGATTTCGATCCTGCCGCTGTCCGCGGTGGACAGCCATCACTATGCCCCCGGCGTGATCGAAGTCCGCCCGATGACCGCCCCCGTGCCGTTCCGTACCGTCGCCATTGCCTGGCGCGCCAGCTTCCCGCGACCCAAGGCCATCGAGATCCTCGCTGATTCGATCCGCCTGTGTTCCGTGGCCAAGCCGCCGTCCGCCAAGTAAGCCGCTGCCATGACTGAGCTGTCCAAAGTACCGGTCACGGCACTCAAGGGTGTAGGCGAGGCCATGGCCGAGAAACTGGCCAGGGTCGGGCTGGAAAACCTTCAGGACGTGTTGTTCCACCTGCCGTTGCGTTACCAGGACCGTACCCGCGTGGTGCCCATCGGCCACTTGCGGCCGGGGCAGGACGCGGTGATCGAAGGCACCGTCAGCGGCGCCGATGTGGTCATGGGCCGGCGCCGCAGCCTGGTGGTGCGCCTGCAGGACGGCACCGGCGGGCTCAGCCTGCGCTTCTATCATTTCAGCAATGCCCAGAAGGAAGGCCTCAAGCGTGGCACTCGCGTGCGCTGCTACGGCGAGGCGCGGCCTGGCGCTTCCGGGCTGGAAATCTATCACCCGGAATACCGCGCCATCACCGGCGACGAGCCGCCTCCGGTAGATGAGACCCTGACCCCGGTCTATCCCCTCACCGAAGGCCTGACCCAACAGCGCCTGCGTCAGCTCTGCCAGCAGGCCCTGACCCTGCTCGGCCCCAGCAGCCTGCCGGACTGGCTGCCCACGGAGCTGGCCCGGGACTACCAACTGGCGCCGCTGGCCGATGCGATCCGCTATCTGCATCACCCACCCGCCGATGCCGATGTCGAGGAGCTTGCCCTCGGTCATCACTGGGCCCAGCACCGCCTGGCTTTCGAAGAGTTGCTGACGCATCAACTGTCCCAGCAGCGCCTGAGGGAAAGCCTGCGCTCGTTGCGCGCCCCGGCGATGCCCAAGGCCAGGGATCTGCCGGCACGCTACCTCGCCAACCTCGGCTTCACCCCCACGGGCGCCCAGCAACGGGTGGGCAACGAGATTGCCTACGACCTGAGCCAGCCCGAGCCGATGCTGCGGCTGATCCAGGGCGACGTGGGCGCCGGCAAGACCGTGGTCGCCGCCCTCGCCGCCCTGCAAGCCCTGGAAGCGGGGTATCAGGTAGCGCTGATGGCGCCCACCGAGATCCTCGCCGAACAGCATTTCATCACCTTCCAGCGCTGGCTCGAACCGCTGGGCATCGAAGTCGCCTGGCTGGCCGGCAAGCTCAAGGGCAAGAACCGCACCGCCGCCCTGGCGCAGATCACCGAAGGCGCGCCGATGGTGGTGGGCACCCATGCGCTGTTCCAGGACGAAGTGCAGTTCAAGAACCTGGCTCTGGTGATCATCGACGAACAGCATCGCTTCGGCGTGCAACAGCGCCTGGCCCTGCGGCAGAAAGGCGTGGGCGGACGCATGTGCCCGCATCAGTTGATCATGACCGCCACACCGATCCCCCGCACCCTGGCCATGAGCGCCTACGCCGATCTCGACACCTCGATCCTCGACGAACTGCCGCCGGGGCGAACGCCGGTCAACACCGTGCTGGTCACCGACACCCGCCGGGTGGAAGTGATCGAGCGCGTGCGCAGCGCCTGCGCCGAAGGGCGTCAGGCCTATTGGGTGTGCACGTTGATCGAAGAGTCCGAAGAGCTGACCTGCCAGGCGGCGCAGAGCACCTATGAAGACCTCACCGCCGCCCTCGGCGAGTTGAAGGTCGGGTTGATCCACGGGCGCATGAAGCCCGCCGAGAAGGCCGCCGTCATGGCCGAATTCAAGGCCGGAGCCTTGCAGTTGCTGGTCGCCACCACGGTCATCGAAGTGGGGGTGGACGTGCCGAACGCCAGCCTGATGATCATCGAGAACCCCGAGCGCCTGGGCCTTGCACAGTTGCACCAGCTACGCGGCCGGGTCGGCCGAGGCAGCGCCGCCAGCCATTGCGTCCTGCTCTATCACCCGCCGCTGTCCCAGATCGGCCGCCAGCGCCTGGGTATCATGCGCGAAACGAACGACGGTTTCGTCATCGCCGAAAAAGACCTTGAACTGCGCGGCCCCGGTGAAATGCTCGGCACGCGCCAGACCGGTCTGCTTCAATTCAAGGTAGCCGACCTGATGCGTGACGCCGATCTGCTCCCTGCGGTACGCGACGCAGCCCAGGCTCTGCTGGAGCGCTGGCCGGACCACGTCAGCCCGTTGCTGGATCGCTGGCTGCGTCATGGGCAGCAATACGGCCAAGTGTGAGCAGTCTCTCAGTTTCCGGGCGCGTCCGCCGGGCAAGCTGGTTATACTGCTCAACTTGTTGGAAAACGGATACAGACCATGACTGACGCTGCTCTCGCCCCAGAAATCCCGCATGCTCCGTCTGTTATTCGGCTGCTGCTCGAGAAATCAGGCATCGCCTTCGACGAAGTTCTCGAACGACCAGGCCTGAACCCTGCCCGCAAGGTGCAGGCCGTTCTGCTGCACGATGCCGTCGGCGCACTCATGGTGCTGTTTCCCCAAAGCCAGTTGCTGGATCTCAATCGCCTGGCCGAGCTCACCGGCCGCAAGCTCACGGCGGTGCCGACCGAAAAGCTGGAGCGCATGCTCGGCAAACACAGCCTGAACATGTTGCCAGGCCTGCCCGCGCTCACCAGCTCCCCGTGCCTGTATGAAGAAAGCCTGCTGCGCGAGCCGATGCTGCTGATCAACTCGGGCGAGCCGGGGGTGTTGCTGGAAGTGACCAGCGAGGCCTTCAAGAGCATGCTCACCAAGGCCAGCGCCGCCACATTCGGCGAAGCCTTGAGCAATATCACCCCCAACCTGGACCGTCCCCACGACGACCGCGCGGAAATCACCCAGGCGGTACAGGCCTTCACGGCCCGGCGCATCCAGCAACGGCTGGAAGAAACCATCGAGATTCCGCCGCTGGCCGAGACCGCTCAGAAAATCATCAAGCTGCGGGTCGATCCGGACGCCACCATCGATGACATCACCGGTGTCGTCGAAACCGACCCGGCCCTGGCCGCGCAAGTGGTGAGCTGGGCCGCCTCACCCTACTACGCCTCGCCGGGCAAGATCCGTTCGGTGGAAGACGCCATCGTCCGGGTGCTGGGCTTCGACCTGGTGATCAACCTGGCGCTGGGCCTGGCCCTGGGCAAGACCCTGAGCCTGCCCAAGGACCATCCGCAACACACCACGCCGTACTGGCAACAATCGATCTACACCGCCGCCGTCATCGAAGGCCTGACCCGCGCCATGCCTCGCGCCCAGCGCCCGGAAGGCGGCCTGACGTACCTCTCCGGCCTGCTGCACAACTTCGGCTACCTGCTGCTTGCCCACGTCTTTCCACCGCACTTCTCGTTGATGTGCCGGCACCTGGAAGTCAACCCGCACCTGTGCCACAGCTATGTCGAGCAGCACCTGCTGGGCATCAGCCGCGAGCAGATCGGTTCATGGCTGATGCGCTACTGGGACATGCCCGACGAACTGGCCACCGCCCTGCGCTTCCAGCACGATCCGCATTACGACGGCGAATACGCCGCCTACCCGAACCTGGTCTGCCTGGCGGTGCGTCTGCTGCGCGCCCGGGGCATCGGCTCGGGTCCCGACGAGGAAATCCCCGACGCCCTGCTCGAACGCGTGGGCCTGGCGCGAGAGAAAGCCAACGACGTGGTCAGCAAAGTGCTTGAAGCTGAAGTGTTGCTGCGGGAACTGGCATCGCAGTTCAGCCACGGCTGAGTAGACTCACCTGGCTTGTGCAGGTCAGTGAAGCTCTTGTGGCGAGGGGATTTATCCCCTCGCCACAAGTATCCGCAGCACCTCAGACCTTGGACTTGGCCTTCTTCGGCTTCAAGTACCGGGTCAACCCCTGAAACCAGATCACCAGCGCCGGGTTGCCCTTGATCTGGATGGACTTGTCCTGGATACCGCTCATGAACGCCAGTTGCTTGTTCTTGGCCTGCATCGTGGCCAAGCCGTAGGCAGCGTCCTTGAAGGCAATGGCGAACGCTGGAGTTGGGTGGGTGCCGGACTGGCTGGTGATGCGCTGGTTTTTCACGGTGAAATGCCGGGCGACCTTGCCATCCAGAGTCTGCAGCTGGAACACCAGGTCCTTGTCGCCCAGTTGCTGCTGAAACGCCGGGTTGGTCCGGCTGGCCTTGCCCATCAACAACCCCAGCATCCACAGCAGGAAACGAAATTTCATCGGCACGGCCTCGTAAGAAAGATGAATGGCCGGGGCAGTTTAGCGATTCTTTGGCGGAACGCCATCATCGTGACGCTTTAGCGGAAGATGAGCAGTATTTCCTGCATGATGACTGCCAAGTCACGTTTTCCCAGCATGACCGTTTCCCTTCAGCTCCCTCGGAGATTTCCTTCAAAACGCCGGGCTGTCCATGAACTAGGCAGGGCTTCCGAGCGCCGCTAACCTCTGTTCGTCATCGCAAAAAACGGTGACACGGACGTGCAAGTCCGTCTCAGGTCGCATTCGTTTATGGCTATTCGTCGAGCATTTTTCTATGCTCGCGGACTGTTATGGCGGCTGCGCGTGGGAGATCTTCGGATCTGCCGGGTTCCTGAGACCGGTCTTGCACACCTGCGCACAGCTGCCACCACTTTCGAAGTGCAATCGAAGGGTGTCGGCTCCATCACTCTCAGGATATTCACTATGTTCAAGGTCACCCCTAATCCACCGCCAAGCGGTCACATGTCCCGCGTCGATGCCCTCGAAGAAAAAAAGCTCGAAGACGCCGCCACCCGCGCCCTCGACTACTACCTCAACCCCCCCCTCCCCATCTCCCGCACCCGATAAAAACCAGCTGTTCATCGTTGCCCCTCATATCGACACCGAAACCCTGCTGGCCAACGCCTCCGAAGACCTGCAATCGATCAGCACCATCGCCGCCGACCTGGCCGACGACGTCGACGACTCCCGCCGCAGCATAGCCTTGGCCATCAGCCGCATGGCCGATGGGGTTCAGTTGCTGGTCGAGCGGGCATTGGATGATCTGGAAACCCGAGAGACGGTGCAGAACGCCTAGATGTAAAGCCTTGCAATGAGGCAAACCGCGGCGACGCCATCGCGAGCAGGCTCGCTCCCACAATTGGACCGACGCATGGCCGGACGAGATAGGTCGGCTGTCAGGCCGCCTCGCTTTGGCTTTGGCTTTGGCTTTGGCTTTTGATCTTAGGCGCCCCATTAACCACAAGGGCCGAACGCAGGCATTGTGGAGTGGGCATCCCGGCATGGATGCCGGGATAGCCGCGCTGGGCCATGGATGGCCCTTCGCGGCGGGCCCACGGAGCAATGCCTTCGTTCGGGAACACCTCGCCTTGGCGAGGTGCCCAGTGGTGGGGCGAAGCCTTTTTGGTTACTTTTGGGGCGTTTGCCAAAAGTAACCCGCCGTAAGGGCGGAACCATAAGCAGCCGTTACCGCAGCAATGGATATGCACACGGTCAACAAAATCCCCGCCAACTGCCAGGCAGCCATCGCGAGCAAGCTCGCTCTCACAAGGGAATCGGGGATAACGCGGATACTGCGACCAGCACAAAATAACTGTGGGAGCGAGCTTGCTCGCGATGGCGGCGGGTCAGTCAACATGAATGCCAACTGAACGGACGCTATCGCGAGCAAACTCGCTCCCACAGCTTTAACGCAGCGATCACTCCCCGAGGGAATGATCAGCAGCCCTCACTCAATCAAACATTCGGGCAAGGCACCGGTGCCCAGTCGCCCAGGTCCGGGTTTTTGCACATGCTGTTGACCTGGGTGGTACCGGCGCTGGCCACCTGCTTGCTTTCATCCTGCTTGGCCTTGGCGGTCTGCAGGGTCTTCTCGGTGGTCACCGCCTCTTTCGGCACGGTTGGCAGCACTGGCGGCTTTTTCGCAGGCTTCACGGATTTCTTGGTCTTGGTGGTGGTCGCCACGACCGGGGTGGTCTCGGCGGTCGCCACGGTCACGACGTCGGTGCGCTGCACACCCACTTGCTGCAGGTCTTTTTCATAGGCCTGGGTGTAGTTGTTCAGGTCTTCCGAAGCCTTGCCGTTGACCGCGACGATCAGGTCGTTGGACTCTTTCAGGCCGGCGACGATTTCCGCCAGGCGCTTGCGGCCCTCGGTGTCGTTGACGGTCTTGGCCTTGCGGTCGGCGACCAGCTTGGTGAACGCGCTCTGGTAGCACTGTTGCGAAGCCTTGGCGTACGCCGTGCTGCGGTCGATGTCGGTGACGCTTTTGTTGACGTCGGCAGCGTAGGAAGCGATGCGCTGGTTGTCGTCGGCGATCTGCTTCTGGCGCTCGGTGTAGTAACCGGCGGCGCCGCCTGCCAAGGCGCCGCCCGCCGCGCCGATGGCGGCGTTGCGGCCACGGTCTTCCTTGTCGGCGGTCAGGGCGCCCAGCAGCGCACCACCGACGGCACCGACAGCGGCACCGGTGATGACCGACTTGGTCATGTTCCCCTCAGTGGCCCGCAGGTGCTGCACCGGCTCGTAGCAGTTGGGGTAGTACTCGACCTTGGTGCTCGATGCGACCTTGGACGTCGGCGACGTCGCGCAGCCGGTCAGGACGGTGCTGAAGCCGACCGCGACCATCAGCAAATGACGCTTGGAAACCGAAGCAAAAGGTTTACGGGAGAAAAGCATAGTTGTGTTCTCTTTTAAGTTTTGACCAGCTCAGCACGGCCCAACGCCGCCTGAGTCCCTTCCAAGCTCGCTGACAACGGGCGGTCATGATCGTTGACCGCTCGATGCGAGCAATTCCTTCAATATCGCCGC
This sequence comes from Pseudomonas sp. NFACC32-1, assembly GCF_900101215.1. NCBI lineage: Bacteria > Pseudomonadati > Pseudomonadota > Gammaproteobacteria > Pseudomonadales > Pseudomonadaceae > Pseudomonas > Pseudomonas sp. NFACC32-1. Next base: position 455,171 of record NZ_FMUL01000002.1, read on the forward strand.
CGGATCGGCTCGTTTTTGCTGACGATAGTCACCGACATGGCGAACGAACAACGTTGCGCGCGCCACCAGGCTCTTGCCCAGCACCGGCTTGCGCTCCAATTCCTCCTTGATGCGTTGAAACTGCGCCTGGATCACGGCATCGGTGTAGCGCGTGCCCGTGGCGAGGTTGTCGATGTAGATCGCCACCGCGCCGTCCAGCGCGCTGCGGCCGTTGTCGATGGCCGTGGCGAACAGCTGGGCGCTGGCTTCGTCCTTGGCCTCCACGGCCGCCTCGCGACTGCGCTGCAGATTGGTCAGGCGAATGTTGTAGTTGTTGACGGTCTCGGCCACCAGGGCCGCAGACTGGATCAGGTTGCCGGCCGCTTCCTCACGCTGCTGGGCGATGAGCGACACGTTGCGCTTGAGCTCTTCATTGACCAGCCCCAGCTCGGCCTGCAGGCGTGGATCGACGCTGGCGGCGATGATGCTGTCCAGGCGCTTGGTGGGATCCTGGGCGTCGTCGATGGCATCGGTCAGGGACGCGAGGCGGCCCTCTTTCTGCCACTGGGCGAACAGTTCCTTGTAGCGTGAGCGCGGTGCCGACAAGGCCCCCACGGCCACCCGGAAACCGGTGGTTTCGTTGCTTTGCTCGGTACCGTCAGCGGCGAACAGCGGGTACTCGCGGCGCATGCCGGTGAACAGCGTGCCCTCGCCTTCCAGGTAATTGCCGCCCTTGACCACAAAGCCGCCATAGGCCCCCTGGCGACGTCCGGAATGCACCAGCTGGAAGGACTCCTGAACCATTTCCGCCGCGTTGCCGATCACGTCGAACAGACCGACAGGGTTCGGCAGTTTGGTGCCGATAGGCATCAAGCGTGCGGCCTGGCCGGTGCCGCCGGCCACCTGGTTGAACACCGCCCAGTCAGCCAATGGGCCATCGCCTTCGCTGCCTTCGACCCGCCGGGGGAACAGCCGCCCTTCCAGATCCTGGCGGCTGACGGCTTGCCCGCCCCGGGCGGCGAATTCCCATTCCACTTCGGTGGGCAGGCGCACGAAGCCCAACCCGCCGTCTTCGGCGGACGTACCGCGGCCGCTCACCGGCAACAGGTCCTTGTGGTATTTCATCAGCCAGGCGCTGTAAACGGCCGAGAAACGCTCAGCCTCGAATTTCGACAACTTCACCTTTGGCAGGCGCCCGGCCATGCCCTGGGGAAGCTCGGCCAGCAAAGCCTCACAGGCCGGTGCCGGTTCGCCGCTGGCCAGGGACTGTGCCTGGGCCATCACCTGGGCGTATTGCCGGGCCGTGACTTCGTACTTGCCGATGAAGTACAGCATCGGCTTGAGCGGGGTCTGGGCATCGGTCTTGGGCATCAACGGCGTGATGGTCTTGTTCCACTCCTTGGGCAGGTCCTTGAGGGTGAACTGGCCGTTGATGAAGTCGCGCCGGTAACCGGAAATGAACGACTGCTGGTAGCCGGCCTCACCCTCGCTGAACGGATAGCCCAGGCTGATCTCGCGGTCGTCCAGGGTGCCCTGGGCGAGGATGTAGACGTAGCGGAACACCATCTGCCCCTCGCACGGCAGCGGCAGGCTGACGTCGTCGGGCAACGGCTTGGGGTTGTCCAGCTTGTCGGTGCCTTCATCGGCATACACAAGGCCGACCAGGCTCAGCGCCACGGCGGCGCCCAATAGCTTATACATCGCGGATTCCTTCAGATGCCTGGATGCGCGCCACCCGCCAGCCGCCGCACGCCGCCGCCAAGGCACTGGTGCCGAGCACGGCCACCAGGGCCAGGATGTAGTGACGCACCAGCAGATGGCTGGCGTACTCGCCCGGCATCTGCGCAAACAGATAATTGAGGCCCGACTGCGCCAGGCCATACAGGCCGGCGCTGAGCAAGGCCGCAAACGTGGCGCTGTAGAGCGCCTGCAACACCACGAACAACAACAGCGCCGCGGTGGAGACTCCCAGCAGGCGCAGCACCGACAGCTCCCGACGCTTGCGCTCGACCGCCGCCAGCGCTCCAGCGAAGATCGCCGCGAATGCCCCGGCCAGGGCCAAGCCGGCGATGATCCAGAACACGATCGACAGATTGCGACTCAGCGATTGCACTTGTGCGATGGCCTGGGCCTGGGTGGCCACCGGCAGGTTCTGCGCGGCGAAGTACTGACGCAGCGGCTCCACGTCGCCGAGGCTGCGGGCATACAGGCGGAATGCCGGGTACACCCGCTGCTCGGCCACGCCCACCGCATCGCCGGGCCAGCCGAACGCGGCTACGGCACGACCGTCGCGGTAGTCCTCGGCCGCCTCCAGCAAGGCCAGTGGCGCAAACAGGCCATCCCGGGCAAAGGCCTCCAGGGGCAGCACGTGCAGCACCTGGACCCGCGTGCGCTGCGCCTCGCTGCGACCGGCCACCTGCCGGCCGAAACTGGCCTGCAACCAATCACCTGCCCTGGCACCGAGCTTCTCGGCCGCGGTCTGGCTGAGCACCACCTGGTCCAGTCCTTGTGGCAGCGGCAGGCGCTCCAGCAAGGGATCGTTGGCGGCGGTGGGTATCATCTCGACGGTGACGCCCGCCGTGGCACTGCTCAAGTCCGCCGTGGCGGCGATCTGCCGGGTTCGCGGCAAGGCAAAGGCCACGTCACCGCGCTGGCTCAATTGTTCGATGAAAGCGGCGCTGAACCGGCCACCGCCCAGAGGGATGATTTCCCGGGTGGCCGGATCGTTCTGCAGGCGTTCGGTCAGGCTGGTGACCAGGCCGAACTTGAGGCCGAACAGCACCAGCAACGGCGCCACCACGGCCACCAGCGCCAGCACCGAGCACGCCGACAGCCAGGCATCGTTGCGGTAATCCTGCCAGGCCAGGGAAGCCACCAGCGCGCCGCGCATCAGCAAGCCTCCCCGAGGGTGGCGGTCACGCCGCCGTCCGTGTCGCGCCGGCAACTGATACGCCGTACCTGCAGACCGCTGGCCCGGGCCAAGGCTTCGTCGTGGGTGGCGACGACACAGCACACGCCGCTGTCACGGGCCTGGGACACCAGCAACTGCATGACTCGCTCTGCGTTCAAGGGGTCGAGGGCAGCGGTCGGTTCGTCCGCCAACAACAGGCGCGGGCCGTGGGCCAGGGCGCGCGCGCAACTGACCCGCTGGCGCTGGCCCACGGAGAGGTCCGCCGGCTTCTTGTCCAGTTGGTCGGCTATGTCCAGTTTTTCGGCCAGGCGCGTCACGCTGCCGTCATCCTTCAAGCCCAGCAGTTTGCGCGATAACTCGATGTTGCCGCGTACGTTCAGGAAGCCCAGCAGGCCACCGGTCTGCAGAACATAGCCCAGGTGACGACTGCGCAGCTCAGCCAAGGTGTCCTGTTGCGACCCACGCCACAGTTTGCTGATATCCAGCGACGTATTGCCGGGCGCGAAGTCGAACTGCCCGGCCTGGTCCGGCGCCAGCACCAGCGCCAGCAAGTCCAGCAACGTGCTTTTGCCGCAGCCACTGGGACCGACCACCGCCAATTGTTCACCGGCACGCAGGTGCAGCCTCCCAATTACCAGGCTGTAGCGCTGGCTGCCGGTGCCCCGGCTCTTGTGCACGGCGTTCAGGGTCAGCATCACGGCAGCGTCGACAGCGGAACACGGTACAAGGCATCGCCAGGCTCGGCATCGCCGAACCGTACCCAGTTCGCCAGGTCGTTGTGGAAGGTCTCGTAGAGGCGGATCTTGGAATCCAGCTCATCGATGAAATCTTCCTGCTCGGCCACGCTCAACGACAGCCACAGATCCTGGGTCATGTTCAGCGACTTGCTGCGGTACGGCAGCCCTTCCAGGTACTCGCCGAGAATCCCGCCATCGGCCAGGTTGCCACCCTTGCGCAAGGCCGACGGGTCGCGGCTCATGTAGGCACTGGCGCTGGCGATTTCCTGGAAGAAGTCCTTGGGCGAACGCTGGGTCTTGCGAGCCGCGTCGACGATCAGCTTCAGCGACTGCTGCAGGTCGTTGAGTTGCAGCTTGGTCAGCATCACGCAGACCTGGAACGCCGGCAGCGCCGGATTGGTCAGGTCGCGGTCAGCGGTCCAGGCGCTGACCAGCTGTGGCGCCTGGCTGGCGGCCTTGCGGCCCAGGAAATCCATGTGCATCGCATAGCCCACCGCTGCCGACTTGTCGGCCAGGCTCGGCGCGGCACTCAACATCGGTACGCTTTGCGGCTTATTGCTGCGCACCTGGTGCACCAGGTCGGCGAACACCGAACCGATCTCGTCCACGCGCTCGCCGAACTTGCGCACATCGGCTCCAGGCACGGGGATGTACAGGTCGCCGATCTGCGGGTTGGCGTCGGCCGTCAGGATGCGGTACTGGCTCTGGGCGCCGGCGTGGGTTTTCTTGCCGGCGTCGCTGAGCAGGTGCAGGGCGTAGATCTTGATCTGCTTGCCCAGGGCCGCCTGGCGCACTTCGGCCTCGTTCATCTGGGTGGCGGCGAACGGGTCGTTCTTGCGCAAGGCACCGGCGTCGGTGACCAACAGGATCAGGCGCCCGCCGTAGCCGGACCAGTCCATGCCTTCCACCGCTTCCATGACACCGGCAAACGCGTCCTCGTTGAACGAATGGCTCGATACCGTGGAAGCCTTGACCTGCCGCGCCAGATCCATGAAACGTTGCGGGTCGCGCCCCTGCTCCAGGGTGATGAGGGTCTTGGCGACGTATTCCAGGCCCGGGGTCTTCTTGACGCTGCTGCGGAAACCCACCATGCCGAAGCTGACGCTGTCCAGCTCGCCCCGTTCGGCGATACGGGTCTGCAGTTGATGGACCACGTCGCGAACCTGGTCGATGTAGGGCTGCATGGACACGGTGGTGTCCACCACCAGCACCACGGCGGTACGGAACGCATCGGCGTTGGCCGTGGTGATCGGGGTGTTGGTCGAGGCGCGGGGCGTGTTGCCCGGGTCGATGGAGGCCACGTTCAACAACTGCACCGGCTGGCCGTTTTCATCGAAGCTCTCGCGGGAATCGAAGATCGGCAACAGGTAGAACTGATTCTGCGGCACCGCGCTGGCGGCCGGTTCCAGGGCCAACACTTGCTGGTTGTCCTCGCGGTTCTGCTGGGCCTTGAGCAGGACGTTCCTGGCGTTCGTCGGGTTCGCCAGCAGCTTCTCCACTTCACCGGGCTGACGCAGGAACATGACCGGCGCGCGGCCCGAACGCTCGGTGAACTTGAGCACCAGGCTCTGCTTCCAGTCGCTGACCTGGGCGGCCGGCAGCCAGCCATCGCTGCGTCCGTCCGTGGCGGCGCCCACCCGTACCCACGGACTGCCATCGACGTCCTTGCGCTGGTAGACATACAACACGGAAAACGCCGGCAGCGCCTTGCCCGGCGCGGCACCCGGCTCATCGACCAGGGTCGCGCCCGGCTTGCTCAGTACCCGCTGGAACAGGGTTTTCTTGCCAGCCATCAACAACGGGCGCTGGCCGCCATCGGCCTGGTTCGCCACGGGCGGATTCACTGGGGGCGTCACGGGAGGCTGGGCCGGTGAGGCATCGGGGGCTTTCGCCGGTGGCACGTCGGGGGTCTTGGCCGGCGGTTTCGTGGCCGATGAACCGGAAGCAAGCGGCGGCTGGCTGGCCTGGCCGCTGTCGCCGGACAGCCACCAATAACCCGCGCCGCCCAATGCCAGCGCCACGGCCACCGCCACGGCAGCCAGGGCGAATACCGGGGTCTTGCGCGGTGGCGAAACCGCCGGTCGCGACGGGCTCACCGGCGGTGGAACCGGCCTGGCCTGGGGTTGAGCCTGGGACGAGGGCGGCACCGGGCCGCTCGGGATGTCAATGGACATCGGCGTCAGGCCGGCCAGGTCATCCCCCACAGGCTTCGTCGACACCGGCAGCGGCAAAGGCCGGATCAGGGTCGCGTCGGACTCCGGCGGCAGGTTGTCCAGGGCCCGCAGCAAGGCGGCCGCATCCGGGAAGCGCTCCGCCGGATCCTTCGCCAGCAGCTTGCGCAGCACGTCCTGGTACCGGCCGTGATGCACCGGCAGTTCCGGCAGCGGTTCGGTCAGGTGGGCCAGTGCCGTGGACAGCGCGTCGTTGCCGGTATAGGGCAGTTTGCCGACGAGGATTTCATACAGCACCACGCCCAGGGCATACAGGTCGGCGCGGCCGTCGATGTCCTGTCCGCGAGCCTGTTCCGGGCTCATGTAGCTGGGCGTGCCCACGGCGAAACCGGCCTGGGTGAACTGGGTGCGGTCGTCCAGTGACTTGGCGATGCCGAAGTCCGAGAGCACCGCCGTGCCGTCGGCGCGGAACAGGATGTTGGCCGGCTTGACGTCGCGGTGTACCAGGCCCAGCCCATGGGCATAGCCCAGCGCGGAAGCGATCTGGCGGATATAGGCCAGCCCCTGCTCCGGCGAAAGGCCGGCGGCGATGCGCTCCTTGAGCGTGCCGTTGGGCAGGTACTCCATCGCCATGTAATACAGCTCACCGACGTTGCCGATGTCATGGATGGTGACCGTGTGAGGGTGCGACAGGCGGGCCAGGGTCTTGCCTTCGCGCAGGAAGCGCTCGCAGAACGTCGGGTCGGCGGCCAGTGCCGCGGCCATGACTTTCAATGCCACCTTGCGTTCCAGGGATCGCTGGGTCGCCAGGTAGACACTCGCCATGGCGCCTTCGCCGATCTCCCCTTCGATGTCGTAGCCGGGGATCTGGATATTCAACACGGAACTCATGACGGCACCTTCACGACCACCACGGTGATATTGTCCGGCGCACCGCGCATCAGGCCCAGGGACACCAGGCTGCTGGCAATTTCGCCGGGGTCGTCGTGGTTCAGCACTTCGCGGATCTCATCGTCCTCGACGGTCTTGGTCAGCCCGTCGCTGCACAGCAGGTAACTGTCGCCGGGCACCAGCAGCAGTTCGACCAGCGCCAGCTTCAACTGCGCCTCGACCCCGATGGCCCGGGTGACCACGTTGGCCCGGGGATGGACCCGGGCTTCGGCTTCGCTGAGCAGGCCACTGTCCTGCAGGTCCTGGACGTAGCTGTGGTCCCGGGAGATGCCTTCGAGCACCCCGTCGCGCAGGCGATACAAGCGGCTGTCACCGGCCCACAGGCACATGCCGCGCAGGTCTCGGGTGGCCAGTACCACGACGGTGCTGCCCATCATGGTGACGCCGCGGTTGGCGGTTTCTTCGCGCACGGCGGCGTTGACCCGCAGCAGATCGCTCTGCAGCGCCGCGACGTATTCATCCAGGGAGCGGCCCACGGCAATGGATCGCAGACTGTCGACGATCAGGCTGCTGACGTAATCGCCCGCGGCGTGCCCGCCCATGCCATCGGCCACCACCCAGAGGCCGTTTTCCGGCAGGTCCAGGCAGGCGTCTTCATTGACCTGGCGGACCATGCCGACATGGCTCTTGCTTGCAGACTTGAATGCTTTCCCAGCACTTGGACGCATCTACACAACACCTTCTTGGCCGAGCAAAAATTGCGCGAAATCGGCGGCAGCCGGCAGGCCCCGACACCGCATCAAACCGGGCGCGATGCGCTCCGAACCCTGCCCCCACCACAGGCTTGTGCCTTCGCAGGCCGACTCGGCGAGCGCGGTCATGCGCGCCTGTGGGTCGGTGGCATCGAAGCGATGCAGGCTGGCGAACTGGCTGCTCGGCAGGCGCGTTCGATACGCAGGGCTGCCCAGGCTTTCCAGCTCCGTGCCGAAAGCCTCGAAACTGGCCTCCACGTTCAGGGTGCTCAACAGCAGGTTTTCCACCCGCTCGAACCACTCGTCCGCACCACCCACCACCGACGCCGGATCGGCGTCGGGTTCCAGCAGCACCGCCACCGTCAAGGGGAAATAGCGGCCGACCCGGTCGATGCTGGGCATCACCACGCCCACGGCCGCCTCCGGCCCGCATACGCCCGGCGCGACCATGAAGCGCCACAGCGGGCTGACCAGATAGGCGTCCAGCCAGCGCTCGCCAAGGCTGGTCTGGCTGGCGAGCAGCCCCGCCGCCAGCCAGGAGTCCCACGGGGCGATGAAGCTCTGGGGCAAGCCACGGCTGACGAAGTCCCCTCGGCTGGCCAACTTTCCATAGAAGCCCGGTGTACTCATAGCCGCTCCGGCAGGCTGAAGCCGCTCAGTACCCGGCTCTTGAACGGGTTGAAGGCACTGTTGGCCCGCAGCTCGTAGGAGGCGCTGGCGCCATCGACCCGCAGCCGCAGGTTGAAGCGGTCCGGCGAGTTGCCAGCCGTCAGGTCCGATTGTTCCAGCAGGCGGAACCAGGCCCACGGACCGTCCAGGGTGATGCCGGAACGGCCGCTGGACGATGGCGGCATGATGGAAATCCGTACCACGCCGATGCTGCCGGGGTTGGGCCATTGCATGGCGGTCGGCCGGCTCGGACCGTGGTCGTAGCTCAGCTGTTGACCGTCGAGGTCCAGCAGGAACTGGGTGATGGTGGAATCCATCGCCACTGGCTTGAGCTCGAAACGCACCATCGGTTGCGTGCCGCCGGAACGGAAGAACGCATCGCGGATGGTGGCCGCGCGCTGGAAGGTCTGCAGCACGCCGGGGGCGATGCCGAGCTTCTGGGCGGCGCCCGGTTGCCAGCGCCAGGTCGGCGTCGATGTGTCGACGTAGGGCTGCAGGTATTTGCGGAAGTAATTGTCCATCACCCCGCCCACCCCGAAGAACTGGCCGAAGTCATCCAGGGTCGCATCCCGCGCGCTGCCCGGCGACATGGGGTAACGCCCCGCCAGGGACTGGCGATAGATGTTCACCACTTCGCTGGTCCAGGCGGCGTTCAGTTGATTGCGTACCCCGCCCATCATGCTGTTGGTGGTGGAGTTGACCACCGACTTGACCAGCCCTTGCACCAGCGGCGGCTGGCGCTCGGCGTTCAGGCTGACCCGGGTGGCCGCAGCGGCGGCCTGGTTCTTGGCTTCACCGAGCAGCGCGTCGCCGCTGGCACCGACCATGGCGCTGACCTGCACGTACAGGGCGTTCATGTCGGCCAACAGGCCATCGATGGCTGCCGGCTCGCCATCCGTCTTGCTGACGATGCTGTTGAGCTCGGCGAAGTGCGCGGTCACTGGATCGTCGCTTTGCGCCGGTGCACTCTGGGTCGCCTGTTCCTGGCCCAGCAGGCTGCCCAGGCGTTCCTTGAGTTTGTCGACCCCCCCCTCCGTGGGCACGCCTTGGGCGGCCAGCTGGCGCTCGTGCTGTTGCAGGTCGGTTTCCTTCGCCACGGCCACCAGCAGTTTTTTCAGGGGCGACGTCGGACCGGAAATCACCCGCAACACGTCGGCGGCCTGGGCCACGCTGGTGATGGGCACGAAGTCGATATCGGCCAGCAGCGCGTCCCATTGCCGCTGGTAGTCCTCGAAGTACAGGCGACGCACATCGGCGGCCAGGCTGGCGACGTTCTGCTGGTCGGCCTGCTCAAAGCCCAGCACCCACTGCTCTTCGGCCAGGGTGCCGGTCTGGCTCAGGCTGGCGAGCAGGAAGCCCTGGCGATAACCCTTGACGGTGAAGAACCCGCTCAACGGCTCGCCCAGCGGCTTGCCGCTCTTGCGACTGAACACCAGCGCGGCGTCGCGCCCGGCGGCTTCGTTGATGCGGAAGTCGGGTACGCCGTCGGGCAGTTTCTGCCGCTTGATCCGGTCGTAGACACGCTGGGCCACCGGCAGTTGTTGCAATTGCCGACGCAGGTCGTCGATCAGCCGCGGGTCCAGGCGCGCGGTCGGCGGACGGCGCTCGAACAACGCCTGCAGATGCTCGCCCAAGGCCAGGCGCTGCTCGGCCGGCAGGTCCCGCGGCAGGCTGCGATCCCAGTCCAGGGCGACCCAGGCCTTGATGAAATCGGCATCGTAGTGCTCGTTGTCGGCGAGCATCAGGTAGGCCTTCAAGCCCTCATAGAGGAAGTCCGAATTGCCGCCGCTGTGCAGTTGCTCTTCGATGCGCGTCAGCAGGCGCGGGGCGAACACCGCGATCAGCAGCTTGCGGTAGACGCTGCCGGACTCGGCTTCGAGCATGTCGCCCTGGTACAGGCCCAGGCCTTCGGCCCAGCTCGGGGCGTCGTCGGCCAGATGCTTCACGGCGTTGAGCAATGGCAGCACCGCCAGCACATCGCGCTGCGCCGGGCTGAGGTTCTGCACCGTCTGGCCCAGCGGCGCGACCTTCTGGTCGACCTGGGCGATATAGGCCTGGTTGGCGCGATAACTGACCCACCACAAGGTGCCGACCACCAGCACCAGCACCACGGTGCTAGCCAGCACGCCCCGGGCGATCCACTTGCGCCGGCGCTCGACCTTGGGGTCGACGCCCACCAGCCCACGCTCGGCGAAGGCCACGGCGGTGAAGAGCTTCTCGATGAAGTAACTGCGCCCGGTACCGGTCTGGCGCGCCAGATGCTGGCGGTCCAGGTTCATGCTCTGGGCCATGGAGCCGATCAGTCGATCGATCGGGCTGCCTTCCTGGGTACCGCTGGTGAAATACACCCCACGCAGCAACACGCGCTCTTCGAAAGCATTGGGCTTGAACACCCCTTCGAGGAAGCTTTGCAGGCAATCCTTCAGGGCGCCGAACTGTTGCGGGAAGCCATAGATCAGGTCGCGTCGCGCCGGATCGCGCTCCTGCTGCAGGCGCTCTACCAGACGGTCGTTGAGGCGCTGCTCCAGGCCGGCGAATTCGCTTTGCAGGTGGGCCAGCGGGCTGTCGTTGCTCTTGCCATCGTCCAGGGCAAAGGTCATGCCCCAGACCTGGGCGCGTTCTTCCTTGCTCAGGGTGTCGAAAAACTCCATGAACCCCGGCACCAGGTCGAGCTTGGTCAACATGAGGTAGACCGGGAAGCGCACCCCCAGCTGGGTGTACAGCTCCTGGATGCGCAACCGGATCGCCGCGGCATGGGCGGCGCGCTCGGCGTCGCTACCCAGCAGCAGGTCGGAGAGGCTGATGGCGATGAAGGCACCGTCGATCGGGCGACGGGCGCGCTGCTTTTTCAGCAGGCCCAGAAAGCCCAGCCATGCCGCCTTGTCGACGGTGGCATCGCTGTCCTGGGTGGTATAGCGCCCGGCGGTGTCGAGCAACACGGCCTCGTCGGTGAACCACCAGTCGCAATTGCGTGTGCCACCGACACCGCGCACCGCACCGGCGCCCAGTTGCGCGGCCAACGGGAAATGCAGCCCCGAGTTGACCAAGGCGGTGGTCTTGCCCGAACCCGGCGGGCCGATGATCACGTACCACGGCAGTTCATAGAGGTTGCGACGCTCGTCGCCCCCCAGCTTGGCTTTCTTGAGCAGCGCCAAGGCTTCGTCCATGCGCTGGCGCAGGGTTTCGAGCTCTTCGGCAGTGGCGATACTGGTGGGGTCGGGCGGCGTTTGCGCGGCCAGGCTGCGCATGACTTCGGCGGCCTGCCGGCGGGCCTGGATGATGCGCAACACCCGATAGGCGATCCACACCGCGAACACCAGGATGATCAATGCCCAACGCCGGCCTTCGGGCACCAGCCAGTCCAGCAGCGGGCCCACGAACCAGATGATCAGGCTCAGGGCGATCAGCCCCAGCAACGGGATGACCCAGCGGATCATAAAACTGAAAAACGCTTTCACTCGACCCCCTCCGCCAAAACTGTGATTTCAACCCGACGATTGCGTGCACGCCCCTCGGTGGTGGCGTTGGACGCCAGCGGCTCGGTGTCGCTGCGGCCTTCGGCGCTGAAGCGCTCGGGTTGACCGGTCTTGGCCGAAAGAATCTGCAGCACCGACTGGGCCCGTGCTTCGGACAGCGCCCAGTTGGACGGGAACCTCAACGTGGCGATCGGTCGGTTGTCGCTGTGGCCGGTGACCAGCACCTGGCCCTTGACCTTGCGCACCGCGTCGGCGATGCGCAGCATCAGCGGCTGGAAATCGTCCTTGATGCTGGCGCTGCCGGAGGCGAACAGTTCGTCGCCGCGGATGGTCACCACCGAACGGTCGACGGCGTCTTCCACGGCGATCCGACCGGCCCTGATTTCATCGGCCAGGAAACCGGCCAGGCGTGGGCGCTCGATGACTTTGGGCTGCACCACGGGTCGGTCGATGGCCTGCACCGGGATCTCCCCCAGGGCATGGATATTCTTGAACACCGGCTCGGCATCGGAAGCCAGTTTCATGCGCAGGCCGAACAGCAGCGCCAGCAAAAGGGCCGCGCCGATGGCCACGGCGATCCATGGCGGCATGAATTGCGCCAGGCGATCCCGGCCCACGGTGACGCCGCGCCAGTGCGGCGACAGCTCGCGCTCGTAGTCGCCACGGGCGCTGCGGATTACCGCGCTGGTGCGTTCGCGCAAGGCTTCCAACTGGCTGCGACCGTCGTTCATCACTCGGTAGCGTCCCTCGAACCCCAGGCACATGCACAGGTACAGAAGCTCCAGCAGGTACAGGCGCTCCCGTGGGCTTTGCAGGCAATGCTCCAGCAACTGGAAGACCTTTTCGCCGCCCCAGGCTTCGTTATGCACAGTGATCAACAGGCTTTGCTTGCCCCAATCGCTGGTGCCGCCCCAAGGCGTACTCAACACGGCTTCGTCCAGGGCGGTGCACAAGGCGTAGCGGGCCAGGAGCACATCGTTGCGCACCACGCCGGCGGCTTCGGCGCGTTCCTCGAACTGCCGCAGGTAGGCCAGCAACTGCGCCCGCAGGCTGGCCGGCGCCGGGTGCGCGATGGTGTTGCGCAGGCGCGTCAGCAACGCCAGCAAGGGGCCGGCGGCGCTTTCCAGCGGATTGAGACCCTGGGCCTTGCCGGTCAGGACCGGCGCGGCCGGCACCGACAGCGGTGTCGACGCGGGTGCCGGTGCGGGGCGGCCCGCCTCCGGACGGAAGGGATCGGCGCCACGCCCACCGGGCGTCGGCATGAACTGGGTACGATCGTCGTTGCTCATCGCCAATTATCCTCGGATCGCCCAGAAAGCCAGGTTCAGCCCCGGGAACTGGCCGGCGATGTGGAACGCAAAACCGCCGGAGTTGCCCAACTGCTTCCAATGGTCGCTGCCCCGGTCGAGCTCGTAGTAGGTGGACCCGGCGTGGTACGGCAGCTGGCGTGGCGCCACCGGCAACGGCAACAGGCCGATGCCCGGCAGTTGCAGGTTGACCAGGTCGCGGATGTGCTCCACCGAACCGATCTTGCTCTGCTGGCCGAAGCGGCTGCGCAGGGTCTCGGCGGGAACGTCGGCGCGCACCACCAGGATGAAGCTGGCACTGTCGAGCAGGGTCTTGTCGGCCAGCATCGCCACGTGGATGCCGTAGGCCTTTTCCACGATCGGAATGGGAATCGCCTTGCTGTCGATCAACATGGACAGGGCTTCGCGCAGGGCCTGCATCACCGGCGCATAGCTCAGTGCCAGGTCGTCGTGCTGGTACTGCGGGTACTCCTGCGGTCGTCGGCCGGAGGCGGTGAAGGTGGAGAACTCACCGGCCAGGGCCACCAGCTCGCTGTAGAACCGCTCGGGGTGCAGCGGGCTCAACTGGCTCAGGTGCTGGATCAGCGGCTGAGCCCGGTTGACCAGTTGCAGCAGCATGAAATCGGCAATCTCCGAGGCACCACCGGCGCCGGACGCCACCACGCGCCCGGCCAGGGCTTCGCCACGCTGGTGAAGCAGGCCCAGCAGCTCACTGCGAAACGCGGCCAACGGTTTGGAGACGAGCACATCGAGCACCGGCGGGATGTAGGTCTCGTCGAGCACCAGGGCGCGGTCGGCGCGCTTTTCCTTGATGCGCACCACGCCGACGGCAGCGTAGTCACCGATGCCGTCCTGCTCCGTCAACAGGCGCAACGCCCGCGAACCCACCGCCACCGGTGCGCGGTTTTCGAACGGCGCGTTGTCGTCCCGCACTTCGCAGACCTGGCTCACATAGCGCGCCGCGCCCAGGGCTTCGCCCTCATCGACGGTGTCCCGGGTACCGGCACGCTTGAGCGGCAAGGCCAGGTACACCAGGCCATCGCGCAGGTTGTCATCGACATTCAGGGGCGTCGGCGCCACATCGTCCTGGGGGATGTTGAACGGTGTGCCGTCCGGCAACAGCCCCCGCGCGCGGATGATCGCCAGCTTGCCCTGGGCCAGCAGGCCCTGGTCGATCAGCAATTCGGAAAACCCCCAGGCGCCGGCCGACAGCGGGCGGCTGCGAGCGTCGATAAGGTTTTCCAGGTAACGGTCATGCTGCTGGAAGTGCTGCGTTCCAATGAACATGCCTTCCGACCAGACCACGCGATTGTTCCAGGACATGGGGGCTCCGATTGCTTATTGGGCAGGGCTGGATGGGGTAACGACGACGTCGCTGCGCACGGCGCGTACATCGAGGCTGATCTGGTATTCGGTGTATTGGCGCGCCGGGACATTCAACACCGTGCGCCACAACGAGCGGTCCAGCTCGCGATAACCCACCAGGATGCCGATATGGCGGGTCGATGGGTCCAGATCGCGTTGCAGGCTCAGCTGCTGGCCGGGCTGGACCAGCACTTCGTCCTGATCGATCAGGTCAGCGCCCAGCGTCGCCTGGGCCCGTTCGGCCAGGGCGAAATAATCGGAGCGACCGAAGGTGGCGGCGTTCTTCAGTTCGAAAATCCGCACCCGGACCGGGGCCGGCTGGCCGGTGGCACCGGGGTTGAGACCGTTTATGGCGTGGAAGTGCAGCTCGATGGCGGCGGTATCGGCCTCAGCCTCTTCGGGCTGGTTGTTGGCCGCATCCTTGGCGCACGCCGTCAGCAGAAGCGCGGCGGCGACTGCGAGTAAAAACCTGGGAATCATCCTGCGTCCTCAATGACGTTTGAGCTATCCGTTGTTTGACTATGAAAGGTTAGGGGGCGGCGACGCTCAACGGCGTCGCTGTCGTGTGCTGTGTTCTTCGTAGGCACGGCTGAATTCCCGACCGAACAGGTCCTGGAAATCCTCCTGGGCTTCCCGGGAAATGTTGCTGTAGAGCTCGGTGAATTGCTGCCAGTACTGGGCCTGCCGCGAGCCGCTGAAAATACCCGAAAGCCCACCGGGCTTGGCCATGCGTTCTTCCAGTTGCGACGGCTCGAAGCGCCCCAGCAGATGCTTGATGGCCGCTTCCACACCGGCCATCACCGCCAATTGGTGGGCGCGCAGGTCATCGAAACTGTCACGCACCGCCGCGTCCGGGGCCATGAACGCCTGGTTGCCATGGCGCAGCAGCAACAGCATGGCCTCGTCGACGTTGGGTGCGAACTTCAGCGGGTTGTTCTCCACCGGCTGGATCATCGTCTGCTGGATGCGGAACTCACCCTTGAGGCTGCTGCGGGCGCGCAAGACATCGATCAGGCCTTCGACCATCAGCCGGTAGCTGCGACCGATGCTTTCCATCTGCGCCTCGGCCTGGGCCTTGTCCAGGCGCAACTGCTCCAGCCCGGCTCCGCGCAAAAAGGCCTGCAGCAGATCGGGCCGGGCGCCTTCGACGGGCTGCTCGGGTGCGACCGGCGGTGCAACCGGCGGCTCGACACGGGCGACCGGAGGTGGAACAGGCTCGTCCGGCACACGGGTTTCGAACACGCTGATCTGCGGCGCAGGGACCGGGTTCGGAGACACCGGTATCGATACCGGCTCCACCACAGGCGGCGGAACAGGCTGGGGGTTGACCGCCACCGGCGCGGGCTTGTCGCTGAACGGGTCCCAGTCCTCCGGAATCACCGGGGCGCCCGTCATCGCCACAGGCTCGACCAGCGGCGGCGGGCTGGGGCGCGGCATCGGCGTGGGCGGACGGAAATCGTGCTGCTGGGCCGGTACGTGATCGGGCTGGGTGGCCGGCGGGATGCTCGAGGGTGTCAGGAAGTCGAACAGATCCGGCATCGTGTCCATGGAGGACACACCCTGGAACTGCGCAGGCGACACCACGGGAATTGGCGAAGGCGTATGCAGGGGGGCGCTCTGCTGCCCCATCAGCGCTTCGAAGCTGCTGGGCGATTCGGCGAATGGGTTGCTGTCGGTGACCGGCAGGTTGAAATCGACACGCGCCTGGATCTCGTAGTCGCCGATGCGGATCACTTCGCCGTCCTGCAGGGGCTCGCTGTTGCCCTTGCGCAGGCGAACGCCGGCCTTGACCAATTCCACACCGTTAGTGCTGTTATCGGTCAGATAATACCGGCCATCCTTGTATTGAATAACGCAATGTTTACCGGAAACCAGGCGCTCGGGGTCCGGTAATACCCAATCATTATCGGAATTACGGCCAATTGCCATCACTCCTTGATCCATGGACTTTTCAGAACATTGACCGGGAGTAATCTTGTGATAACTAGTGATAGTCAAACACAGCGGCATCTCGCCTCCTTGCTGAACACTTCTTTACTCGTCTTCGCATGCGAGCGTATCGAGGCATACGCACCTCGGCGACTCGCTTGAAAAACCCCTGCAAACTGCCGTGAAACGGCTTTTTGCCAGCATGATGGCTGATATTAACCGGCCTGCATGACAAAAAACCTGTCTGCGTACCCTCCTCGACCTGCCAGTCGCGCGGGTTGTTAAGCGCCTCACAACTGTAACAGACTGGAAATAGCTTACCTTGACAAGCGATAAGTACTACACCAAAAATGCACAACTTCTTGATTAAGCGTGATGGCACTTTAAGATCATTAAGCATCTAAACGGCCATTACCCTCAAGGGATATGCAAAGTTTCATGCGAGGTTCCGTCTGGAACTTGCGTATGCACTGCCCGACTTCATTCATCGGGCGATAGGGAGATCGATCCAAGTGGATGTGCCTTTGTTGCTCGCCGCCGTTTCCGCGACCTCGCCGTGCGGCGACGACCTGGAATATGACCCGGATTTCTTGCGCCTGGAACGTGACTCCCGCGGTCAGCCCGAGCGCAGCATGGGCGATTCGATCCTCCCCGCAGAACCTCCCGAGTGGCGCAGCGTCCGGCAGCAGAGCCTGGACCTGCTGCAACGCAGCAAAGACCTGCGCATCACCCATTACCTGTTGCAGAGCTCCCTGGCCCTCGAAGGCATTCCCGGGCTCGCTCGCGCCCTGACGCTGATCAGCGAGTTGCTCAAGCAATACTGGGCCGACCTGCACCCGCGCCTGGACGCCGACGACGACAATGACCCCACGGTGCGCATCAACGCCCTCGCCGGCCTGACGTCCGATGCCACTATCCGCCTGTTGCGCGAAAGCATCCTGACCCGTTCGCGCACCTTCGGGTCCGTCAGCCTGCGCGCTGCCGCCAACGCCAGCGGCTTGCAAAGCTTTCCCGACGAAACCCTCGGCGCCGAGCAACTTGCCGGTGCCTTGCGCGACAGCGACCCCGAGCAGCTGGAAACCATCCG
The DNA here is from genome assembly GCF_900101215.1 of Pseudomonas sp. NFACC32-1. Lineage (NCBI taxonomy): Bacteria > Pseudomonadati > Pseudomonadota > Gammaproteobacteria > Pseudomonadales > Pseudomonadaceae > Pseudomonas > Pseudomonas sp. NFACC32-1. Next base: position 472,445 of record NZ_FMUL01000002.1, read on the forward strand.
CGCCGCTCTGCTGGAGGCCCGCAGCGCCGCCGAAGCCATCGAGCAGCAGGTCAGCGATCAGGTCGGTTCCGCCCAGGGCGTAGACCTCGGTCCACTCAAGCAACCTCTGAAGATGGCCCTGCAGATTCTCGGCCAGCCCGCCGCGCAGAACGGCGACAGCGAGCAACCCGAGGCCAGCGGCGACGACAGCGATGCATCCACCGAACATGCCTATGCGCCGAGCGCGCCGCGCAGCACCGGTACGAACGCTGGCAGCGCTGAAATCAACAACCGCGACGATGTGCAGCGCAGCCTCGACCGGATTCTCGCTTACTACACCCGTCATGAGCCCTCCAGCCCCCTGCCGGTGCTGTTGAACCGGGCCAAGCTTCTGGTCAACGCCGACTTCGCGACCATCGTGCGTAACCTGATTCCCGACGGCATGAGTCAATTTGAAAACCTGCGCGGCCCAGACAGCGAATAAAAGCGAGCGGATCACGCAGTCACGTCACCGGCCCCACCGGATGACGCCAACACCGTCGCTCAAGCGACCAGGAGCAGCAACGTGGCGAAGCAAAGTTCTCAGAAATTCATCGCGCGCAACCGCGCGCCTCGAGTGCAGATCGAGTACGACGTCGAGCTCTACGGCGCCGAGAAGAAGGTCCAGTTGCCCTTCGTCATGGGGGTTATGGCCGACCTCGCCGGCAAGCCTGCCGAGCCTCTGGCTCCCGTGGCCGATCGCAAGTTCCTCGAGATCGACGTCGACAATTTCGACTCGCGCCTCAAGGCCATGCAGCCTCGCGTGGCGTTCCATGTGCCCAACGAACTGACCGGCGAAGGCAACCTGAGCCTGGACCTGACGTTCGAAAGCATGGACGACTTCAGCCCCGCAGCCGTGGCCCGCAAGGTCGACTCGCTGAACAAGTTGCTCGAAGCGCGCACCCAACTGGCCAACCTGTTGACCTACATGGACGGCAAGACCGGTGCCGAAGAAATCATCATGAAGGCGATCAAGGACCCAGCGCTGTTGCAGGCCCTGGCGAGCGCGCCGAAGCCAGCACAGGATCAATGATCATGACCGACAATACAGCCCGCGAAGGCGCCCAGAACCTGGGTGCGACCCAAGAAACCAGCGAGTTCGCGTCTCTGCTGCTGCAGGAATTCAAACCCAAGACCGAGCGCGCCCGCGAAGCGGTCGAGACCGCCGTGCGCACCCTGGCCGAGCAGGCCCTGGCGCAGACTGACCTGGTGTCCAACGACGCCATCAAGTCGATTGAATCGATCATCGCCGCCATCGACGCCAAGCTCACCGCCCAGGTCAACCAGATCATCCACCACCCGGACTTCCAGCAGCTGGAAAGCGCCTGGCGTGGCCTGCACTACCTGGTCAACAACACCGAGACCGATGAGCAGCTCAAGATCCGCGTGCTCAACATTTCCAAGACCGACCTGCACAAGACCCTGAAGAAATTCAAGGGCACGGCGTGGGACCAGAGCCCGATCTTCAAGAAGATGTACGAAGAAGAATACGGCCAGTTCGGCGGCGAGCCTTACGGCTGCCTGGTGGGCGACTACTACTTCGACCAGTCGCCACCGGATGTCGAGTTGCTGGGCGAGCTGTCCAAAGTCTGCGCGGCCATGCACGCACCGTTCATTTCCGCCGCATCGCCAACGGTGATGGGCATGGGCTCGTGGCAGGAACTGTCGAACCCGCGTGACCTGACCAAGATCTTCACCACTCCGGAATATGCCGGCTGGCGCTCGCTGCGTGAATCGGAAGACTCGCGCTACATCGGCCTGACCATGCCGCGCTTCCTGGCGCGCCTGCCGTACGGCGCCAAGACCGATCCGGTGGAGGCCTTCGCCTTTGAAGAAAACACCGACGGTGCCGACAGCTCCAAGTACACCTGGGCCAACGCTGCCTACGCGATGGCGGTGAACATCAACCGTTCGTTCAAGCACTTCGGCTGGTGCTCGCGCATCCGTGGCGTGGAGTCTGGCGGTGAAGTGGAAAACCTGCCGGCCCACACCTTCCCCACCGACGACGGTGGCGTGGACATGAAGTGCCCGACCGAAATCGCCATTTCGGACCGCCGTGAAGCGGAGCTGGCGAAGAACGGTTTCATGCCGCTGCTGCACAAGAAAAACACCGACTTCGCCGCGTTCATCGGCGCCCAGTCGCTGCAGAAGCCGGCCGAATACGACGACCCGGACGCCACTGCCAACGCCAACCTGGCCGCGCGCCTGCCGTACCTGTTCGCCACCTGCCGTTTCGCTCACTACCTCAAGTGCATCGTGCGCGACAAGATCGGCTCCTTCAAAGAGAAGGACGAAATGCAGCGCTGGCTGCAGGACTGGATCCTCAATTACGTCGATGGCGATCCGGCGCACTCCACCGAGACCACCAAGGCCCAGCACCCACTGGCGGCGGCCGAAGTGATCGTCGAAGAAGTCGAGGGCAACCCGGGGTACTACAACTCCAAGTTCTACCTGCGCCCGCACTACCAGCTCGAAGGGCTGACCGTGTCGCTGCGCCTGGTATCGAAACTGCCGTCGGCCAAGGGCGCGTAAAGATTTACTGAAACGGGTGGCCGGCAACCCTGTGGGAGCGAGCTTGCTCGCTCCCACAGGGGATCTCCAGCAGGCTGGAGATCGTCTTCCCCCCGTTCAGCACCCGTAATTTCGCAAGGTCAGCGTCAACCAAACAATGTGGTTAGAAGCCACACAGGGAGAAAACATGGCTGTTGATATTTTCATCAAGATCGGCGACATCAAGGGCGAGTCCATGGACAAGGCCCACAAGGACGAGATCGACGTCCTGAACTGGAGCTGGGGCATGTCCCAGTCCGGCAACATGCACGTGGGCAGCGGCGGCGGCGCGGGCAAGGTCAACGTCCAGGACCTGTCGCTGACCAAGTTCGTCGACAAGGCTTCGCCGAACCTGATGATGCACTGCGCCAGCGGCAAGCACATCGACAAGGTCAAGCTGACCGTGCGCAAGGCCGGCGGCGAAAGCCAGGTCGAGTACATGATCATCAACCTGGAAGAAGTGCTGATCACCTCCCTGAGTACCGGCGGCTCGGGCAGCGATGATCGCCTGACCGAAAACGTCACCCTGAACTTCGCCAAGGTGCTGGTGGACTATCAGCCGCAGAAAGCCGACGGCACCAAGGAAGGCGGTCCGGTCAAGTTCGGCTGGAACATCCGTCAGAACGTCAAGGTGTAGTCAAACACACCCCCGGTGCCACGCGCCGGGGGTGTTTGGTGCTTGCTCGAATCCAATCCTCTACAGCGCGGTATCTGAGTCATGGCCAAGCCTTCGTTTATCAATTTGTGGAACAGCTATCCGCCCTACCCGTCGGCGACGCCGGCCTGCGACGGCCCCTGGATCAATCAGTGCGCCATTCGCATGAGTATCGCCTTGTGTGGCGAACGGACGTTACCCGTCAACTCCTCGACTTATACCCTCGACCCTCGATGCGCGCATGGGCACGCCCGTGGCGCGGAGTCATTAGCGAACTGGTTATGGAAAAAAAGCCAGCTCGGCCCACCCAAGATCTACACCAATAGCGTGGCTGACCGTACAACGCTGATGGGCAAGACCGGCATCATTTTCTTCAAGGATTGCTACCAGCAAAGCAGCGATACGGCCGGTCGACCTACCGGCGACCACATTGACCTGTGGAACCGTGGCCTGACCAAGAGTGGAGACTTGTTCTCGAGGTCCAAGGCCGTCTGGTTCTGGGAGCTTACCTGATGCGCAGCCCAATGTTCCTTTCGGCGCTGACGGCAAGCTTCGTCAGCCTGAGTGCATGCGCCGGGCAGGACACAGCCGCTGTTGCTGCGCCGACCCAGGCGGTTTTCGTCGGACAGCCGATAAGTCTGGTCAATGATCAAGGTCGCTGCACACTTGTCAAACCTGACCAGAGCCGCCTGACACTCGATATGGAATGGCCTTGCCAGTTCAGCCTGGGTTCCGATAAGCAGTTGCGCGTGGAGATGTTCAATCAAGTTCCGATCTTCTCCGTTGAACGCAGCGAGCATATGCCAGCCCCCAGCCGCGATTGTCTGACCAAACTCCAGGCGGTGCGCCAGATCAAGGGAACGATGGAAGTCTCGCAAGTGAGCCAGTTCGCCTCCTGCGGGCCGGGTCACTGGGACCAGAAAATGTACGTGGCGCCCTTTACGTGGTAACCGAAATCGCCACCCGCGATCGCCTGCAACCGTCCCTGCTGGATCGGTTGACTGACGACGACCCGACCAATCCCAAGGAAAGCGCCGATAAGCGCGTGCTGTCGCTCACCCAGCTGAAAGCCTCGGTGCTGCGAGACCTGGCGTGGCTGCTCAACACCACCTCCCTGCTCGACGCCGATGCCACGCTGCATACGCCGGCCGGAACATCGGTGGTGAATTTCGGTCTGCCGGCCCTGGCCGGCAACAGCGCATCGAATGTCGATGTCGCGGCCCTGGAAACCTTGATTCACCAGGCCATCGCCACCTTCGAGCCGCGGATCCTGCGCCACACCCTGCGTGTGCGGGCCCGGGCGACGGCGGAGATGAACCACAACGCCTTGAGTTTCGAGATCGAAGGTGACCTGTGGGCGCAGCCCGTGCCGCTGCGCCTGATGCTGCAGACCGACCTGGACCTTGAGACCGGCCACGTACGCGTGGTCAACGCCGACCAGCGGAGACGCTCATGAACCCGCGCCTGCTGGAGCTGTACAACCAGGAACTGCACCACGTGCGCGAAAGCGCTGCGGAGTTCGCCAAGGAATACCCGAAGATCGCCAGTCGGCTGACGTTGTCCGGCATGGACTGCGCCGACCCTTACGTCGAGCGATTGCTGGAAGGCTTCGCCTACCTGACCGCGCGGGTGCAGCTCAAGCTCGATGCCGAATACCCGACGTTCACCCATAACCTGCTGGAAATCGCCTACCCGCATTACCTGGCACCCACGCCGTCGATGACCGTGGTGCAGATGCAGGCCGATCCGGACGAGGGCTCATTGAGCAGCGGCTTCGAGCTGCCCCGGGACAGTGTCCTGCGGGCGGCCCTGGGACGCGAAACCCAGACCTGCTGCGAGTACCGCACCGCCCACGCGGTGACGTTGTGGCCGCTGCAGGTCAGCCAGGCCGACTATTTCGGCAACCCCTCCACCGTGCTCGGGCGCCTGGCCGCCAGCGAGCCGAAGGCCAAGGCCGGCCTGCGCCTGACCCTGCGCACCGGCGCCGAACTGCCGTTCAACAGCCTGGCCCTGGACAACCTGCCGCTGTACCTCAGCGGTGCCGATGAGCAACCGTTCCGCCTCTACGAACAATTGCTGGGCAATGCCTGCGCGGTATTCGCCCGCCAGCCCGGCGGCAACTGGGTCGAGCGCCTGCCCCAGGACGCCCTGCAGTCCCGCGGCTTCGATGACAGGGATGCCGCGCTGCCGGTGGTTGCCCGGGCCTTCCAGGGCTATCGCCTGTTGCAGGAATACTTCGCCCTGCCCCAGCGGTTCCTGTTCGTCGACTTCACCCAGCTGGGCCAGGCGGTCAAACGCTGCGACGGCCAGGAACTGGAATTGATCGTGCTGTTCGACCGTCACGACCCGAGCCTGGAAGGCAGCGTCGGCGCCGCACAGTTCCTGCCGTTCTGCACCCCGGCGATCAACCTGTTTCCCAAGCGCCTGGATCGCATCCACCTGTCGGAACGGGTCAATGAACACCACGTCATCGCCGACCGTACCCGGCCGATGGATTTCGAAGTGCATTCACTGACGTCCCTCGCCGGCCATGGAACCGGGCCGGAGCAGCCGTTCCTGCCGTTCTATGCCGTGCGCGACCCGTCCCGCTATGGCCGCGACCAGGCCTACTACACCGTGCGCCGCGAGCCGCGGGTGCTGTCCAGCGACCAGCGGCGCAACGGCCCACGCTCGACCTACGTCGGCAGCGAAACCTTCGTCAGCCTGGTGGACAGCCATCAGGCGCCCTATCGCCACGACCTGCGCCAACTGGGCGTGACCGCGTTGTGCACCAACCGCGACCTGCCGCTGTTCATGAGCGTAGGCAATGGCAAGACCGATTTCACCCTCGCCGACAGCGCGCCGGTAGGCGCGGTGCGCAGCGTGGCCGGCCCGAGCCGCCCGCGCGCCAGCCACGCCCACGACGCCAAGGCCTGGCGCCTGATCAGCCAGTTGTCGTTGAACTACCTGTCCCTCAGCGAGCAAGGCCAGGGCGCCGCCGCCCTGCGCGAACTGCTGCGCCTGTACGGCGACAGCAACGATGCGGCGTTGCAATTGCAGATCGAAGGCCTGCGGGAAGTCAGCAGCAAGGCTTGCACCCGACGCCTGCCGATGCCCGGCCCGATCGTCTTCGGTCGAGGCCTGGAAATCACGCTGGAATTCGATGAAAACGCGTTTCGCGGCACCGGGGTATTCCTGCTCGGCGCCGTGTTCGAGCGCTTCCTGGCACGCTACGTGTCGATCAACAGTTTTACCGAGACGGTGATCCGTACCACCGAACGCGGCGAGATCATGCGATGGAAAGCCAAGCCCGGACGACGTCCGACCCTGTGAGTACCCTGGATGCGATGCACCAGGAGCCCTGGGAATACGACTTCTTCCAGGCCTTGCGGCGTATCGAATGCGAATCCCCCGACCTGCCGCGCCTGGGCCATTCCCTGCGCCTGGCCGACGACCCGCTGCGCCTGGGGCAACAGGCCGAGTGCACCTTCGCGCCCGCGACCCTGGCCTCGGTGCAACCCGGTGTCGACGGGGCACCGGCACGCCTGGAGCAGTTCTTCTTCGGTCTCGGTGGCCCCAACGGCCCGATGCCGCTGCACATCACCGAATACGTGCGCGAACGCCAGCGCAACAACGCCGACAGCACCAGCAAACGTTTCCTGGACGTGTTTCACCATCGCCTGCTCAGCCTGTTCTACCGGGCCTGGGCCGAGGCGCGGCCGACCGTCAGCCACGACCGCCCGGACGATGACTACTGGTCGGCGCGCCTGGCCGCCCTCAGCGGCCGGGGCATGCCAAGCCTGCTCGAACAAGGGCTGATTCCCGATACGGCGAAGCTGCACTACAGCGGTCACCTGGCGGCGCAGACCCGTTACCCGGACGGTTTGAAGGCCATCCTCGGCGAGTACTTCGGCCTGCCGGTGGAGATCGAAGAATACGTCGGCCAATGGCTGGAATTGCCGGAGCGCAGCCGCGTGGGCGTCAGCGCCCATCAATTGGGCGTGGACTTCTGCCTGGGTCGCCATGTGTGGGATCGCCAGCACAAATTCCGCATCCGCCTGGGGCCGCTCAAGCTCGTCGACTACATGGGCATGCTGCCCGGCGGACAACCGTTCAACGAATTGGTGGCCTGGGTCGCCGAATACCTGGGTCATGAGCTGGACTGGGATTTGAACCTGGTCCTTGAACAGCCCGAAGTCCCGCCGCTTCAACTCAACGGCCGTTTCCGCCTGGGCTTCAATACCTGGCTGGGACGGCCGCAGACCGATGCCAACGATCTAATACTGGCCCGGCATTACGCCGAACAGGCCAACACCTCACAGACCTCAAGGAGCCATGAGCATGGGTGAAATCAGTCGCGCCGCGTTGTTCGGCAAACTCAACAGCGTGGCCTACAAAGCCATCGAAGCCGCCACCGTGTTCTGCAAGTTGCGCGGTAACCCCTACGTGGAACTGGCCCACTGGTTTCATCAGTTGCTGCAGCTGCAGGACTCGGACCTGCATCGCATCATCCGCCAGTTCAACATCGAACCGGCGCGCCTGGCCCGCGACCTGACCGACGCCCTCGACCGGCTGCCCCGAGGCTCGACCTCCATCACCGACCTGTCCTCCCATGTGGAAGAAGCCGTGGAACGCGGCTGGGTCTACGGCAGCCTGATGTTCGGCGAAAGCCAGGTGCGCACCGGCTACCTGGTGATCGGCATCCTCAAGACCCCGAGCCTGCGCCATGCGCTGCTGGGGCTGTCGTCGGAATTCGACAAGGTCAAGGTCGAAACCTTGAGCGAGCGTTTTGACGAATACATCGGCGACTCACCGGAAAACGCCCTGACCGCCAGCGACGGTTTCAACGCCGGCAGCGTGCCCGGCGAAGCCAGCGGCGCCATGGCCCCCAGCGCCATGGGCAAGCAGGAAGCCCTCAAGCGTTTTACCGTCGACCTCACCGAACAGGCCCGCAGCGGCAAGCTCGACCCTATCGTCGGGCGCGACGAGGAGATCCGCCAGCTGGTGGACATCCTCATGCGACGTCGGCAGAACAACCCGATCCTCACCGGTGAAGCCGGCGTGGGCAAGACCGCCGTGGTGGAAGGCTTCGCCTTGCGCATTGTCGCCGGTGACGTACCGCCGTCCCTCAAGGACGTGGAGCTGCGCAGCCTCGACGTCGGCCTGCTGCAAGCAGGCGCGAGCATGAAGGGCGAGTTCGAACAGCGCTTGCGCCAGGTCATCGAAGACGTCCAGGCGTCCCCCAAGCCGATCATCCTGTTCATCGACGAAGCCCACACTCTGGTGGGGGCCGGTGGCGCCGCCGGCACCGGTGACGCGGCCAACCTGCTCAAGCCGGCCCTGGCCCGTGGCACCCTGCGCACCGTGGCCGCTACCACTTGGGCCGAGTACAAGAAGCACATCGAAAAAGACCCGGCCCTGACCCGTCGCTTCCAGGTGGTGCAAGTGGCCGAGCCGTCGGAAGACAAGGCCCTGCTGATGATGCGTGGCGTGGCCTCGACCATGGAAAAACACCACCAGGTGCAGATCCTCGACGAAGCCCTGGAAGCCTCGGTCAAGCTGTCCCACCGCTACATTCCCGCGCGCCAGTTGCCGGACAAATCCGTGAGCCTGCTGGACACCGCCTGCGCCCGCGTCGCCATCAGCCTGCACGCCGTGCCGGCGGAAGTGGACGATAGCCGCCGGCGCATCGAAGCGCTGGAAACCGAGCTGCAGATCATCGCTCGCGAGCATGCCATCGGCGTGGTCATCGGCACCCGTCAGACCCAGACCGAAAGCCTGCTAAGCGCCGAGCGCGAACGCCTGGCCGAACTGGAAAGCCGCTGGGCCGAAGAGAAAACCCTGGTGGACGAACTGCTCGCCACCCGCGCCACCCTTCGCGAGCGCGTCGGCGTAGTGGACAGCGAGGACGGCAGCGAAGCCAGCCACGATTTGCGCGAGAAACTGGTGGACCTGCAACAGCGCCTGACCGCCCTGCAAGGCGAGACCCCGCTGATCCTGCCGACCGTGGATTACCAGGCCGTGGCCTCGGTGGTCGCCGACTGGACCGGTATCCCGGTGGGCCGCATGGCCCGCAACGAACTGGAAACCGTGCTCAACCTCGACCAGCACCTGAAAAAACGCATCATCGGCCAGGACCATGCCCTGCAGATGATCGCCAAGCGCATCCAGACCTCCCGCGCCGGCCTCGACAACCCGAGCAAGCCGATCGGGGTATTCATGCTCGCCGGCACCTCCGGGGTGGGCAAGACCGAGACCGCCCTGGCCCTGGCCGAGGCCATGTACGGTGGCGAGCAGAACGTCATCACCATCAACATGAGCGAATTCCAGGAAGCCCACACCGTGTCCACCCTCAAGGGCGCGCCACCGGGCTACGTCGGCTACGGTGAAGGCGGTGTACTGACCGAAGCCGTGCGGCGCAAGCCCTACAGCGTGGTGCTGCTGGACGAGGTGGAAAAGGCTCACCCGGACGTGCATGAGATTTTCTTCCAGGTGTTCGACAAGGGTGTGATGGAAGACGGCGAAGGCCGGGTGATCGACTTCAAGAACACCCTGATCCTGCTCACGACCAACGCCGGCACCGAGCTGATCGCGGATGTCTGCAAGAACCCGCAGGACGTGCCGGAGCCTGAGGAAATCGCCAAGGCCCTGCGCCAGCCTCTGCTGGAAATCTTCCCGCCGGCGTTGCTGGGGCGCCTGGTGACGATTCCGTACTATCCCCTCAGCGACGAGATGCTCAAGGCCATTACCCGCCTGCAACTGGACCGCATCAAGAAGCGCGTGGAAAACACCCATAAGGTGGCGTTCGACTACGACGACGCGGTGATCGACCTGATCGTCTCCCGTTGCACCGAAACCGAAAGCGGCGGACGCATGATCGACGCCATCCTGACCAACAGCCTGCTGCCGGACATGAGCCGCGAATTCCTGACCCGCATGCTCGAAGGCAAGGCCTTGGCCGGGGTGCGGATCCGCGCCGAGGATAACGAACTGCGATACGATTTCAGCGACGCGGCCTGACCTGACAGGTACACCGATAGCCCTGTGCAAGAGAGCCTTGCGGGAGCGAGCTTGCTCGCGATAGCGGCATAACATTCGACCTCGATGTTGACTGACACACCGCCATCGCGAGCAGGCTCGCTCCCACAGTGAATCCGGCTCCTTCAGGGAATCGGCGGCGCAGCCATTACAACGATGAGATAACCGATGTTATTGAACCAAGCCTCACGCCTGGCCAAAATCACCAGTCCCCTCGGGCCGGAGGTGCTGCTGCTCAAGGACATGGGCGGCGGTGAAGAACTGGGGCGGCTGTTCAACTATGAGTTGCAGTTGCACTCGCTGGACAACGCCATCGACCTCAACCAGGTGCTCGGCAAGCCCATGTGCGTGAGCATGCAGCTGGACGGCAGTGGCGAGCGGCATTTCCACGGCATCGTGGCCCGCTTCAGCCAGAACGTCGACCAGGGCCAGTTCGCCAGTTACCAGGCCACGCTGCGGCCCTGGCTGTGGTTGCTGACCCGGACCTCCGATTGCCGGATCTTCCAGAACCTGACCATCCCGCAGATCATCAAGCAGGTGTTCCGCGACCTGGGTTTCTCGGACTTCGAGGACGCCCTGAGCCGGCCTTATCGCGAGTGGGAATACTGCGTGCAGTATCGCGAGACCAGTTTCGATTTCGTCAGCCGCCTGATGGAGCAGGAAGGGATCTATTACTTCTTCCGCCATGAACAGGGCCGGCATGTGCTGGTGCTGGCAGACGCCTATGGCGCCCACACCACAGTACCCGGCTACGGCTCGGTGCCCTACTACCCCAAGAACGAGCAGCAGCGCGAGCGCGACCACATCCATGACTGGCACCTGGCCCAGGAAGTCCAGCCCGGCTCCCTGGAGCTCAACGACTACGATTTCCAGCGCCCCAGCGCCCGCATCGACGTGCGCTCGGCCATGCCTCGCCCCCATGCCGCCGGTGACTATCCGCTGTACGATTACCCCGGCACCTACGTGCAGAGCGAAGACGGCGAACACTATGCCCGTACCCGCATCGAAGCCTTGCAGACCCTGCACGAGCAGGTCGAGCTGGCCGGCAACGCCCGTGGCCTGGGTTCGGGTCACCTGTTCAGCCTCACCGGCTTTACCCGCCAGGACCAGAACCGCGAATACCTGATCGTCGGCGCCCGCTATTACATTTCCCAGGAAAGCGGGGAGACCGGTGGTGGCGCGCCTTCGGCACAGTTCGAAAGCAGCCTGACCTGTATCGCGGCCCAGCAAAGCTATCGGCCGCTGCCCATTACCCACCGGCCCATCGTCAAGGGACCGCAGACGGCCCTGGTGGTCGGCCCCAAGGGCGAAGAGATCTGGACCGATCAGTTCGGCCGGGTGAAGGTGCACTTCTACTGGGACCGTCACGATCAATCCAACGAAAACAGTTCGTGCTGGATTCGCGTCTCGCAATCCTGGGCCGGGAAGAACTGGGGCTCGATGCAGATCCCGCGCATCGGCCAGGAAGTGATCGTCAGCTTCCTCGAAGGCGACCCCGACCGGCCGATCATCACCGGTCGCGTCTACAACGCCGAACAGACCGTGCCCTACGAACTGCCCGCGAACGCTACCCAGAGCGGCATGAAAAGCCGTTCGAGCAAGGGCGGCACGCCAGCGAACTTCAATGAAATCCGCATGGAGGACAAGAAGGGCGCCGAGCAGCTGTACATCCATGCCGAGCGCAACCAGGACATCGTGGTCGAGGTGGACGAAAGCCATTCAGTGGGCCACGACCGCAACAAGAGCATCGGCCACGACGAGACGGTGACCATCGGCAACAACCGGCTGCGCATCGTCAAGCAGGAGGACATCTTGTCCGTCGGCCTGCGCAAGACCGACAGCATCAGCCAGAGCTACGTCATTGAAGTGGGCGAGAACCTGCGCCTGGTATGCGGTGAAAGCATCCTGGAGCTCAACGCCAGCGGCCAGATCAACCTGACCGGCGTGCAGATCAGTTTCTATGCCAGTGGCGACGCCGAATTCAACACCGGCGGCGTGCTGCACCTGAACAACGGCGGCGGCCCCGGTGCCACGCCGGATGGCCAGGGCGTCAAGGCGAGCATCGATGCCAACATCAGTGCTGCATTCCCCAAGGGCTAATCTCGAGTTTTTCGCGCCATGAGCTACCGCATCAATGAGTTCCAGTTCCAGTTGCCGCCCAGCGAATTGCTGGACGCCTCGATCAATATTCTCAAGTTTCCCGAGCTGGGCACTTCCCTGATCGTCAGCCGCAGCCTGCTGGCCGAGGGCGAAACCCTGCAAAGCAACCTCGACGACCAGCTCAAGCGCCTGGAAAAACAGGTGCAGGACCTGCGCTGCCAACCAGGTGCCAGCGTGCGCCTGGGGGCCAATCAGGAAGTCGAAGGCATCGAGCTGCGCAGCCAGTTCAACAAGGGCAACGAAAAGGTCTTCCAGTACCAGTTGGCGCTGGTGCTGCCCGGCACCCGCAAAATGCTCGCCCTGAGCTATGTGAAAGCACAGAAGCTGGGCGACGCCGAGGCCGCTCATTGGGCAACCATCAAGAACTCCCTGCTGTTCGACGTTCCCGCCTGATGAGTCGCTTGCATGTCTGATGCACTGTGGGCGGCCCGATTGGGCGATGCACTGGAACATACCTCGATGATGGCCGACATCCTCGGCGGCGTGCTGGAGGTGGCAGCGAATATCGCGATCACCGCCCTGGCCACCGCTGCCGTGGTGGCGGCCACCGGGATCACCGTCGCCACCGGCGGCCTGGGCTGTTTCCTGCTGGGCGCCGTGGTCGGCGCCGTCGTCGGCATCGCCATGAGCAAGACCGGAGCCGACAAGGGCCTGAGCAATTTATGCGAGGGCATCGGCAACGCCCTCTTTCCCCCCACGGTGCAGGCCAACATCCTCACCGGCTCCACCGACACGCTCACCAACAACATTCCCGCGG
>NZ_FMUL01000010.1:0-220831 GCF_900101215.1 Pseudomonas sp. NFACC32-1
CGCCGACGGCGTGTTGCTGTTCCTGGGGCGCAACGACTTCCAGGTCAAGATCCGCGGTTTCCGGATCGAGCTGGGGGAGATCGAGGCGCAGCTCAAGGCCTTGCCACCCGTGACCGAAGCGGTGGTGCTGGCCGACGCCCAGCAACGCCTGCTGGCCTACTTCACCGCCACCAGCGCCCAGGACCCCAGCGAACTGCGCGCCCGGTTGGCCGCGGTGCTCCCGGACTACATGCTGCCCGCCGCGTTCGTCCAGGTGGACGCCTTCAGCCTCACCGCCAACGGCAAGCTGGACCGCCGCACCTTGCCCGAGCCGGGAGAAGCTCACTTCGCCCTGCACCGCTACGACGCGCCGCAGGGACCGGTGGAAACCCGCCTGGCCGAACTCTGGGCCCAGATCCTGGGCGTACCGCGTGTCGGTCGCCAGGACAATTTCTTTGCCCTGGGCGGTCACTCCCTGCTGGCCGTGCAGATGGTGGAGCAACTGCGTACGCAAGGCTGGTCCCTCGACGTGCGCACCTTGTTCGCCACGCCCAATGTCGCCGCGCTGGCCGTCGCCCTGGCGCAACGCCCGCAAGCTTCTGACCAGGCCCCCGTTTCGGCGGGCACCGCCATTGCCCCGGGCTGCACCCGCATCACACCTGAAATGCTGCCCTTGGTGCACCTGACCCAGGCGCAGATCGACCGTATCGTCGCCAATGTCGAAGGCGGCGCGGCCAACGTGCAGGACATCTATCCGATGGCTCCCCTGCAAGAGGGCCTGTTCTTTCATTATTTGCTCCAGGACCAAGGCGATACCTACCTGCTGCACACCACCCTGGCGTTCACCGACGAGGCGCGACTGGATGGGTTCTGCCTGGCACTGCAGCAAGTCATCGCCCGCCACGACATCCTGCGGACCGCCCTGGCCTGGGAGGGCCTCGACGAGCCGGTGCAGGTGGTCTGGCGCGAGGCGCCGTTGCCCATCGAGGTCCTGCGCATCACCGAAGCCGATGCGCTCACCCAACTGCTGGCCCACACCGACGCCCGCACCCGGCGCCTGGACATCCGCCAGGCGCCTCTGCTGCGGGTGGTGAAGGCATTCGACGCCCGGGAGCAACGCTGGTTACTGCAGGTACTGCACCACCATCTGGTGCTGGACCACACCACGCTGGAACGCATGGTCGAGGAGATCGTCCTGATCCAGCAGGGCCAGGCAGCGCAGCTACGTGAGCCGGTACCGTTCCGCCATTTCGTAGCCAACGCTCGACGTGGCCAGGACACCGACCGGCAGCAGGCTTTTTTCCAGCGCATGCTGGCCGATGTCAGCGAACCTACGGCACCGTTCGGCCTGCTCGACGTTCAGAATACCTGCGCCCTCGACGAGGCCCGCGGGACATTGGAACCGGAACTGGCGCGGGCCCTGCGCCAGGCGGCGCGACGCCACCAAGTGAGCGCCGCCAGCCTGTTCCACCTGGCCATGGCCCTGGTGCTGGGCAAAGCCACCGGACGCGCCGACGTGGTGTTCGGCACGGTCTTGCTGGGTCGCTTGCAAGGCGTGCCGGGGGCCGACCAGGCGCTGGGGGTGTTCATCAATACCCTGCCCCTGCGCATCGACTTGGCGAACAGCCCGATCGGCGACAGCCTGCAGCACACCCACCAGGCGCTGATGGCCTTGCTCGAACACGAACATGCGGCCCTGGCCCTGGCCCAACGCTGCAGTGGCGTGCCGGCGGGCACCCCGCTCTTTTCCGCGCTGCTGAATTTCCGCTACAGCCTGCAAGACACGCCCCACCAGAGTGTCGAAGGCATGCGCGTGCTGAGCACCGCCGAACGCACCAATTATCCCTTCACGTTTTCCGTGGACGACCTCGGCGAAGGTTTCAGCGTGACCGCACAGATCGCCGGGGCAGTGGGTGCTCAGCGAGCCTGGGACTTCATGCACCAGGCCCTCGCCAGCCTGGTGGATGCCCTGGAAAACAGCCCGCAACGGCTCGCCCGGACCCTGAATGTCCTGCCGGCACAAGAACACCTGCGGCTGGCGCGTTTCAATGCCACGCAGCGCCCGCGTCCGGAACGGGCCTTGCTGCACGAACGCTTCGAAGCCCAGGCGCGTCTCACTCCCGCGGCCGACGCGGTGCGCTGCGACGCGCGCGTGCTCAGCTATGGGCAACTCGATCAGCAGGCCACTCGCCTGGCCCGGCACCTGCGGGCGCTGGGGGTAGGCCCCGACGCTCGGGTCGGCATCCACCTGCGGCGCAGCCCGGAACTGATCGTCGCGCTGCTCGCCGTGCTCAAGGCCGGCGGCGCCTATGTGCCCCTGGACCCGGCCTATCCCGCGCAACGCCTGGCCTACATGCTCGATGACAGCGCGCCGGTGGCGATACTGACCATGAGCGATGCGCCACTGGACCTTGTCCTTGCCGCTGACTGCCAGCGCCTCGATGTGGACCGCGCACTGCGCAGCGACGAGACGGACGCCACAGCGTTGGCACCGGCATTGGAGGCACCGGCATTGGAGTCCCGCCACCTGGCCTACATGATCTACACCTCCGGCTCCACCGGCCAACCCAAGGGGGTGATGATCGAGCACGGTAACGCCCGCAACTTCCTCGACTGGGCCTTGCGCAGCTTCGACCCTCAGACCCTGGAACACAGCCTGTTCAGCACCTCCATCAACTTCGACCTGTCGGTGTTCGAATGCTTCGTGCCGTTATCCTGCGGTGGCGTGCTGGAACTGGTGGACGACGCCCTTGCCCTGCTTGAACGGCGCCCGGCGTTGAGCCTGCTCAACACCGTGCCGTCGGCTGCCGACGCGTTGCTGCGGGCCGATGCCCTGCCGGCTTCGCTGCAAACCCTCAACCTGGCCGGCGAAGCCCTGCCGCGCCACCTGGTGGAACGGCTGTTCGCCGACAGCGAGGTGCGTCGGGTCAATAACCTCTATGGCCCCACCGAAACCACGGTCTACTCGACCTGGGTGTCGATGGACCGCGAACAGGGTTTCGTCCCGCACATTGGCCGGCCCATCGACAACACCCAGGTGCATGTCCTGGACGAGGCCTTGCAACCGCTGCCGATCGGCGTGATGGGAGAGCTGTACATCGGCGGCGCAGGTGTCGGGCGCGGCTACCATCGCCGACCGGAACTGACCCGCGAGCGCTTCCTGGCCGATCCGTTCAGCGATGATCCGGCGGCTCGCCTGTACCGCACCGGCGACCTGGGCTTCTGGGACGCCGACGGCCAGCTCCATTACCTGGGGCGCAACGACTTCCAGGTCAAGATTCGCGGCTTCCGCATCGAACTGGGGGAAATCGAAGCCGCCCTGCTCGCCCTGCCTCAGGTGGCGGCCGCCGCCGTGCTGGCGGTCCGGCGCGGCGCTCGCGAACCGGCCCTGGTGGCCTATGTCGTCGCGGCCGAGGACAGCGCGCCGCTGGTGCCCGGCGCCTTGCGCGACGCCCTGGCGAGCCGTCTGCCGGGGTACATGGTGCCGGCGCTGATCGTGCCCCTGGATGTCCTGCCCCTGACCCCCAACGGCAAGCTCGACCGCGCGGCCCTGCCGGCACCTGGGGAAGAAGCCTGGGCCGTCCAGGCCTACGAGGCGCCGCGGGGGGAACAGGAAACGCTCATGGCCGAGATCTGGTGCGACCTTTTGGCCGTCGCCCGGGTCGGTCGCCACGACAACTTCTTCGAATTGGGCGGGCATTCGCTGCTGGCGGTGCAATGGGTATCCCGGGTGCGCCAACGCCTGGGCCTGGAGTTGTCCCTGGCCACCTTGTATGCCCACCCCACCGTGGCCGAACTGGCCACTCTCATGGGCAGCGCCTCACGCTCCGCGCTGGCACCGATCGCCGTGCTGCCGGAAGCGGCCGTCCGGCCCCTGTCCTTTGCCCAGCAGCGCCTTTGGTTCATCGCCCGCCTGGACGCCCAGGCGAGCGCCGCGTACCACATCAGTGGTGCCCTGCGCCTGGACGGCGAACTGGACGAAGCCGCCCTGCGCAACGCCCTGACCCGCATCGTCGAGCGCCACGCCGTACTGCGCACGCGCTTCATCGAGCAGGACGGCGAAGTGAGGCAAGTCGTCGACCCGCAGCCGCGCTGGAGCTTCTCGCGCCTGGAGCCGGACTCGAGCGATCTGCAGGCGGTCCTGGCGAGCGATGCGGCGCAGCCGTTCGCCCTGGACGAAGGCCCCTTGCTGCGAGTGTTGCTGGCGCGCCAGAACCCCGCCAGTCATGTGTTGCAAGTGACCCTGCACCACATCGTTGCCGACGGCTGGTCCATCGGCGTGCTGATCGACGAACTGTCGCTGTTGTACCGGGCGTTTCGCCAAGGTGCGCCGGATCCACTGCCGGCCCTGGCGATCCAGTACGCCGACTATGCCGCCTGGCAGCGGGAATGGCTGGTGGGCGAGCGCCACGCCGAGCAACTGGCCTATTGGCTGGAGCATCTGCGCGACGCACCGCAACGGTTGGACCTGTCCAGCGATCGGCCACGGCCGCCGCGCCAGGATGTCTCCGGGGCACGCCTGGCCGTGGCGCTGGACGCGCCGTTGAGCGCCGCGCTCAAGGCCTTGAGCCGCCGCCATGGCACGTCGCTGTACATGACGCTGCTGGCGGCCTGGGCGATCGTGATCGGGCGCCTCGCCGGACAGGAACGCGTGGTGATCGGCACGCCGGTGGCCAACCGCACCCGCAGTGAAGTCGAGCCATTGATCGGCTTCTTCGTCAACACCCAGGCGCTGTGTATCGACCTGGGCGGACAGCCGGACGTCGGCCAGTTGCTGGCCCAGGTGCGCCAGCATGCGTTGCAGGCCCAGGCCCACCAGGACGTACCTTTCGAACAGGTGGTCGAAGCCCTCAACCCGCCGCGTTCCCTGGCCCATAGCCCGGTATTCCAACTGATGTTCGCCTGGCAGAACGCGCCCCGCGGCGCCCTCGACCTCGACGGGCTGAGCCTCGCGCCCTTGGCTGCCGAGCAGACCACCGCGCCGTTCGACGTGTCCCTGGAACTCTACGAAGCCCAAGGGTGCATCGTCGGCGGGCTCAACTACGCCACCGCGCTGTTCGATGCCGACAGCCTGCAACGGCACTGGGGTTACCTGGTCAACGTGCTGCGCCAGTTGTGCGCCGACGATCGGCAGCCGCTGGCGCACCTGTCCCTGGTGGATGCACAGGAGCGTGAGCGCCTGCTGCACCAGCTCAACCCGGCCCCGACCCCGTTCCCCCAGGCGGGCTGGGTGCATGAACCGTTCGAACGCAGGGCACTGGAGCAGCCCGACGCTATCGCGGTCGAGTTGCATGGGCGCGGGCTGAGCTACGCCGAGCTCGACCGTCAGGCCAATCACCTGGCCTGGCGGATGATCGAACAAGGGGCCGGCACCGGCCAGCGGGTGGCCATCCACCTGCCGCGCAGCCTGGAGATGGTGCTGGCAGTGGTTGCCACGCTCAAGACCGGGGCGGCCTATGTGCCGCTCGATCCCAGTCAGCCCCTGGCTCGTCGCCAGGGCATCGTCGAGGATTGCCAGCCGTGCCTGCTGCTGTGGGATGACCAGCGTGTCGAAGGGCTGCGAGTCGGCGACACGTGCACGCCGCTGTCGGTTCGACTGGCGGTTACGGCAGACCAGGCCCTTGCCGCGCCGCCACTTGGACAACCGTCCCTTTCGGACCTGGCCTACGTCATGTACACCTCCGGCTCCACCGGGTTGCCCAAGGGCGTGGCCATGGGTCACCTGGCCCTGAGCAACCTGTTGGCCTGGCAAGCCGCACAGGCGCTGCCCGGGCCGGCCCGGACCCTGCAATTCGCCGCCTTGGGGTTCGATGTCGCGTTCCAGGAAATCTTCTCGACCCTGGGCAGCGGCGGTACCCTGGTGCTGCTGGAAGAAGCCCGGCGCCTGGATCTCGCGGCGTTGCCGCACTGGCTTGCCCAGGAGCGCATCGAGCGGCTGTTCCTGCCCTATATCGCCCTGGCGGGCCTGGCCGAAAATTGGGCCAGCGACCCCGTGGAACTGCCCGCCCTGCGCGATGTGGTGGTCGCCGGCGAAGCGTTGCGCATCACCGGCCCGTTGCGCGAGCTGTTCAAGCGCCACCCGCGCGCGCGGCTGCACAACCACTACGGCCCGACCGAAACCCACGTGGTGTGTACGCACACCCTGCCCGACGCCCCCGAGCAGTGGGCAGACGTGCCGGTGATCGGGCGCCCCATCGCCAACACCCAGGTGTGCCTGCTCGATGCGAACGGCCACTGGGTCCCCCAAGGCGTCGCCGGCGAACTGCACGTCGCCGGCGTGGCCCTGGCCCAGGGCTACCTGAATCGGCCGGACCTGACCGCCGAGCGCTTCATCGCCCATCCGTTCGATGCCGCCCCTGGCGCGCGTCTCTACAAGACCGGCGACCTGGCGCGCTGGACCGCCGAAGGTACGCTGCAATACCTGGGACGCAACGACTCGCAAGTGAAGATCCGTGGCTATCGCGTCGAACTGACGGAGGTGGAAAGCCGCCTCGACCAGGTACCCGGTGTGCGCGAATCGGTGGTGGTAATGCTGCCGGGAGACGGTGGCCATCCGCGCCTGATCGCCTACTTCAGCGCCACCGAGCCACTGTCGCCCCTGACCTTGCGCAGCCAGCTGAGCGAACGCTTGCCCGAATACATGCTGCCCAGCGCCTTCGTACAGCTGCAGGCACTGCCGCAGACCGGCAATGGCAAGGTCGATCGGCAGCGCCTGCCGGCACCGGCTCCCGAGGCGTTCGCGCAGACCGAATACAGCCCGCCCCAAGGCGAACTGGAGACCACCCTGGCGGCGATCTGGAGCGAACTGCTGGGGGTCGAGCCCATCGGCCGCCAGGACGACTTCTTCGCCTTGGGCGGACACTCCTTGCTGGCCCTGCGATTGCTGGCCCAAGTGCGTCACCGGCTGGGCCTGGAAGTGCCGCTGTCGGCGGTCTTCGCCCAACCGAGCTTGCACGCCCTGGCCAGCGTGCTGCAGGACGCCGGGCACAGTCGCCTGGGCCCCTTGCAGGAGGCCGACCGCAGCCAGCCCCTGCCCCTGTCGTTCGCTCAACAGAACCTCTGGCTGATCCAACAGCTCAATCCGGATTCGACGGCAGCCTTCAACATGCCGGCAGGCTTGCGGCTGCGTGGCGAACTGGATATCGAGGCGTTGCGTCGTGCCCTGGATCGTATCGTCGCCCGTCATGAAAGCCTGCGGACCCGGTTCGTGAGCCTCGCCGGCCAGGCGCGTCAGGTGATCGACCCGCCACGCTCGCTGGCCCTGGAGGTCGTCGACCTGAGCGTGCCCGGCGCGGCGGACTGGCAAGCGCTGTGCGCCGAGCAGGCCAATCAGCCATTCGACCTGACGAGCCAGTGGCCGATCCGCGCCCGCCTGTTACGCCTGGGCGCCGATGACCATGTCCTGCTGGTGACCGTGCACCACCTGGTCTCGGACGGCTGGTCCATGGGCGTGCTCACCGAGGAGTTCTCCGGTCTTTACCAGGCCTTCAGCCAGGGCCGGGGCGATCCCCTGCCGCCCCTGGCCCGCCAGTATGGCGACTACACGCTGTGGCAACGCCAATGGCTGCAAGCAGACGAACTGCAACGCCAACGCACCTATTGGACACGACACCTGAGCGGTGCGCCGACTTGCGTCACCCTGCCCACCGACCGCCCTCGTCCGGCCCGGCAGGACTACGCCGGGGCCAGCCTGCCGGTGCGCATCGAGCCCGGACTGACCCAGGCGCTCAAGGCCCTCGGACGGCGCCATGGCACGACCCTGTACATGACCTTGCTGGCGGCCTGGGCCGTGGTGGTCAGCCGATTCTCGGGACAATCGGAGGTGGTCATCGGCTCGCCCGTGGCCAATCGCAACCGGGTCGAGCTCGAATCGATGATCGGCTTCTTCGTGAACTTCCAGGCCCTGCGCATCGACCTGGACGAAGCGCCCCGGGTGGACACGTTGCTGGCCCAGGTCAAGGGCCTGGCATTGGCCGCCCAGGAGCACCAGGACATACCGTTCGAGCAGGTCATCGAAGCACTCAACCCGCCTCGCTCACTGGCCCACAACGCCATTTTCCAATTGATGCTGGCCTTGCAGAACGCTCCCCAGGGCAACCTGGACCTGGGCAATGGCCTGCAGTTGCACAGCGTCGGCGCGCCGGTCAGCACGGCCAAGTTCGACCTGGCCCTGGATGTCCATGAGGTGGGCGACGCCATCGAGGGCGGATTCAACTACGCCACCGCCCTGTTCGATGCCGATACCGTGGACCGTCACTGGCATGCGTTGCTGGCGGTATTGCGGGCGATGGTGGACGACGATCGGCAACCCTTGGCCGGTATCGACCTGCTCAGCCAGGCCGAACGCGACCAGTTGCTGCACGGCTTCAATCCGCCGCCCGGCTTGCCGGCGCCGGTCGGTGAGCGCCTGCACCAGCGCTTCGAGGCCCAGGTGGCTAGCCGTGGCGACGCGGTGGCGGTTCAGTTCGGGACGCAGAGCTTGAGCTACCGGGCACTCAACGAACGGGCCAATCGCCTGGCCCATCGCCTGCGCGAGCTGGGCGTGGGCCCGGATGACCGCGTGGCGATCCTGGCCGAGCGGGGTCTCGACCTTTTGGTCGGCATCCTCGCCACCCTCAAGGCCGGAGGCGCCTATGTGCCCCTGGATCCGGTCTATCCGGCGCAGCGCCTGAATTTCATGCTCGACGACAGCGCGCCGCAGGTGCTCCTGGCCCTCGAAGCACTGCCGGCAACAGTGCGGGCTCCGGCATCGTGCGTCACCGTTTCGCTGGACCCGGACGCCGGTGGCTGGAGCCATCTGCCTGGGGCGAACCCGGCAAGCGATCCCCGGGCCAGCGACACGGACCTGGCCTATATCATCTACACCTCGGGTTCCACCGGCGAACCCAAGGGCGTGATGATCGAACATCGCGCGGTGCTGCGGCTGTTCAGCGCCACCGACGCCTGGTTCGGCTTCAACGACCGGGACGTCTGGACGCTGTTCCACTCCTTCGCCTTCGATTTCTCGGTCTGGGAAATCTGGGGTGCGCTGCTGCATGGCGGCCGCCTGGTGGTGGTGCCCTACCTGACATCCCGCAGCCCGGAGGATTTCTACCGCCTGGTGGTGGAAACCGGCGTCACCGTGCTCAACCAGACCCCCAGCGCGTTCTACGCCTGGATGAAACACACGGGCGGCGAGCCCCACCGCCTTCGCTACGTGATCTTCGGTGGCGAAGCCCTGGACGGCGCGGCCTTGAGGCCGTGGTTCGACCGGCCGGACAGCCAGGCCACACGCCTGGTGAACATGTACGGCATCACCGAGACCTGCGTGCACGTCACCTACCAGTTGATCGAACCCGCGCTCTGCGCCACCGACGCCGGGCTGGTGCCCATTGGCCGGCCGATCCCGGACCTGCGCGTCTACCTGCTCGACGCCGAGGGCGAGCTGGTGCCCCGGGGCGTGGTGGGCGAATTGCACATCGCCGGGCCAGGCCTGGCGCGTGGCTACCTGAATCGGGCAGCCCTCGATGCCGAGCGTTTCCAGCCGGCGCGCTTTGCCGGCGGCCACGGCGAGCGCCTGTACAAGACCGGAGACCTGGCACGCTGGACCGCCGACGGCGTGCTCCAGTACCTGGGCCGCAACGACCAGCAGGTCAAGGTGCGCGGTTTCCGCATCGAACTGGGGGAAATCGAAGCGCGGCTCGCGGCCTTGGATGGCGTGCGCTCGGCGGCGGTCCTGGCCCGCCAGGACGAACCCGGCGACCCGCGCCTGGTCGCCTACCTGCTGGCCGAACCAGGCCAGCACCTGGAACCCGGACAATTGCGCGCGGCACTCGCCGAGCAGTTACCGGCCCACATGCTGCCCGGTGCCTATGTCCAGCTACCGCAGTGGCCACTGACCGCCAACGGCAAGCTCGACCGCCGCGCCTTGCCTGCGCCCGACCGGCAAGCCCTGCAACGGCAGCCCTATGCTGCGCCACAAGGCGTCACGGAGCTACGCCTGGCGCAACTCTGGTCGCGATTGCTGGGCGTGGAACAGATCGGTCGGGACGACAATTTCTTTGCCCTCGGCGGCCATTCGTTGCTGCTGGTGCAGCTGCTCGATGGCCTGCGCGAACAGGGCATGGACGTGGCCGTGGGGGCCTTGTTCAGTGCCGAAAACCTGGCCGCGCTGGCCCGACAGGTGGTCACCCCGGACACCTCCCGCGCAACCGCCCAGGGGCTGCTGTGCATTCGTGCCGGCTCGCCGGAGCGGGCACCGCTGTTTTTCATCCATGAAGGCACTGGCCAAGCGCTGCCCTATGCCAGGCTGGCACGGCACCTGGATCCGGAGTTGGGCCTCTACGCCGTGCAGGCGGCCGCCGAACTGGAGGATGGCATCGACAACGTGAGCCTCGCCCGCCGCTACATCGACCTGCTGCGCAGTGTCCAACCCCAAGGCCCGTACCGTTTGGCGGGCTGGTCGGCAGGCGGCGTGCTGGCTTATGAAATGGCTCGCCAGTTGCTGGGCGAGGATTGCCCCGTGGCCTTCCTCGGGCTGATCGACAGCAGCGAGCCGGGCGCCTTGCGCGCCGCGCCGTTGGCAGTGACGTTCGATGAAGCCGGCCTGCGTCAGCAACTGATCGGCTACCTGGCACAGCATTGGAGCGGTGAAGACGCTAGCGGCCAGGCTGCGTGGCACACCGGGCTCGACCTGGATGCGCTCATCGCCTCGGCCCAGGCCCGGGGCTGGCTGCCATCGGGCTTCGACCGTGAGGAACTGACCCGTCGGGCACGCCTCAACCTGAACCTGCGCAACGCCATGGTTCGCTACCGGCCGGCGCCCCTGGGCCTGCCCGTGCATTTGTTCCGGGCCGCGTCGGGGCATCCGGGGGCCGACCCGAGGGACCTGGCCGCCGACTGGCGTGCGCTGCTGGGGGTCGACCTGATAGATCGGCGCGTCGAAGGCGACCACTGGTCCATCATGCGCGACCCCGAGCACCTGCGGCAGTTGGCCCAGGCCTTGGAGCAGGTCCTGGCGCAGACCGAGGGGCAGCCTGCGCAAACGGCCGGCGTGCGTGCCAGCCTGGTGCTGCAGACCGGCGCTGCGCATGCGCCTTGCCTCTTCATGATCCCGGGGGCCGGCGCCAACGTCGCCAGTTTCGTGCCCCTGGTCCGGCACCTGGGCCCGCACTTGGCCGTGATCGGGTTGCAGGCCCGCGGTTCCGATGGCCGGCGCGAGCCCCATGCCTCGGTACAGGCCGCGGCGAGCGCCTATGTCCGCGAGATCCGTGCCCGAGTCCCCCAGGGTCCCTACTACCTGCTGGGCCATTCCTTCGGCGGCTGGCTGGCTTTTGAGGTCGCCCGTCAATTGCAACTCGAAGGGGCAGCGGTGGCACCGGTGATGTTGATCGACAGCCGCCCGCCAGGTTCGCGCATGGCCAGGGATCGGCGCGCGGCCCTGGGCCGGTATGTGGCGTTGCTGGAGATGGACACCGGGCGCGACCTGAACCTGGACATCGACACCCTGGCAAGCCTGGAAACGGACGAGCAATGCGCCCAACTGCTGGCGCGCATGCAAGCCGTCGGCCTGATGCCGACGCAGGCTCGTCCCGAAGCCTTGCGCGGGCCGTTGCGAGTCTTCCAGGCCAACCTGGCGACGGACTATCGACCGGCACCGGCCTACACCGGCCCGGTGGTGCTGTTCAGCGCCGCAAAAGCTCGCGTCGAACCAGGTCCAGCCGAGCCCGGCTGGGAGGCATTCGCTGCGGACTGCCGACGCCATGTGCTTGCAGATTGCGACCACCTGTCCATCCTCAAGACGGGGGCGGCGTCGACCTTGGCCGAACACCTGCGTCGCTACTGGCCCGCCCTGGAGAAATCCCATGCTCATGAGGGTTGAACCGGCGATGCGGCCCTGGCTGTGGGCGTGGGGCGGCCAGGTCGCCTCGACCCTGGGGGCGGCGCTGGCGGCGTTCAGTCTGGGTATCTGGTTGCTGCAGCAGCATGCCAGTGTCACCGACTACGCCTGGGTCATTGCGCTGTCGGCCCTGCCCGGCCTGTTCCTGGCCCCATTGGCCGGTTGGCTGGTGGATCGCTGCGAGGCGCGGGCGCTGCTGCTGGGTGTCGAGGTCTGCGGCGGCCTGGCGGCGCTCATCCTCTGGTGGCTGTTCGAACACGACGCACTGGAGCGCTGGCAGGTGTACACCTTCGCGGCGATCAACTCGAGTGGGCAAGTGGCGCGCATGCTGGTCTGTCAGGCGGCGATCCCGCGGGTCCTGAGCAGCCCGAAGGCGATCGGCCGGGCCAACGGCCTGATGCAACTGATGGTCGGCTTGCCGCAACTGATCGCCCCGACCCTGGCGGCGCTGTTGCTGACCCGCGTGGGAGTGCCCGGCGTGTTATTGCTGGACCTGGGGACCGTACTGTTCTGCGCAGGTGTGCTGGGCTGGCTCGCCGTGGTCGCCCCCCCCGTACGCGCCAGCCGCCAGGCAGGCGCCCTGGTCACAGACGGATTGCCCGCGGTCCTGATGGTACTGCGTACGCGCCCGGCACTGGGGGTACTGCTGGCCTACCTGGGCCTGGAGCACCTGATGCTCGGCCTGGCCTCGGCCCTGCTGTCGCCCCTGGTCCTGGAGCGTCATTCGGTACTGGTATTGGGCACGCTGATGACCTGCGGCGGGCTGGGCATGCTCGGTGGTTCATTGTGGGTGGTCATGCGCCCGCCGGTGCGGCTGATCCGCACGGTCCTGGTGGCCGACCTGTTGCTCGGCACCAGTGTCCTGAGCATCGGCACCAGCACTTCTCCGGCGGTCCTCTACGTGGCGGCCTTCGTGGCGTTCGGGTGCTTCTCGCTGAGTACCAGCAGTGACCAGAGCTTCTGGCAGCGCAGCCTGCCCGGAGCCCTGCTGGGTCGGGTGTTGTCCGCACGGCAGATGGTCTGCCTGCTGGCGATGCCGATGGGTGCCCTGGGGGCTGGCGCGCTGGCGGACCACTGGGCGATTCCCTGGATGAGCGAAGCCGGCGACATGCAGGCCAGGCTCACCCTGGCGATGGGCACCGGCAAGGCGGGCGGCCTGAGCCTGCTGTTCGCTGTGGCGGGCCTGCTGTATGTGCTGCTCGCCAGCCTCGGCCTGGCCACCACGCCGCTGCGTCGGCTGGAACCCGGGTGGACAGAGCCTCGCCCGGCCGTTGTCGGCAGCGGATGAGTGTGCCGGCCCCGTCCAGGCTCTGTACAAAAACTCTATGGAGCCCAGGGCCGCTCGGCCTCCGGGGAAATAGCACCGCGTCGGGGCACATCGCACCTGTCCATGCTGGCGGACTCCCGCGCCAGGGCACCCATCAGTTGGGGCAGCAGGTAGCCGCTTTCATATTCGCCCTGCGTCCTTTGCGGCGCATCCGTCCAGGACGTCGAGGCGTAGCAATCGTTTGTGTCGTACATGGGGTGGACCTCCTGGCGGGTGGAGAAACCGCAACGCCTCACCCGGCCATTGCTTGATCGCAGTCTGAACCTTGGGCCGCCGTTGGAGAATGACCAGCAACGGCATGACTCGATTGCAGCGGATGCAACAATGACGGCTTGCTTGCATCAGGCGCCGCCCTGTCATGAAAAGCCCCGGGACCTTGAAGTGCCCGGGGCCTGGTGTGCGCGGCAATCGACTAGTTCTTCAAAGCGTCGAACGCCTCCAGGGAATGCAGCGAGTAGATGTACGCAGCGCCGGCGTTGAGGGATATCGCGGTGGCCAGTGCGGCGGCCACTTCTTCCCGGCTGGCGCCGGCCTTGATCGCCGCTTGCGTATGGGTCGCGATACAGCCGTCGCAGCGGGTGGTGACGGCGACCGCGATGGAGATCAACTCTCGCGTCCGGGCATCGAGCACATCATTTTCAGCCGCCGCTTCGCCGAGTGCCATGTAGGCCTTGGCCATTTTCGGATTGCTTTTGCCCAGCGCGCCAAAGGATTTCTTGATGGTGGGCAGCAATTGGGACCAGTCATTGAACATCGTGTTAACTCCTGAGCAGGTTGGTGTACTGTTTCGACGTGCTCAGTTTTTCATCACCACGCGAACCGGTTTTGTTCGATCCGCTCAGTTTTTTTCGCGAAGCTCTCAAATGAATGCAATCGATAAACTCATCAGCCTGGCCAACGTCCGCGGCAGCCTGGACCTGCGTTGCCAGTTCCAGGGCGACTGGGCACTGGAGCATGGTCCGCAAGCCCTGGGCAAGGCGCCGTATCACATTGTCCTGGCGGGGGAATGCCGGGTGGAGTTCCCCGATGGCCAGCGATTGCCCATGCGCGCCGGCGACATCCTGCTGTTGCCCCGGGGCAGCCGGCACGTCATGCACAGCCCCGGCAGGACCGTCGCGCCAACGGTGCCTGAGACCGTCCTGGGCGGCGTATTACCGATACACCGCATTGGTCGTGCCAGCCCGGACCTGGACATGATTTGCGGCGGCTTTCATTTCAACCGCGCGTCGCTGCTGTTCGCCGCCCTGCCCGATTACCTGGTGATTCCCAGCGCCGCCTTGCCGGCCAACGGAGCGTTGCCGGCGCTGGTAGACGTCATTCGCGCAGAAGCGGACGGGGATCAGGCGGGGGCGCGTTTTTTGCTGGATGCGCTTTCCCAGGCATTGTTCACCCTGATTTTGCGGGCGCACCTGGCAAGCCGGGGGCCGGACGCCGGCTCACTGGCCTTGCTGGGGGACAAGCGCCTGGGCAAGGCCTGGCGGGCAATGCTGGACGACCCGGCCCATGAATGGGCGATTCAGGACCTGGCCGAGATGGCCAGCATGTCCCGGGCATCGTTCATGCGGGCATTCGTGCGGGTGGCGGGTGTTTCGCCATGGGTACTGCTGACCCAGTTGCGAATGGAGCTGGCGTTCAGCCTGCTGAGTCACTCGCACCTCGGTTTGAGCGACATTGCCCAGCAGGTCGGCTATCAGTCCCAGGCGGCGTTCAGCAAGAAGTTCAAGGAGATCTATGGCGAGGCGCCCGGGAAGGTGCGCCGCGCAATCTGATGGACTCCGAGAGGGACAGTCCCTTCACACCTCCAGCACCAGCGTCTCGCTGCCCTGGGCCGGTACCGCACAGCAGATCAGCACTTCATCGTCTGCCAGCGGCATGGCCGGTGTGTTCAGGTAATGCACCTGGCCACGGGTCATGCGGGTCTTACAGGTGCCGCAGGAACCGCCCCGGCAACTGAATTCCGGGCTCAGGCCCCGTGCCTCCGCCAGTTCCAGGAGCGTTCCGCTTCCGGGTTCCCAGCGGCCTTCCTTGGCCGACGTGGCGAACAACACCTTGACCGGCTCACTCGCCACCGGCACTTGCTGCGCCGCCGGAGTACTGATCTCGACGTCCCGCACCAGGGTGGAAGGACCGAAGGTTTCGGCGTGGATCCGGTCGTCCGGGATACGCAACCCCCGCAAGCCGTCATACAGGGCCTGGGTAAAGCTGCCGGGACCGCACAGGTAGTAGTCGTAGTCGTCGAGGGGCAGCAGTTGCTTGAGCAGTTCGATATCGATCCGGCCCTGTGCGTCGTAGCCCTTGCCGGCCTCGCCCCCACTGGGCGGTTGGCTGACCATGCGCAATACCCGCACCTTGCCGCCGGCCCGGGCCGCCAGTGCGTCGATTTCCTCACGAAAGGCCAGGTCGGCCACCGAACGGGCGCTTTGTACCACCCAGACCGGGCGCATCCGATTGATGCGCAGCCCCTGGTAGACCACCTCGCGCAGCATCGACAGCAGCGGCGTCACACCGACGCCCGCCGCCAATAGCACCAGGGGCCGCCGTTCGCCTGGCTGGACGGTGAAGTGCCCCTGCGGTGCCCGGGCTTCAAGGGCATCGCCGACCTGGATCCGGTCATGCAGATGGGAGGACACCGACCCGTCGCGCTTGACGCTGATGCGCAGGAAATCATCCGAAGGCGCGCTGGAAACGCTATAGGTCCGGATCACCGGGGCATCCTGCCCATCCAGCCCGACCCGCACGGGCAGGTGCTGGCCGGCCTCGAAACGGGGCAAGCCGACACCGTCGGTGGCTTGCAGGTAGAACGAGCGGATGTTGTGGCTCTCGTCCACCACCCGGGCGACCTGCAATGCGCGCCAGCGGGTACGCAAGGCCTCGGCCTGCAGACGCTCATTGGCCTGTTCCCAGCTGCCGGTCATCAGCGAGTTGGGCGAGTCACCGTCGGCCTGCTCTTTCCAGCGCAGCGCGATGGCCGCCCGGCGCAGGACAACGCGCTGCGGCGTGAAGCGCCACAGCCGCTCGGCGCCCTGGAACGCGGCGATCTCGGGCGCATCCAGCAGGACCTCGGCGGTCCCGCTCATTTGCAAAAGGTCACCGGTGGAGAAATCGATGAACACCAGCCCCGCGCGCGGATTGACCAGGATATTGCCCAGTGTGTTGAAAAACAGGTTGCCGGAGAAATCCGGAATGGTCAGGGTCCCGGCTTCATCCATGCGCACGAAACCGGGTTTGCCGCCGCGGTGGGAAACATCGACCTGGCGTTCGCCGTCGCGCTCGACATAGGTGGCGACATGGAAAGAATCGGCTGACGTGACCAGGGTGCGCACCGCCGGATCCGCCACCGTCAGTTCGAGGGCCGCCGAAGGCCGCTCATCGACAAAGGAATACTGGCGCAGGTTGATGTAACGCGGGCAATTGCCATAGGCCTGGCGAACCGTGATGTCCACGCCGCGGTCGCGACGACGGGCGATGGTGCCGTTCATGCGGTTGCGTCGGCGAGTGTGCAACTCGATGCCCAGCAGGCCGATGGCGTCGCCCTCGTTCAGCCCGGCCTGGGCCGGATCTTCCGGTTGCGGGGTGAGGTCGATGTGCAGTGTCTGCGGATCGGGTGAGTGCATGAAGCCCGGTTGCCCCGTGCGCAGGGTGGCCCACGCATCGCCTTGGGGATCCACCGCACCGAGCACGACGAAAGGCAGTTGGGCATAGAACTCCCGATGCTGGTCCGGCATCCATGTCCGGGACATCTGCCGCTGGCCGACCCCGACCATCATTTCCACTGCGCCGACGGAGCGTTGCAGGGTCAGTTCACCTTCGTGCCAGGGGGAGACGGTTGATTTCGAGGCGTTGTCCATGGGTCTGTCCTCGCGGCCGCAGGGATGCCCGCTGCGGTGTGGGTGGGTTCGCGCCTCATGCAGAGGTGCCCGTTGTCGTGGGCTCATCTTCTGCCGTTCGCGGGCACGGCGGAATACGCACGAACCGCAATCCACCCTTTCATGAAATGCAATAGCGCCGCTCGGGAAGCCGCGCCATCGCAGGCAGCCATGGCCTACCAGAGCGTCATCGTATAGCTGACGATCAAGCGGTTCTCGTCCAGGTCGTTGCCGAAGTTCGAGCGTACCGAGGCGTTGCGCCACTTCAAGCCCAACCCCTTGAGCGTGCCGTCCTGCACCACATAGGCGATGTCCGTGTTGCGCTCCCACTCGCGACCCTCGCCCGGTGCGGCGCGTTGTACGTTGTCGCCACTGATGTAGCGCGTCATGAACGTCAATCCAGGCACACCAAGGCCGGCGAAGTTGTAGTCGTAGCGAGCCTGCCAGGAGCGCTCGTCGACGTTGGCGAAGTCACCGATCTGGACGAAGTTGACCAGGTAAGGGTCGCTGCGGCTGATATACGGAAACGGATCGTCACCGCTCATGCGCTGGTAGCCCAGGCCCAGCGCATGCGCACCGAGGCTGTAGGTGAACAGCGCCCCGAATGCCTGGTTGTCGAGGTCGCGGAAACTGCCGTCTTCGGTGCTGCGCGAATAGCGCACGTCGCTCTTGAGCGCCTGGCCTGCCCCCAGGTCCAGGGTATGGACGAAGCCGAGGTAGTTCTGGCGATAGATGTCCTCCAGCTTCCCATAGCGATACTGCGCCGTGAGGTTCGGCAGGAACTGATAGTCCGCCCCGGCGAACTGGAACCGGTCGCTGGTGCCGCCGATACGGTTGGCGGTCAAGTCCTGGTAATCGGTGGAATCGACGAAGTTGATCCGGGTGAGCTGTCCACCGGTCAGTTTCAGCCGGTCGATTTCCTGCACGTTCACTTGACCGCCCTTGAACGTCCCCGGTAGCAGGCGGGTGTCGTTGGAGTTGACCACCGGATCCTTGATTTGCAGCGTACCCAGCTTGAGGGTGCTGTTGGACAGGCGCACCTTGGCGCTCAGGCCCAGTTCGCCATAGCGGTCCTGGGAACCGCCCGACGAGTCGGCAGGCAGCAGATTGGTACCGGCCGTGCCACCACCTGAGTCCAGCTTGAAACCGGCCATGCCCAGGGCGTCCAGGCCGAACCCCAGGGTGCCGGCGGTATAGCCTGACTCGATGCGCAGCAAAAAGCCTTGCGCCCACTCCTCGGCCTTGTCCCGTGCACCTTCCTGGCGGAAATCGCGGTTGAAGTAGAAATTGCGGGCTTCCAGGGTGCCCTTGCTGTCGGCGAGAAACTCGGCATGGGCGGTCGGCACGCCCATCAGGTTCAGGCCCAGCACGGTGCCGATGGGAAGGTGAAGTGGAATGAATCTGCAATAGCGCATGCGTGCTCCCTTTATCGGCGCGAGCGAACCCGCTCGGGGTGCGTTTGCGCGCGCCTCGTTATTGTTGTGTGAAGACGTGGTTCTGGGACTCGGCGCAGTGGGCTGCGTCGTGGGGCGGATTCTTCGCGGGGTGGTTTGCAGGCGTCAAACGGGAAAAAAGCCGGATCGGACATAAGAAAATTTGATGCCTGCCTGGCGCCGATCTGGAGTAACAATTGCAATGAACAAGAACGTCTGCGCCAAGAGAGCCGTCATGAACCTCAAGTTCCTCGAAACCTTCGTCTGGGTTGCCCGCCTGCAGAGCTTCAGCCTGACCGCCGAAAAGATGTTCAGCACCCAGGCAGCGATCTCCAGCCGGATCGCTTCCCTGGAGGATGAACTGGGCCTGCGCCTGTTCGTGCGCGACTCGCGCGGTGTCTCGCTGACCCCGGAAGGTTTCAAGGTGCTCACCTACGCCGAACAGATGCTGGAGGTCCAGCGTGCGTTGAAACAGTCGCTGGACGACACCAGTCCCCAGCAGGGCCTGGTGCGCATCGGCGTGATGGACACGGTGATTCACACCTGGCTCAGCCCGTTGATGTCGATGCTGATGCAGGCTTTCCCGGCGGTGGAAATCGAAATCACCGCGGACGCGGCGCGCAATCTCTGCGAACAATTGCACAAAGGCTACCTGGACATCGCTTTCCAGACCGATACGGTACGCCACGAAAGCGTGCGCAACCTCGACCTGGCGCATTACCCCATGCACTGGATCGCTGCCAGCCAGTCGATCTACGCCCGTCCCTACGGATCGCTGGCGGAAATGGCCGGCGAGCGCATCATCACCTTCGTCAAGCATTCCCGACCGCACCAGGACGTGCTCAACCTGCTGTATGCCCATGGGGTGAATGCACCGCGGGTCAGTTGCGTCAATTCGGTGTCGGCGATGACCCGGCTGATCCGCGATGGCTTCGGCATCGGTGCCTTGCCGGCGGCGCTGGTGGCCAAGCCCCTGGCAAGCGGCGAGTTGATCCAGCTGGAGCCCGGTACATCCCTGCCCCAACTGGACGTGGTGGCCTCCTGGCGCGTGGGGGTGGGGCTGGAGCTGATCGAGAGCATCGTGCAGATGAGCCGTCAGGTGGTGGGACAATATGCCCTCGATGTCGGGCCGCAACGGATGGTGGCGGCACCCGGCCTGGCCAGCGCGACGCTGGAATAACTTTTCCTTGTCGGGGGGTAACAGGATTCCTTGTTGGACGTCGACACCCCGGGGCTCTTAGGGTCTGTACGCAATGTCTTGAGACGAAGGTCAGGCAGTTTTCAACGCAGCCTGAACGAGTTCAAGGCTTTTCCTACAGACCCGACTTGAACGCCCCGACGTGCCCATGGAGCCCCTTCGATGACCCATCCCGCCCCATCCTTCGAGCAACTGCAGCGCTACGAGCCCCTCGCCCTGCGCCAAAGCATCGCCGCCGGTGCCTACCAGGGCCATACCAGCGGCCTGGGCCAGGGACGGGTGCAAGCCAACATCGTGATCCTGCCCCTGGACTGGGCCAATGAGTTCCTGCGCTACTGCACCCTCAACCGCCAGGCTTGTCCGGTACTGGACGTGACCGCACCCGGGGATCCGTTTTTCCGCAACCTGGGCACCGCCATCGATATCCGCCACGACGTCCCTCGCTACCGGGTCTACCGGCACGGCGAGCTGAGCGAAGAGCCGCTGGACATCGGGCACCTGTGGCAGGACGACATGGTCGCCTTCGCCATCGGCTGTTCGTTTTCCTTCGAGCAGCCGCTGCTGGAAGCCGGCATCCGACTCAGGCACATTGAACTGGGGCGAAATGTGGCGATGTTCCGTACCGACATCGACACCCGCCCCACTTCGCGGCTGTCCGGCAAGCTGGTGGTGAGCATGCGCCCCATGAAGGCCGCCGCGGCGATCCAGGCGATCCAGATCACTAGCCGCATGCCCGATGTCCATGGCGCCCCGGTGCACATCGGCGATCCATCGCTGATCGGTATCCATGCCCTGGATACCCCGGACTTCGGTGACGCCGTGCCAGTGGCGGCGGATGAGATCCCGGTGTTCTGGGCCTGTGGCGTGACCCCGCAAGCGGTCATCCAGGCTTCTCGCCCGCCACTGTGCATCACCCACGCGCCGGGTTGCATGCTGGTGACGGACCTGTGGAACAGCGCGTTGTAACCTTGAAAGCGGCCCCTACCTATGACAGGACATCCGATGACCACCGCACGGCAATCGATCCAGCGCTACATAGACGCCAAGGACGGCAACCGCCCGCACCTGCTGGCCCAGGCCTTCACGCCCGATGCCACGCTGGACATGGACATGCGCACCGACACCCTCTCGTTTCCGGCCCACACCGAGGGCCGCGACGGCATCGGCGACGTGCTGGTCCGTCGCTTTGGCCAGACCTTCGAAAACGTGTACACCTTCTGCCTGGAATCCGCGCCACCGGCAAATGTCGCCACCTTCCAGTGCAAATGGCTGGTGGCGATGTCGGACAAACACAGCGGTGAAGTCCGTGTCGGCTGCGGTGAATATGACTGGCGGTTCGAAGCCGAGTCGGGCCTGGTACAGCGCCTGGCGATCACCATCGAACACATGAAGACCCTGCCGGCCAGCGAACTGGCGGCGGTCATGGCCTGGGTCGCGACACTGGACTATCCCTGGTGCAGCCCGGCCGCCGCCGTCCGCCATGCACCGGCCTCAGGCGAGCTGGATGAAGTGATCCGCTACGTGACGGCCAGGCGCATACAACCGTGCGCCGACGCGTTCGGATAACCTACGCTGGCAGCAAGCCCCATGACATTGCCCTGCGTCATCGCACCAAGGAATCGATCCACGTGAACATCAAGTTTCTGGAAACTTTCGTCTGGGTCGCTCGCCTGAAGAGCTTTCGTCTCACCGCGGAAAAGCTGTTCACCACCCAGGCGTCCATCTCCAGCCGGATTGCCGCGCTGGAGGATGAAATGGGCGTGCGCCTGTTCGTACGCGATTCCAAGGGCGTGTCGCTGACATCCGAAGGGCAGCGGGTGCTGGAATATGCCGAGCGCATCATGGACACCATGCAAAGCATGAAGGCGGTGATCAAGGATCCACGCCAGGTGCGCGGCCGGATCCGCATCGGCGCCATGGACACCGTGATCCACACCTGGCTCAGCCCGCTGGTGACCCGGCTGATGCAATGCTACCCGGCCCTGGAGATCGAACTGTCGGCCGATACCGCAAGCAACCTGTGCTCCCAGTTGGAAAAAGGCTACCAGGACATCATTTTCCAGACCGATATCCTGCGCCTGGACAGCGTACGCAACGCCCTGCTGACCCGCTACCCGATGCATTGGGTGGTCCGCACCGGCTCGGTCTACGATCGGCAATATGCATCGCTGGAGGAGCTGTCCCAGGAACGCATCGTGACTTTCTCGCGCAACTCCCGGCCTCACCAGGACATCCTCAACCTGCTGCACTCGGCGAACATCGTCTCGCCACGCATCAATTGCGTGAACTCCGCGTCCGCCATCACCCGCCTGGTTCGCGATGGCTTTGGCATCGGCGCCATGCCCGCAGCCCTGGTACAGGGCGAACTGGCCCAGGGCTCGCTGACGCTGCTGGACGGCGTCCCGCTGCCCTCGGTGATGGACATCGTCGCCAGCTGGCGCACCGGCGCCGGCATGGAACGGGTGGAAGATATCGTCAGCCTGACGCGGGATGTGGTGGGTGACTTCGTTGCGCAATTGCCGGGCGGGTACGGGCTCGAGCTGGACTAGCCCTCGCTCCTCCATCGAACCATTTTCCAGCGCCCGCGAATCCTGACGTCAGTTCTCTTCCATGACGATGCATTACCTCAAAATAAATGCATTGAAACTGCATTAATATGAATTTGTAACTCAGGGGGCCCGGGGGCAGACTGTGCATGTTCCTCACCCCCAACTGTTGGAACACTTAAAGGGCTTTCTGGGATTTTCCCGTAAGCCCATTTTTTTGTTCGTTTTTTGGATTTTTTCTGAATGCTTGCCCGCTGGTTCCCCGCTGCGATCAATACCCGTCCCACCGAATGGAGCCGCGCCGCCATCGGCATGGCGTTGGGAACGATGTTCAGTGTCTGGCTTTGCAGCCAGGTGTACGGCCTCGAAGTGGCGCAGCACCTGATCGGGCCGCTTGGCGCCTCGGCCGTGCTGCTGTTCGCGGTGTCCTCGGGCGCCCTTGCCCAGCCCTGGTCGATTTTTGGCGGATACCTGTGTGCCTCGGTCGTGGCGCTGCTGGTGGCTCATGTACTGGGACGCACGCTGGGCAGCGCCTGCCTGGCGGCCGGCACTGCGCTGGTATTGATGTGCTGGCTGCGGTGCGTGCATCCTCCAGCGGGTGCGCTGGCCGCGACCATGGTACTGGCCGACCCGTCCATCATTGCCCTGGACTGGCAGGGCGTGGCCGCCGCCATGCTGGCCGGCTCCGGCCTGCTGGCCAGCGCGCTGGCCTACAACAACCTGACGCAGGTGCGCTACCCCAAGCGCGCCAGTGAGCCGGTGGCGGTCATCCCGGCCGATCATCCCCCGGTCGATCGACATGCCATCACCGCCGAAGACTTGAAGCTGGCGTTGGCGGAAATGGAAGCATTCTTCGACGTAACCCCCGAAGATCTCGAACAATTGATCCACGCCAGCGAGCGAAATGCCCGGCGCCGCAGCATCACGGAGGTGCTGTCGGGTCGCGGCTGATCCTGTGGCTGCTATAAATATGCAGAAAGGACCTGCACGTATGCCGGTTGTGCGATGCAAATTTGCACTGTTACGATCCCGACCGGGTACGCGCGACATCATTCATAAAGAACAATAAAAGCAGGGAGTTAGCGATGACAGCTCAGGTTTCATCCAAAGCCACAGGGACTGTAGAAGTGATGGCCTGTGACGTATTGGTCGATGTGCGCAACCACATCGGCCACTTGACCCTGAACCGGCCCGCTGGCCTCAATGCCCTGACCCTGGACATGGTGCGCAGCCTGCAGCGACAGCTCGACGCCTGGGCCCTCGATCCGCAGATCCGCGCGGTTGTCTTGCGCGGTGCCGGCGACAAGGCATTCTGCGCCGGCGGCGACATCCGTTCGCTGTACGACAGCTACAAACAGGGCCATTCCCTGCATGAAGACTTCTTCGTCGAGGAGTACGCCCTTGACCTGACGATCCACCATTACCGCAAGCCCATCGTGGCCCTGATGGACGGGTTCGTCCTGGGCGGCGGCATGGGCCTGGTGCAAGGCGCAGACCTGCGGGTGGTCACCGAACGAAGCCGACTGGGCATGCCGGAAACCGGCATCGGTTATTTCCCGGACGTGGGCGGCAGTTACTTCCTGCCGCGCATTCCCGGCGAGCTGGGTATCTATCTGGGGGTCAGCGGCGTGCAGATCCGGGCGGCCGACGCCCTGTACTGCCGGCTGGCCGACTGGTACCTGGAGAGCCGCAAGCTCGCCCAGCTCGACGAGCGTCTCGACCGCCTGGAGTGGAGCGACATGCCGCTCAAGGACCTGCAAAGCCTGCTGGCGAAACTCGCCGTGCAGCAACTGCCAGCCCCTCCCCTCGATGCCCTGCGCCCGGCCATCGATCATTTCTTCGCCCTGCCCGACGTACCGAGCATGGTCGAACAATTGCGCCAGGTGACGGTCGCCAACAGCCATGAATGGGCCCTGGAAACCGCCACCCTGCTGGAAACCCGTTCCCCCCTGGCCATGGGCGTGACGCTGCAGATGCTGCGCCGGGGCCGGCACCTGAGCCTGGAAAACTGCTTTGCCCTGGAGCTGCACCTGGACCGGCAATGGTTCGAGCGTGGCGACCTGATCGAAGGTGTACGCGCGCTGCTGATCGATAAAGACAAAAAACCGCGCTGGAACCCGCCCACCCTGGAGGCGCTGGACGCCGGCCACGTGGCGAGTTTCTTCGACGGCTTCGACGACCTCGGGAATTGAGTCCATGCACGACCTCGAACTGACAGAAGAACAAGTGATGATCCGCGACATGGCCCGGGACTTTGCCCGTGGTGAAATCGCGCCCCATGCCCAGGCCTGGGAAAAGGCCGGCTGGATCGACGACAGCGTCGTGGCAAAGATGGGCGAACTGGGACTGCTGGGCATGGTGGTGCCCGAAGAATGGGGCGGCACCTACGTCGACTACGTGGCCTATGCGTTGGCGGTGGAAGAGATTTCTGCAGGTGACGGCGCCGTCGGGGCACTGATGAGCATCCATAACTCGGTGGGCTGCGGGCCAGTACTCAACTACGGCAGCGACGAACAGAAACAGGCCTGGCTGGCCGAGCTCGCGAGCGGCCAGGCCATCGGTTGCTTCTGCCTGACCGAGCCCCAGGCCGGCTCCGAGGCCCACAACCTGCGCACCCGCGCCGAATTGCGAGACGGCCAGTGGGTCATCAACGGCGCCAAGCAGTTCGTCAGCAATGGCAAGCGGGCGAAGCTGGCGATCGTCTTCGCCGTGACGGATCCTGAACTGGGCAAGAAAGGGATCTCGGCGTTTCTGGTGCCGACCGATACGCCGGGCTTCATCGTGGATCGCACCGAGCACAAGATGGGCATTCGCGCTTCGGATACCTGCGCGGTCACCCTCAACGACTGCACCGTTGCCGAGGCCAGTCTGCTGGGCGCCCGGGGCAAGGGCCTGGCCATCGCCCTGTCCAACCTGGAAGGCGGTCGCATCGGCATCGCGGCCCAGGCCCTGGGCATCGCCCGGGCGGCGTTTGAAGCGGCCCTGGCCTACGCCCGGGACCGGACACAGTTCGACAAGCCCATCATCGAGCACCAGAGCATCGCCAACCTGCTGGCCGACATGCACACCCGCCTGAACGCCGCCCGCCTGCTCATCCTCCATGCCGCCCGCTTGCGCAGCGCCGGCAAGCCCTGCCTGTCGGAGGCCTCTCAGGCCAAGCTGTTCGCCTCGGAAATGGCCGAGAAAGTCTGCTCCTCGGCGATCCAGATCCATGGCGGGTATGGGTATCTTGAAGATTATCCGGTGGAGCGCTACTACCGCGACGCACGGATCACCCAGATCTATGAGGGGTCGAGCGAGATCCAGCGGATGGTCATCGCCCGGGAACTCAAGCACTACCTGGTTTAACAGCAGGAGAAGCATTGCGAGCAAGCTTGCGATGCAGGGGTGCAGTTGATGAAGACGTCGACTGCGCCGCCGCTCATCTGGAAAATTCGCTACCTGTAAGCTCCTACAGTAGCCACCTCCCGCCATCCAGGTCCTAATGATTTCGTCGCTACATCAGTCCGTCCCTGCTCGGCTTCGGTCGCCGGCTGGACGGGCCTGTCCAGCCTTGGCCGAACAGGAGCCGAATCATGACAGACCAAGCCGCAGATGTACTTGTCGAGAACCACCGAGGCGTGGATATCTGGCGAAGACAATACGACCCTTATGGCGGTCCAACAAATTACTTTTATGTTTACAGAGGCCGCCAGAGCCCGATGTATAGCGACCCGGGCACGCTGAAAAAGGACCTGGATATTGAAATTGACAAGGACCTAACCGCAAAAAAATAGAAACCGCTTGCCCGGCTGAACGGCCCCCGCCCATCGCGAGCAAGCTCGCTCCTACAGGGCCTGGCGGTGTACACACATGTTCCGTACACCCTGGGCCCCCTACAGGAGCGTGCTTGCTCGCGATGGCGTCAGTCAGGGTTATGGTTATTTGTCCTGGAACTGGGGCGCGCGCTTGTCCACGAACGCAGCCATGCCTTCTTTCTGATCCTGCGTGGCGAACGCCGCGTGGAACACCCGGCGCTCGAAACGCACGCCTTCGGACAGGCTCACTTCAAAGGCGCGGTTGACGCTTTCCTTGACCATCATGCTGACAGGCACCGACTTGGACGCGATCAGGGCGGCGGTCTTCAGGGCGTCATCCAGCAGTTCGTCGGCCGGTACGATCCGCGCCACGATGCCGCAACGCTCGGCCTCCACCGCGTCGATGAAACGCCCGGTCAGGCACATCTCCATGGCCTTGGCCTTGCCCACCGCGCGAGTCAGGCGCTGGGTGCCGCCCATGCCTGGCAATACGCCCAGGTTGATTTCCGGCTGGCCGAACTTGGCATTGTCGCCCGCCAGGATGAAATCGCACATCAACGCCAGCTCACAGCCGCCCCCCAGGGCGAAACCGTTCACCGCCGCGATGATCGGCTTGCGCCGGTTGGCCACGCGGTCGCTGTCGCTGAACAGGTCGTCGAGGTAGATCTGCGGATAGGTCAGCTCGGCCATTTCCTTGATATCTGCACCGGCGGCGAAGGCCTTCTTCGAACCGGTCAGTACGATGCAGCCGATCCTGGGGTCCGCTTCCAGGCTGTCCAGGGCGTGGTTCAGTTCGCTGACGATCTGCGCGTTCAAGGCGTTCAAGGCCTGGGGACGGTTGAGGGTGATCAGGCCGACGCGGTCCTGGATCTCCAATAGAATCGTTTCGTAGTTCATGCAGCACTCCTGTTCAAAGATTGCGCGAAATGACCATGCGCTGAATGTCGCTGGTGCCTTCGTAGATCTGGCAGACCCGTACGTCGCGGTAGATGCGTTCCAGCGGGAAGTCGTTGAGGTAACCGTATCCACCCAGGGTTTGCAATGCCATGGAGCAGACTTTCTCGGCCATTTCCGAGGCGAACAGCTTGGCCATGGACGCTTCCACCAGCGCTGGCTGGTCGTTGTCCCGCAAGGTTGCGGCGTAATGGACCATTTGCCGGGCCACGGCGATCTGGGTCGCCATGTCCGCCAGGCGGAACGCCACGGCCTGATGCTCGATGATCGGCTTGCCGAAACTCTGCCGTTCGCGGGCATAGTCCCGGGCCGCTTCGAACGCGGCCCGGGCCATGCCCACCGCCTGGGCGGCAATACCGACGCGTCCGCCTTCCAGGTTCGCCAGGGCGATGCGATAGCCTTCACCCTCCTCCCCCAAGCGGTTGGCCAGCGGCACCTTCATGTCCTCGAAAAGGATCTGGCATGTGTCGGATGCGTGCTGGCCGAGCTTGTCCTCGACCCGCGCCACGCTGTAGCCCGGCGAGTCGGTGGGCACGATAAAGGCACTGATGCCGCGCTTGCCGGCGCTCGGATCGGTCACCGCGAATACGATCACCACCCCGGCATTCTGCCCCGAGGTGATGAACTGCTTGCTGCCGTTGAGCACGTAATGGTCGCCCTCGAGGCGCGCCCGGGTCTTCAGGCTGCTGGCGTCGGAACCGGCCTGAGGCTCGGTCAGGGCGAAGGCGCCGAGCATCGCGCCGCTGGCCAGGGGAGCCAGGAACCGGGTCTTTTGCTCATCGGTGCCGAACTTGAGGATCGGCACGCAGCCCACCGAGTTATGCACGCTCATGATGGTCGAGCAGGCCCCATCGCCCGCGGCGATTTCTTCCAGGGCCATGGCATAGGCCAGGTAACCGGTGTCGCAACCGCCCCACTGTTCCGGCACCAGCATG
This sequence comes from Pseudomonas sp. NFACC32-1, assembly GCF_900101215.1. Classification (NCBI taxonomy): domain Bacteria; kingdom Pseudomonadati; phylum Pseudomonadota; class Gammaproteobacteria; order Pseudomonadales; family Pseudomonadaceae; genus Pseudomonas; species Pseudomonas sp. NFACC32-1. Next base: position 27,914 of record NZ_FMUL01000010.1, read on the forward strand.
CCGAAGAAACCCAGTTCGGCCATCTCGGCGATGGCCTCCCTGGGAAAACGGTGCTCGCGGTCCCAGTCGGCGGCAAATGGTTTCAGGCGTTCCTGGGCGAACTGCCGGGCCATGTCGCGGATTTGCGTCTGTTCTTCAGTGGCAAGCATGGTCATTCCTTAATACAGGCATTCGACAGCCATGGCCGTGGCTTCGCCGCCACCGATGCAGATGGCCGCGACGCCGCGCTTGAGGCCTTTCTGGCGCAGGGCCGAAAGCAGGGTCACCAGGATCCGCGCGCCGGACGCACCGATCGGATGCCCCAATGCGCACGCACCGCCGTGGACGTTGACTTTGTCGTGGGGGATTTCCAGCTTGCCCATGGTCACCAGCCCTACCACCGCAAAGGCTTCGTTGACCTCGAACAGGTCGACTTCATCCAGCGACCAGCCGGTTTTCTTCATCAGCTTCTTCACCGCACCGACCGGTGCCGTGGGAAACAGGCTCGGGGTGTCGGCGAATGCCGCATGGCCATGGATCACCGCCAACGGCTTCAAGCCGCGCTGTACAGCCTGGCTCTGGCGCATCAGCACCAGGGCGGCGGCACCGTCGGAAATGGAACTGGCATTGGCCGCCGTCACGGTACCGCCCTCGCGGAAAGCCGGTTTGAGGGAGGCGATCTTGTCGATCCGCGCCTTGGGCGGCTGCTCGTCATGGCGCACGGTCACCTGCTCCTTGCCGACCATCACCTGCAACGGCACGATCTCGGCATCGAAACTGCCGTCCTTGATCGCTTGCTGGGCACGGGTGGTGGACGCAATGGCGAAGGCATCCTGGGCCTCACGACTGAAGCCGTTGGCTTCGGCACAGTCTTCGGCGAAGGTTCCCATCAGGCGCCCCTTGTCGTAGGCATCCTCCAGGCCATCGAGGAACATATGGTCGAGCACCTTGCCGTGGCCCATGCGCAAGCCGCTGCGAGCGCGATCGAGCAGGTACGGCGCGTTGGACATGCTCTCCATGCCGCCGGCCACGACCACATCGGCGCTGCCGGCCACGAGCATGTCATGGGCCAGGATCGCCGCCTCCATGCCCGAACCACACATCTTGTTGAGGGTGGTGCAGCGGGTCGACTTGTCGAGCCCCGCCCCCAATGCCGCCTGGCGTGCCGGTGCCTGGCCCTGGCCGGCGGCGAGCACGCAACCGAACAGCACTTCCTCGACCGCGTCCGGCGCGATACCGGCACGCTCAACGGCGGCCTTGATGGCGGCAGCCCCCAACTGTGGCGCGGTCAGGCTTTTCAGTTCGCCCTGGAAGCCGCCCATGGGGGTGCGGACAGCGCTGACGATGACAATCGGATCGTTGGACATGGAAAACCTCCTATTTGGCTGCCATGCGCAAGGCACCGTCGAGACGGATCACCTCGCCATTGAGCATGCTGTTTTCAATGATATGCCGGACCAGCGCGGCGTACTCGGTCGGTTTGCCCAGCCGCTGCGGGAATGGCACGCCGGCGGCCAGGGACTGGCGCACTTCGGGGGTCATGCCAGCCATCATCGGTGTTTCGAAAATACCGGGGGCGATGGTCATCACCCGGATGCCGAAGCGCGCCAGCTCCCGGGCTGCCGGCAGGGTCAGGCTGGCGATGGCGCCTTTGGAGGCAGCGTAGGCCGCCTGGCCGATCTGGCCGTCGAAGGCAGCCACCGAAGCGGTGTTGATGATCACGCCACGCTCGCCGTCGGCATTGGCCTGCGTTTCGGCAATGACAGCCGCGGCCAGGCGCAGCAGGTTGAAGCTGCCGATCAGGTTGACGTTGATCACCTGGCTGAAACTGGCCAGGGCATGCGGACCGTTCTTGCCGAGGATTTTCTCTGCGCGCACGATGCCTGCGCAGTTCACCAGCCCGTTCAGGCCGCCAAAGGCATCCACCGTGGCCTTGACCGCCGCTTCGGCCGCGGCCTCGTCGCTGATGTCCGCCACCACGCTGTGGCAACCGAGTGCCTGGGCCTGGGCGGCCACGGCGTCGGCATTGAGGTCCACCAGCATCACCTTGGCACCGGCCTTGACCAGCATTTCGCCGGTGGCCGCGCCGAGGCCGGACGCACCGCCGCTGACGAGGAAAATCTTGTTGTCGATCTGCATCATGGTTTCCTTTGGTTCAAGCTGTAACGTTCTGCGCCGCGGCCCAGGGGGTGTTCTCAGTTGCTTTCCCCATCGCGTTGTCGCCTTAAGCGGGCCAGGCAAGGCGCAGGCCGCCGGGAAGGGTTGTTCCCTTCCCAAGGCCTGCCACGAAGCCTGGCCCGCTTTAAGACACAACCCGAAGGGCTGGCGCGGTGGGGGAACTAACTGAGAACACCCCCTAGAGCCTTGGCAATCTCTTGGTTGCGCAAGATAAAGCGCTGCAACTTGCCGCTCGGGGTCTTCGGCAAATCACTGACAAATTCGACTTCACGAGGATAGGCGTGCGCCGCCAGGCGCTTGCGCACGTACTGGCGCAACTCTTCGGCCAGTTCCGGCGCGGCACGGTACTGGGCGCCCAGCACCACGAAAGCCTTCACCAGTTCGGTCCGCTCCGGGTCGGGCTTGCCGATCACGGCCGCCTCCACCACTGCCGGGTGCTCGATCAACGCGCTTTCCACGTCGAACGGGCCGACGCGGTAGCCGGACGTGGTGATGACGTCGTCGCTGCGTCCGACGAAACTGATGCTGCCGTCGGCGTTGAACTCCACCGTGTCGCCGCTCAGGTAGTAGTCGCCAACGAAGGACTTGGTGGGACCGCCCTCGTAACCGGCGAACCAGCACATCGGCGACTGGCTGCGGTCGATGGCGAGGATGCCTGGCTGCCCCACCCCCAGTTCCCGCTGGTTTTCATCCAGCACCACGATCCGGTGGCCCGGCGAGGCGAAGCCGGCCGCCCCCAGGTGCACCGGATGCTCCAGCCCGTGGTGGTTGCACAGCACCATGCCCAGCTCGGTCTGGCCGTAGTGGTCATGGATCACCACATCGAGGTGATCGGCGAACCAGCGGATCACTTCCGGGTTCAGCGGCTCGCCGGCACTGCTGACGACCCGCAGACGGCCCTTGATCGAACGTGCGAACTGCTCGCCTCCGGCAATCAACAGGCGATAGGCCGTGGGCGAGCCCGTCAGGTTGGTGATGCCGTACTTGTTGATCACCCGGCAGGTGCTTTCCAGGGTGAACGGGCCGTCGTAGAAGGTGATCGGATGCCCCATGGCCAGCGGCCCGGTCACACCGAAATAGATGCCATAGGCCCAGCCCGGATCGGCGACATTCCAGAAAGCGTCCTCGGGGCGCAGGTCCACGGCGTCACGGGTGTAGCTCTGGAAGGCCACGATGGCCTTGAGCGGCACGGACAAGGCCTTGGCCGGCCCGGTGGTGCCGGAGGTGAACATCATCAGGAACGGGTCTTCGCCGGTGAGCATCACCGGTTCGCACTGGCTGGAATGGTTGTCCACTTCGGCCCAGAAACTGTAGTCGCCACGCACGATGCCCCGGCCTTTCTCGCCGCCCACCGTCACCACCGTGGGGCAGCCATCGACGTCAGCGAGCTTGGGACGGTTGACCGCGTCGGTGACCACCATGCGTGCCCCCGAGCTCCCGAGGCGGTGCTCGATGGCCTTGGGGCCGAACGCGGTGAATAGCGGTTGATAGACGGCACCGATACGCCAGGTGGCAAGCACCACGATCAGCAATTCGGCGGTGCGCGGCAGCAGCCCGGCCACCTTGTCGCCCTTGCCCACGCCCTGGGCCAGCAGGAAATTGGCGAAACGCGCGGCGTTGTCCTGCAGGTCTCGGTAGGTCCAGGTCGCGTCGCTGCCGTCGCGTCCCTCCCAGAACAAGGCGATGCGTCCCGGCAAGGCATGCCGGTCGCAACATTCGACGCAAGCGTTCATCGCTTCGAGCGAGCCGTGCAACGCGGCATTGACGGTGTTCAGGTAATCGAACTGCGACGTGGCGGACGAGTAATCGCGCATGACCAGAATCCCTCTGTACTTTTTATTGGTGGGGGAACCGTAAACAGGCAAATACTCGCGCCGAAGGGAGGGGGCGGCAATGGTCAAAGCCATCAAGTTGCATGACTGGTTTGGCCATGGTCCGGATCGCCAGCACGGGCGCACCGCGAGAACGCCCTGGGGTAAGCGGATTCAATGCGTCCAGGCTGATAGTTGCGGGATCGACGATCAGTGAGGTTCGTTGAGGATCAGGCTTCGATAATGCCCGGGGTTGGACCCGGACCACTTGCGAAACGCCTTGTAGAACGAACTGGCATCGGCAAACCCCAGGCGCGCGGCGATCTCCACGAAACTGATGGAAGGCTCGGCCAGCCAGGCAATCGCCAGTTCCTTGCGCACACTGTCCTTGAGGCCCTGGTAGGTCTGCCCTTCCTCCGCCAGGCGTCGACGCAGGGTCGAGGCGGAAACGCAGAGCTGCTGGGCCAGGGCCTCGGTTTCCGGCCACTGTTCGGCGGGCAGCTGGCGCAGGTCGTGCCTGATACGGCTGGCGAGGCTTTGCGGGTCGCGGTATTTGACCAGGATATTGGCCGGGGCGCGGGCGAGAAAGCGCTTGAGCTCATCGGCATTGCGCCGGATGGGCTGGTCCAGGCATTCGGCGGCAAAGATCATCCGGGTCCGTGGCCGGTCAAAGCGCAGGTTCTGGGAAAACATCACACGGTAGTCGTCGCAGAAATCCGGCGCCGGGCAACGCAGTTCGATGGAAAGAATCGGGATGCGCCGCCCGGCCAGCCAGCAGGTCACACCATGGACGATCATCCAGTACGTGAAATAGGTGAAGGCCCGGCGTGGCTCCCGATCGTCCTCCAGCAGGACGATTTCCGCCAGGCTCTGCTGGCGGGTCCACTGCGCCGGCAAGTGTTCGAGCATCAGCGACAGGAACCCCAGCCCCGCCGTCAACCCGGCGGCCAGGGTGGGCTGGGCCATGGCGCACTGGCAGAGAAAGGCCAGGCTGCCGGACTTGAGCCGGCGCGGGTCCATGCCGAAGAACTCGTCGTCGAGTCGCCTGGCCAGCAACCGCCAGAGCCGCGCATAGGCATCGGCCGGGACCCGGGCCTGGGGATCGTCCAGCGACATGGGCTCGATGCCGACCTTGTTCAGCACTTCATCCATAGCCGCTCCGGGGGCGCAGCTTTGCAGCAGCGCTTCGCGCACCAACTGGATGGAGATGGTGTCTTTTTCGGACATGGCGCCAGTGTTCACAGGATCCGGTAGAGCAGCCGTTCTATCCGCACACGGCTGACCCGCTTGAGGAACTTGGCCACCGCCGCCGGGTAATCCGGCAAGGCTTCCAGGTCCAGGTAGCGCTCGATCCGATGAGTGTGCCGGTAGATCTGTTCGAGTTCGGCCTGGCGTGGTGCCAGCAGCTCGCCCTTGGGATCGTCCAGTAGCAAGGCGTTTTCCAGGTCCAGGCGAAAGGCCCGGGGGTTGAGGTTGTTGCCGGTCAGCAAGGTATAGCGCTCGTCGACCCACATGCCCTTGAGGTGATAGCTGTTGTCGCCATCGCGCCACAGGTGCAGGTTCAACAGGCCGCTGTCGATGTAGCGCTGGTGCCGCCTGGCGAAGCGCCGCAGGCTGATCTCATACAGGTAGGGCAACGCGGCGATGATCTTGAACGGCTCGCTCGGCGGGATGAAGAAGTCGTTGGCGGTCTTGTCGCCGACGATGATGTCGATCCTGACGCCACGGGCCAGGGCTCGGTTGATCTCGCGGGTCAGCGCCAGGGGCAGGTTGAAGTACGGGGTACAGATCGTCAGTTGGCGACGACTGCTGGCGATCAGCTCGACGATGACCCGGCTCAACGGATTGTTCTTGCCCACCCCCAGCAACGGACTGACCGACAGGCCGTGCCTGTCGAGGCTGCCGGCGCTGGTGTCGTAGGCCGCGTGCTTGAGCCGGCTGCGCAGGTCGCCGATGTCATTGCGCAGGCTGCGGGTGCTGGGCAGGTTCGGCAGGTCCAGGCGGTGCACGGCCTTGGACGCGATCAGGCCGTGCTGCACCAGATGGTGCATCGAGTCGGCCAGGGCGGCGTTGTGCAGCAGGTGATAGCGGTCGTAGCGATACTTGTCGAACTTGTGCAGGTACACATTGTTCAGGCTCGCGCCGCTGTAGAGCACGCAATCGTCGATCACGAACCCCTTGAGGTGCAGCACCCCGAACAGCTCGCGGGTCTGCACCGGCACGCCGTAGATCGGCACTTCACTGGCATGGGTGCGCGTCTGCTCCTGGTACCACGCCGAGTTGCCCGGCTGTTTCTTGGCGCCGATCAGCCCGCGCTGGGCCCGCAGCCAGTCCACCACCACGACCACTTCCAGTTCGGGACGCGCGGCCTTGGCGGCATGCAGGGCATCGAGGATTTCCTGGCCGGCCTCATCCTGTTGCAGGTACAGGGCGACGATGTAGATGCGCCGGGTAGCCTGGGCGATCTTCTCCAGCAGGCAGCGGCGGAATTCGGCCGGGCCATCGAGGATGGCCACGGCATCGGCAGGCAGTGCAAAGCTGCGCAGCTTGGGCAGCAAGGGGCGTTTGAAAAGCGACGGCATAGGGCTCGCAATAAGATCGATTCCAAAGAACGGATGAGCTTACACCATGGACGAGGCCGGGTCTTCCCGTCGTCATGAAAAAAACATTTGACCAAGGAGAACGATCGTTCTACTGTCTATCCCATGAATGAAATCATTAGCAATGACACACGAGACATCATCCTCGATGTCGCCGAAAAGTTGATCTATAAAAGTGGCATCGCGGCCACCGGCATGGATCTGCTGGTGAAAACCGCCGGCGTCTCCAGGAAAAGCGTTTATCGCTACTTCGCCAACAAGGACGACCTGATCGTGGCCGCCCTCAAGCGACGGGACGAACGCTGGATGCACTGGTTCAGCACCGAGGTCGACAAGGCCCCGACCCCGGCCGCACGCCTGTCCAACCTGTTCACCGTACTCAAGGGCTGGTTCCAGAGCGAGGGTTTTCGCGGCTGTGCGTTCATCAATACCAGCGGCGAAACCGGCGACCCGCAAGACCCGGTCCGCCTGGTGGCGAAGCTGCATAAACAGAAACTGCTCGACTACGTCACCCGACTTTGCACCGAACAAGGCGTCGAGCACCCGGACGCCCTGGCCCGGCAGCTGCTGATCCTGATTGATGGCGCCATTACGGTCGCGCTGGTCATGGGCGATCACAGTGCCGCCGATGATGCCCAGGACATGCTGCACACGTTGTTGTTGGAAAAGAAGCAATAAACCTGCCCCGTTGAACTTTGTGAACTTGATTCATCACCCCACTGGAGATTTGCCATGTCATCTTGCGCTGAAGTTCGTCCACCGTTGCCGCCCTTTACCCGTGAATCGGCCATCGAGAAAGTCCGCCTGGCCGAGGATGGCTGGAATTCCCGTGACCCGCAGCGGGTATCGCTGGCCTATACCCTGGATACCCAATGGCGCAACCGCGCCGAGTTCGCCCATAACCGGGAAGAAGCCAAGGCATTCCTGACGCGCAAATGGGCCAAGGAACTGGATTACCGCCTGATCAAGGAACTCTGGGCCTTTGCCGACAACCGCATCGCCGTGCGCTACGCCTACGAATGGCACGACGATTCGGGCAACTGGTTCCGCTCCTATGGCAATGAGAACTGGGAATTCGATGAACAGGGCCTGATGAGCAACCGGTATGCCTGCATCAACGACATGCCGATCAAGGAAAGCGAGCGCAAGTTCCACTGGCCACTGGGACGCCGCCCGGACGATCATCCGGGCCTGTCCGAGCTGGGGCTGTAGTCCTTAAACGCTGCTGCGAGGGACCGTTGCTCGCGGGCAACGGTCCCTGGCGGCCGGCCAGGAAGCCAGCAACGTAGCGGCTGGCGGCACACGCCTCGACGCCGCCCCCACCATCAGTTCGTTGCCGTGGATATACTCGATGGGGAGCGCAATGCAGCCGCCCATGCCGAGATACTGGGGTCGCTGCCGCGCGAGGATTCGCTCGAATCGAGGCAGAAACAGACGAGCGGATCGTGCCCGGCGACAGACAAGCGGCCTGATGACGGGGTTGACCCCGATACCATCAGGCATCACATTGCCTGGGCCGCCGGCAGATCCGGCGGCAGTTGCATTGTGTCGCAGAGTTTGTGGAGCCCATGACCGCGTCGATTCCGATCCGTCCCCCCTGCCCGCCCGGCGTTTGCGATTGCGGCCGCGTTGCGTTGCTGGAAACGCCCGGCGCAGACTTGCGCATCCTTTGCCTGAACCGCCAGGAAGAAAAGCGCCTGCTCGAACGCCTGGAAAGCATCCAGGACCTGGCCGAGCTGGAACGGTTGCAGCAGCGCCTGTATGAGAATCTCGGGGTACGCCTGACCATAGAGCCGGGCTACAACGAAGTCAGGACCATGCGCGGCATCGTCATCGAATTCCAGCCGCAACCGGGGCTGTGCCGCAAGATTCGCCAGTCGATCCCCGCTGCCATTCGCCGCGCGCTGGAGAAACGTCCGCAAATCGCCTGGCGACTGCTGGACGCCCACGACCTGTTCCGCGACACCTGATTGACGGGGTGCCTGGCGGGCCTGTTTCACGCCGCGACCGAACAGCCCTCCCCCCCATGCTGACGCCTGGAAATGGCTCCCTCCCTGGAGCTCTACGACGGGTCAGAAATCGACGGTCGCTGACAGCAGGTAGGTGCGCGGCGTCGACAGCGTCAAGCCTGGTTCGCTGTCGTCCGAGGCACCGGCCGAGCTCCAGTAGCGTTTGTCCGCCACGTTCTCGATGTTGGCGCGCAAGGTGATGTTCTTCTCGTCGACCTTGAATGCATAGCGGGCGCCCACGTCGAAACGGAACCAGGAGTCGATTTCCTTGACGTTGGACTGGTCCAGGTATTGCGAGCTGGAATAGATGCCGCGACTGGTCAGGGCCAGGCCCTGCATCGTCGGCACGTCCCACTCGGCTCCTAGGTTGACGTTGAATTTGGGGGTGGCCGGGGCCCGGTTGCCATCGAAAGCGCCGCCCGTGGTATCGGTCAGCTCGCTGTCGATGTACATCACACCTCCGAGCAGGCGGGTGCCCTTGATCGGCTCACCGAAGACACTCAGTTCCACGCCGCTGTTCTCGCGCTTGCCATTGGGTCCGAAGACACGGGTGGTGGCATCGGTGGCATAGGCCGGCTGCTTGATCCGGAACAGCGCCGCCGTCAAGGCGAATGGACCTGCGTCATACTTGGCCCCCACTTCGACCTGGCGACTGATGAACGGCGGGAAAATCTCGTCCTCGTTTATCGAGGTCGACGGTGCGATCTTGCCCTGGCTCAGGCCTTCCATGTAGTTGGCATACAAAGACAGTCTGTCGGTGGCCTTGAACAGGAGGCCACCCGACGGCGAGACCTTCTCTTCGTCGTAGGCCGTGTCGCCTTTGACATGGTTGGTCCAGTCATCCACCTCCACCCGCTGCCACCGGGCACCGAGGGTCAACAACAGCCGGTCATCGAAGAAGCCCAGGGTGTCGGACAGTGCCACGCCGCTGAAGTGGTTCTCGGTGTAGACCTTGTCGTCCTGTCGCGTAGGCCTGCTGGGGGTCGGGGTCTGTACCGGGTCGTACAGGTTGCTGCGGCCGTTGGCATAGCGGGCGCCGCCATTGGTGAAGTCCATGTAGAAATAACTGGCGGCCAGGTTGACCTCATGGCTCACCGGCCCGGTGTGGAACCAGTTGCGAACCCCGGCCGTGGCCGTCCGGACATTTTCGTCCCGGGTGAAATCCCGTGGCTGAACGGTGAAGTCGCCGGCGTCATTGCTCACCGAGACGTTATGGCGAAGGAAGTCATGGTTGCTTTTACGCGCTCCGACACCGCCATACAGCATCACGGCATCGTTGACATCGAATTCGGCGTTCACCGTACCGAAGGTGTCTTTGGTCCGCGCCTTGGTCCAGGGCTGCGCATAGTTGTCGCGCACGTCGCTGGCATGGGGAACCTGGGCATTGGCGCCCACTTGTACGCGCTCCTGCGGTGCATCCGTATCGCGCTCGGTATGACCAATGTCGGTGGACAGACGCAGGCGTTCGCCGCGGAAGTCCAGGCCCAGCACGGCCATCTCCCGATCCACGCTCTGGTGGTCCCACTCGGTGTCGCCGGACTGCTTGACGCCGTTGAAGCGGATGCCGAACTTGTTGTCTTCGCCGAACCGCCGACCGACGTCCACCGCACCGCCCAGTTGGTTGTTGGAGGCGTAGTTGCCGGTGAACGAGGTGATGGGCTTGTCGCTCGCGCGCTTGGGCACCACGTTGATGCCGCCGCCCACGCTGCCACGTGGCGAGATTCCGTTGATCAGTTGGGTCGGGCCCTTGAGGATATCGACCCGGTCGGCCATTTCCATGTCGATGGTGTATGTCGGCAAGACACCGTAGAGACCGTTGTAGGCCACATCACTGTTGAACAGACTGAAACCACGGATGGTGAATTGCTCATAGCGGCCACCCGCCGGGTTGGTGGAACGAACCGAGGGGTCGCTGGCGATCAGGTCGCCCAGGGTCCGCGCCTGTTGGTTCTTTACCGTCTCGCTGGTGTAGGTGGTCATGCTGAACGGCGTTTCCATGAAATCCCGCGAGCCCAGCAAGCCCTGTGAGCCACGACGCGCCACCTGGCCGCCGGCATACACGTCGCCTCCCGAGGTAGCACCGGCTCCGAGAATCGAGGTGGGCGCCAGTTGCAGGCTGCTGCCTTCCGGCGCGGGCACCAGGACATAGGCCTGTTCACCCACCGGTTGCAATTGCAGGCCGGAGCCCTGCAGCAGACGGGCAAAGCCCTCCTCAACACCGTATTCGCCCGCGAGGCCGGGGCTGTTGCGGCCGCTGACCAGGGACGGATCCACCGACAGGTTGACCCCCGCCAGACCGGCGAACCGGGTCAGTGCGGCGCTGAGGCTGCCGGCCGGCACCTGGTAGCTGCGCCGGGACGCATCCTCGGCCTGGCTGGTGGCGATGAAGAATGGGCTGGCACTCAGGCTCAGCATCAGGCTCAGGTTCAACAGCGGACGCCAGCCGGCAACGGCCGGGCGAAAACGCAAAGGTACTGCTACGGACATTGGAGGGAGCTCTCGTTTTTGTTCACTTGCCTTGAATGACAAGCGAGACAAAAAAAGGGGACAGGCTTCAGGCGATATTTTTACGAGGGACCAGCGTGACCCAGTACCCGGTGCGCATTTGCACATCCAACGGCAGGCTGGCCGCCAGCAGCGCAAGGATCCGATCGGTGTTTTCCAGGCGGAAGCTCCCGGTCACCCGTAGCGACTCCAGGCTCTGGTCCCAACGCAACACGCCCGGACGATAACGGTCCAGCTCTCGCAGAAAATCCCCCAACGGCTGGTTCTGCGCCACCAGCACGCCGTCGCGCCAGCCCAACTGAGCCACATCGAAGACACTCACAGGCCCTGCGCCGGCGGCCTGTAAACTGACCTGCTGGCCTTTCTCCAACGTCAGCGACAACCCATGCAGCGGCTGCAGTTGCGCTGAACCGCTGAGCAACGACACCTGGCAACTGCCCTGGCTCAACCGCACACAGACTTCGCCATCCCAGAGGGTGATCGTCCCATAAGGTGCCTGGACGGTCAGCGGCATATCGCCCGCGACCTTAAGGGCCATCTCGCCTTGGACCAGAAGCACTCGCCGTGCCTTGAGATCCAGGTCCACGGCGCTGTCGGTGTTCAACTGCAATACGCTGCCATCCACCAGCGACCAGCGCCGCTGTTCTCCGGTGGCGGTGTGCAAGTCGGCCCGCAAGGCTTGCAGCGGCAGCTCTCGTCCCAGCATCCAGGCGGCCGGCACCAGTGCAGCGACGCCCAAGGCCCGCTTGAGTACATCGCGCCGAGGCAGGGATGGCCGATCCAGGGTCGCCATGCCCAACTCAGGAGGCACACCGGCGAATCGCTGACGCAATCGCAGGGCCTTCTGCCAGGCCGCCTCATGCTGGGCACAGCTGTCCCGCCAACGCTGCAGGCCGGCGGAATCGAATTTACCGTCACCAACGTCCATCATGGCCAACCAGCGAGCCGCCGCCCGGGCCACTTCCCGGGCTTCGGGGCAAGGAGCCGGGTTCATCAGAAGTCCACCAGCAGGCAATGCTCGTAGGCCTGGGCCATGTAGCGCTTGATGGTGCGCTCGGACACCTGCATGCGCTCGGCGATTTCCCGGTAGCCCAGCCCTTCGAGCTGGCTCCACAAAAAGGCCCGCCGCACCAGGGGCGGCAGGCCATCGAGCAACTCATCCAGGGCGTGCAGGGTTTCGAGCAGCAACCAACGTTGTTCGGGAGACGGTACGCACGCTTCGGGCAAGCTCGCCAATGCGTCGAGATAAGCCTGCTCCAGGTTGCGCCGGGTGTAGAAATTGCTCAGCAGCCGCTTGCCGATCGTCAGCAGATAGGCGCGAGGCTCGTGCAGGTCGGCCAGGGGCTGGGCGCTGGACAGCACTCGCAGGAAGGTATCCTGGCGCAGGTCCGCGGCATCCCAGGCGTTGCCCATGCGCCGCCTCAGCCAGCCTTCCAGCCAGCTGCCGTGATCACGGTACAACGTATGTAGGGACTGCTCCGCCGGCGTAGCTGCATCAAACATGTCAAGAGGCCCTGCGCATGGAATGTCTCAAATGAGACTGATTCTAATTAATATTCATGCGCTAATCCAAGTCCTTTATGCCCCATGAATGCATAAAGCCCTGCTCGCCGGGCGATGACTCGGCCTTGCCGAGAAACGACAACGCCCTTGCAAGCAAGGGCGCGGGTGCGGCAAGACGGGTCAGTGGCTGGCGTGCAGGACTTTCGGCACCTCCGGCATGGCCGAAGAGTGATGGTTGATGATCTTCCACTGCCCATCCAGGCGTTCGTAGAGGAAGGTATAGCGGGCCTGGACATCCCGCTTGCTGCCGTCGGCGTTGGTGAGCGTGAAGGTGTAGACCCCACTGTCCATGGCCGCATCGGGGCCCATATGACGGATCTCCCGGTAATTGATCGTTCCCACCGGCTTGCCGGTCAGGAAGTGATCGAAGTAGTCCTGGATCTGTGCCGGTGTGGTGCGCACCTTGTTGGACAGCGTCGGCTGCAGGATGGCGTCCGGCGCATAAAGGCTGGTCATTGCCCTGGCACTGCCGGTCTTCAGCGTGGTGTTCCACTGGTCGAAGAGCGCAGCGATTTCGCGATCACCCACGTCTTTCGGCTGTTCGGCCACGGTGCGATACACGTAAGGCGTGGCATCGGCCGCATGGACCAACGGCGAGGTCAGCACAAAAAAGGCGGCAAGGGCGAAGGTTTTCATTTTCATCGTGGGGCTCCTTTGGGTTTCAATGACCCCACTTTGCCGGCCGCCCGCACCGCCGCCATCGGCCAACCGGTGCCGATCGACTATGCCGTTCGGCAGATGGGCCCCGCCACCGACACGCTCTAGGCTGTACATGCAAAGCCAACGATTGACGACCAGGCAAGGCGGTTTTCAACGCAGCCTGATCGTCGCGCAGGTACTTTTCATGCAAGGCTTGATACCGCCTCGCGACCGAATCGGTCCCTTTGATACCGGAGCCCCCATGCAAAGCCCTCCCCATGATCCCGGCAGCGCCCTGGCCATTCGGACCCAGTATCGCCAGTCGCAAAGCCGTGCCGCGCGCCTGGGCCTGCTGCTGGGCACCGGCCATGAACTGACCCGGCTGCCGCTGGCCCAGATGCGCCAGCGCGTGGTGCAACGGGCCTGTGCGTTCATGGCCATGGATCACGGCCTGCTGTTGGAGTGGACGGCGGATGATCCGCTGCGCACCCTCGCCAGCCATGGCAGCGGCGAGCGCCTGGAACGGCTCGCCAGCCTCGCCCATTCGCCTTCGGCCGACCCGCAATGGCTGGAGTGCCCCGGCAGCGTCCTGCCGCAAGTGCTGCGCGTGCCCTTGCGCACCTTCGACGGCGCGGTATCCCGAGTCTTGCTGCTGGGCAACAGCGTGACCATCACGGCGCCGGACAACGAAGACATCGACTCGCTGCAACTGCTAGCGACACTGTTGGCCGCGCATCTGGAGAACCATCGGCTGCTCGAAGCGCTCCAGGCCCGGGAGCGCACCATGTCGGAGCTGGTCCATCGCCTGTTCAGTGCCCAGGAGGACGAGCGCAAGCGCGTGGCCTACGACCTGCACGACGGCCTGGCGCAGAATCTGGCCGGCCTGCATCAACGCTTGCAGGGCTTCGCCGGGCGCTGCCCCTCCCTGCCTCCGGAGCTGGCGAACGAGTTGCAGACCATCCTGGCCCTGGCCAAGGGCTGCGTCGGTGAAGGCCGGCAATTGATCGGCGGCCTGCGCCCCCATGTGCTGGATGACTTTGGCCTGTACAAGGCTGTCGACAAGGAAGCCGATCGCCTGCGCGAGGCGGGACTGGCGGTGAGCTGGGACGATCACAGCGCCGCCCGCCTGCCCGGCGCGGTAGAGATCGCCCTGTTCCGCATCGCGCAGGAGGGCATCAATAATATCCTCAAGCACGCCCAGGCCAGCCATGCGCGCCTGGGCCTGTCGGTGAGCGACGGCCAGGCCTGCCTGCGGGTCGAGGACGACGGCCGTGGCTTCGCCCTGCGGCAACCTGTCGAAACCAATGGCCGCTGCCACCTGGGGCTGGCCGCGATGCAAGAGCGCGCCAGCCTTCTGGGAGGGCAATTGAGCTGTTCGAGCGCCCCCCTGGGCGGGACCCGGCTGCTGATCCGCGTACCACTGCCCGCCCATGGAGAGCAGCCATGACCGCGCCCATACGCCTGTTGCTGGCCGACGATCATGAAGTCACCCGCACCGGGTTCATCGCCATGCTGGCCGCAAGCGAAGGTTTCGAGGTGGTCGGCCAGGCCCGAGATGGCCAGGAAGCCCTGGACCTGTGCGAGCGGCTGCACCCGGACATCGCCATCCTCGACATCCGCATGCCGGTGCTCAACGGCCTGGGCGCGGCGCGCCTCCTGCGACAACGCCAGCCCTTCATCAAAGTCATGATCTTCACCATGGACGACAGCCCCGACCACCTGGAAGCAGCCATCGATGCCGGTGCCGTTGGCTACCTGCTCAAGGACGCCAGCCGCGAGGAAGTGCTGGATGCCCTCCGGCGGGTGGCCCGGGGCGAAGAGACCTTGAACAGCGCCGTCAGCGCCCGCTTGCTGCGGCGCATGGCCGAGCGCGGAGGCAGCGCCGCCGCTCAATTGCAGGCCCTCACGACCCGGGAACGCCAGGTGCTGGGCCTGGTGGCGGGCGGTTTCAGCAACCGGGAAATCGGCGAAAAGCTCGGCATCGCCCCCGGCACCGCCAAGGCCCATGTGGAGCGGGTCATCGGCAAGCTGGGCGCCGCCGACCGGACCCAGGCCGCGGTGCGCGGCATCGCCCTGGGCCTGGTGGCGCAACCCGCCGGGCAATGGCCATGAAGCTGCGGATCACGCGTCGCTGGGACGACTTGCCCCTGCGAGGCAAGGCCCTGGTGGTGATTTCCCTGCCGCTGGTGGTGCTGTTGCTGTCGCTGGTGCTGATCTACTTCACCGAACGCCAGACTGCCCGCGCCGAGGAGGACGTTCGCCGGGTGTTGCGGGTCCAGGGTGATATCCAGGCGGTCCATACCCTGCTGGCCGAAGCAGCGGCCAGCGTGAGGGGCTACCTGTTGACCCGCCGCGAGGACTTCCTGCCCGGCTACGAAAAGGCCACGTCGCTGATCCAGGCCGCCCTGCAACGCCTGGACCACAACATCCGCGACGCCAGCGTGCGCGATCATCTGCAGACCATCACGCCGCTGATCGAGGAGAAACTCGACGGATTGGCGGCGCTGCGCAACGGCAGGGCCGATGACACCGAGGCCATCACGGCGATCCTGATCGAAAACAAGCAGGTGCTGGACGTGCTGCGCGAACAGATCAACGCCATGCGCATCCGTGAGGACGCCCTGCTCGACGAACGCAGCGCCGCCGCCTCGGCCACCCGCATGCGCCTGCTGTTCGCCACGTTGCTGGCGGCGGTGTGCGGTCTGTTCGGTGCGATAGTCGCGGTGCTGTTCCTGTCCAAGGGCATCGTTGCCCGGGTGCAGCAGGTGCAAGGCAACGCCCAGCGCCTGGCCCTGGGCCAACCCTTGCTGCCGCAACCACCGGAACAGGACGAGATCGGGCAGTTGGGCACCCGCCTGGTGGAGGCCGGGCAACTGCTGGCCGAGCGCGAGCGGGCGCTGCGGGACAACGAGGAACGGCTGCGGCTGATCATCGACGGCGTGAAGGACTACGGGATCTTCGCGCTGGATGCCCAGGGCCACGTGATCACCTGGAATGCCGGCGCCGAGCGGATCAAGGGCTATACCGAACAGGAAATCCTCGGTCGGCATTTTTCCCTGTTCTACCTGGCCGAGGAATGCCCGGCACATCCGGACATGGCCCTGCGCGAAGCCACCCGCGACGGCCATTACATGGAAGAAGGCTGGCGCTGTCGCAAGGATGGCAGTCGCTTCTGGGCCAGCGTGGTCATCACGGCCCAATACGACGCCACCGGCGCCCTGCGCGGTTTCTCCAAGATCACCCGGGACATCACCGACCGGCGTGCCGCCGAGATCGCCCTGGGCACTGCCCGCGAAGAAGCGGAAAGCGCCAGCCGGGCCAAGAGCGAGTTTCTGTCGCGCATGAGCCATGAGTTGCGCACGCCCCTCAATGCCATCCTCGGCTTCGCGCAGTTGCTGGACATGGACTCCACGGCCGGGCAGCGCCCCCAGGTCAGCCATATCCTGCGCGCCGGCCAGCACCTGCTGGCGCTGATCAACGAGGTGCTGGACATCGCCCGCATCGAGGCCGGCCGCCTGCCGCTGAATATCGAGCCCATCGCTCTGTCGGCGGTCCTGCACGAGGCCCTGACGCTGGTTTCGCCCATGGCCGCCGACGCCGGCATTCGTCTCGTCGAACTGCCGCCGCTTCCGGAGGGCACTGGTGTGCGGGCCGACCGTCAGCGCCTGGTCCAGGTGCTGCTCAACCTGCTGTCCAACGCCATCAAGTACAACCGTCCCGGCGGCGAGGTGCGCATCGAAGTGACCGCCCAGGCCCATCAGGTCAGCATCGCCGTCAGCGATACCGGGCACGGCATTGCCCTCGATCAACTGGCGCAGTTGTTCAAGCCGTTCGAACGCCTGGACGCCGATCCCCAGGTCGAGGGCACCGGCCTCGGACTGTCCCTGAGCAAGAGCCTGCTGGAAATGATGCAGGGCAGCCTCCAGGTGCACAGCGTGCCGCAACAGGGTTGCTGCTTTACCCTGCTGTTGCCGGCCGCCCAGGTGAGCGACAGCCATTCGGCGCCCATCGCGCCCCTGGCGGTGGCCCGCCCACCCGTCCAGTACCACGGCAAGGTCCTGTGCATCGAAGACAACCTTTCGAGCCTCGCGCTGATCGAGACCCTGATGCAACGCCGTCCGGGCATCCAGCTGCTGTCGAGCATGCAGGGCCAGATAGGCCTGGACCTGGCGCGCCAGCACGCGCCGCAACTGATCCTGCTGGACGTGACCCTGCCGGACCTGGAGGGCCTGGAAGTCTTGCGTCGCTTGCGCCAGTCCCCCGCCACTGCCGCGACGCCGGTGCTGATGATCACCGCCGACGCCAGCGACCTGACCCACCGAGCCCTGCAGGATGCCGGCGCCACGGCGATCCTGACCAAACCCATTCACATCCAGGCCTTCCTGGCCCATCTTGAGCACTATCTGCCGGAGCCCGCATGAACCGCGACCTGCGCATCCTGATCGTCGACGATCAGCGCCCCAACCTGGACCTGATGGAGCAATTGCTGGCCCGCGAAGGCCTGCATAATGTGCTGAGCAGCACAGAACCGCTGCGCACCCTCGACCTGTTCAACAGCTTCGAGCCGGACCTGGTGATCCTTGACCTGCACATGCCCGCCTTCGACGGCTTCGCCGTACTGGAACAGCTCAACCGCCGCATACCGGCCAACGACTACCTGCCGATCCTGGTCCTGACCGCCGACGCGACCCGGGACACCCGTCTGCGGGCGCTGGCCCTGGGCGCGCGGGACTTCATCAGCAAGCCCCTGGATGCGCTGGAAACCATGCTACGCATCTGGAACCTGCTGGAGACCCGCGCGCTGTACAAGGCGTTGCGCACCTTGATCCCATCCCAGCAGATCGAACTGCTGCGCCAGCATCGGCCCGCCGACCCGGCCTAGGCGCTGTACCGCGAACCTTGCGTGGACGGTTGTCCGCAGCTCATTTGATCCGATAGTGGAAGGTATTGCGCACCGCCGGCACGGTCACCGCCTTGCCATCGATGATCCGGGGCTGATAACGAAAGCCCTGGGCCGCGGCCAGGGACGGACGGATGAACAGTGGATGGCAACCGTCGAGTACCTTGGGATTATCGATGCGCCCATCCGGCGTCACGCTGTATTCCACCGTGCAGTCGCCTTCCAGGCCTTTGTCCAGGGCACGCTGCGGATAATCCGGGGCCTGCTTGCTCAACGGCTGGTAGCTGCGGCTGTCGGCGGCAGCCAGGCGGGCCTGCTCGGCCTGGTGTTGCCGGGCCAGTTCATCGGCCTGCCTGGCCTGGCGTTGTTGTTCGGCGGCCTGCTGGGCTTCCTGCAAGTGCCGCTCATGCTCCGCACGCCGCTCGTTCTCTACGCGCTCGCGTTGCTGTCGGGCCTGTTGCTCGCGTTTGTGCTCCTCTACCCGTTTGCGCGCCAAGGCTGCCTGTTCGAGTTTTCGCGCCTGGAGGCTCGGGTCCGGGATGGGCTTGGCCGTTTCGGGCCGGGGCATCTCGGCCGGCGCCGGGACGGACTCCACCGGTTGCGCTGCCACAGGTTCCAGCGGGGCCGGGGCGGCCGCCTCGGGCGCAGGGGCCGGCAGCATCACCCATTGCGTGCGTAGCACCCGGGCTGCCTCCGCGGCAGGCTTTTCCACGCTCCAACCCAGTACCAGCAAGGCCGCCACGGCAGCGTGCAGGGCCACTGCGAGCCCGGCCGCCAGGCTGTTTTGCCAGAAACGGTGGCTGGCCGCTACCGGCAGGTTCATGGAAGAACTGTGCATGATCATCGCCGTCATTGCGGCGCCTCGGTCACCAGTCCCAGGTTGCTCACGCCGCCCTGCTGCAAGGCGGCCATGGCGGCGACGACCCGGCCGTAATCGGCATGATCGTCGGCCCGGATATACACCTGGGTGTCGCTGCGCTCGGCAACCACCTGGGCCACCTTGGCCCGCATCTGCTCCAGGTCCACGGCGCTGTCGGTCTGGTGTCGGGTGTCCAGTTCGTCGCCCAGGTTCCAGTAGTAGCCGCCTTCGGCCTTGACCGACAGGGTCAGGATCCGCTGGCGACTGTCGTTGGCCAGTGCCTCGCTCGCGACCTTGGGCAGTTCTATCTTCACACCCTGGGTCAGCATGGGCGCGGTGACCATGAAAATCACCAGCAACACCAACATCACGTCGATGTAAGGCACCACGTTCATTTCGGCCTTGGGCCCGTGCTTGCGTTGTGGCTTGACTAGCATCTGCCCTCTCCTTTCAAGCGGCCGAAGCCAGGTTCACCGGGGCGCCGTGCAGCTTGCGATGCAGACGGGCCTGCAACTCGTTGCCGAAGGCGTAGTAGCAGGTCAGCAGGGTCTGGCCACGGGCGGCGAACCGGTTGTACGCGATCACCGCCGGGATTGCGGCGAACAGGCCGATGGCCGTGGCGATCAGCGCTTCGGCGATGCCCGGCGCTACCGTGGAGAGGCTGGCCTGCTGTACCTGGGACAGGCCGAGGAATGCGTTCATGATCCCCCAGACGGTGCCGAACAGACCGATGTAGGGGCTGACCGAACCGACGGTGGCGAGCAATTGCAGGCCCTTTTCCAGTTGCACTTCCTGCTCGCTGATCGCCACTTGCAGCGAACGCTCCACCCCTTCGAGCACCACCTCGGGTTGGCAGGAAGGTTGGTGGAACTGAGTGAAGGCCAGCAGGCCTGCCTGGAAAATCGGCGTGATGCCGCCGTCCACGTCCCTGGCCTGGGCACTTTCGCGGTACAGGGGCAACAGGTCCTGGCTGCTGCGAAAACGCTGCATGAAACCCTTGAGCTGTCGCTCGTTGCGTTGCAGCACCGTGCTGCGCTGGATGATCAGGTACCAGCTCGACAGCGACGCCAGCAACAGCGTGAGCATGACCGCCTTGACCAGCAGACTCGCGTCGCCGATAAGGCCCCAGATCGTCATGTGTTCCAAAGTGGCTTGCATGGGTAGAACTCCTGTCTGGCTGCTATTCGATGAAATGTTCGTGACCGGTTGATGACAGCGTCGCTCAAGGCAGGCGCAGCGCCCTGGCGATATCGGCCCAGGGCACGAACTTGAAGTTCTGGGCCTGTTCGGGCATGCGCTTGCGTCCGTCCTGGACCACCAGCATCCCCTGGCTCCAGGGCCCGCCGAGGTTGACCGAAGTGACTTCCAGGCCGTCGGTTTCCGAGGCGCCGTCGATACCCGCCGCCGCATTCAAGCCGACCCGCAAAGCACCGCGTACGGCGAAAGGCGGCGCGGCATCGAGCACCAGGTAGCTGTCGTTGCCCTGGCTGGACACCACCAGGTAATCGCCGCCGTCGCCTCGGTACAGGGCCATGCCTTCGACGTCGGCGTGCAGTTGCGGGCCGACTTCAATCACGCGGGTCAAGGTGGCCGGCTGGTCGGCCCGGGCATCCACGGCCCAGACGCCGACGTCTTCCTCCCCCAGGAACAACCGCTGATGGCGCTCATCGGCCACGCAGCCTTCAGGCTGGCTATCGACGCTGAACTGGCGCACCAACTCGCCCTTGACCAGCCCATCCGGGGCGCTGAGGCGATATTGCAGGTAGCGGCCGTCCTTGCCGTTGACGAAGGCATACAACTCGCCCTCGGCGGGCTGGAACAGGCAGATGCCGTAGATGTCCTCCAGCGGCGTGGGGACCTCGCCCGCTTCGCGCAGCTGGCCACTGGCGCGGTCGATGCTGAACAGGCTCAGGCTGTTGCGGTCGCGGTTACTGGCCACCGCCAGGTCGACGGTTTGCATGCCGAGTTTGAAATTGGCCCGCAAGTCGACGTTGTTCAGACGCCCCACCGACAGCTCCTGCAGCAATTTGCCTTGCAGGTCGTAGGCGAGCAGCCCTTGCTTCTTGTTGGTGCCCAGCACCCGGCTCGCCCCGGGCGTCGTCGGGTGCACCCAGATCGCCGGGTCATCCGCGGCGTCGCCCTGGCGAGCCACCGGTTCGCTCTGGGCGACGGCAGCCACGCTGGGCAACACCGGCGCCAGCGTTACCGGCGCCGGTTGCCAGCGGATTTCGCCCTGGTACAGCTGGCCGTTGTCGTCGTCCCGCAGTAGCACTTCGAGCGCGTCTTTTGTCAACCGTGCCGCCAGGCCTTCCGGCTCTTTCAGGCCTGCCAGGGCCAGGATGCCCCGGGACGTCCATCCCGCGTCCGTTTGCTGGTACAGATGCAATTGCGCGGCGTCGGGATCGAGGCCCAGCATGCCCCCCGGCATCACCGCCATGGCACCTGCCGTCTGCCGGATATCCCCGAACGGCGTGCGCGTCGCCACGGGCATCCGCACGGTCTCGGCTTCAGCGGACGCCGGATAGGCCCACCAGCCGACCCGCTCTTCGTTGACGAACAACTGGCCGGCGGCGTCCTGCACCTGGCAGGTCTTGGCGTCCGGTGGCAATGGCAGACCGCGCACGCGCTGGGGCTTCGCACTCAATTGCCCGTCGGCGCCTACCAGCCATTGTTCGCCCTTGCCCTCTTCGCCCACCAGGAACACGAACAGGTTGCTCGCCTCATCGCGGTACAGGCACAGGCCGTTGACCGGAAAGTCCCGGGTGGGCAGGTACACCGGCGCCCCCCATCGGCGGCCCTTGGGGTCGAGGTTGACCAGTACCGCCTGCTGGCGCGTGCTGTCGAGGCTGGCGACCAGCACGTCGGTGCCGAGGGTGCGGCTGTCGAGGCCTTCGAAACGACCCTTCAGGCGCGCCAGTTCGCGGCCTCGGGCATCGAGCAGCAGCAGCCCGTCGCGCCCGGCGGCCAGGCGTTCGCGGGTCTGCTCGCCGGGCAGGAACGTCAGCGCATCCAGGGAACGTGCCTGGGTCGGCGCCCAGGGTTGCAGCGTCAGGCCGGGGCTGGCTGGAGCCGCCAGGGCCGGGCCGGTGGCCAGGCCGATCAACATTGCCAGCCAATAGTGCTTGGAAAAACCGATATTCATATCCAACGCAAAATCCTTGTCATCGAGCCGGGCTCAAAGTGGTTTTTATTTACCTTGTGGCGAGAGGGTTTCGCTGAGTCCCCTCGCCACAGAAAGATCAGCCCCGTCATTCAGAAATGCGTGAAGGTCAGCCCCAGCTTGTAGGTCGGGCCGTACTCCTCGTACTGGCCGTTGTAGGAGCGATGCCCGGTGTAGACGAAATACGGCTCGTCGGTGAGGTTCTGGGCCTCCAGGCTGACCTGCAAGTTCTTGGTCAGCGAATAGCGGGCGCTGAAGTCGACGAAGGTCTGGGCATCGACGTGCAGGTCGTGATCGCGGTCGCCGATGGACGCCAGTTCGAACAGATACGCCGACTTGTAGTTGGCCGACAGGCGCAGGCTCAGCTTGTCGTCTTCCCAGCCCAGCATCAGGTTGCCAACCGTGTCGGACTGGTTCGGCAGATCGATGCTGCGCTTGCGCTGGGTACCGCTGGCCTGGTCGAAGCCTTCGATTTCGGCATCCGAACGACTGAAGGTGGCATTGGCACCCAGCAGCAGGCCGTTCCAGGGCGCCGGCAGCCAGTCGAATTTTTGTGAGTAGGCCAGTTCCAGGCCATACAACTTGGCGCTGTCGCCGTTGGCATAGCTGTGGGCTTCGGCAAAATCCGTCCAGGCGCCGGTGCCGGCCAGGTCGGTGTTGTAGACGAAGTGCTTGATGTCCTTGTAGAACACGAAGGCCGAGACGGTGCCGGCATGGCCCATGAAATGCTCGATGCCCAGGTCCAGGTTGCTCGACTCCAGCGGCTTGAGGTCCGGGTTGCCGAAGGTTGCCTCGTCATCGTCGATGACGAAGCCCGGCGCCAGTTGCCCAAAGGTCGGACGCACCACGGATTTGGTCCAGGCCGCACGGACCTGGGTGTTCTTGTCCAGCTGGTAGCGCGCGTGCAGTCCTGGCAGCCAGTGGTGGTACTTGCGACGGGTCTGGGTGTCGGTGAATACGCCGTCGGTGGCGCCGGTGCCCTTGGCTTCGAATTCGGTGCCTTCGTAGCGCATGCCGGCGATGAAGCGCCAGTCGTCGATGTCGACGGTGTTCATCAGGTACGCGGCATTGATGTCTTCGCTCATCTTGAAGTCGTTGACCCGGGACTCCTGCTCGTCGAAAAACGCATCGCGATCCAGGCCGCCCAGCAATTGCTTGATGGCACCGGGGCTGATGCCCGGTCCGTAATGCCCGAGGCGGTAGTCCACATTGCCTTTCTGGAATTGCCCGAGGTTGAGCTGTTCGTCGGTGAAGCCCAGGTCATCGAAGTCTTCATAGACCCAGGCGTCCAGGTCGTTGTCCTTGTCGCGCCGGCTCACCTTGCCGCCGAACTTGACCTGGGAGGCATAGCCGCTCAAGTCATAGTCCCGGGCCAGGTCCAGGCGCAGGTTTTTCTCGGTGTCGGTGGTTTTCTGTTCCTCCCAGTCCACCTTGTCGAGGCTGAAGTTGGTCGGGTCGTAGAACCCCGGGCCGATGATCGGTCGCGGCTTGTCACTGTCGTAGAAACCACCGTCGAAACCGTCGATACCCTTGAAGGTGGCGCCGGCGATATGGCCCGGGCTGTCCTCGCTGGAGCGGCTGTAGCCGCCCTGGCCGCTGAGGGTCCAGAGGCCGAACATGCGCTCGCCACCCAGCACGTAGGACTGGATTTCCTGGGTTTCCTCCCGCTGCTTGAGTTTGCGCTCGCCTTCGGCAGCCCCCACCTCGCCCGGCGCTTGCGGGTCGTCGAAGGCAATGCTGGCGGCATTGCGCACTTCGCTGTCCTTGTAGCGGCTGTACAGGGTGCGCAGGTAATAGCTGCTGAAGTCGTCGGGCTTGTAGTCGAAGTTCAAACCGCCCCCGGCCCGTTCACGGCGGATGTCGTAGTCGCGCTGTTCGAACTCTTCGAGCCGCGAGCCTTGCTCGAAATCCCAGGCGCCCCCGGTTTCGACGTTGTCCGAACCGAAGTCGCGCTTCTGCCAGCTCAGCGCGGCGGCCACACCGAAGTTGTCGATGCCATCGCCCAGGCTGAAGCGGTCGCTGGCGGCACCAGAGAATTTCGGGCTGGTCTGGCCGGTGTTCTTGTCGTAGCTGGCTTCGCTGCTCCCGGTGTAGAACAGGCCCTTGTGGTCGAAGGCCGAGAGGCTTTTCACATCCACCGTGCCGCCGAGGGAGTTGGCGTCCATGTCTGGCGTCAGGGTCTTGATCACCGACAGCGACTGCACCAGCTCCGATGGCAATACGTCCAGCGCCACGGCCCGTCGTTCGCTTTCCGGGGCCGGCACCAGCGTGCCGTTGATGGTCACACTGTTGAGGTCCGGCCCCAGGCCCCGCACGCTGACAAACCGTCCCTCGCCCTGGTCGCGCTCCACGGCGACACCGGGCAGGCGCTGCACCGCCTCGGCGACGTTCTCGTCCGGCAACTGCGCCACGCCGTCGGCATGCACCACGCTCTTGATGCTGTCGGCGCTGCGCTGTTCCTTGAGGGCCTGATCGATACTGGCCGCCTGCCCCACCACTTCAACGTGTTCCGTGGCGCCGGCGGACTGCTCTGCGGCGTTCAGTCGTTCACTGGCGATGGCCATCGCCAACGCGGTGAACGTGAATCCCACGAGCCCGGCAGTGCTTGTGCGGTGATGCATGATGGTCCTCCCCGGAATCCGAAATCCGCCAGGCAATGGCCCGGCAACTGGGAGGGCACGCTAGGGCCGGGCAATGACGGTTCTGTGACAGCGGGGCCGAGCCAGAGGACGATATCGGCGATTCAGATGGGTTGGTCGGCCGAAGTGAGCTGAAATGACCTCTTCCCTGCGGCCCGATGAAGCTGAAGACGCTGACCTCGTGGCAAGGGGATCGATCCCCGTTGGGCTGCACAGCAGCCCTGTAGCGCTGATTGCATGGCGCGACAGGTATGCCGGCCGGGAGCGCATCGCCTCCCAACGGGGATCAATCCCCGCGCCACAATGGGAGAGATGCGGCCTCCCTGCAGCAAAAAAAACCGGACAACCGATGAGCTGATTCGACCTCCCCCAGGCATTCGCCCGTCGTCACCGCACTGTCACATTCATCTGCTGTGCTGGGCCGCATTCCGCTTCTGGCAAAGGATTCCGGCCATGTTCTGCGTGCTCGGCCCGCATCGTTTCAAACTCGCCCTGCTGCTCTTGGCCGCCAACCTCGGGTTGATCCTGCACCTGGCCTGTGGCGAGCTCAAACCCGTCGCACAATGGGTCTGGCTGGACATCCTGGGCGAAGGCGGCTCGGCGCTGCTGGCACTGGTCTGGCTGGGCCTGGTGCTCAAGAGCCGGCCGGCCGGACGAGTGACCAACTACCTGATCCTGGGCCTGGGCTGCATCTTCTTTTCCTGGTGGATCGACAGCCTCGACGAGTTCATCCATCTGCCCGACAGCATCACCTGGGATCATTGGCTGGAATCCGGCCCGATGCCGGTGGGCATGATCCTGCTGACCCTCGGCATCTACCACTGGCACCGCGAGCAACTGGCAATCAATGGCCAGATGGAAAAGCGCGAACGACTGTTCCGCGAGCACCGCTTGTTCGACAAGCTCACGCCCCTGGGCGGCGCGGACTTCCTCAAGCACGAATTGTCCGCCTGCCTGGAAGACAGCCGGCGCCGCCAGCAACCGCTGTCGCTGCTGGCCCTGGACCTGGACAACTTCACCGCCATCAACCAGCGTTTCGGCCACGGCGAGGGCGATGCAGTGCTCCAGGCCGTCAGCCAGTTGCTGGTGCTGAACCTGCGCCGCCAGGACCTGCTGTGCCGGCTGGCTGGCGATCGTTTCGTGGTGCTGTTGCCCGACACCGGCGAAAGCCAGGCCCGGCGCCTGGCCGCAGAGTTGCAGGACGCGGTGCGCAGCCTGGCTCACAAGACCCGGCAACACGGCGAACGCCTGCAACTGCTGGCCAGTGCGGCGGTGGTGATGGCGTTCGACGAATCCCCCGAGGCCCTGCTCAAACGTCTCAACCTGGCGCTGGCCCAATCCCGGCCCACCCTGGCGAAAAGCGCCTGAGGCTGCGCCATGACCATCAAGACCTGCTGGTACGAGACCGACTGCCGCTTCATTCCGGGGCACTATCAGCCTGCCGCGCTGATCGACCTGGCGCTGTCGCGGGACATCGACAGCCATCGCCTGCTGCGCGGCACCGGGTTGTTCCATGACGATATCCTGGCCGGCCGCAGCCGCATCAGCCCGCAGCAGTTTCTTGGCCTGATCGAGAACAGTCGGCGCCTGCTGGATGCCAGCGACAGCAGTTTCCTCTTCGGCCAGCGGCTGTTACCCGGGCACTACGGGCCGGCCAGCCATGCCTTGCGCCATGCGCCGAACCTGCACCAGGCCCTGCAGACCCTGATCGAGCAACAGGCGCTGCTCAGTCCGCTGGCCGCACCACGCCTGCTGCTGGATGAGCATTACGCCTACGTCCACTGGCTGGACAGCTGCGGCGCCCATGACCAGTGGCGCTTCGTGCTGGAAGCGAGCATGACCTCGATGATCGCGATGAGCACCTGGCTGAGCGGCGAACGCCTGCCGTGGCAATGCAGCTTTCGCCACAGCGAGCCGCGTTATGTGGAGCAATACTGGGTACATCTGGGGGAACAGACACAGTTCGACCGGCCCCTGGACCTGATGCGCCTGCCCCGCCACTGCCTGGCCCAGCCCTGGCCCGACGCTTCGGCCACCGCCGGCCAGGTGGCACGGATCGAAGCCCGGGAACAGCTCGATCACCTGGGCTTCACCGCCAGTTTCCTCGACTGCGTCTACGAGTACCTGCGTGCCCATGTGCGCCAGACCCCGAGCCTGGAGCAGACCGCCCAAGCGTTTGCCATGAGCCCGGCCACCCTCAAGCGCAAGTTGCACAAGCACCACACCGGGTTTCAGCAACAGGTGGACCGGGTGCATACCCATGTGGCCTTGTACCTGTATCAGGTCAAGGGCTTCAGCAATGAAGAGGTGGCGCAGTACCTGAGCTTCAATGACACCGCGAACTTCCGGCGCTCGTTCAAGCGCTGGACCGGCAGCACGCCCAACCTGATTCGCCAACTGCTGATGCTGGGCTGACACCTATTGGTTGCCAAGGTCGGAGCGACCTGTGGCAAGGAGCTTCATCCCCTTGCCACAGAGGTGATGCCGGACGGTGCCGGCAATGATTGTGCGAGCCTCAGTGCCCGCGGATGTAGTGTTCCAACTGCCTGATCAGATCGGCCTGTTCGACGATGGCCTCTTTCACCAGGTCGCCGATGGACAACAGCCCGATCAACTGCCCATTGTCCAGCACCGGCAGGTGCCGCAGATGGCTGTCGGTCATGACCTCCATGCAGCGATCGATGCTTTGCTGGCTATCGGCGGTGATCACCGGCGCACTCATGATCGTGCGCACCGGCGTGCCTACCGAGGAGCGTCCCTGCAGCACCATCTTGCGTGCATAGTCCCGTTCGCTGAACACGCCCACCACCTGGCCGTCTTCGATCACCGGCAGCGCACCGACATTTTTCTCGGCCATGATCCGCAGCGCCTCGAGCACCGTCTGCTCCGGCGCGATGCTATGGACCTGCTGGTTCTGCACGCTCTTGAGTCTTACCAGTTGAGCTGCGGTTTTCATTGCTTCCCCCCGACCTGCGGCTTGGTACGTTCGCTTAAGGGCCCTTGTGGCGCGGGAGCAGGCGCCCTCGCCACAAGAGCGGATCAGTGCTCGCCAATCTCCACCACGTCGCCGTTGAGTCGCACCGGCCATACCCGCAGGCGTTGTTCCGGGTACTCCAGGCAATGGCCGTCCTCCAGACGGAAATGCTGCTTGTACATGGGCGATGCGATCACCAGTTCACCCTTGATACTGCCCAGCAAGCCGCGACCGATGACGTTCGCGCCGGACTTGGGGTCGCGGTTGTCGATGGCGTAGAGCGGCCGGTCCACCTGCTCCGGCAGGTACAGCAGCGCCACCTGGTTGCCGTCGTGCCAGGCGACCACGCCGGAATTGGGCACCAGGTCCTGGCGACTGCACAGGGGCCGCCACTGCACCTGGGTCTGGGCGACGGGAATACGGACGACATTTGACTGGCTCATCAGAGCACCTCCTCGGTGACGGGAATCAGGTGAAGTTCGCCGGCATGAACCGGCCGGCGCTGGCCGCGTTCCCTGACGAAATGGACATCCGGGTCGCCGCGACCATCGTTGACGAAGGTACGGAAACGCTTGAGCTTTTCCGGGTCTTTCAGGGCATTGGCCCACTCGCATTCGTAGCGGTCGACCACCAGTTGCATCTGGGCTTCGAGCTCGGTGCCCAGGCCCAGGCTGTCATGGATGATCACGTCCTTGAGGTAGTCCAGGCCGCCCTCCAGGCTTTCGCGCCAGACCGATGTGCGCTGCAGCTTGTCGGCGGTGCGGATGTAGAACATCAGGAAGCGGTCGATGTAGCGGATCAGGGTTTCGTCGTCCAGGTCGGTGGCGAACAGCTCCGCATGCCGTGGACGCATACCCCCATTACCGGCCACGTAGAGGTTCCAGCCCTTCTCGGTGGCGATCACGCCGACGTCCTTGCTCTGGGCCTCGGCGCACTCGCGGGTGCAACCGGATACGGCGAACTTGAGCTTGTGAGGCGAACGCAGGCCCTTGTAGCGATCTTCGATAGTCAGGGCCATCTGCACGCTGTCCTGCACACCGTAGCGGCACCAGGTGCTGCCGACGCAGGATTTCACCGTACGGGTGGATTTGCCGTAGGCATGCCCGGTTTCGAAGCCGGCCTCGATCAGCTCGGCCCAGATGTCCGGCAGCTGGTGCAACTGGGCGCCGAACAGGTCGATGCGCTGGCCACCGGTGATCTTGGTGTAAAGGTCATATTTCTTGGCGACCACGCCGATGGCGATCAGCTTGTCGGCGGTGATCTCGCCACCGGCGATCCGGGGCACCACCGAATAGGTACCGTTCTTCTGCATGTTCGCCATGAAGGTGTCGTTGGTGTCCTGCAACGGCACCAGTGACGGGTCCATGATCGGCTGGTTCCAGCAGGAGGCCAGGATCGAGCCAACCGCCGGCTTGCAGAGGTCGCAGCCGGTGTGCCCGCGACCGTGCTTGGCCAGCAGCTCCTCGAAACTGATGATGCCTTCCACCCGCACCAGCGCGTACAGCTCCTGCCGGGTGTAGGCGAAATGTTCGCACAGGCTCTTGTCGACGCTGACGCCACGGGCGACCAGCTCGTGTTCGAACACCTGCTTGACCAACGCGGCACAGCCGCCGCAACCGGTGCCGGCCTTGGTGTCGCACTTCAGTTGTCCGAGATCGGTGCAACCGCTGTCGATGGCCGAGCAGATCGACCCCTTGGTGACGTTGTGGCACGAGCAGATCGTGGCGGTTTCGGGCAACGCCGCCGGGCCCAGTGTCGGAGCGCCGGCAGACGACGGCAGGATCAGGCTGGCGGCATCCTTGGGCAGCGCGATGCCGTTCTGCATGTATTGCAACAGCGTGTCGTAGTAACTGTTGTCACCCACCAGCACCGCGCCGATCACTCGCTTGCCGGCGGCGTCCACCACCAGTCGCCGATAGCTGGCGCTGGTTTCGTCGATGAACTGGAAGCTGCGCGAGCCTGGGGTGTTGCCATGGGCATCACCGATGGAACCGACGTCCACGCCAAGCAGTTTCAGCTTGGTGGACATGTCGGCACCGGTGAACGGCTCGGCATTTTCACCGCACAGTCGTGCCGCGACACTGCGGGCCATCTGGTAACCCGGAGCGACCAGGCCGAAGATGCTGCCGTTCCAGGCGGCGCATTCGCCGATGGCGTAGATGTCCGGATCGCAGGTCATGCACTGGTCATCGATGACCACGCCACCGCGTGGGCCGATGGGCAATCCGCTCTGGCGCGCCAGGGCGTCCTGGGCACGGATACCGGCGGAGAACACGATGAAATCGGTTTCCAGGAAATCATCGTCACCGAAATTCATCCGGTAGCGATACTGCTCACCGGCGGTAATGGACTGGGTTCCCTTGGACAGGTGCACACCGACACCCAGCATCTCGATACGGGCCTTGAGCGCCAGGCCGCCCCGCTCGTCCAGTTGCACCGGCATCAACCGTGGCGCGAACTCCACCACATGGGCTTCCAGGCCGAGGGTCTTGAGGGCATTGGCCGCTTCCAGGCCCAACAGGCCGCCACCGACCACCACGCCGCGACGGGCATTGCCGGCAGCGGCGCGAATGGCGTCGAGGTCCTCGAGGGTGCGATAGACCAGGCAGGCATCGCCTTGGGCACCCTGGATCGGTGGCACGAACGGGTAGGACCCGGTGGCGAGTACCAACTTGTCATAGCTGATGCGATCCCCGGCAATCACCACCTGGCGCGCCTGGCGATCGATCTCCTGGACAGGTACGCCCAGGTGCAGGGTGACGCCTGGCGTCTGGTACAGCGACGCTTCGCCGAGGGCCAGGGACTCGGCATCACGACCCGAAAAATACTCGGACAGGTGCACACGGTCATAGGCACGCATCGGCTCTTCGCTGAACACGTGCACGCGGTAATGGTTGAGGGCACCGCGCTCGATCAGTTGCTCGACGCAGTGATGGCCGACCATGCCATTGCCGATCACGATCAGCGTTTGCAGCTTGTTCAGGGAAGCGACGTTGGAATTCATATAAAGCACCCGACAAAAGCCCATCACGGTTTTTGGAAGCAAAAAAAAAGACGCCTGAAACCTTGCGGTTCCAGGCGTCTTTGCCTGTTCTGTGCGGTATCGGCCCGGCGACTGCGCCTCGACCTACCGTTATTTCCCCGACCTGCTGGCGTTCGATCTTCGTTGACCGACGGGGCTGCCCACTCGATTGCGTTCGCGGTGGGCCTGGTCACCCTCTTGCAGCGAGCGTGCCAAACCTTGTGTGCAACGCCTCGGTCATGCCCAGAGTGCCCAGCCGCCCCTTTTGGAATCGGGTCCTGCAGCGAACCTGTCGCCTTGGTGAGCCATGGCCAGGACCTGCGCCGCCACCGCCGACGCCTGCCTTCCCATGGTGCGAATCCTCACCTGCGGCTTCATAAAAGTGCAGCTATCCCTGCCTGGGCAAAAAATGCTGAACCATCGCCAACTCGGATTTTCACAATAGACAGGAGCCGGCCACGGCACTGCCCAGACCCAGCGCAGCCGCCAGGCCAGGTTACTGTCCAACCCGAAAGAGGAGATCAACGATGAAAGTCAATGAAATCATGAGTCGGGAAATTCGCACGGTTTCACCCGATACGCCGCTGCGCGAGATCGCACTGATCATGCGCCAGGCCGACATCGGCGCGCTGATCATCAACCAGGACGACCGCATGGCCGGGATGATCACCGACCGCGACCTGGTGATTCGCGCCATGGCCGACGGCATGGACCTGGACACCCCGGTCAGCCGGATCATGAGCGACGAGGTGCGCTACTGCTTCGAAGACGAAGAAGTCGACCATGTCGCCAAGAACATGGCCCAGCTGGAAAAACGTCGCCTGCCGGTGGTAAACCGCGACAAGCGGCTGGTGGGCATGGTGTCGCTGGCCAACGTCGCCAGCTGCAACGCCGACAAGCTCAGTGCCAACCTGCTGCGGGGCGTGGCAAGGCCTCACTGACGCTACCGCACCGGCCATCGGGCAGAGATCATTGAATTGGAAGAAACGCAATGGATGAGCCAAACCCGCCGGTGGTGGTGATCTGCGGCGGCAGCGCCGGTATCGGTCGCGCGACGGCCCACCGGTTCGCCGCCGCCGGTTATCGGGTCGGCCTGCTGGCCCGGGGCGCCCAAGCCCTGGCCGACACCGAAGATGAACTGCAGCAGCGCGGCACGCGGACCCTGGGCATCGGCGTCGACGTGGCCGACGCCGCGGCCGTGCTCGAAGCGGCGCGACGCATCGAGCACGAGCTGGGCCCGGTGCAGGTCTGGATCAACTGCGCCATGACCACGGTGTTTTCCCCTGTCCGCCAACTCAGCGCCGAGGAAATCCAGCGGGTGACGTCGGTGACCTACCTGGGCACCGTCCACGGCACGATGGCGGCACTGGCGCTCATGGAGCCGCGTGATCGCGGGGTGATCATCCAGGTCGGCTCGGCACTGGCCTACCGCGCCATTCCGTTGCAGGCGGCGTATTGCGGGGCCAAGTTCGCCGTCCGCGGGTTTACCGACTCACTGCGCTGCGAACTGCTTGATGCCCGCAGCGGTATCCGCGTCTGCATGGTCCAGCTACCCGCCATCAATACCCCACAGTTCGATTGGGCACGCAATAAACTCGACAAGCGCCCGCAACCGGTTCCGCCCATCCACGATCCGGACGTCGCCGCCCGGGCGATCCTCAGCGTGGTACGACGCACGCCCAGGGAACTGTGGTTGGGCGCGGCGTCAGTGAAGGCCATTGTCGGTACTTGCCTGATGCCCGGCCTGCTCGACCGCCTGCTTGCCCGCAGGGCCTGCACCGGCCAGATGACCCGGGAAGACGACGACGGGCAACGGCCGGACAATCTGTTCGAGTCGCAGCAATCGCTGCACCGGATCCAGGGCCGGTTCAGCGGGCAATCACGGGCAGACGCACTGGCCTTGAGCTCCACCCAAGTGTCCGCATTGCTACTGGTGGTCTGCGGTCTCCTGGCGGTCACCCTGCTGCTGTTCTGAGCCTGCGTAGCGAAACCAGCGATAACCATAGCCACAAAGACTCATGCTGGCACCCTCGGGCGCGGGATATGGGCTGTCTGAAACGATTTCCTCGAAGCCCTCCAGGTCCGTCTGCAAACGTACCTCGACAGTCTCTGGGCCGAGATTGGCCAGCATCACCGAAGTGGCCTGGCCGACATGGGCAATGGCGAACACGGCGCGATGGTCTGCCGTCAACAACTGCGCCTCGCCGTTCCCCACTTCCGACAGCCCTGAGCGAGCCCATAGCAGGCGACGTGTGCGAGCCAGCAGCGACTCGGGGTCGTCCTGCTGCCGTGCGACGTTCAGGTGCGTATAGGCGAACGGCCCGTGTTCGATCAAAGGAGCAGCCAAATGATGGGCCGAGGAAAATCCCGCGTTGGCTTCGGCGTTCCATTGCATGGGAGTGCGCACCGAAAGCCGCTCGGGGCGCGACAAGTCATCGCCCATGCCGATCTCCTCGCCATAGCGCACGATTGGCGTACCGGGAAGCGACAACAATAGCGACTGAGCCAGTGCCTGGCGGCGCACGTCACCTTCGAGCATGGGGGCCAGGCGCCGGCGAATCCCGCGCCCATACAGGCGCATGTCCGGCTCCGGCGCGAAGGCCTGCATCACTTCCTCACGTTCCTCTTCGCTCAGACGCTCCAGGTCCAGCTCGTCGTGATTGCGCAACCACACCGCATAATGGGCGCCGTCCGGCGGGGCGGGGCGGCGGGCAATGGCGCGTTGCAACGGTTGCGCCTCGCCCCGGGCCAGCGCCAGGAAAATATGGTTGTTGACCCAGAAATCCAGCACCAGCCCCAGACGCTCCCCCGCTCCGAAGTAGTGGCTGTAACGTTCTGGCTCGACATCCACCTCCCCCATCAAGATCCCTTCGGGGTTGATACGGATCATGCATCTGTAAAGCCTTTCGAGCAGCCAGACCCCCTGCTCCTCGTTACCGCCGCCGGCCTGTTCCACCAGGTGCGAAGCGGCATCCAGGCGAAAACCGGCGATCCCCAGCTCCAGCCAGTGGACCATGATCCGTTCGATGTCCTCGACAACTCGCGGGTTGGCAAGGTTGAGGTCCGGCTCATGCCGATAGAACAGGTGGCGATAATACTGTCCGGCCTCTTCGTCCCACTGCCAGATGCTGTCCTCCACCGAGGGAAAGATCGGCTGGTTGCCATCGTCCACGGGGGTATCGGACCACAGGTAATAATTGCGATAGACACTGTTTCTATCGCGCCGCGCCCGCTGGAACCAGGGATGCTGGTCGCAAGTGTGCTGCACCACCAACTCGAGGATCACCCGTATGCCGCGCTCCCCGGCCTTGACGATCAACTGGCGCAAGTCCTCTTCGCTGCCGAAACGAGGGTCCAGCGCCAGGAAGTCGCTGACATCGTAGCCCGCATCCTTGAATGGCGAGCGGTACAGCGGCATCAGCCAGAGCGCGCCTACCCCCAGTGCCTGCAGATAATCGAGCTGGCGGATGATGCCCTTGAGGTCGCCCCGGCCATCACCGTTGCTGTCGTAGAACAAGGAAGGATCGATCTGGTAGATCAAGGTGTTGCGGTGCCAATTGGCTTTCATTGCAGACTCCTCAACGGCACAGGAT
Source organism: Pseudomonas sp. NFACC32-1 (assembly GCF_900101215.1). Taxonomy (NCBI): domain Bacteria; kingdom Pseudomonadati; phylum Pseudomonadota; class Gammaproteobacteria; order Pseudomonadales; family Pseudomonadaceae; genus Pseudomonas; species Pseudomonas sp. NFACC32-1. The sequence goes on from NZ_FMUL01000010.1 coordinate 62,345, forward strand.
CAGCGCCTGCTCAGGGTTCAATCGACCGCTGAACGGCTGGCCTTCGCCCTGCCCGTCGCTGGCGATTTCCACTCGCCAGGGGGTGGCCAGGGGAAAGGCGTGTTCACTGTCGGCGAAATTGATGCACACCAACCTTTCGTCAGCCTCGTGATGGCGCCGGTAGGCCAGGACCTGTGGATGCGACGGCAGCTCTTCCCAGTCCCCCAGGCACAAGGCCGTGCTGCGCCTGCGACAAGCCAGGAGCCGTCGGTACAGCGCCAGGGTGGAATCGGCGGCGCTCTCCTGGGCTTGTACTGAAAGAACGTCGGCATCCGCGGCAAAGGGCAGCCAAGGCGTCGGTCCCCAGCCATGGGGTGCCTGGACGGTCCATGGCAATGGCGCCCGGCTGCCGTCCCTCCCGCCAGGGTCGACGCGCGTCCGGGCGGTAACGACGGTATCCTCCAGGCCCAGTTCCTCGCCCTGGTAGATGAAGGGCGTGCCGCGCAAGGTCAACAACATCACGGCGGCCGCACGGGCACGGCGCAGGGAGCCACCATAGCGGCTGCGATGACGGCTGTTGTCGTGATTGGACAGCACCCAGGTCGGCCAAGCCTGCAACGGTCCGAGGTCGGCTTCCACCTCGCGTATGCACATGCGCAACACCACCGGATCCCAGGGGGCGTCCAAAGGCGGAAAATTGAAGGACATGTGCAATTCGTCGCTGGCGCCGTAATAGGCAGCCACCCGGGCGGTGGAGCGAATGTTCACCTCACCGATCAGGACGCGGTCTCCGGGGTAGCTGTCCACCAGCCGGCGCAGGCCGCGCAGCACCTCATGGCTGTATGGCTGGTCGTTGATCTTGACCATGGGTTCGCCGGCCAGGCAGCGCGGGTCGTCGGCGAAACTCTGGTCCTTGCCCACGCAATGCACGACGTCGACGCGAAAGCCGTCCACCCCGCGCGCCAGCCAGAAATGCAGCACCTGGTGCATGGCCGCCACCACTTGGGGGTGGTGCCAATTGAGATCGGGCTGCTGGGGCAGGAAGAAGTGCAGGTAGTACTGCTGACTGGTTTCATCCCAGGTCCAGGCGCTGCCACCCTCTATGGAAGCGCGCCAGTTGTTGGGCTGGTCGCGCCAGATATACCAGTCGCGCCTGGGATTATCACGACTGGCCCGGGACTCGATGAACCACGGATGCTGGTCGGAGGTGTGATTGGGCACGAAATCCAGGAGCACTTTCAGGCCGCGCTCATGGGCCTGGGCGATCAACTCGTCCAGGTCGGCCAGGCTGCCGAACAACGGATCGACATCGGTGTAGTCGCATATATCGTAGCCGGCATCGCACATGGGTGAAGGATAGATCGGCGACAACCACAGGGCGTCGACCCCGAGGCGTTGCAAGTGATCCAGGCGCGTTATCAGTCCGGCAAGGTCCCCTACGCCATCGCCGTTGGCATCGGCAAACGAGCGAGGATAGACCTGATAGACCACAGCGCTCTTCCACCAGGGCGAATGGAAGGAGTTGGGCATGTCGCCTCCTTTTATCGCGATGTCGGGAGCGCAAGACCGCAGCCCCGCCTGGCGTCCCCCGTGTCACAGACCGTATTGCAGGCCTTGGTTAAGAACCGGGAAACGAACCGAGGGTTCATTTTTTGATGCGCAGGCCGGGTTGCGACGGGGCAAGCCATCCGGACAATCCCCGTGGAACGCGGCGGATCCGGATGGTGATCCGATGAGGCGGCGGGTCAGCTTGCGGGCGCGCCAAGGGTCCGCGTGACCATCGCGACGATGTTCACGAAAAGCTCCTCCTTGGCCTGCGCCGCGCTGAGCTCACCGCCGGCCGCCGCGTTGGACAACGCCTCCGCGGCCCCGAGCATGGCCCGCAGGGCCGCCTGGCCGATGCCCCGGGGGCCGGCGTACGGCGCCAGGACATCACGGCATTTCTTAAGGAAAACCGCCTCGTACTCGCGCTTGATGCGCTCCAGCTCAGGCGAACTTTCCAACGCCGCCACCACCCCGGGAATCTCCCGACCCTGTTGCTGTACGCAGTCGACATAGGCAGAAGCGATCACCGCCGCCCGGCCCTGCAGGGTGGGTTCGCTCGCCTCCAGGGCCGTCTCCATGAGGGCGCTCTGGCGCGCGTCGTAATCCTGGTAAAGCGCGGCCAGGAGCCCTGGCCGGGTGACGAAGTGGTCGTACACGATGGGCTTGGTCACGCCGGCCTGTTCCGCGAGTCGCGCCAGGGTCAGCGCTTCGCTGCCCTCCTCGCGCACGAGCCGCCAGGCGACATCCAATAACTGCCGTTGCCGGTCCTCCCGGGAAAGACGGCGACGGGGAGGAACGGAAGATGAGGGTTGTTCAAGGCTTGACATGCTTACTTTACCAACCGTAACTTACTAAAGGTAACTTAATCGAAGCATAACGCTTTCCCGTCCTTACCGCAGCAGGAGATTGACCATGCATGCACTCATTGTCGTTGCCCACCATGATCCCCACTCCCTGACCCATGGCCTGGCGGCGAAGATCGCCGAAGGCATCACCCTCGCCCATGACACCGATACGTTCGAGATCGCCGACCTGGCCGCCGAAGGCTTCGATCCACGCTTCGGTTTCGCCGACCATGCGGTCCATCATCGCGAAGCCTTGCCCCCCGCGGACGTGCTGGCCGAACAGGCCAGGATCGACCGGGCCGACGCGCTGGTATTGGTGTACCCCATCTACTGGTGGTCGATGCCGGCATTGCTCAAGGGCTGGATCGACCGGGTATTCTCCAACGGCTGGGCGTTCGACTTCAGCCTCGACAAACCCTTTGTCAAGAAACTGCAGCGCCTGAAGGTGCATCTGGTGGCGGTCGGTGGTGCCGATGCCGACTCGTTCCGGCGTCACGGCTATGACGAGGCCATGACCGTCCAGATCGACCACGGCATCTTCGACTACTGCGGTGCGCGGGTGATCAGTTCCCAGCGCTTGCTCGAATCGGAAACCCTGGATCCGGCGGCGCACCTGGAGGCTGCCCAGGCCCTCGGCCAGCGCCTGTTCGCCCGGTCAGGGGAAACCGCACGGGAACAGGCCGACGCCGAATGTGCCTGATCACGGGCCGGGATCAGAGCGTGCGACTGCCGGCGGCGGACAGGGCGGCATCGCGCTTGTAGATATCCGGGATGTACACCGGCTGTCCCTGGCTGTCCGCCTGCACGGTCCAGTAACCCATCAGGATCGGCACGGGCTTGGCCAGCCTGAACTCATGGGTCTGTTCGCTGGCCAGCAGCGTCTCGGTGCGGGCGCGTTCGGCGGGGCTGAGCAACCAGTCGCGCAGGCGCATCACTTGTTCGATGCGCACGCAGCCCGAACTGAACGCCCGCGGGCCTTTGCTGAACAGCGCCTGGCTGGGGGTGTCATGCAGGTAGACGGAAAACGGATTGGGAAAACGGATCGCCATCTTGCCCAACGGGTTCCTCGGCCCGGGGTCCTGGCGCAGCATCAGATCGCCAGGATGGTCCCAGTCGATATCGGCCGCCGCCAATGGCAGGCCGTCCCGGTCGATCACCCTCAGGTTCTGCCGCCCCAGGAATTCCGGATCGCGACGGATCTCGGGCAGTTTGTCTTCCCGCAGTATCGTCGGGGGAATGGTCCAGGTGGGGTTGAGCGTCAGGCGTGTGACCCGGGATTTGAGCAACGGCGTTTCCCGCCCCGCGCGACCGACCTGGGTCCGGGTCTGCCATACCGGCACGCCGCCCTGGTAAACCGTCAACTGGGCTGCGGCCACGTTGACCAGCACGCTGTCCGGCTCCAGGTCCTGGGCCATCCAGCGCATGCGCTCCAGATTGATGCGCAACTGTTCGCGGCGCATGGCCGGGCTGATATTCAACTCGGTGACGGTCCACGGTCCGACCACGCCGTCGGCCTGTAGCGAATGCTGCAGCTGGAAACTTTTCATCGCCGCCACCAGCTTGGGGCTGTAATGCTCGTCGACATCCGGCGGCAACGCGCTCAGGTAACCTTCGTTGAACAGCCGCTGGGCCAGCGCCGGGACGCGGGCGTCGCGTTTGTCCGGCTGCAACAGAGCGCCGCCGGGCACCGGTTGCCAGTCGGCCAGGGGTTGCTGCCGTTGCAAGGCGTAGGCCTGACGCAAGTTGCGATACAGCGCCAGGCTCGGCCGGGCTTGTTCGAACGCGCCCGCCAGGTCGTGCAGGCCGACCACGGCAATGTTCAGCAGGACCGCCTGACGGTCCTGAGGCTGCGGGTCGGCTTTCCATACCGGCTCCAGGCGGTCCTGGGGCAGATAACCGAAACGCAGATCCCGCAGCGCTTGCAGGTAGCGCTGGCTGATGGCGATGTCAGCGCAGGCATCGTTCGAGAAGGCTTCGGCCGGCAGGCTGTAACGAGACGGGTCCAGGCCGTCGTCGGCCAGTTGCTGAAGCTGCGTTCCCAGCGCCGCGCGTCGTTCGTCGCTCGACCAGACTGCCTGGCCTGCGTTTTGCTCATAGAACGCCTGCAGGTTCATGATCGTCGGAAAGTCGACAGCCGCCGCCAGAGCCGGGCAAGTGACCGATAATTGCGCCAGCGTGGTGTGTACAGGGGCCGGATCGCCGAACGAAACATCACCGGCCGTCGCGACCAATGGCGAAGCGAGGCATAGGAAGCTCAAGTAACATGCGGACTTTTTGAACAACTGCTTAACTCCAATCCATGGCCGTCTCGATGACGGTGACTTTTGCGACAGGTAAGACCCGCCATCATGATACAAACCAACAAATACGGACGGGATGCCGCGAATAAATACCTGCGTGGACATTTTTCGTCGGCGCTGACCTTCACTCGTCGATTCTGTCTGCTTGTGACCGGCCTGGGCGTCCTGTGCAGCCCGGCGCTGGCGGAGAAGGCAAATGCTCAAACCCTTTACAACAGCCTCGCCCACGCAGCGCCGGAACTCAATCCCCAGGCGCTCAAAAGTGCCTTGAGCGCCATGCAATGCGCGGTCGCCAATGGCGCGCGCCAGGCCCGCCACCTGGCTGTGATCGATTATTCCCAACCCTCCACGGCCCGGCGGCTGTGGATCTTCGACCTGCGTCAGAAGAAGCTGGTGTTGCGCGACCTGGTGGCCCACGGGCAGAAGTCCGGGGAAAACTTCGCCACTCAGTTTTCCAATCGCCTGGGCAGCTACCAGTCCAGCCTCGGACTGTTTCGTACCCAGGAAAGCTACCAGGGCGCCCACGGCTATTCGTTGCGCATGGACGGCCTGGAACCTGGCTTCAACGACCTGGCCCGGGACCGTGCCATCGTGATCCATGCCGCCGACTACGTGAACCCGCTGTGGAGCGCGCGCCAGGGCCGTATCGGGCGCAGCCAGGGCTGTCCCGCCGTACGTCCCCAGGTGGCGCGGCAGGTGATCGATCGACTCAAGGGTGGGCAGTTCATGTTTTCCTGGTATCCGGATCCGGGCTGGCTGAAGCGTTCGGCGTATCTGAACTGCCAGCCGCAACAGGTTGCCAGCATCCTGGCCAGCAGTGGCGGCTGACCCGCACAGGCTTGCTCGGGCCAGGGTTGCAGTCGAACGGCCGGTGGTTAAAATGCCGGCCTTTCGAATCCCTGGCGTTGTCCGATGAACCCTGAAGCCCTTCACACCCTTCAAACGCATTTGCTGACGGCCCTGGCCTCCCTGCCCGACGAAACCCGGCGCCTGTTCCATGGCCGCGGACGCTGCTGGCCGGGGCTGGAACAGGTCACGGTCGACTGGCTGCAAGGGGTGGTGCTGGTTTCGTTGTTCAAGGAGCCCGAGCCGACGCAACTGGACGATCTGATGTCCATGTTGCTCGCCCTCGCTGCCTCGTCCACCTGGCAGCACAGCACCGCCCATACCCTGGCGGTCCAGCACCGCTATCTGCCCCAGAGCCTGACCCAGTGGCTGGTGGGGGAACCGGTGGATGAGTGGACGCTGACCGAAGGTGGCCTGCGCTACCGCATCGACCTGGGCAAGAAGCAGAACAACGGCTTGTTCCTGGACATGCGCTATGGTCGAGACTGGGTTCGCGCCCATGCCAGCGGTAAACGCGTGCTGAACCTGTTCGCCTACACCTGTGGTTTCTCGGTGGCGGCCATCGCCGGCGGTGCCCGGCAGGTGGTGAACCTGGATATGTCGCGGGCGGCACTGAGTCGCGGACGCGACAATCATCGCCTGAACGGCCATGACCTGGGCCAGGTCAGTTTCCTGGGCCACGACCTGTTCAAATCCTGGGGCAAGGTCATCAACAGCGGCCCCTATGATCTGGTCATCATCGACCCACCGACCTTCCAGAAAGGCAGCTTCCTGTTGACCAAGGACTACCAGCGCGTCCTGCGGCGGCTGCCGGAGTTGCTGGCACCCCACGGCACGGTGCTGGCGTGCAGCAACGATCCGGCCACCGGCCCGGACTTCCTCATCGAAGGGGTCACCCGGGAAGCGCCAGGCCTGGCGTTCGTGCAGCGCCTGGACAACCCACCGGAGTTTCCCGACGCCGATATGGCCTGCGGCCTCAAGGCCCTGGTGTTCCAGGCCCCCTGAGGACAATTGCCCACTGGCGCCGCCCCGCAAAGCCGTTGCGGCGAAGGGGCTCGCCCCCCTTTCGCCACAGGATCGATCAGACGCTCGCCGTGGGCGGCGATGGCGGTCGCAATGGCCACCAGGGATCGACCAGATCAGTGGTCAGGCGGCGTGCCAATACTTCGATCTCCCGGCTCTTGACCGAACGATAGATCGCCATGGTCCTGCGCAACTGGTCCTCGGTGAGCATCACCGGCTCGCCAGCCGCCCAGTTCACATCCGCGACGCCTTCGAGCGCGACGCGTCGCCAGACCGTGCCGTTGGCTTGGGGTATCTCTTCGAGAGCGCTGGGCAGGCCAGCTTCCGGCCGGGCTAGATTATCCAGCAGTACCCGAGGCCAATGGGACGGGTCCACCGGCTCGCTGAAAGCATCCACCAGGTCCTCCTCCACCCGGTCCCATATGGCCAACCCTTCTGACCATTCGTGAGACATCAACCCCAGGTAGGGACGCCAGGTCATCTCTCCTACCCGAGGTGCTTGGTCGTTGCTGTTGAAGGTGTCCTGGGCGTCGCTGAGCCAATCGATGAACCCTTCCCGGGTGATGGCTGCGTAACGCTGGGCATCGTCCGGATAACGGCCCCTCAATACCTGGTTCCAATAGCTGTAGTGATCACTCACGAACCTGGCGAAAGGCACGCCCTGGTGTTCGAGGCGAGCCCGCTGGATCGATTCGAACGACAGGAAGTGCAGCTCCAGTTCGGCGACATCCGGTTGTTGCCTGTCCAGAATCCGCGCTTGCAGGCGGGTACGCAACTGCCCCAGTTGCAGATCGAAGTCCGGCAGCCGGGCGGCCAGATCGGCATAGAGCGCTGGTGAGCCGATATAGAACTGCAGGATGGCCGCCGCCCGCTGGCGATCGCCCAGCGACAGCCCATCGGGCGCATCGGCATCGGCATCGCGGATGGCCCCGGAGAACCAATCGATGAACCGGCGCCCTCCAGCATCGTCCCGGGCGGCTTCCAATGAGCGCTGAAGGTCGGGAAAGATATTCAGCCAGTCATCGGCGGTATAACGGAAAGCTTCGGCGTCCAAGGCACGCAGGGCCTGGATCTGCGCGCTGGGCAATGGATTGTCTTCCAGCCACAGACCGAGGGTGTTTTCCCTCGGCATGTTCGCAAGGGTCGGGATCAGGTCATCCTGGATGTTGGTGATACGGTTGCCTTTCAAGTCGACGAAAATCGGGTCGGCCGAGGGCCTCGAGAGTACGGCGAGCGCCAGGGGTGGCACCCGATCGAGCCCGGCATTGGACAGTTCCAGCTCGGTCAGGGACGCGAGTTCCGGCAGGTCTGGCAGTTCGCGGCAGTTGTTGCCACTCAAGCGCAGGTCTTGCAGGCCGTTGGCGGTACGCAGGAACGCGCTGCCCTCTTCATCCAGGCGCAGGCCACAACGCACCAGGTCCAGCCCTCGCAAACCGGGTAACGCGGTGATGGCCCGCAGTTCTTCGAGGGTGAAGCTCAGGTTGTCCGACCATACCAGCTCACGCAGCGCGGGCAACTCGGCCAGGCGGCCGATGGCTGCGACCAGGTTGGCGCTGGCCATGGCATCTCCTGCGCTGCCTATCTGCGACAGGTGCAGCTCCCGCAGGCTGACTGCACGCCCTTCGCCCAAAAGCGGGGCAAAGACATTGGCGTCCATGACCAGGGGATTGGCCCCTAACGAAAGCTCCATCAAGGACGAGAACTCGCCCACGGCCACGGGGACCGCGGTGAGTTGATTGCCGTGCAGGCGCAAGGTATCGAGATTGGGGAACAACCGCAGGAAATCCGAAGGGTCCTCATTCAGGTTCATATGGGCCAGGGTCAGTTCCTCGATATGTTCGAAACGGACGCTGATGGGAGGAAGCCGGCCGATGTCCCACCCGGACAGGCGCAATATCAGCTCGCTGTCTTCCCTGCCCGGCTCGGGCTCACGCCGCCACGCCCGCCGGATTTCATTCGCCACGCCGCGGCGCGAAAAGAGCACGTCTGCCCGTTCATACTGACTTTCGGCAGGATGATGGATGCCCTCGAAGCCCTCCCATTGCTGTAATCCCGTGTCCAGCGTGACCCACTCGGTGCCTAGCCGGATGACCAGGTCGTCCAGGCTGATGCCTTCGCGTTCGGCCTGTTCGGTCAGGCTCCACTGGAGTCTTTCGAGGGCCTCGCCTGCGTAAAAGGGAAACAGTTGCTCCAGACGCGCCGCCAGGCTGGCGCGCCAGCGCAGCAATGGCAAACGCCCACGGCCGCTGAGGGGATATCCCAGCCCCCCGTTCATCCATTGCGGCCGATAGGCGCCGCTGTCGAGGTGCTTGAGCGCCAGGTAGGGGCGCAGGCCCTGGCGATCTTCAAGGGCAAGGTCCAGCAGTTTCCTGCGAAGCCGTGCCGCCTCCCAGATATTCAAGCCCAGCGCCGTGCGAGCCCCGTCCGGCATTGCCCTGAGCAGTGCTTGCTCCAGGCTCGAGGCTCCGGCCAGCTCGGCCCCCTCCTCATCGAAAGGCCAGTATTGTCCGTTTTCCTGACGGATCACTTTCAGAGGCCCATCGCTGCCCATCACAAGCGGCTGTGCCAGTTCCCCGGACGCCAGGCTCAGGTGAAGCTTGCCCTGCAACTCAGGCATGTCGCCCAGCAGCCCCATGACGATCCGGTCCCGGTCAGCACCGCTTTCACCGCGTTCCAGGTCGCGCAGGGCCTGGGTCAGGCGCAGTTCGCTCTGGGCCTGCGCACACTGCTTGCCCAGGCTTCCCGTCACCCGCCCCTCCCGCAGTCGCATCCGTTCCTGGCCATGGGATTGACGCGCAAGTTCGTTGGCCATGGCGCGCGAAAGGCTTGCAAAGGCCCGCCCCACCGGGGCTGCCAATGGATCAAGCTCAGGGGCCGGGACCATGGCCGAACTTATCCGCCCGGCATGGCGCTCCAGATGATCGGCCCAGCGTTCAGCCAACAGGTCGCTGAGCTCGGCCGGCCGCGGGCCGATGGAGCTTTGTCCCAGCAACCTGTCCCGCTCCTCCACGCTCAGGCCAACCAGGATGCACTCGGCCCAGGCGTCCTGCTCCAGGTCCAGGTTGCTCAAATCCAGTAGACGCGTCGCGCTCGCTTCGCCCGCGATGTGAACGCCCATGCCGTCGCGATAGCGCAGCGCCAGTTTGCCCGGCCAACCTGGCAAGTCCACCAGCGTGTGGACGATCTGATAAGGCAGGTTATTCCCTGGCGCCTCGCCGCGACGCAAACGTGCGATGGCATGCTGCACCCACTGCCAGTTTCGGGCCTCGTTCAGGGCCTCGGCAAGCAGGGCCGGCATCGGCTGCCCACCCACTTGCAGATAACGCAGGTGATCCTCGCTGATGCCAGTCTGCCGCTGTACGGTCAGGACCGTATCGTCGTCCAGTTCACCCGGGGTTTCGGCAAAGTTTCGCAGCAATTGGAGATTGCCCCGCTGCAACGGATTGCGGTGCGCCCATTGCCAGCCGCGACTACGGCTCCATTCCAGAAGTGGCGTCACGCCCCGATGGTCGGCAGGCAGACGCAGGTGCAGGACATCGCCGGTGCCCTGCACTTCGTAATAGTGGCCGTCGACCTGTACCCAGGCTTCGTCTTCGTTACGCCAGACACCCCAGGCGTCCTGCTCGGCCTCCACGGGCGGCAAGCGCCGCGCCCGATATGGCGTGACATCGCCATTCCACAGCCGCGTGCTGCCATCACGCACCGGCATGGGTTCCACCGCGCCGCCGACGAACCCCAGGTAAGCGCCCTGGGCGACTCCGAACAGCACATTGAAAATGTGTTCGATCCCCTCCTGGGCGTGCCCTTCGTTGAAAGCCTGGATACCCTCGAATACCTCATAGATCAGGCGGACCCCGCCGACCGCCGCCGCAGCCATCCCCACCGGGGCACAGAACGGGATGAAGCTCGCCGCGAGCATCAGCGAGCGCTCGGCCAGGCTTTCCCAGTATTCAAGCCGGGCCATCCAGGCCTGCCAGTCCTGGTCGCGGGTCGGCACCATCAGGGCCGAAGCGTTGCCCAGGGTGTGGGCCCGCCATTCGTGGTAACGGCCATGCCAGTGGTCTTCTCGCAGATGACCGACGTTCCAGGCCACGCGGGGCGCAGGCACCCGAATGCGACGCGTGTCCCGGTCCTCCCCAGGCTCGCCGTCGCGCCAGCCGACGATACGGGCATGGATCTCCTCGAAGAGGTTGGGGTTGTCCTTGATTTCCCACTCCACCTGATCATGCAGGGTTGCGCCAATACTGGCCTGCAACCGCACCGGGAAGTACCGCATCAGGCCCTGGCGGTAGCTGCGCTTGCGGACCCGTTCGGTCAGTTCTCTGGCCATGGCGTGGATGCTGGGAAATTGCTTGAGGGGCGCGACCTCATCGTGGGGCAAGTGCAAGACCACCGGCCGATTGCCCTTGGCGTCCCTTTCCAGGCCCCAATACACCCGGGCACCGAACAGTGGCGCGGACAGCACCTCCAACGCCTTGACCTCACAGGCCAGGGCGACGACGGTGTCCTCCAGCCGTACACCGGCATGGGTCAGCAGGCGCTCGCCGGTTTCATCGAGGCGACCATCCAGCTTCGCCTCATAGGCGTCGTAGGCAAGCAGGCTGCGGGCATAGGCGATGTACGCCTGGGCGACCGCTGGAATGCCGGTGCCGATGCGTGGCAGCCACTGTTCCAGCAAACGCTGGTATGCGCCCCCCACATCCACCCGTCGGCACAGGCTCGCGAAGCTGGCCGGCGTGATGGGCAACGCGGTGGTGTCCGACGCAATGCCGTCGCGGGAGAACTCGCCGCGCCGCCCCTGGATATACAGACGGCCGTGCTTGTCGAACTCGCTGCCCGGGCGGGCGTCCGCCGGCGGATAGTTGCGCATGGCTGCCTCGACCACCGACAGCGCCGGATCGGTCACGTAGGGGCCGCGCCTGACCCGTGCCCGACGTACCGCATCCGAAGCATGCCGGCTGCCATTGACCGGCCGCCACGCCCGCACCTCCGGCTGGGCCTGGAGCAAGTGGCGCGCGAAAATCTCGGGGGGCGGCAGGTCGATCAGTAGCGCATTGAGCGCATCGCTGTCGCGCTGCAGTTGCCGGACCAGCACCTTGAAGCGTTCCTGCCGGGGCCGCGAAGCGTTTTTCAGCCAGGCGGGCAGCCTGGCCTGGATAAACTCGACATGAGTATCGAGGGTAGACATGGTGGACCTCCATCCTTGGGGGCGATTGGGATATCGACATGCAACGAACCCAGGATCCTCGCGAAAAAGATCGGGTATTGAAACCGTTCAACCGTTGCAAGGGGTTGCGGGTCCGTGTCCATCGTCACACCAGCAAGGTCAGCCAGGTCGACGCCAGCAACAACAGCGCCATGACCCGGTTGAACCGTCCCATCGCCACAGCGGAGCGGCAGAATCTCGCGGCCCCGCGGCCCAGGAATGCCCAGACGGTCATGCATGGGATCGAGATCGCGAAGAACGCCAGGGACAACCACAGCACCCGGGTCGTGCGATCGATCTCGGCGCCAGCGAACACGCTGACCACCGCCAGGGCCATTATCCAGGTCTTCGGGTTGACCAACTGCAAGGCAGCCGCCCCGGCCAGGCCAAGCCGAGGCCCTTCCACCGGGCGGTCGGGGTCGATGGCCTGGGCCGGCGCGCTGAAAATCTGCCAGGCCATCCAGCTCAACCAGGCGATGCCGGCCCAGGACAGCAGTGCCTGAAGGGTGGCATGGCGCGCCAGCACGTCCCCCAGGCCGGTGCCCACCAGCAGCACCAGCAGCGCCGCTGCGGCGCAGGCACCCAGGATGATGGGCGCGGTGTTGGAAAGACCGAAGCGCGAGCTATGGCTCAACACCAGGATATTGGTGGGGCCCGGGGTGATGGAGGCAACGAAGGCGAACAGGGCAAACGGCAGCAACTGGTCCATGGGACAACGTCTCGGTGAATGATCGTGAGTCGATCATCCCCAAGGGCGCGATGTTCAGTCTGGAACGTTTGAGCAGCGCTTGCGGTAGTCCGCCGGGCTCATGCGATAGGCCCGCTGGAACCAGCGGCCCAGGTGGCTCTGGTCGGCAAACCCCAGCGACGCCGCCACCGCCACGGCACTGTCGCCACGGGCCAGCAGGCGCCGGGCACGGGCCAGCCGCAGTTGAATCAGATAGGCGTGCGGCGCCAGGCCGAATGCCGCCTTGAAGGCACGGGTCAGGCGAAAACGATCCACGCCAGTGACCCGCGCCAGGTCATCCAGGCCGATGTCTTCACTCAAGTGGGCGTGCAGGTAGTCGCGGGCCTGTTGCGCCACCAGCGGCAACCGTGGATCGGGGTTGATCCGTGCCCGCCAATGCAGATGTCCGGTGAGTTCGGCCAGCAGGGTGTCGAGGGCGGTCTGGCGAACAATGCGGATTTCCTGCTGGTGCAGGCTCTGGAAGGCCATGGCGGTGGCATGGGCCAGTCGGGTGTCCTCGGCCAGCGTGGTGGCGAACCCCAGCTGCGCGTTGTCTGGCGCCACGTCGAACAACGAACGCAATTCACGCTCCAGCCAATGGGGCTCCAGGTACAGGGTGCGATAGGTGAAACCGTCGATGTGGGGTGCATTGCCGTCGTGCAGCTCCCCCGGTTCGAGGAGGAACACCTTGCCCGGCGTGCTGTTGTGCTGCTGGCGACGGCAATGAAACTGCTGCACGCCCTGCTCGGTCACCCCCACCAGGTACGTGTCATGCCAGTGGGGATCGTACGCATGCCCCTCGAAATGCGCGCGCACGGTCTCGATACCGGACGTGACGTCCTGCTTGAGATCGATCCAGTTGCGCGAGGTCATGGGCTGGCCCTGTCGTGTGTATTGGCCCGGAACAGGTTAAACGCCACGGGCGACGGCGTCTGGAAGATTTGTGCAGCGATCAGGCATCCGGGGCAAGCGCCGGCAGCACCGTTTCCACCGCCAGGCGCGCCAGCTCGGCGTCCTGCTCGGCCTTGACCCCGGACACGCCAATGGCGCCGATGCACTGTCCGTCATGGCGGATGGTCACCCCGCCTTCGAGCATCCCCTGCAGGTGCGGTGCGCTGAGAAAAGCCTGGCGACCGCCATTGATCATGTCTTCGTAGAACTTGCTGTCACGCCGGCCCATGGCGGCGGTGCGGGCTTTTTCGGTGGCGATGTAGGCCGACAACGCCGAAGCCTCGTCCAGGCGCAACAGCCCCAGGGGGTGGCCGCCGTCATCCACTACGCAAACCGACACTGCCCACTGGCGCTGGTGAGCCAGCTCCTTGGCGGCAACCAGCAACTGCGCAACGTCTTGCTCGGTCAGTACAGCTTTGATCTTCATGAAACACTCCGATGGCAACGCAAGGGTCCGCATCAAAGTATGTCCTGTGAGGACATTGGAGCCAACCCATTGCCGCCCACAGGTTCGATTCAGGATCCCTCCCCGCTAATGGATCCATTGATCAGAAAATTATCGCCACTCACTCAATAATCATTTGACAGAAAAACTAGTTAAGAGAGTTAATGGATCCACAGAATAACAAAATCAGCCTGGAGATCCATCATGTACCCCAAGAATGCCTGGTACGTTGCGTGCACCCCCGATGAAATCGCCGACAAACCACTGGGTCGTCAGATCTGTGGCGAGAAAATGGTTTTTTACCGAGGACAGGCAGGCAAGGTCGCCGCCGTCGAAGACTTCTGCCCACACCGCGGCGCCCCGCTCTCCCTGGGCTACGTGGAGAATGGCAACCTGGTGTGCGGCTACCACGGGCTGATGATGGGAGGCGATGGCAGGACCGTCGAGATGCCCGGCCAGCGAGTACGTGGCTTCCCCTGCAACAAGACTTTCGCAGTGCAGGAGCGCCACGGGTTCATCTGGGTCTGGCCCGGTGACCAGGCGCTGGCCGACCCGGCATCGATACACCCACTGGAATGGGCGCAGAACGCTGAATGGGCCTATGGCGGCGGCCTGTTCCACATCCAGTGCGACTATCGCCTGATGATCGACAACCTCATGGACCTGACCCACGAAACCTACGTGCACGCATCCAGCATCGGCCAGAAGGAGATCGACGAAGCGCCCCCGGTCACCACGGTCGAGGGCGACGAGGTCATCACCGCCCGGCATATGGAGAACATCATGGCCCCGCCGTTCTGGCGCATGGCCCTGCGCGGCAACAACCTGGCCGACGACGTGCCGGTGGACCGCTGGCAGATCTGCCGCTTCACGCCCCCCAGCCACGTCATGATCGAAGTCGGCGTCGCCCATGCCGGTCACGGCGGTTACCACGCGGCGCCCCAGTTCAAGGCGTCCAGCATCGTCGTGGATTTCATCACACCGGAAACCGAGACCTCCATCTGGTATTTCTGGGGCATGGCCCGGCATTTCCAGCCGCAGGACGAGGCGCTGACGGCGAGCATTCGCGAAGGCCAGGGCAAGATCTTCAGCGAAGACCTGGAAATGCTCGAACGCCAGCAACGCAACCTGCTGGACCACCCGCAACGCAACCTGCTCAAGCTCAATATCGACGCTGGCGGCGTACAGTCGCGCCGGGTGTTGGAGCGCTGGATTGCCCGAGAGCGTGAGGCCCGGGCCGGACTGATCGCCAGCACTGCCCAACCCCAGCTCGCGGAGGGCCGGTCATGATCGAAGTCCTGGTCGCCGCACGGCGCGAAGAAGCCCTGGACATCTGCAGCTATGAGCTCAGGCGTGTCGATGGCCAGCCACTGCCGGCGTTCACTGCCGGTGCCCATATCGATGTGCACTTGCCCGACGGCCTCGTTCGCCAATACTCGCTGTGCAATCATCCCGAGGAGCGGCACCGCTACCTCATCGGCGTGCTCAAGGACCCGGCGTCACGCGGCGGCTCCCGCGGCCTGCACGAGCAGGTTCAGCCGGGTACGCGGTTGACCATCAGCGAACCACGCAACCTGTTCCCCCTCTCGAGCCAAGCCCGCCGTCATCTGCTGTTTGCCGGCGGCATCGGCATTACACCGATCCTGTGCATGGCCGAACACCTTGCCCAGGACGGTGCGGACTTCCAACTGCACTATTGCGCCCGGTCCCTGGATCGGGCGGCCTTTGTCGAGCGTCTGCGGCGATCGGCGTATGCCGATCGGGTGTTCCTGCACTTCGACGAAGCGCCCGAAACGGCGCTGCAGGCCGCCCAGGTGCTGGCGATGCCCGACGATGATCTGCACCTTTATGTGTGTGGCCCCGGCGGCTTCATGCAACATGTGCTGGACACGGCAAAAGCCCAGGGTTGGCAGGAACCCTGCTTGCACCGAGAATACTTTGCCGCGACGCCTGTCGACACCGGCGATGACGGCAGCTTTGCGGTGAAGCTGGCCAGCAGCGGTCAGGTGTTCGACATTCCGGCGGACCGCAGTGTGGTTCAAGTGCTGGAAAGCCATGGCATCGAGATTCCGATCTCCTGCGAACAGGGCGTCTGCGGCACCTGCCTGACCCGTGTACTGGAAGGCGTGCCGGAACACCGGGACATGTTCCTGACCGAGGCGGAGCAAGCCTGCAACGATCAGTTCACCCCCTGCTGCTCCCGCTCGAAGACTCCCTTGCTGGTGCTGGATCTCTGACCTGCCGGACAACCCCGCGCCCCTGTGGAAGCGAGCCTGCTCGCAATGGCGTCCCATCAGTCGACGAGGCGGCTGGATGCGCCGCCTCGGTCGGCTTGTCGCCCGGTGCAAGACCCCAGGGGCTGCTTTATTCAGGACGCAGTATCACCGTCATCCGCTCATCCGCCGAGGACGAGCCGAACACTTCGGCGTAACGCAAAGTGGCATTGGCATGTTCGCGCATGATGGCCTCGGCCCGGGCCCCCTGGCCATGGATCAAGGCGTCGAACACCGAATGGTGCTGCATGTGGGCATAGTTGAAGCGCCGATACTCGCCAGCCATGTTCTGTCGGTCTACCGCCAGGGCGGTGACTGAGGCGAACGGCAAGTGGTCGTTGCGCGCCAGCGCATGGGCAATCGCCGGGTTGTGACTGCCTTCGACGATAACCCGGTGAAAGCGCATGTTGAGATCGTGATAGACCTCCAGGTCCTCCTCGGTCACATAGCCCTTGGCGAACAACGCGTCGCCTTGGGCCAGGCATTGCTCCAGGGTGGCACGGTCCTCGTCACTCAACCCCCGCTCGGCCGTCTGCCGCGCGGCCAGTCCCTCCAGCACACCACGCACTTCCACGGCCCCGGCAATGTCCTGGGCGCTGACCGAGCGCACCTGGAAGCCCCGCCCGCCAAAACGCACCAGCAGCCCTTCCTGCTCCAGGGTCCGGAACGCCATGCGCACCGGCATTCGCGAGACACCGAACAGTTGCGCAGTAGGGATCTCCATCAACCGTTCACCGGCCGCCAACTCGCCAGAAGCGATCATCTTGCGCAACGCAATCAGCACCGTTTGGCCGGGCTTACTCATCCAGGGACTTCCAGGCAATCAGACAGCCGCCATAGTAGAAGGCCCGGGACAGTGTGTCACGGCGGGACTGAACTGGATCGGAAAAACACCTGGACCGAAGGCCCATTGAAGATCCCTCTACAGGGACATTGGAGATGTCCACCTTCGCGAGCCAGCCCGTTCCTCCAGGTACGGGCATAGCCTCATGCCCGCAGGATCGCAGGGTCCTCGCCGCGATACAGCGCCTCGACCTTCGCCGCTCGCCACTGCAATACCGCCCGCTGATTGAGCGACCCCTTGTCGGTGATCTCGCCGCGGTCGATGGAGGCCGGCTCATCGAGCAATGCGATCCATTCCACGCGGCTGGCGTTGCCGCTGGCCTGGCGATTCAAGCGCTGCAGCCAGTCGGCGAACCATTGGCGCACCGGTGCGCTGGCAAGCACCTGGGCATCGCTGGCGGCCGAGCCCAGGCCCGACAGGCGCCGGCATTCGGGCAACCGCGGGAAGACCAGCGCCCCCAGGCACTCGCGATCCGGCGCGGTCACCACCAGGTCCTGGACGTACGGCGTCCCTTCCAGGACCGCGCGGTTACGCAACGGCCCCACACTGACGAAGACCCCGGAAGACAGCTTGAAGTCCTCGGCGATGCGCCCATCGAACATCAGCCCCAACTGCGGGTTGCCGGGATCGGCCAGCTTGATGGCATCTCCCGAGCAATAGAAGCCGTCCTCGTCGAACACCTCGGCGGTCTGCTGCGGCGAGCGCCAGTAGCCCGGCATGATGTGCGGCCCGCGAAAACGCCCTTCGAACTTGCCGTCCACCGGTACCAGCCGTACCTCGCAACCCGGTGCCGGCAGGCCGATGTAGCCGGCCACGGACAGCGGCCCGGTGGTGAAGGTGCAGGACGGCGACGCCTCGGTCATGCCCAGCCCCGCCATCATGCGGATCCGTTCGCCGCAATGCTGCTCGGCCACCTTGTCGAGCCGGTCCCAGGTGCTTTGGGACAATCCCGCCGCTGCAAAGAAGAACAGGCTGATGCGGTCGAAGAAACGCTCACGCAACTCGCCGTCCTGCTCCAGGGCGCTGACCAGCTCTTCCCAGCCCTTGGGCACGGTCAGGTAGGCGGTCGGGGAGATTTCCTTGAGATTGCGCAAGGTCTCGGCGAAGCCCTGGGCGGTGGGCTTGCCGTCGTCCAGGTAAAACGTACCGCCGTTGTACAGCACGATGCCGACGTTGTGACTGCCGCCGAAGGTATGGTTCCAGGGTAACCAATCCACCAGCACCGGCGGCTCCTCGCCGAACACCGGGAACGTCTGCAACAGCATCTGCTGATTGGCGCAGAGCATACGCTGAGTGGTGATCACTGCCTTGGGCAGCTTGGTCGAACCGGAGGTAAAGAGAAACTTGGCGATGCTGTCGGGCCCGGTGGCGGCAAAGGCGCGCTCGGCCTCGACACCACCGGGTTGCGCCAGCAGGCTGGCGAAACGAGTCCGGGCGCGCCCGGGGATTTCTCCACGCGCGGTAATCAAGGGAACGCCGGCGGGTAACACTGCATTGATCGCGCGTTCGAAAGGCGCCGCGTCGCTGACGTATACCAGGCCCGGCTGCAACAGGTCGCAGACGTGCCGCAGCTTGGCGAAATCCTGGGACAGCAATGAATAAGCCGGTGACACCGGGCAATAGGGAATACCGGCATACATGGCCCCGAAGGCCATCTGCAGATGCTCGATGTCGTTGCCCGATAGCAACACCAACGGTCTCTCGGCGGACAAGCCGTAGCCCAACAGGCCTTGGGCGATGGCCCTGACGCTGTCGAGCATCTCGGCATAGCTGACTCGACGCCAGTCACCACCGGCCACGCGGGCTGCGATGAACGTCTGTTGCGGACGGACCCGGGCCCAATGCACCAGGCGGTCGAGCAGGCGCGCCGGCAAGGGCTCCAGGGCCTCCAGGGAGCGCATGTGCAGGATGCCCTGCGCCTCGCTGACCTCGACGGCGGGATGACCGATCGACACCTGGCGATAACGCCCGGCGTCGGGTCGGGAGGACGATCTGGACTCGGAACTCACGTGCATTTCCTCCACCAAGGCACGCTCGGGTCGCGCTGAGCGAGCGGAGCGTGGCAGCGTCTGGCTGCGGCCTTGTCATTATTATTGGCCTGCGTCGCGGCGGAGGTCTTCAAGCCTGTCCGCCGGCGACGCAACGGATTTCAGATCGGGTAATGCCGAGGTCCGTTCTGCAGCGTCACCCAGCGCAACTGGGTGAAGTGCTCGATGGAGGCCTTGGCACCAAAGCTGCCGTAGCCGCTGGACTTGACCCCACCGAAAGGCATCTGCGCCTCGTCGTGCACAGTCGGTCCGTTGATATGGCAGATGCCGGACTCGATGCGTTGGGCCAGGGCCAGCGCCCGGCTGGTGTCGCGGCTGAAGATCGCCGCCGACAGGCCGAACTCGGAGTCATTGGCCAGGCGCAGCAATGCTTCATCGCCCTCGCCGCGCAATACCACCGCCACCGGACCGAAGGACTCTTCACGGTACAGGCGCATGTCAGCGGTGACGTCATCGAGCAGGGTCGGTTGCAGGATGCTGCCGTCCAATTGCCCGCCCGCCAGCAGCCTCGCGCCTTTGGCCAGGGCATCGTCGATCAGGCCCTTGATGCGCTGGCCGGCACTGGCGTCCACCAGGGAACCCAGCACCGAGCCGTCGGCCGCGGGATCGCCGGCACGCAACGTAGCGATCTTGGCCGTCAATCGGCTGATGAAAGCCTCGGCCACGCTCGCATCGACGATCAGCCGCTCGGTGGACATGCAGATCTGGCCCTGGTTGAAATACGCACCAAAGGCTGCCGCTTCCACCGCGGCGTCCAGGTCGGCATCGTCCAGCACCAGGAACGGGGCCTTGCCTCCCAGTTCCAGCAACGCCGGCTTGAGATGACGTGCCGACAGCTCGCCGACGATACGCCCGACGTGGGTCGAGCCAGTGAAATTGACGCGACGTACCGCCGGGTTGGCAATCAGCCGCTCGACAATGGCCGGCGCATCGGCCGGTGCGTTGCAGATGACGTTGACCACACCGTCCCCCAGGCCGGCGTCCTGCAGCACCTGGCCGATCAGCCGGTGCACCGCCGGGCTGACTTCCGAGGCCTTGAGCACCACGGTGTTGCCACAGGCCAGGGGCATGGCGATAGCGCGGGTGGCGAGGATCACCGGCGCGTTCCACGGTGCGATGCCCAGCACCACGCCACAGGGTTGACGCAAGGCCATGGCAAAACTGCCGGGCACGTCCGAGGGGATGACTTCGCCATTGATCTGCGTGGTCATGGAAGCGGCTTCGCGCAGCATATTGGCCGCCAGGTGCACATTGAAACCGTACCAGTTGGCCATGGCTCCGGTTTCGCCGGCAGCGGCGATGAACTCGGCGCTGCGGGCCTGCAACTGTTCGGCCGCGCGCAACAGTCGGGTGCGTCGCTCATTGGGCGACAACGCCGCCCAGCCCGGAAACGCAGCGTGCGCGGCAGCCACTGCGGCGTCGGCGTCTTCCAGGGTAGCGGCGGCCACGCGCGACACCACTTGGCCGGTGACCGGGTTGCAACGTTCGAAAGTCCGACCGTCACGGGCGGGGCACGACTGGCCGCCGATCAGCAGGGGCACGTCCAGCATGGTGATTCCTCTTTATTGTCTTTATCGGGAATACGTTCACAGTAGCGTCGAGGGCCCTCGGCGAACAGCCGCCGGGCCCTGCTCGTTCAGCGCTTGTAAGCCTGCAGGCCCGGCTTGATGCTCTTGTCGTCCAGGAACTGCTTCATGCCCTGCTCCCGGCCGCCCTCCTTGTCCAGCAGGCGCGACTGGTCGAGCTTGGCGTACAGGTAGTCTTCGTTCTGCTCCCAGGTCAGCTCGCGGCAGCGCTTGAAGCCATGCTTGGCCGCTCGCAGCACCACCGGGTTTTTCTCCAGCAGGTTGCGCGCCAGCTCCACGGTGACTTCCCGCAGTTGCGCCAGGGGCACGCTTTCGTTGACCAGGCCCATTTCGGCGGCTTTCTGCCCGCCGAAAGTCTTGCCGGTCATGATGTAGTACAGCGATTGGCGATGCCCGACGGTATCGGCCATGGCCTTGCTGACCAGGTTGCCAGGCGGGATGCCCCAGTTGATTTCCGAAAGGCCGAAGGTAGCTTCATCGGCGCAGATCGCCAGGTCGCAGGCCACCAACGGGCTGAAACCGCCGCCAAAGCACCAGCCATTGACCATGGCGATGGTGGGCTTGGCGTACATGCGCAGCAGCTTCCACTGCCATTGGGACGCCTCGCGGCGGATTTTTTCCTGGAGGATCTCCGGACCGGCGTCCACTTCGCGGAAGTATTCCTTGAGGTCCATGCCCGCGGTCCAGGAGTCCCCGGCGCCGGTCAGTACCAGTACACCGGCGGCCGGGTCCTGCTCCAGGGTTTCCAACACGTCGACCATCTCGCGGTTGAGGGTCGGGCTCATGGCGTTGCGTTTTTCCGGGCGATTGAGAGTGACCCAGGCGATGCCCTCCTCGATCTCGACCTTGACGGTTGTCCAGCGACCTTCGTAGTTGCTCATGACACGTGCTCTCTTGTTCTGGGCTGAAGATGAGCTGAAACTAAACCGCCAATTTAGTTATGTCAATTAACCATTAATCAATTTATCAGTGTGCCGTTCTCAGGATCGCTGCAGGCCGGATCAACAAATCTGTAATCCACCGTAGCCAGGGCCGCCTAACCCCGGCAAACTGGATAGCCTTGTTAATCACTCACCTTGAGGACGCTCTTTTCAATGGCCAAGTCTGCAAAACTTGCCGAAGCCGCCGAGGCCGTGACCGATGTCGCTGCCGTGCAGGCGCCGCTGGACTCCGCGCTGGACGAGCTGATCGGTTACGCCCTGCGCCGCGCTCAGTTGAAACTGTTCCAGAACCTGATCGGCCGGCTCGCCGTTCACGATCTGCGGCCTGCCCAGTTCTCGGCGCTGGCGATCATCGATCAGAATCCGGGCCTGATGCAGGCCGACCTGGCCCGGGCCCTGGCCATCGAACCACCACAGGTGGTGCCGCTGCTGAACAAGCTGGAAAGCCGGGCGCTGGCCGTGCGGGTACGCTGCAAGCCGGACAAGCGCTCCTATGGGATCTTCCTGAGCAAGACCGGCGAAAACCTGCTCAAGGAACTCAAGCAGATCGCCGCCCAGAGCGACCTGGACTCCACGGCGGCCCTCTCGGGCACGGAGCGCGAAGAACTGCTGCGGTTGCTGAAGAAGGTCTACCAGTCATGAAGAACGCACTGTGGCGAGAGGCTGAACGGTCTCGCCACAGTGGCCTGGAGCCCTACCAGATCGGCACGCTGTAGGTCACCAGAAAGCGGGTCTGGTTCTCGTCGCGAAACGCCGCAGCCGCGGGAAAATCATTGCGATAGATGGACTTGCGCGCCAGCAGCCCGACGTTTTTCAGCGGGCCACTCTGGATCACATAACCCAACTCCATCTGCAATTCCCGCTCCTTGCGATCCTCGGCATTGTAGGCGGCCAGCTCGATGTGATCGCCGCGCACGTAGCGCAATCGGGTCCGAAGGCCCGGCACGCCTACTGCGGCAAAATCATAATCATGGATCGCTTGCCAGGTGCGTTCACGGGCGTTGAGGAAATCCGAGCTCATGGTCATTTCACTCAGGCCCATCAACTCGGTGCCGGACACATAAGGCGTGGCGGTATCACCACTGGCATGCATATAACCCAGGCTGACGCTGTGCCCGCCCCAGCGGTAGCCGAACAGAGCCGAGACGTTGCGGTTATCCACCTTCCCGGCCTTGGCGGCGCCGTCTTCGCCACTGAAGAAGCTGCGCAGGTCGGTGGTCAGTACGCCGTCGCCAAGGGGCAGCTTATGCAATAGCGCCAGGGTCTCCTGCCGGTACAGGTCCGCCACTTCGGCGTGATAGACCCGCAGGCTGAGCGCCTTGTCGACCTGGTAGTCCCCCCCGGCGTAAACCAGGTGCGAGGAAGTGGCCGCGCCATTGAAGCGCCGGTTGGGGGACGCGATGCTCATTGCCTGGTAGTCGGTGGAATCGCGCCGGTTGATGCGATCGATATAGCCAGTATTGAGTGTCAAACCGTCGATGTCCTTGGAACTGAGCGTCGTTCCTCGGAAGGTCTGTGGCAGCAGCCGCGACGGGCTGGCGAACGCAAACGGCAGGAAGATCGACACATCGCCTGTCTTCACCGTGGTCTGGCCGAAACGCAGCTTGCCGGTCAGGGCCAGGCGCGAATACTCATCCGGTGCCCGCCTGTCGCCACTGGACACCGGCAACAGCTCGGTACCGCTGCGGTCCGGCGAGGAGTCCAGCTTGATGCCCATCAATCCCCGGGCATCCAGGCCGAACCCCACCGTGCCGGGGGTGAATCCCGACTCCACGTTCATGATCACCCCTTGGGCCCACTCCCTGGCGGCGGTCTTGGCGCCGTCATCCTTGTAGTCGCGATCCATGTAGTAATTGCGCAGTGTCAGGGTGCCATGGCTGTCGTCGATCAATCCTTGGGCTGACGCGGTGACCGAAGACAGGCTCAGCCCGAAACAGGCCAGCAGATGAGCGAAACGTGTGACAGGGGCCGCTACACAAGCGCCCCGGGCAAGATTGGGCATGTTCGACGTCCATTATTGTTGTTGTTTTGTTCGCACCCCTCCGGCTGGAAGGGATGCCGGACAAGAGAATGGAAACCCCTCGGCATTCTCGTCAATCCAGAATGACCGATAATCGAACATTAATATCATTAACTTGTTTGGCCGTTTTAGTGCCTTTTTCCCTCAAGGCCATGATTTAACGGAAAAAATATCGATTTCCAGCCCGTTTCTTCAGGCCATTCATTTTTTAGTTAGCTTTGTTAATCTAAATCCCGCTGCCTCGCCGACTCCATCACCGGCCCCCGACAAAAACAATAAGAGGACTTGTCATGAACCATCCGGCGCGTCGTGCAACGCTGACCATTGCCTTGTGTTTCATCGTTGCGTTGATCGAAGGTTTCGACCTGCAATCGGCCGGCACCGCTGCCGCCGGTCTGCGACAGACGTTTGCCCTGGACCCGAAAATGATGGGCTGGGTATTCAGCGCCGGCATCATCGGGCTGCTGCCAGGCGCCTTCTTCGGCGGCTGGATCGCCGATCACATCGGCCGCAAGAAAATCCTGGTGGGTGCTGTGCTGCTGTTCGGGGTCTTTTCCCTCGGCACAGCCCATGTCGAAAACGTATCCAGCCTGCTGCTGGTGCGCTTCATGACAGGCCTGGGCCTTGGCGCCGCCCTGCCCAACCTCATTGCCCTGTGTGCCGAGGCGGTGGGCGAACAGCGACGCGGCACCGCCATCAGCGTGATGTACGCAGGCGTTCCGCTGGGAGGAGCGCTGGCGGCGGTGGTCGCCATGCTGTCGGGCGAACATTGGCAGATGACGTTTTTCATCGGCGGCCTGGCGCCGCTGCTGGTGGTGCCATTGATGCTGCTGTGGCTGCCGGAATCCAGTGCCTTTCGCCAGGCACGGGCTGCTGGCCCGCAAACTCGCGGCTCCACTGGCCAGGCGCTGTTCGGTGAGGGTCGCAGCCGGACCACCCTGTCCCTCTGGATGAGTTACTTCTTCACCCTGACGGTGATGTACATGTTGCTCAACTGGCTGCCTTCGTTGCTGCTGGAACAAGGTTTCAGCAAGCCCCAGGCCGGCCTGGTGCAGATGCTGTTCAACATTGGCGGAACCCTCGGGTCGTTGCTCGGCGGTTGGTTGCTGGACCGCTGCAACGGCATCAAGGTGGTGCTGTTCGTCTATGCCGGCTTGTTGAGCGCACTGGCCGGAGTGGGTTTTTCAGTCGGCATCGTGCCGATGACCATCGCCGGATTCGCCGCCGGACTGTTCGTGATGGCGGCGCAACTGGTGCTCTATGCGTTGGCGCCGCCCTCCTACCCCACCGCCGTGCGGGCGACAGGCGTCGGGGCGGCGGTGGCCATCGGGCGCCTGGGCTCGGTGGCAGGCCCCTTGGCCGCCGGGCAGATCCTGGCGGCCGGCGCAGGAACGACCGGCGTCCTGTTGGCGACGTCCCCCGGATTGGTGATCGCCGCCCTGGCGGCCATCGGTGTGATGACCCGCGCGGTGTCGGCAGGTGAGGTGCAAGCCGCGCGCTGACAAGGAGGCAGGACGAGGGCCGATGGAGTCAATCCGTGGTGCTGGCCGCCAGCACGCTCAGCGTGCGGCGCCGGGGATTCCAGATACTGAGGCACCACACGCCCCACCACTCCAGCCCATCTTCGAAGTAATTGCTCCAGGGATCACGTGCCGGATCGGGCTCGTCGCTGGCCAGCCAGTCGAGGTTGAAGTTGTCGACCCAGGTCAGCACCTCGGCCCCCTCCTCGAGCCCGAGCACATCGAGCCAGTCCTTGAACAGCGCCTGTGGGCTGTCGTCGACGAAGCGAGTGCCGTAGGGCGGCTCGCAAAATGCTTCGTACAAGGCAAAAGGCGGCGGGTCGTGCGCCGCCTTGTCAGCATGCAGGAGTTGCTCGATCTCTTGCCGGTCCAGGGGCCTGGGCCTGGCCTTGTCCAGATCCCAGCGCATATCGGGAGGCGTGGCGCCGGCAAACCGAGGATCAAGGATCAACTGGCGATGGCGCTCCAGCCACAGGTTCATGATGGACCGGAACAGCAGGTCCACCGCCTCGCGGTGGAGCGCTGGGGTGACCGCCTCACCCGGTTCGGGAGCGAGCACCAGGAAATCGAAGGCGCAGCCGGCCTTTTCCATCCGCTGGCGCAAGGCGGCGCTGGCTTGCCTTTCAACCACATTCAACATGACGGGCTTCCTCAACCTTTGACACACACCACCTGATGCAAGGTGTGCACGACCTCGACCAGCTCACGCTGGGCGTGCATGACCTGATCGATATCCTTGTACGCCATGGGGATCTCATCGATCACCGCCTCATCCTTGCGGCACTCCACATGAGCGGTGGCGCGAACCTGGTCTTCGACGCTGAAGCGTTTTTTCGCCTGGGTGCGGCTCATGACCCGGCCCGCGCCATGGCTGCAGGAGCAGAACGATTGCTCGTTGCCCAGCCCCCGGACGATAAAGCTCTTGGCCCCCATCGAACCTGGAATGATCCCCAGCTCGCCCTTGTGCGCCGACACCGCGCCCTTGCGAGTGACCAGGACGTCGCGCCCGAAATGGCGTTCCTTCTGCACGTAATTGTGATGACAATTGACCGCTTCGAGCGCCACCTCGAACGGCTTGGTGATGACCTGGCGGGTGGCGCGTATCACCGCGTCCATCATCAGCGCGCGATTCTGCCGGGCGAAATCCTGGGCCCAGTCCACCGCTTGCACATAATCGTCGAAATGCCGACTGCCCTCCTCGAAATAGGCCAGGTCGCGGTCCGGCAGGTTGGCGAGGTGTTGGCGCATGTCGGCCTGGGCCAATTGGATGAACAAGGTACCGATGGCGTTGCCCACGCCGCGCGAGCCGCTGTGCAGCATGAACCAGACCCGGTTGGCTTCGTCCAGGCATACCTCGATGAAATGATTGCCACTGCCCAGGGTGCCAAGGTGCTGGCGATTGTTGCTCCGGGCCAGCTTCGGGTACTTGTCGGTAATCGCCTTGAACCGCTCGGCCAGCGCGCCCCAGGCCTGGTCGGCCTGTGGGGGAATGCTGTTCCAGGCGCCTTTGTCCCGCCCGCCGTGACTGACCGTACGCCCGTGGGGCACGGCTTTCTCGATGGCGCTGCGCAGGCCATGGAGGTTGTCCGGCAGATCGGTCGCGGTCAGCGAGGTACGGGCGGCGATCATGCCGCAACCGATGTCCACCCCGACCGCGGCAGGAATGATCGCACCCACGGTGGGAATCACGCTGCCTATGGTGGAGCCCTTGCCCAGGTGCACGTCGGGCATCACCGCCAGGTGCTTGAAGATGAAGGGCATCTTCGCCGTGTTTATCAGTTGCTGGCGGGCCTCGGCTTGAACCGGCACGCCCTGGGTCCAGAGCTTGACGGGCTTGCCATTGGCGACTTCCAGCAGTTCGTAGGTTCTTTCTTCCATGGTCCGGCTTCTGTTCGATGGGCGAGCCGCTTTCATGGGCGGCTCACGACTTTGACAGCCAGCATGAACGCAGATTCAGGGGGATTTGTCGAAGGTCGGCGTCCCAGGGCGCTTTCAACAGCCGCCGCTGCAGTCGAATCCTTTATGATTGGCTGGCTAAAAACCACGGAAATGGACTTATTTGGCACAAAATCGATCCCATACGATGAGGAGTGTCCCAAGCGGTGCCGGACGGTATCGTGCCAGGGACTTCAACAGAGCGTGAAACCGTTGCCCCAGCGGGGCAAAAATTGCGCATCATAGGCGCCGTCCGCTCAAGGGAGATTTACATGCGTGCCATTTCATCCGCCATGCGTCTTGTGGTGCTGTCGCTGGGCCTGGCCTTCGCCGCCGGTGCCGGTGCCACCGAAGAAACGCAACTGGTCGAGTCCATCAATCTCTACCGCAGCCAATCCCAGAGCTGCGCCGGCCAGGCCTCGCTGGAGTTGCCGCCGCTGGCGATGGATTCGCGACTGATCCTGTCGGCCAATGGCATTGGCGATCTGCAGCAAGCGCTGGCGCGGGCGGCCTATCCGATGGTCAACGTGCAGGCCATCAGCCTGTCGGGCCCGCGGGATGCCCAAGCGGCGATGAAAGCCGTGCAGGAGAGTTTCTGCCAGGTAGTGCTCGACCCGCAGTTCGTCGACATCGGGGTCAGCCGCATGGACCGCGAATGGCGCATCGTACTGGCGCGCCCGCTGCTGTCGGCGCGCCTGGGCGACTGGCAGGCCGAAGGCCAGAAACTGCTGAAGCTGATCAATAGTGCCCGCGCACAGCCGCGCCGCTGTGGCACGCAAGCCTTCTCGGCCACCACACCGCTGTCGTGGAACGCCACCCTGGCCCTCGCTGGCGTGAGCCACGCCCGAGCCATGGCCAACAACAACTTCTTCGACCACAAGGACCGAGACGGCCGCATGCCCGGCGACCGCGCCGAACTGGCCGGCTATCTCGGCCAGCTGATCGGCGAGAACATTGCTGCCGGACAGGACACCGCCCTCAAGGTGGTGGACGGCTGGCTGGCGAGCCCAGGACACTGCGCCAACCTGATGAACCCGCAATACCGCGAGCTGGGCGCCGGGTACGCCACCGATCCGAAAAGTGATGCGGGAATCTACTGGACGGCCATGTTTGGCACGCAGTAGGGATTGGCCCGGGCGCCGTTATCGCGTACCCCGCGCAACGGCATCCCACCCCATCAAAGCGGCTCCTGCCGCAACGTCTGCCGCAAATGCTGCATGAACCGGCTCAACGACGGTGACTGGGCCACCGGCTTGCGCTGCAGCAGTCCGATGGAGCGCTTGCCGGGCTGGTCGATGGCAATCACCGAGCATTGCTCACCGATGTTGAACACCGCCGTGCAACTGGCCGGCAGCAGGGAAAATCCCAGGCCTTCGCGCACCAGTCCAGTGGCCGTGCTCATGTGGGCCACCTCCCACGCCGGTTCCGGCTCGACATTCAAATAGCGCAACGCCGCATCTGCCAGGGGACGGATGCTGGTATCGGGTGTCAGGGCGATATAGGGCTGGCGCTTCCAGCCGTCCAGGCTGTCGCGTTGATGATCCTTGTGCGCCAGCAATACCAGGTTGTCATCCAACAGGCGTACGAAGCTCAGCCCGGACAGGTCGTCCGGCAATGAGGTGATGCCTGCGTCCACCTCGCCGCGCTGAACCCAGCCCATGATTTCCCCCGCACGGCCGTCCAGCACACTCACTCGTATTCCCGGGTGCTCGCGCTGGAACGAGGCAATGACCACGGGCAGGAAGGACGCGGCAGCGGTGGGCAACGCCCCGAGGCGCAGGGTGCCGCGGCTCAGGCTGAGAGTATCGCGAGCGTCGCGCACGGCATCGTCCATGTCCCTGAGCATCCGCCTGGCCTGGGGCAGGAAGTGTTCGCCGGCCGGCGTCAACTCGACACTGCGGGTGTTACGCGCCAATAACGCCAGCCCCATGGTTTCTTCCAGCCTGCGGATGCTGTAGCTCAGGGCTGGCTGGGACAGATGCAACTGCTCGGCGGTACGGGTGAAACTGGAGGTTTCGGCAATCAGGATGAAGGCGCGAAGCTGTCTGAAGGAAACGTTCATGGGCGCACTTATAAAGATACTGGATCAATTTATCTTACCTTTAAAATTCACAGAACAATGCGTTGCAGCCACCATGAGACATCGCCTCAGTGGACATGGACATGACAAAAACAATCCTCGTCGGGTGCGGCGCCGGTTTCGCCAATGACCGTCCAGATGCCGCGCTGCGCCTGGCCCAGGACCTGGCGCAACGAAGCGGCCAGCGCTACATCATGCTCGAGCTGCTGGCCGAGCGGACCCTGGCCGAGGCGCAACTGCGCAAAAGGCTCGATCCCCAGGCTGGATACGCGTCCCGGCTGTTCGACTTCCTCGAACCGATGATGCAGGTGTGCATCGAAGCCGGGATCCCCATCATCACCAACGGCGGCGCCGCCAACCCCAGGGCGGCGGCACAACGGTTGCGGGACAGCCTCGGGGGACGCTACCCCGGGTTGAAAATCGCCTGCGTGCTGGGCGACGACCTGCTGGAGCAAAAGCCAGCACGCTACGATCGCTGGCTGTCCCTGGCTCCGGCGGAACACGACCCGGTGTCGGTGAATGTCTATACCGGCGCCGACGGCATCGCGACGGCGCTGGCCGAAGGCGCCGGTGTCGTGCTCTGCGGTCGGGTAGCCGATCCGTCGCTGGCGGTGGGGGCGATACGACACGGGCTGGGTTGGGCCGCCGACGATTGGCAGAAGATGGCGGTTGCGACCGCGGCCGGGCACCTGCTGGAGTGTTGCACCCAAGTCACCGGCGGCTATTTTGCCCATCCAGGGATGAAAGATGTTCCGGATCCGGCCAACCTCGGCTGCCCGATCGCCGAGATCCATGAGAACGGTCGCCTGATCCTCGGCAAGACCCGCCATTGTGGTGGACGGGTCAGCGAACAGACAGTCAAGGAGCAACTGCTGTATGAAGTGCACGACCCACAGCGATACCTGACACCAGACGTCGTGCTGGACCTGGGCCAGGCACAGGTGCGGTCGTTGGGCGACGACCGGGTGGAAATCAGCAGCCTGCTCGGGCATCCGCGTCCCGACACACTCAAGGGCCTGGTGGGCGTGCGCGGCCTCTGGTTCGGCGAGGCGGAAATCTCCTATGCCGGCCCTGGCGCCGTGGCCCGTGCGGCCCTGGCCCGGGAAATCCTGTTGCAGCGCTTCGACAGGTTGGCACCCGGCGTGCAGCCCTGGATCGACTTATCCGGCATCGCCAGCCTGTTCAACGACCATGATGGCCGCTATCTGCAACAACGCCTGGCCCAGGCCCCAGCGCTCGACGATGTACGCGTGCGGGTTGGCCTGACCCATTCCCAGCGATCTCTGGTCGAAGCTCTCCTGGCCGAGGTGGAGTCGCTCTATACCAACGGACCGGCCGGTGGCGGAGGCGTTCGTCGCCACCTCAGCGAAGCCGTCACGACCCGCAGCTTCCTTCTGCCGCGAAGCGAAATCCATACGACCTTGGAGTGGCACTGATGAACACGGTCCTGCTCGCCGACTACGCCCACGCCCGCGCCGGAGACAAAGGCAACATCCTCAGTGTCGCGGTGTTTCCCCACGATCCGGCGCACTACCCATGGTTGGTACGCGAGCTGAGCGCGGCGCGCGTCGCCGCGCAATTCGCCACGCGACGGCCCTCCCGGGTCCATCGCTACGAGCTGCCGAACCTCAAGGCACTCAACTTCGTGCTCGAAGATGCACTGGAGGGCGGCGTGAACCTGAGCTGCGGCCTCGACCGCCACGGCAAGAGCCTGAGCTACCTGTTATTGGCCCTGTGCCTGCCCGAACCGCCGGGCTGACCGCCCTTCCACCCGAACCGCCGACAACAATAAAAAGCGAGGTCGCAACATGATCACTCTCCTGGGATTCACGATGATGCTGGGCATCATCGGGCTGATACTGATGCGCCGAATCAGCCCCGTGGTGGCTTTCACCACCCTGCCCGTCGCCATCTGCCTGCTGGCCGGTTTCAACCTTGGACAGATCGGTGAATTCATCAAGGCCGGGCTGGCCACGGTGGCCCCGACGGCCGCGTTGTTCCTGTTCGCCATCCTGTTTTTCGGCATCATGCGCGATCGTGGATTGTTCGACCCGCTGGTCAGCCTGCTGATCCGCAGCACCGGCGGCAAGCCCCTCGCCGTGGCATGGGTCACGGTACTGGTGACCTCCGTCGTGCACCTGGACGGGGTCGGCGCCGCCACTTTCCTGCTGACCATTCCGGCGTTGCTGCCTTTGTACAAGCGGCTGAACATGAGCCCCGCCATGCTGCTGTGCCTGGTGGGTACCACGGCGGGGGTCGTGAACATGGTGCCTTGGGGCGGCACCACGGCCCGGGCCGCCGCTGTCTCCGGGTTGGATGCCACCGAGCTGTGGCTGGGGCTGCTGCCGGTGCAGATGGTGGGTCTGGCCTGCATGCTGCTGGTGGCGACAGTGCTGGGGCTGCGGGCCCAGCGCCGTCGCCCCCTGTCGTTGGGCGCGGCGGCCACATGCGACCTGGATGAACTGCAACTCCAGGGCCGTGAGTTCAGCCTCTCTCCCCGGGACCTGCGCTACTGGCTGAATGTGATCCTGACCGGCGGGATCCTGGCGTGCCTGTTCACCGGCATCTTTCCGCTCTATGCCTGTTTCATGGTCGGCCTGGGTATCGCCTTGCCATTGAACTTCCCCTCCCTGGATGCACAGGCCGAGCGTCTCAAGGCCCATGCGTTCGATGCGCTGCAAATGGTGCTGGTGATGATGGCCGCCGCCGTGCTGCTGGGCGTGCTTTCCGGCGCCAAGATGTCCGATGGCATGGCCTTGGCATTGATCGATATCCTGCCAGCCGGTTCGGCCCAGTACCTGCACGTGATCATCGGTATGTTCGGCGTCCCCCTGGGCATGATCTTCTCGCCGGACGCCTACTACTTCGCCCTGTTGCCTGTGATCAAGGACGTGGCCGCCGCTGCCGGGGTCCCCCTCGAGGCCGTGGCTCGCGCCATGCTGATCGGCGAGAACACCGGTTTCTCCATCAGCCCGGTGGTACCCAGCGTCTACCTGGCACTGGCCCTGAGCGGCGTGGAACTGCGCAAGCACATGGCGTACACCTTTTTCTGGGCCTGGGGCGTCAGCCTGGTAATGCTGGCTTTCGCCGTGGCGACCGGGGCGATCCAGGTGTGAGCCCAACCAGGCGTGCCGATTTCAATGCGTGTCGAAAATCAACGACCGGTGCACCCCCGACCCCGCCCGCACGCCATCACCGACGGCCAGCGCCACCGAGCCGAAGGGCATGGCCGCATCACCACAGACGAACACCCCCGGCACGCTGGTTTCCCGGGTCATGTCGCTCTGGATGAAGGCGCCAAGCGGGCCGTCTTCGAAATCGCAGCCCAGGGTCGCGGCCAGGGTGCCGGCGACGCGGGTGCGCGGCAAGACGAACAGGCCATCGAGGGCCACCACACGCCCATCGACCAGTACGGCGTCGGCCCGCTCGCCCTCGATGCGCCGCACCCGTTGCGATACCAGTGTCACGCCGCGCCGCTCGAGGCTCGCCCGTTGTTCGGGGTCAGGCTCGAACGCGCCGTTGAGCAGGAAGGTGGTGGGCCCCCAGTCCGGCAGCATCAAGGCATGGTGCAGCGACATTTGCGAAGTCGCCAGCACGCCTATGGGCCCTTGCTCCAGCTCGTAGCCGTGGCAGTACGGGCAATGGAAAACACTTCTGCCCCAGCGCTCGGCCAGGCCTTGCACCGCCGGCAGCTCATCGATCACTCCCGTGGCCAGCAGCAGGCGCCGGGCGCTGTAGCATTGCCCGCCGGCGGTTTCCAGGCTGAAGCCATCCCCTTCCTTGCGGGCGCTGACTGCGCAATCGGCAAGCCATTGCACCGTTGGATAGGCCATCAACTGCCGACGAGCATCCTCGGCAATGTCTCCGGGGGCACGACCGTCCTGGCCAAGGAAGCCATGGGACGTCGCGGCGAAGCGGTTTCGACGCTGGCCGGCATCGATCACCAGCACCCTGCGCCGGGCGCGAGCCAGTTGAAGACCTGCGGACAGACCGGCATAGCTGCCGCCGGCGATGATGACGTCGTAATCCATGGTCGTTCTCCAGAGTGATTTGGAAGGCGTTGCAAAAGTCTCGACACATCGTAAGTTTCTTGAAAAGCAGCTGTCAACGATCTCGTAACTTTTGCAATTACAGGCGATACTCGGCACCGCCTCGACTTCAGAACCCCAAGCGATCATGAGAAACGACACCCGCCTGTCCCGCATGCTTCACGTCCTGATCCATATGGATCGCCATCAGCAATCGGCCACCTCCGACACCATCGCGCAGATGCTGGGTACCAATCCCGTCGTGGTGCGCCGCACCATGGCCCTGCTCAAGGAGCAGGGCTACGTCACCTCGGAAAAAGGCCACCGTGGCGGCTGGACCCTGAGCAAGCCCTTGTCGGAAATGACCTTGCTGGACATCCACCAGGCCCTGGGCAACACCACGATCTTTGCCATCGGCCTGTCCACCGATCACCCGCAGTGCCTGGTGGAGCAAGCCGTCAACGCGGCGCTGACGGATGCGTTCGATGAGGCGCAAGCCTTGCTGCTCAAACGCCTGGGAAGCATTACCCTGGCGCAGTTGGCGGAGGATTTCGACCAGCGTTTTCGGGAGGGTTGCGGGGCAGGCACCGATGGCCTTTCCCCTGTGGAACGCAACGGGCATTGAGAAGGCTGAGCGCCGCTGTCACGATCGCGCCGCCATCGCCCATAAAAAAACGCCGCTCGATGAGCGGCGTTTTTTTCCTGACCAGACAGCGTCCGGTTTACAGCGCCATGTCGGCCGCCGGATTGGCGTCACGGGCGGCAGCCGGTTTGGCCGGAACCACGGCAGCGCCTGGATTGCCGATTGCCGGCGGCGGGTCCAGTTGCAGGACCTCGCTGGTGTACGCCCATTCCTGAGCGACGCGCTCAGGGCTTTCGTTGAGCTTGGTGCCGTAGCTCGGCACGATCTGGCGCAGTTTTTCCTGCCAGGCCGGGGTGGCGACCTTGTCCTTGAAGACTTTCTCGAGCACGGTCAGCATGATCGGCGCAGCGGTCGAAGCGCCTGGCGAGGCACCCAGCAGGCCGGCGATGCTGCCATCCTGGGACGCGACCACTTCGGTACCGAGCTTCAGGACACCGCCCTTCTCCTCGTCACGCTTGATGATCTGTACGCGCTGGCCGGCTTGCCACAGGCGCCAGTCTTCCTGCTTGGCCTCAGGGAAGTATTCCTTGAGGGCATTGAAACGGTCTTCATCCGACAGCATCAGCTGGCCGGCCAGGTACTCGACCAGAGGGTACTGCTCGATACCGACCTTGGTCATCGGCCACACGTTGTGGGTGGTGGTGCTGGTCAGCAGGTCGAAGTACGAACCGTTCTTGAGGAACTTGGTGGAGAACGTCGCGAACGGGCCAAACAGGATCACACGCTTGCCATCGAGCACGCGGGTGTCCAGGTGCGGCACCGACATCGGCGGCGCGCCGACCGAAGCCTTGCCGTAGGCCTTGGCCAGGTGCAGTTGGGCGATGGTCGGGTTCTCGGTCACCAGGAACGAGCCACCTACCGGGAAACCGGCGTATTCACGGGCTTCCGGAATGTCGGACTTCTGCAGCAGGTGCAGCGCACCGCCACCGGCGCCGATGAAGACGAACTTGGCGTCGGTCTCGGTTTCGGTACCGT
Source organism: Pseudomonas sp. NFACC32-1 (assembly GCF_900101215.1). NCBI lineage: Bacteria > Pseudomonadati > Pseudomonadota > Gammaproteobacteria > Pseudomonadales > Pseudomonadaceae > Pseudomonas > Pseudomonas sp. NFACC32-1. The sequence goes on from NZ_FMUL01000010.1 coordinate 97,105, forward strand.
CCTTCAGGTTCTTGTACGAAACGCGCCAGCTGCCGTCTTCATTGCGGGTGATGTCTTCCACTTCGCTGGACAGCTTGAGGGAGAAGTTCGGCTTGGTTTGCAGGTAGGTCGCGAACTGACGGGTGATCTCGCCGAAGTTCACGTCGGTGCCCAGGGGACTCCAGGTGGCTGCCACTTTCTGGCTCGGATCACGACCTTGCATCATCAGCGGAACCCATTTGCTGATCTGCTCGGGATCTTCGGAGTACTGCATGCCGGCGAACAACGGGCTGGCCTGGAGCGCTTCGTAGCGCTTCTTCAGGAACGCGATGTTCTCCTCGCCCCACAGGAAACTCATGTGCGGCGTGGAGTTGATGAACGAGCGCGGGTTCTTCAGTACACCGTTCTTGACCTGCCAGGACCAGAACTGACGGGAGATCTGGAAGGCCTCGTTGATTTCGATGGCCTTGGAGATGTCGACCTTGCCGTTCTTGTCTTCCGGCGTGTAGTTCAATTCAGCCAGCGCAGAGTGGCCGGTACCGGCATTGTTCCAGCCGTTGGAGCTCTCTTCGGCAACACCGTCCAGGCGCTCGACCATTTCCATGGTCCAGCCCGGCTCCAGCTCATTGAGCCAGACGCCGAGAGTCGTGCTCATGATGCCCCCACCGATGAGCAAGACATCCACTTTTTTTGGCTCGGCGGCGTGCGTGGTCGCAAGACCCATCGCCATCGCCAGGCCCAGTAGCGCCGTGTGTGTTTTCTTCAACATGTGTGTATCCCTAGGATGGAACGCCATTCCGTCCTCCCGTCTGCTCAAGGATAGACCACGCCCATGGCCGGCTGCGCCAGCATGGCGGTTATCGAGAAGGACTGGAGGAAGGACCTACAGGGCCGAGCAGTGCGTCGGCCTCTCATTTATGTCTCTCCGGCGCTGACTTCTTGTAGGTCTTGGCTTCAGCTGGGTGAGGGACACTGCAAAACGGTCGTCATCGGGCCTGGCGTGGCCGTGCCCGATTGTCGCAGCGGGGGGAGTTTACATAATGAAATAACGAGACCGAAGCCCCTTTTTCATATTCCTGACAAAAGCGCTGGGTAAAATCGGGCATTTTGATGGCCCAGCGGGACTGGCATTGACGCGCAAGCCCCGCAGATCCTGGCCTTCAGAAGTATTTCAGGATCGCGATGTCACGGCGGCGCTGTTTGACACCTGCGAACCAACGCGTGGGGAAAAACAGCACGACCGCCAGCAGCACGCTCCACAGCCAGACCATCGGCAGGTGGTCGAAGCCGTAATAGGCGCCCTGGTTGGTCCCCCAGATGGCCACCGCCACCAGGTACAGCGCCTTGAGCACGTAAAGGTGCAGCAGATAGAAAAACATCGGGGCGCCGCCACAGATCGCCAGTAGCGCGATGCTGCCCCGCTGCCGGGCTTTCTCGAAAAGCGCCAGCAGTATCAAGCCCACGCCCAGGGTCGGCAGCAGGAACATCAGGGACGGCGGATACTTCGTCGCACTCAGGAAGCTCATGACGGTACGCAGCGCATCACCGGTCTGGACCCAGGGCTTGTCGCCATACACGTTCAGGTAACGGATCAAGACAAAGGCCAGCAGCAGGCCGATGCCGACCTGCAACAGCCGGCGCAGCCGCACCGCAGGCGCAGTGTCCTTGCCGAACCACGGCCCGATGGCCCAGCCCAGCAGGATCACGCCGATCCATGGCAATACCGGATAAGTGGTGCGAGCCCGGGTGAACTCGGTGATATCGATGAACGCGCGCTGGTGAAGAATCGACCAAGGCACGAAAAATGGCGAGTCAGGCCCCAGCACCACGCCATCGAGCAGGTTGTGCCCCGCGACGATGACCACCCCCAGGGCAATCAGCCAACTGCGCTTGAGGTGCAACAGAGCGGCCAGGACGATCATGCACAGGCCAATGCACCAGATCACCTGCAGCCATAAGGTCCTGGGCGGGAATTCGGCGTTCCAGGCGAAACAGACAAAGGTCAGTTCCAGGAACACCAGGAACAGGCCGCGCTTGAGCAGGAACAACGACGTCTGGCCCGCGGTGTGTTTCTGGCTGTAGAGCCACGCCGACAGGCCGGTGAGGAAAATGAACACCGGGGCGCAGAGCGTGCTGAGCAGGCGGGTGAAATACAGGTCCGGGGTGACGCTCAGTGCGTCGATGGGGTCGCTGACCTGGCGGTGCAGCAGAAAGGTCTCGCGGACATGGTCCACCAGCATCAACAGCATGACAAAACCGCGCAACGCATCGATGGCGAGCATGCGGACGTGGGTGGCGGCGGCGCTGGAGGCCAGGGTGGGCGCGCTGACGCCGGACGGACTCGTCGCGCTTGGGAATAGGCTCATGGCATTACTCGGATGCAAAGGGATCGTGGGGGGTCCACGCCTGGCGAGGATGAGAATCCCTGCCAAACGAAAGCGGATAACATAACATGAAATCCGCTTTACCCATCAACCCTGGGCCTTACCCGAGCATCTGGCTCAACACCGCCCGCAGCTTGCCGGGCTTGACCGGCTTGTTGAGCAGCGGTGCGTTCAGCTTGCGCAAGGCGCGACGACACTGGTCACTGCGGTCGGCGGTGATGATCACCGCCGGGATCGGCTGCTGGAAGTGCTCACGCAGGTGCTTGACCACTTCGCAGCCCACCATGTCATGATCCAGATGAAAATCCGCCAGGATCAACTCCGGTGCATGCCCTTGCAATACATCCAGGGCCCCGGCTTCGTCTGTCGCGATCAACACGTCGCAACCCCACTGCCCCAGCAACGCGGCCATGCTTTGCAGGATGCTCAGTTCATTGTCGATCACCAGCAAACGGCGGCCCGGCAACGGGTTGCCGGACACCGCCTGTATGGGCATCTGCGACACGGGCAGCGGCTTGTCCACGGACAGCGGCACCTCGATGCTGAACACCGAGCCGCGTCCCGGCCGGGAGCGTACCTGGACCCGATGACCGAGGATATTGGCGATCCGTTCGACGATCGCCAGCCCCAGCCCTACCCCTTTGCGATCGGCGGCCCGCCCCACGTCCAGTTGGTTGAACTCGAGGAAAATCGACTCCAGGTTATCCGCCGCGATACCGCGTCCCGTGTCCCAGACCTCCAGGCTCACCCAACCGCCCCTGCGCCGCGCCGCCAGGAGAATGCCGCCATGATCGGTGTAGCGACAGGCGTTGCTGAGCAGATTGCGCAGGATGCGCGTTATCAGCCGCAGGTCGGTCAACACCGCTTCATCGATAAAGCGCACCCGCAGCTCCAAGCCCGCGGCGCCGGCCACCGACTGGAACTCCGACACCAGCGGTGCCAGCAACTCATCCAGCCGATACGACGCCGGGTCGGGACGAACCGCCGCCTGGTCCAGCCGGGAAATGTCCAGCAAGTCGGTGAGCAGGTCTTCCGCGCCTTCCAGGGCCTGATGGGTGCGCTCCACCAGCAATTGCTCGGTGGTGGGCAACGCGCGCTCGCGCAAGGTGGCGATCAACAGGCGTGCGGCATTGAGCGGCTGCAGCAGGTCGTGGCTGGCGGCGGCGAGGTATTTGTCCTTGCTGCGATTGGCGGCCTGGGCGGCGTCCCGGGCCTGGCGCAGTTGCTGCTCCACCAGCTTGCGCTGGGCGATCTGCTGCTGCAGGTTGTGGTTGGCCTCCAGCAGTGCATCGGTGCGCTCGGCCACCCGCTGCTCCAGCTGGTCGTTGAGCTGCTGCAGGCGGTGCTTGGCCTGCTCCAGCTCCTCCAGGCGTGCCGCCAGCTCCGGATAATGGCTCTTGCGTGTCGAGTGGTTGCCAAGGCCCAGCAGCCCTGCCAGGGCTTTCTGTTGCTCGTCAGAGGGCTTCGCCATAGACGACCTCGACATCCCGCTGGCTCGACTCCCGAGGGTTGGTAAGGATGCACGGGTCATCCATCGCGTGTTGCGACAGGAACGGAATATCCGAGGTGCTCACCCCGTGCAGCCCCAGGGTTTCGTGGAAACCGATGGTGCGCTTGAGAGCAATCAGGTGCTCCACCAGCCGGGTGCGGATCTGCCGGTGGTTGAGCCCCCGGCAATCGATGCCCAGTGTCTCGGCAATCACCTTGAACCGCTCCGGCGCCGAGGTGTAGTTGAATGCCACCACATGCTCCACCAGCACCGCATTGCACAGGCCATGGGGCAGGTCCAGGAAACCGCCCAGGCTGTGGGACATGGCGTGTACCGCGCCGAGGATGGCGTTGGAGAAGGCCAGTCCGGCCTGCATGCTGCCGAGCATGATCTTTTCCCGCAGCGCGATATCCGCCGGGTTGGCGATCATCTGCACCAGGTTGTTGTTGATCAGGCGCATCGCCTCCAGCGCGTGGGGGTCGGTCAGCGGTCCGTGCCCGGTGGACACAAAGGCCTCGATGGCGTGGACCAGCGCGTCGATACCGGTACAGGCCGACAGGAACGGGTCCATGCTCAGGGTGGTTTCCGGGTCGATCAGCGACACGTCGGGCACCGCCGCCTTGCTGACGATGGAGAACTTCATCCGCTCCTGCTGGTTGGAGATGATCACGAACTGCGACACGTCCGCCGAGGTGCCGGCCGTGGTGGGAATCAGGATCAGCGGTGGGCTGGGTATGTGCAGGGTGTCGACACCTTCGAACTCGAGGATGTTGCGACCATGGGCAACGACGATGCCGATGCCCTTGCCGCAATCCATGGGGCTGCCGCCACCGACCGCGACGATGACATCGCAGTGGTTCTCCCGGTACAGCTCGGCACCGAGCATCACTTCCTCGACCCGGGGATTGGGTGAAACGTCACTGTAGATGCAGTAATCGATGCCCAGGGCCTGGAGGCTGGCCTCGACGTCCCCCACCCAGCCGGCGGCGATGACGCCTGGATCGGTGACCACCAGCACCTTGCGCGCGCCGAAGGTCTTGGCGTAATTGCCGACATTGTGCCGACAGCCGGCACCGAACATGATTTCTGGGGATACGAACTTGCGCAGTGGACTGAGGCTCATCTTCACAGGTGCATGGCTCATTGGTAAGCCTGTTGTTATTGTCTTGGGATACCCTGAGCCTAAAGCATCCCACCGTGATTGCAATCAGACCATTGGGTAGCCCGGCCTGAACGCGTCAGGCCGGGCCGGCACTCATCGGTTGGCGAAGTACATCGTCACTTCGAAGCCGATACGCAGGTCGGTGTACGCGGGTTTAGTCCACATGGGTCTTTCCTCTTCTTGTACCGGGCGATTCCGGCAAGGTCATTAAGGCATCCAGCGCCCCAGGCTCGAATGCTACTTTCGAAGCGGTGGATGGGGTGCGTTGGTATGGGGTGGATGACATGCCACTACCTAGCCCTTGTGGGAACGAGCTTGCTCGCGATGAAGTCGAGACATTCAACACGCAGGTTGACTGATCGGCCGCTATCGCGAGCAAGCTCGCTCCCACAGGTGCAGCTGTGCTATCGGGTTAGAAGAACCCCAGCGGATTGATGTCGTAGCTCACCAGCAGGTTCTTGGTCTGCTGGTAGTGGTCGAGCATCATCTTGTGGGTTTCACGGCCGACACCGGACTTCTTGTAGCCACCGAACGCGGCGTGGGCCGGGTACAGGTGGTAGCAGTTGGTCCAGACGCGCCCGGCCTTGATGGCCCGGCCCATGCGGTAGGCCCGGTTGATGTCACGGGTCCACAGGCCGGCACCAAGGCCGAACTCGCTGTCGTTGGCGATCGCCAGGGCTTCGGCTTCGTCCTTGAAGGTGGTGATGCCCACCACCGGGCCGAAGATTTCTTCCTGGAACACGCGCATCTTGTTATGACCCTTGAGCAGGGTCGGCTGGATGTAGTAACCGCTCGACAGGTCGCCTTCCAGGCGCTCGGCCGCGCCGCCGGTGAGCAGCTCGGCGCCCTCTTCCCGGGCAATGTCCAGGTAGGAAAGGATCTTGTCGTATTGCTGCTGGGAGGCCTGGGCCCCCACCATGGTCTCGGTGTCCAGCGGGTTGCCGCGCTTGATCCTGGCGATTTTCTTCATGACTTCGGCCATGAACGGCGCGTAGATCGATTCCTGCACCAGGGCCCGGGATGGGCAGGTGCAGACTTCGCCCTGGTTGAAGAACGCCAGCACCAGGCCTTCGGCGGCCTTTTCGATGAAGGCCGGCTCGGCCTGCATGATGTCTTCGAAGAAGATGTTCGGTGACTTGCCGCCCAGTTCCACGGTGGACGGGATGATGTTTTCGGCGGCGCATTTCATGATGTGCGAGCCCACCGGGGTGGAACCGGTGAAGGCGATCTTGGCGATACGCTTGCTGGTGGCCAGGGCCTCGCCCGCTTCGCGGCCGAAACCGTGGACGATATTCAACACACCGGCCGGCAGCAGGTCGGCGATCAGCTCGGCGAAAACCATGATGGACAGTGGCGTCTGCTCCGCCGGCTTGAGCACGATGCAGTTACCGGCGGCCAGGGCCGGCGCCAGTTTCCAGGCCGCCATCAGCAGCGGGAAATTCCACGGAATGATCTGCCCGACCACGCCCAGCGGTTCATGGAAATGGTAAGCGGTGGTCAACTCGTTGATTTCTGCCGCCCCGCCTTCCTGGGCGCGGATGCAGCCGGCGAAATAACGGAAATGATCGGCGGCCAGTGGCACGTCGGCGTTGAGGGTTTCGCGAACGGCCTTGCCGTTGTCCCAGGTTTCGCTGACCGCGAGGATCTCCAGGTTCTGCTCGATACGATCGGCGATCTTGAGCAGCACCAGGGCGCGGTCCTGGACAGATGTCTTGCCCCACGCGTCGGCGGCTGCATGGGCGGCATCCAGGGCCTTGTCGATGTCGGCGGCACTGGAGCGAGGGAATTCGGCGATCACTTCGCCATTGACCGGCGAGGTGTTGGTGAAATATTCGCCATGGACCGGCGCGACGAATTCGCCGCCGATGAAATTGCCATAGCGCGGTTTGAAGGAAACGACGGCGCCTGGGGTTCCGGGTTGTGCATAGATCATGATTGAGCCTCTGCCTGGTCGATGCCTGTCACGGGACAGGCGATAGGCCGATGGTAGAGAGCCCCGGAAGCCGGACGAATGCGTCGTTGGCAGGGGGGGCTCTCGTTATTTGGTCGTAGGTTTTGCTGCGATCCGAGGATGAGCGGGGCTTCTTTGTGCGAGCGAGCTTGCTTGCGATGAGGTCGGCAGCTCCAGCATGGAGGGTGGCTGATCGACCGCTATCGCGAGCAAGCTCGCTCCCACAGGTTCTGCATTTACCAAGGTTGGCTCAGCGCTTGGCCACCAGGTCCTTCGGCAGCTTGAAGGTCCAGAGCATGCCGCCCTGGTTGAAGTCCTTCACCCGCTTGGCCACTTCGCCGCCCCACAGGGGAACCGCGCCGCCCCAACCGGAAACCACGGACACGTATTGCTCGCCGTCCATCTCCCAGGTGATGGGCGAGCCCAGCACGCCGGAACCGGTCTGGAATTCCCAGACCTTTTCCCCGGTCTTGGCGTTGAAGGCCTGCAGGAAACCTTCGGGCGTACCGGTGAAGACCAGGTTGCCCTTGGTGGTCAGCACCCCGCCCCACAGTGGCGCGAAGTTCTTGTGGCGCCACACTTCCTTGCCGGTCTTGGGATCGATGGCACGCAGCACTCCAATATAGTCCTCGTTCAACGGCTTGATGGTGAAACCGGCGCCGAGGAAGGCCGCGCCTTTCTTGTAGGCGATGCCTTCGTTCCAGATGTCCATGCCCCACTCGTTGGACGGTACATAGAACAGCCCGGTGTCCTGGTTGTAGGCCATGGGCATCCAGTTCTTCGCGCCGAGGAAGGCCGGAGCGACGAACACCGAGCTGCCCTTCGCTTCACTGCCCGGCGCCCCCGGACGACTGGCCTCGTTGTAGATCGGCCGCCCGTCCTTGTCCAGGCCGCTGGCCCAGGTGATCTTGTCGACAAACGGGAAGCCACGGATGAACTTGCCGTTGGTGCGGTCCAGCACGTAGAAGAAGCCGTTGCGGTCGGCGGTGGCCGCGGCCTTGATGTCCTTGCCGCCTTCCTTGTAGTTGAACGAGATCAGCTCGTTGACGCCGTCATAGTCCCAGCCATCGTGAGGCGTGCTCTGGAAGTGCCATTTGATGCTGCCATCGTCCGGGTTCAGGGCCAGGCGCGACGAGGAATAGAGGTTGTCGCCAGGGCGCAGGTGGGAGTTCCACGGGGCCGGGTTACCGGTGCCGAACAGCAACAGGTTGGTTTCCGGGTCGTAGTAGCCGCCCAGCCAGGGCGCCGCGCCACCGGTCTTCCAGAGGTCGCCCGGCCAGGTCTTGCCGGCCTCGCCACCGGAAATGCCATTCTCGACCGCCTTGCCGTTCTTGTAGACGTAGCCCATGTGGCCTTCCACGGTCGGACGGGTCCACAGCAGTTCGCCGTTCTTCGGGTCGAAGGCGCTGATCTGGCCCACCACGCCGAACTCGCCACCGGCCACGCCGGTGATCAGCTTGCCATTGACGATCAGCGGAGCGGCGCTGATGGAGTAGCCTTCCTTGTGGTCGGCCACCTTCTTGCTCCACACCACCTTGCCGGTGTCCTTGTTCAGGGCCACGAGCTTGGCATCCAGGGTGCCGAAGAACACCAGGTCACCGTACAGGGCCACGCCACGGTTGATCACATCGCAGCAAGGGCGGATGTCGTCGGGCAGGCGCGCATCGTACTGCCACAGTTTCCGGCCGGTGCGGGCGTCCACTGCGAACACCCGCGAATAGGAACCGGTGAGGTACATCACCCCATCCTTGATCATCGGCTGGGCCTGCTGGCCGCGCTGCTTTTCGCCGCCGAAGGAGAACGCCCAGACCGGACGCAGGTCCTTGACGTTGTCGACATTGAGGGTATCGAGGGGACTGTAGCGCTGACCCTGGACGCCCAGGCCGTTGGTCACGACCTGCTGTGGGTTCTTGGGATCCTGGAGGATTTCCTGGTCGGTCACGGCGGCCAGGGCCGAACCGGACAGCAGCATGGCACTGAGCAGCAGGCTGATGGCGAAGGGTTGGCGACGTGCGGGATGAGTCATGACGGCTACCTCTGCGGTTATTGTTATATCCGGGAAATTTTCCCGGTCTGCCGCAGATTCTTGGGCCCGGCGCCGCCGCCAACAATTGCCCGCTGTGTTGAGTTTCCTAGTTCCTTGGTACATGTGGGGCCATTGCCTGTGCCCACAACTCCTGCGACGGGCCCCTCGCCACAGAGGGTTTGTTCAGCCGAGGGTCATCGGGCATCCACCCGCTTCATCCCCGCGCGCTCATAACGCGGATAAAGATGGCTGACACTGCGGATCAGCTCATAACGGGTCAGGCTGATCCCGGCGAATCGCTCGGGGATGGGGCTGCGGATCATCTCGGCCATGTCGTCGCCCCGGGCGGCGCCGTCGCGCATCAGTTGGTCGAGCCAGCCAAGGTAATCGCGCATCTGCGCAAAGGGCCGGAGGTCGCCTGCCACCGGACCATGGCCGGGCACCAGCAATTTCCAGGGCAAGGCCTGCAAGGTGTCCAGGTCCTTGAGCCAGACCTCCAGCCCCGGGCTGTTGGGGGTGGTCAAGGCTCGCTCGTAGAACACCAGGTCGCCGGCGAACAACACGCCGGTGGTCTCGTCCAGGATCGCCAGGTCGGCCCCGGTGTGCCCGGCCAGTTGCAGAAGGCGCAGGGAATGATCGCCCACCACCAGCCTGCCGGGCTCCAGGACCTGGGTAGGCAATACCACCTCGGTACCGCGCATCCAGTCGCCTACCAGCCGGTACATGTTCTCGGCCATCGCGTCGCCCTGCTGGCGCAATAGCTCCCCAGTCCCCGCCAGGGCGGCGATGGGCACGTCGGTGAACGCCTGGTTGCCCAGGACATGGTCGGGATGATGATGGGTCAGCAGTACGCGAATCACCGGTTTATCCGTGGTCGCCGCGATGGCCCGGCGAAAGGCCTCGCCATAACGCCTGGACGGCCCGGTGTCGATCACCACCACCCCCGCATCAGTCACGATGAAACCGGTGTTGACGATGTTGCCGCCATTGCCCTTGGCAAAATTCTCCGTACTGCCTTCCAGCAGCCAGGTGCCCTCGGCGATCCGCCGGGGCTGGAGGGTATAGTCTGCCCCGGCCCAGGCTGGCCCGTTCAGGCAGATGAAGATCAGCAGCAGCCAACGCATGGCGCGCTCCTTGTGGTCAGGGGATCGCCGCCTCGAACGTGTTGCCGCTGTTGTCGCGCAGCGACAGGCGGGTCTGTCCGGGGCCCTGGATGTCGAAGCCCAGGTTGGGGTTTTCGCTGACCGCCGGGAACAGTTCCAGGCGCGCCAGCACCCGGCCTTCGGCGTCCAGCAGTTGGGCCTGGTCGAGAAAGAATTCCGGGATGCCACTCACCAGGCCGTTGTCCATCGGGTGGGCCACCTGCAGGCGCAGGCGGCTGGTGTCGCCCCGGGGGTAGCGCGCCCCGAGCACTTCGCCCAGGTGTTCCTCCCACCCCGGCTGGGTCCGCACCACACTGGGCGCGGTGCAGCCGCCTCCGGCCGCGTCGATCAGGGTCGAGCCGACGTGCCACAGGCCGTCGCGGGTCTGTACGGCGGCCCGCAGTGGCGTGGCCTGTTCGATACGGATGCGAATCGACAACCAGGGCAGCACCCGCTCTCCCGGTTGGAAATCGACGATCTTCGGCAACGGGTTCAGCTCGGCCCAGGCCAGTATCCGAACCACGTCTGCGGCAAAAGCCCGCGCATCGATTTCCAGCGGTACCTGGCGCGCATCTTCGGCAAAGGGCGGCGCCAGCAGCCGGACCCGGTCATCGAACACGAACGGTGCGTCACCCAGCAATTGCTTGTGATAGAAGGCCCACATCACCGAGGGCACCGGATCCTTGCCGGGCTCGACCGCCGCCTGCGCCATCAACGACAGGCCGCACCACAGCAGGCAACACCCCAAGCGATAAGCAGGCCATTTCATCCTGGTGCTCCTATTGGTACATCTCGGGCACTTCGTAACGCAGGCCGTAATGGGCGTAGACAGCCTTGAGGCTGCCGTCGCGGATCAAGCCTTCCAGTGCTTCTTCCACCGCATAGGCCAACTGGCGATTGCTTTCATGCACCGCCATGCCGATTTCCCAACGCTGCTTGCCCATGTTCGGGTAGGCATTCTCGGCGAGGGCCAGCTGCGGGTCGCGCGCCTGGTGCACTTGCCAGTCCACCTCGCCGCGCATGGCCATGACGGCATCGACCTCCCCGGCGTGCATGGCCTTGAACGCCTGGCCGACACCAGGGTAATGGCGGGTCCTGGCGCTGAGCATGCCGTTGAATACCGAAGTCAGGTAGAACGACGGCACGCTGTCGACTTCGACGCCGATAGGGTGCTGCTGGAATACCGCGACGCTGCCCACCGAGTCCAGCCGACGGCGGTCATAAGCCACCTGCCAACACTCCTGCTGATAGGGTCCGAACATCACCACCTGGGCATTTTCCAACTCACCGACATCGTTACGCCTTTGCACGTAATCGTGATCGTAGGGCACCCGCATCATCAGGTCGGCCAATTGTCGGTCGTGGAGCGGGCTGCTGCGCCAGATGTAATCGCGCAGGTCGTCGTCGAGCTTCTCGCCGGGGGGCGCCCAGATCAGTTTCAGCCGCACACCCAGCGCCTTGGCCAGGGCCTGGGCCAGTTCCACATCGACGCCCCTGGGCTGGCCGTCTTCTTCGAAGCTGTAGGGCGCGAAGTCCTTGTAGACCGCCACTTTCAACTCCCCGGCGGCAATCATCTGGTCAAAGCTGCGCACCTGGGCCTGAACCGCCTGGGCACCCAGCAACACATAGCAGATTACCCAGGCGAACCAGCGCATGGCGGTCACTCCTCGACGTGCACGCTGTCGAGGTAGGTGCGCACCGCCCAGAGCGCTTCCTGGCTCAGGTAGTCGGCCATTTTCGGCATGTAGACCCGGCCATCGCGCACCGCACCGTGGCGCACGCGCTCGACGAACCACTCGTCACCGGCTTCGGCGGCGTCCAGCATGCGCAGGTCGGGTGCGATCCCGCCGGACTTGGCTTCCAGGCCATGGCACGCGGCACAGTTCTGGTTGTACGCCGAAGCGCCGATCTCCACGGCCTTTTCACGTTCGGGAGAATTGCGATAAGGGTTCTGCGAAGCCCAGCCATCGCCGTCCAATGGCAGGTTGGTGTCCTTGATCGGGGTCAGGCCCTTGGTTTCCACTGCCTGGGGCACTACGTTGCCATGGGCCCATGCGGAGCCTGCGCCGGTCAGCCCCATCAGCAATGCGGTAGCGATGATGGCGTTGCGTTTTGTTGTCATTGTTATGCCCTCTGGATTGCACGCCGACCTCTCTGCAGAGGCCGTGCCGTCATCTTAGGAACCGTGCCGCACCAGCCGAATGCTGCTTTGGTGGCCGGGTCCTAGTTCCTTGGTATCGGGTCATCCGACGCAGGTCGCAAAGACAGCCGGTTCAGGAAGTCTTCCCGGCAAGGGCGGGACTTTTTCCGTATCGGCCGGCCCCCGGCGCGACCGAACCTAGTCAGGCCAAAACCTCCACTGGGAACCGCCACCATGACAATAAGAACGCTACCCGCCCTCTCCCCCCTGACCGTGGCCTTGCACGCCTTGCTGCTGGCCGGCAGTCTCTCGTTGAGCCCCATGGCCAGCGCCGCCACGCCGGGAGTCAGCTGGGAGGACATCGCCAACGACCACCTGACCACCCGCGACGTGCTGCAATACGGCATGGGCACCAACGCCCAACGCTGGAGCCCGCTGGCCCAGGTCAATGACAAGAACGTCTTCAAGCTCACGCCCGCCTGGTCCTATTCGTTCGGCGACGAAAAGCAGCGCGGCCAGGAATCCCAGGCCATCGTCAGCGACGGCGTGGTGTACGTCACCGGCTCGTACTCGCGGGTGTTCGCCCTCGACGCCAAGACCGGCAAGCGTCTGTGGACCTACAACCACCGGCTGCCGGACAACATTCGTCCTTGCTGCGACGTGGTCAATCGCGGCGCAGCCATCTATGGCGACAAGATCTACTTCGGTACCCTGGATGCGCGGGTGGTCGCCCTGGACAAGAACACCGGCAAGGTGGTCTGGAACAAGAAGTTCGGTGATCACTCCGCCGGCTACACCATGACCGGCGCCCCGGTGCTGATCAAGGACAAGACCAGCGGCAAGGTGCTGCTGATCCACGGCAGTTCCGGCGATGAGTTCGGCGTGGTCGGGCAATTGTTCGCTCGCGATCCGGACACCGGCGAGGAAGTCTGGATGCGGCCCTTCGTCGAAGGCCACATGGGTCGCCTCAACGGCAAGGACAGCACGCCCACCGGCGATGTGAAGGCCCCATCCTGGCCAGACGACAAGACCACCGAAACCGGCAAGGTCGAGGCCTGGAGCCACGGCGGTGGCGCCCCGTGGCAGAGCGCCAGTTTCGACCCCGAGACCAACACCATCATCGTCGGCGCGGGCAACCCCGGCCCGTGGAACACCTGGGCCCGCACGGCCAAGGACGGCAACCCCCACGACTATGACAGCCTCTACACCTCCGGCCAGGTGGGCGTCGACCCGAGCACCGGCGAAGTGAAATGGTTCTACCAGCACACGCCCAACGATGCCTGGGATTTTTCCGGCAACAACGAGCTGGTGCTGTTCGACTACAAGGACAAGGACGGCAAGGTGATCAAGGCCACCGCCCATGCCGACCGCAACGGTTTCTTCTATGTCGTGGACCGCAACAACGGCAAGCTGCAGAACGCCTTCCCCTTCGTCGACAACATCACCTGGGCCAGCCACATCGACCTCAAGACCGGCCGGCCGGTGGAGAATCCCGGCCAGCGTCCGGCCAAGCCGTTGCCCGGCGAAACCAAGGGCAAGCCGGTGGAAGTCTCGCCGCCGTTCCTGGGCGGCAAGAACTGGAACCCCATGGCCTACAGCCAGGACACAGGACTGTTCTACGTCCCCGGCAACCAGTGGAAGGAGGAATACTGGACCGAGGAAGTGAACTACAAGAAAGGCTCGGCCTACCTGGGCATGGGGTTTCGCATCAAGCGCATGTATGACGATCACGTCGGCAGCCTGCGGGCGATGAACCCCACCACGGGCAAGGTGGTCTGGGAGCACAAGGAGCCGCTGCCGCTGTGGGCCGGCGTGCTCGCCACCAAGGGCAACCTGGTGTTCACCGGCACCGGCGACGGCTTCTTCAAGGCCTTCGATGCCAAGACCGGCAAGGAGCTGTGGAAATTCCAGACCGGCAGCGGCATCGTCTCCCCGCCCATCACCTGGGAGCAGGACGGTGAGCAGTACATCGGCGTGACTGTCGGTTATGGCGGCGCGGTGCCGTTGTGGGGCGGCGACATGGCCGAGCTGACCAAGCCGGTAGCCCAGGGCGGGTCGTTCTGGGTGTTCAAGATTCCGAGTTGGGACAAGGCGACGGCGCAGAAGTAGCCCGTCCCCACCTGAACTGCGATCGATATACCAACCCTCTGTGGGAGCGAGCCTGCTCGCGATAGCGCCGCGGCAGTCAACATTACTGCCAGCTCATGCTCCGCCATCGCGGGCTAGCTCGCTCCCACACCGCTCTGCGAGCTAGCCGCCATGAACTACCTGCCTCTTGTACTGCTGCTGATCGCGGCATGTACCAACGCCGACGACCTCGACACCCCGCTCACCCTCAACGGCTGCGTCATTGCCGAAGCCAGCCAATGCCCCGGCGCCAACCTGCGGGGCGCAAGACTGGCGAACCAGGACTTGCGCAAGATGAACCTCAGTGGTGCCGACCTGCGTGACGCCGACCTGCGGCACGCGCGCCTGGACCTGGCGAACCTTGAGAAAGCCCAGCTACAAGGCGCCAACCTGACCCGTGCCAGCCTGCAGCAGAGCAATCTGCGCCTGGCCGATTTCAGCGGCGCCACGCTCAAGGCGATCCAGGGATGGGGGCTGTTCGCCCAGGGTGCGCAGTTCCAGCGTGCCGACCTGACCGGCGCGTATCTTCAGTTCGCCCGCTTGTCCGGCGCTCGCCTGCACGATGCCAACCTGCAAGCCGCCGACCTGGAAATGGCCTGGCTGAGCAAGGCCGACCTCAAGGGCGCCGACCTGCGCGACGCCAATCTGCAAGAGGTCAAGCTGGGAGAAAGCAACCTGGAGCAGGCTGACCTGAGTGGGTCGCGTCAGCATTACGGGAATTTCCAGGACGCCAACATGCAGGGTTGCAAGGGATGCCCGCAATCCTGGGATCGATGAGAGCCTTTCGGCACACACCTGTGGCAAGGGGATTTTTTATCTCCGTTGGGCTGCGAAGCGGCCCCAGTTCGGTTAACTCGGCGAACCGACTGAAGAGGGGCCGCTTCGCAGCCCAGCGGGACGTTGCGACGTTCCGCCAAATCCCCTCACCACCGTTGACCGTCGCAGTGGAACCCGGGATTCATCCCGCCACCCGCACCACCCCCATATCAATCCCCAAGTGCACCAGCTCGGCATGCGAGCTGACCTGCAACTTGCTTTTGAGCAGCGTGAGATGGTTGGACACCGTCTTGGCGCTGATGCACAGCTGTTCGGCGATGGTGCGCGCAGGCGTGCCTTTGGCGAGCATGACGAAGATCTCCAGCTCTCGCTGGGTCATGCATTGCAGGCGCGGGTCGGCGTCATGCCGGGAGCTGGCGCAGGCCAGTTGTGTCGCCAGGGACTGTTCGATATAGGCATGGCCGGCCAATACCCGTCGCACCGCCTCCACCAGCACCTGGGGCGCCGAGTTCTTGGTCAGGTACCCCGAGGCGCCGGCATCCAGCGCCTGGCGTACCAATGGCAGTTCGTCATGCATGCTGAAAAACAGCACCCGCAGTTGCGGCAGGCGCTGACGCAGGCGCCGGGTGGTTTCCAGCCCGCTGATGCCAGGCAGGCCGAAGTCCATGATCACCAGATGCGGCACCTGCTCCTGCACCTGGCTCAACGCCTCTTCGCCGGTGGTCGCTTCCCGAACCTGCAGGTCCGGCATCAAGGCTCGCAGAAGGCTGGCGTAGCCCTGCCGGACCACCGCGTGATCATCCACCAACAAAATGTTCATCGTGCCTCCAGGGGAATATTCAAGGCCAGCGCCCAGCCGGCACCGGGCTGGCAGATCACCCGCAGCTCGCCGCCCAGGCTGCGGGCCCGTTCGCACATCGAATGCAGGCCGACACCCGGTCGGGGCGGCTGCTGTGCCCCTCGGCCGTTGTCCCGCACCAGCAGGCGCAAGCGGCCGGCACGCTGGCCCAGGCGGATCCTTACCCGGGTGGCATTGGCATGGCGGGCGACATTGGTCAGCGCTTCCTGCAACAGGCGATACAGGTGGGTCTTGTCCGAGCCGGACAATGCCGGCAAGGCCCCTTCGATGCGCAAATCACAGGCAATGCCATGGGTATCGCGGCATTGCCGTGCCAGCAATTCGACGGCTTCTTCCAGCGGCAAGTGCTGCAGCACCACCGGATACAAGTCGTGCACCAAGGCCCGGAAGCCCTGTTGCAGGTGTTCGCAATCCGCTTCGAGCTGGCTGACGGTCTGCTCCAGCACGGTCGGCTGGCCGGTGACCAGGCGCAGCAGGCAGGCCCGGGCGCGGATGCCCGTCACATACTGGCCCAGGTCGTCGTGCAGCGCCTGGGCCAGATGCGTACGTTCCTGCTCCTGCACGGCCAGCAGTGCCTGGGTTAGCCGGGTGTTATCGGCCTGGGACTGGGCCAGGGCGGCGGTCATCCGATTGAAGTGCCCCGCCAGTTGCCGCGCCTCCGGTATGCCTTCGGCGGGCAAGTGCACATTCAGGTCGCCGTTGGACACCTGGCGCAACGCCCCCAGCAGTTGGTCGAGCATCGACATGACCCGGCGCACCGCCCAGCGAATCACCAACAGGCTGAGCAACAGGGCCATGGCGCAGACGCCCAGCAGTTGCACCAGTGAATCGAGGATTTCGTCGATTTCGTCCCGCGGATCGACAGCGATCCAGGCCCGCCGCCCATCACGCAGATCCACCACCTGCGGCGCCGGGCCATCGGCGAGCAGTCGATGGCCGAGCCAGGCCTGCAGCCCGCTGTCGGCACCTGCCGGAAATTCTTCCCCTGGTGTCAGCCAGCGTATCCGCACATGCCGCAGGCTGCCGGTCAGGCGTGTCTGCAGGCTGGCCGGGTCGCGCTCGGCGGTTTCCTTGAGGTAATGCACCACCGATTCGGCCGATTGCAGCTCGCGCTTCACATCGGTCATGGCCTGCTGCAGCGACAACAGGGAGCACGCCAGGGTCACCAGGGCGAAAAACACCGTGACCCAGAGATTGATGCGCCAGAGGGCCGACATGACTAGCGTTCCGCCCCGAAGTTGACACCCATACCCTGTGGGAGCGAGCTTGCTCGCGATGACGGCGGCACAGCCAATACCGAGGCCGACTGAACCACCGCTATCACGAGCAAGCTCACTCCCACAGGAGGGCCTGGGCGGTGACAGGCTTTGGGACGATCCACCCCGATCAGACTCAGGATCAGCAGAAACGGCAGCAGCAGGGCCTTTAAAATCCGCACGGTCTGTCCACTCCTGGTCGATGACGATTGCCTGCATCCTAAAACCCTGGCGGCGACGGCGAGCTACTACCTTGGTACTGCCCCGGCGGTACTTTCTGCATATTTCCCCATGCCCCCGGCCTTCCTATGCTGGCGCTACCCGCAATGGAGGATGTCATGCGCCGGCTCGTCAGTTACGCCCTGGTTTCACTGCTGGCAGCGGCAACCGCTCACGCGAACGATGCCGCGCCACTGCAAGTGCGCATCGGCTACCTGGGTTATCGCCCCGATCCAGGACCGTTGTTGTCCAATGTGATTACCGAGCCTGCCGACGCCGGGCTGCGCGGCGCCGAGCTGGCGATCGTCGACAGCAACAGTACCGGGCGTTTCCTCAAGCACGATTACCGCCTGCAAAGCGCCAGCGTCGACAGCCCCGAAGCGCTGGTGCAAGCCGCTCGCGCGCAACATGAACAGGGCCTGCGGCTGTTCGTGGTCAACGCCCCGGCCGACAGCCTGCGCCAGCTCAGCGCCGCCCTGCCCGACAGCCTGCTGTTCAATGCCGGCAGTCCCGACGACAGCCTGCGCACCACCGATTGCCTGGGCAACGTGCTGCACAGCCTGCCCGACCGGGCCATGCTCGCCGATGCCCTGGTGCAGTTCAGCGTCGTGCGCAAATGGCAGCGGGCTTTGCTGATCGTCGGCCAGACGCCCGACGACCAGGCCTACGCCGCCGCCCTGCGCCGGGCCATGAAACGCTTCGGCATCAAGACCGTCGCCGAAAAAGCCTGGCAGTTCGATAACGATCAGCGCCGCAGCGCCCAGGCCGATATGCCGTTGTTCACCCAGACCGCCGAATACGACGTGGTGCTGGTGGCGGACGAACGCGGGGATTTCGGCGAATACCTGCCCTACCAGACCTGGTACCCGCGGCCGGTGGCCGGCACCCAGGGGCTGGTGCCCACCGGCTGGCACAAGACCGTGGAAACCTACGGCGCGGCGCAACTGCAGAAGCGCTTCGAGGCCCTGGCCGGCCGCTGGATGAACGACCGTGACTTCGCGGCCTGGATCGCCGTGCGCAGCATCGCCAGCGCGGTGAGCAAGCTGCGCCAGGACGACCCGTCGGCAATCCGCCAACTGGCTCTGAGCGATCAATTGCCGCTGGACGGCTTCAAGGGCCGCAAGCTCAGCTACCGGCCATGGAATGGCCAACTGCGCCAACCGATTCCCCTGGTCCAGCCGCGGGCCCTGGTCAGCACCTCCCCCCAGGACGGCTTCCTGCACCCCTCCAACGAAATGGACAGCCTGGGCTATGACAAACCCGAAGTGAGCTGCCGTTACCCCTGATCGATAACAACAATAAGGAAACCGCCATGCCTCGCCCCTTGCTCCAAGCCTGCCAGGTCCTCACCCTGGGCATGGCGTTGTTCGCCGCCGGTCCCGCCGCCGCGAGCATCGCCTGGGTCTCCAACGAGAAGGACAACAGCCTGAGCCTGATCGACCTGCAGCGCCTGGAGGTCATCGAGACCCTGCCGGTGGGCCAACGTCCACGGGGCCTGTTGCTGTCCCACGACAACCGTCTCCTGTACATCTGCGCCAGCGATTCGGACCGGGTCCAGGTGATGGACGTGGCCACCCGCAAGATCGTCAAGGAGCTGCCCTCCGGCAAGGATCCGGAACAGTTCGCCCTGCATCCCAACGACCGCTGGCTCTACGTCTCCAACGAGGACGACGCCTTGGTGACGGTGATCGACACCCAGACCTCCGAAGTGCTCGGCCAGATCGGCGTGGGCGTCGAGCCGGAGGGCATGGCCGTCAGCCCCGACGGCAAGTGGGCGGTCAACACCAGCGAAACCACCAACATGCTGCACTGGATCGACACCAGCACCCAGACCCTGGCCGACAACACCCTGGTGGACCAGCGGCCGCGTTTCGTCGAGTTCAGCCGCGATGGCTCGCAACTCTGGGCGTCGGCGGAGATCGGCGGCACCCTGACCATCCTTGATGTCGCGACTCGCCAGGTGCTCAAGACCCTGACCTTCCAGATCAAGGGCGTACACCCGGACAAGGTGCAACCGGTGGGCATCAAGCTCAGTGCCGACGGCCAGCTCGCCTTCGTCGCCCTGGGCCCGGCCAACCATGTGGCGGTGATCGACGCCAAGACTTTCGAAGTGCTGGACTACCTGCTGGTGGGCCGCCGGGTCTGGCAACTGGCGTTCACCCCGGACCAACGCCAACTGCTGGCGACCAACGGCGTGAGCGGTGATGTCTCGGTGATCGATGTCCAGAGCCGCAAGGTGCTCAAGTCGGTGAAAGTCGGGCGCTATCCGTGGGGCGTGGTGGTCACGCCATGAACGCCTTGCAGGTCAGTGACCTGAGCTTCGCCTATGGCGCCCGCGAAGCCCTCAGGCAAGTCGGTTTCGCGCTGCCCGCCGGGCAGTTCGCCGCGCTGTTGGGCCCCAACGGAGCTGGCAAGTCGACGCTGATCGCCCTGCTCACGCGCCTCTACGATGTGCAGCGAGGCGAGATCCGTGTCGGCGGCCACTGCTTGCAGGCTTCGCCTCGGGCGGCCTTGCGTCAGTTGGGCGTGGTCTTCCAGCAGAGCACTCTGGACCTGGACCTGAGCGTCGAGCAGAACCTGCGTTATCACGCCGCCCTGCATGGCCTGTCGCGGCGCCAGGGAGGTTCCAGGATCGACGCCGAGCTGGCCCGCCAGGGCCTGGCTGAGCGACGCCACGAACGAGTGCGCAATCTCAATGGCGGTCACCGTCGTCGGGTGGAAATCGCCCGGGCACTGCTCCATGAACCACGCCTGTTGCTGCTGGACGAGCCCAGCGTCGGCCTGGATCCGGGCAGTCGCCAGGCCCTTGGCCTGCATGTCCGGCAACTGTGCAGCGAGCAAGGCATCAGCGTGCTCTGGACCACCCATCTGCTGGATGAAGTGCAGCCCGGCGACGCGCTGCTGATCCTGCATCAAGGCCGCCTCGTCGCCAGTGGCCGAGCCGATGCCGTGAGCCAGGCCCATGGCGGTGACCTGGGCTCGGCCTTTACTTGCCTGACCACGCCGGGAGTTTGCTCATGAATGCGTATTGGCAATGTTTCAGCGGCATCGTGATACGCGAATGGCTGCGCTTCATGCTGCAACGCACGCGCCTGCTCAGTGCGCTGGTCCGCCCGCTCCTGTGGCTGCTGGTCTTTGCAGCCGGCTTTCGGGCGGCACTGGGCATCGCCATCATCGCCCCCTACGACACCTACATTCCCTATGAGGTGTACATCGTGCCTGGGCTGGCGTGCATGATCCTGTTGTTCAACGGCATGCAAGGCTCGTTGTCGATGGTCTACGACCGGGAGATGGGCAGCATGCGGGTGCTGCTGACCAGCCCCCTGCCCCGGGCATTCCTGCTGGCGAGCAAGCTGGTGGCGACCTCGCTTATCTCATTGCTGCAGGTCTATGCCTTCCTGGCCATTGCCTGGCTGTATGGCGTCCAGCCCCCGGTCGAGGGCCTGCTGCTGGCATTGCCGGCGCTGCTGCTGGTGGCCCTGATGCTCAGCGCCCTGGGCTTGCTGCTGTCCAACGCTATCCGGCAGCTGGAGAACTTCGCCGGGGTCATGAACTTCGTGATCTTCCCGATGTTCTTCCTGTCTTCGGCACTGTACCCGCTATGGAAAATGCTCGAGGCCAGCCCCTGGCTGTACTGGCTCTGCGCGGTGAACCCGTTCACCCACGGGGTGGAACTGGTGCGGTTTGCCTTGTACGGGCAGTTCAACCTGCTGGCAATGGTGGTGTGCCTGGTGCTGACCCTGGTGTTCGCGCTGCTGGCGGTGTGGACGTTCAATCCGCAGCATGCGGCGTTGCGCAAGGCAGGTTAACCGTGCCTGTCCCTCTGTGGGAGCGAGCCTGCTCGCGATAGCGGTGGTTCAGTCGGCCTCGGTATTGGCTGTGCCGCCGTCATCGCGAGCAAGCTCGCTCCCACAAGGTCCGGTGGCGATCCCCAGCCTGTGACAGGAGCATTTTTACGACTTTAGTACTGGTTTTCCTGTCTATGGTCGCATTCACAAGACCGCGACCCTGGCATGTAATGCACCCATAACAACAAGGATCAATCCCCATGCTCCGTTTGCTGGCAATCGTCTTGCCGTGCCTGTGGCTGAGCGTCGCCCAGGCCGACGACACGCTGTTCTCGCCCCAGGGTTATCGCATCGACCGGTATCGCAGCCCCACGCCCGCCGAGGTCCAAGGCGCGCAGACCATCGATACCCAGGCGTTGCAGCGACTGCTCCAGCAAGCCTCGCCTCCCGTGCTGGTGGACGTCTACCGTCGGCCCTGGGTCCAGGGCCGGTTCATCGACAACGAACCCCACGCCAACCTCCCCGGCAGCCTGTGGCTGGCCAATACCGGCGACGGCCACCTGGATCCGACCTGGCAGGACTACTTCGCTCATTACCTGCGCAAAGCCACCGCCGGGCGCATGGACCAACCGTTGGTCTTTTATTGCCGCTCCGATTGCTGGTTGAGCTGGAACGCGGTAAAACGCGCCGCTGCCATGGGCTATAAGCATCTGTACTGGTATCGCGATGGCCTCGATGCCTGGGAAGCGGCCAACCTGCCCTTGCAGGCCGCCCGACCCGAACCTTTTCCCTGATGCACAAGTGCGAGTCAAAAGCGTGCTGCAACTGCCCCACAACAATAACGAGGTGAATGGCCATGTATAAAATCCTGATAGCCGACGATCACCCACTGTTTCGCGAAGCCATCCACAACGTTATCAGCGACGGCTTCCCTGGCAGCGAAGTCATGGAAACCGCCGACCTGGACAGTGCCCTGGCACTGACCCACGAGCACGACGACCTGGACCTGATCCTGCTGGACCTGAACATGCCCGGCATGCACGGCCTCAATGGCCTGATCAACCTGCGCAACGAGGCGCCGACGATCCCCGTGGTGATCGTTTCCGCCGAACAGGACAAGCAGATCGTCCTGCAGGCCATCACCTACGGTGCGGTGGGGTTCATTACCAAATCCTCGCCACGTTCGCAGATGACCGACGCCATCGAACAGATCCTCAACGGCAACGTGTACCTGCCACCGGACATCATCCGCACCCAGAAGAACCCGGTAGGCCGGCGCCTGAGCGAAACCCCGGCGTTCCCGCCCGAACTGCTCCAGGCCCTGACCCGCAAGCAGCTGCTGGTACTCGAGCGCATGACCAAGGGTGAGTCGAACAAACAGATCGCCTACACCCTGGACATCGCCGAGACCACGGTCAAGGCCCACGTCTCGGCCATCCTGCGCAAGCTCAATGTGCACAACCGGGTGCAGGCGATCCTCAGTGCCGGGGATATCGATTTCGGGGCTTATCTGCGGCGTTGACACACATCCCTGTGGCGAGGCGATCTAGCGAAACGTCGCACCGCCCCGCTGGGGCGCGAAGCGGCCCTGAAAACTGACAACCGGGGTCTGCCAGGCAGACCCGGCGGGAACAATCCCCTCGCCGCAACAGCGTTCGGCTCAATGGTTGCGGGGCTGGCCCAACAAATGACTCATCGCCGTCTTGAGCTTCATCGGCCGCACCGGCTTGTGCATCAAGGTGTGGCCGCGCTCACGGATCTGCTGCTTGAGCTCGTTGCTGTAGTTGGCGGTGATCAACATGGCCGGGATCGCCGAAGCCCGTTGAGCGTTGATACGGGCCACCGCGTCGACGCCGTTCTGATCGTTGTCCAGGTGATAGTCGGCGATCAACAGGTCCACCTCGGCGTGGGCGCAGTCCACCTGGCCCGCCAGGTCCTGCTCCGACAGCGCGGTCAGCACCTGGCACCCCCATCCTTGCAATAGCGTGCGCATGCCGGCGCAAATGGCCGCGTCGTTGTCCAGCACCCAGATCCGCGCGCCGCGCAAGCGTTCGAGCATGGGTTCGCTCATGTCCAGGCAGGGCTGCGGCGTGGGCGCGGTGGCGCTCAGAGGCACGTCGATGGAGAACATCGAGCCCTTGCCCGGCCACGAACGCACCTGGATCCGGTGCCCGAGGATACCGGCGATCTTTTCGACGATCGCCAGCCCCAGGCCCAGGCCGCGGTCCTGGTCCGGGCGCTGCACATCGCCGCGCTTGAACTCCTGGAAGATTTCCTCCAGGCGTTCCTCGGCGATGCCGATGCCGCTGTCCCAGACCTGGATCGAGACCTGCCGTCGATGCCGTCGGCACCCCAGCACCACCCGGCCGCTGGGGGTATAGCGGATGGCATTGCTCAACAGGTTGCGCAGGATCCGCGCGAGCAACTGCATGTCGCTGCGCACCAGGACCGAACACGGTACGAAGCGCAGCCCCAGCCCTTCGCTACGGGCCACCTGGGCGTATTCGGCGGCGAGGTTGTCGAGCAGCTCGCTGAGGGCGAACGGGGCGACATCCGCCTTGATCACCCCGGCGTCCAGCTTGGAGATATCCACCAGGGTGCCCAGCAGGTTTTCCACGTCCTGCAGGGAATTGCTGACGTTGCGCACCAACTGCGCGTTCGCCACCGGCTCGCGGCGTTCGAGCAAGGCGCTGGTGAACAATCGCGCGGCATTGAGGGGCTGCAGCAAATCGTGGCTGACCGCCGCGAGGAATTTGGTTTTCGACAGGTTGGCCTGCTCGGCTTCGCGCTTGGCCTCGCGCAAGCGCACCTCCACCCGACTGCGCTCGTCGATTTCTCGCAACAGTTGGTCATTGAGGGTGGTCAGTTCGGCGGTGCGCTCCTGCACCCGTTGCTCCAGGTTCTGGTAGGCCTGGTGCAGCGCCTCGGCGGTGCGCCGCCGCTCGGTGATGTCGCGGATCAGCACGAAGATCCCCACCACTTCGCCGTTGGCCAACCGGTTCGGCACGTAGGAGCGCAGCATGTAGCGCTCCTGGTTGTTGATGTTGGTCTCGGCGAATTCGAACGTTACGCTCTCCCCCGCCAAGGCCCGGGCCACATAGGCCTCCAGGCGCTGGTAATGCTGCTCGCTGTGGGCCTCGCGCAGGCTCTGGCCGAGCATCACGCCCCGGGGCCAGCAGTACCATTGCTCGTAGACCTTGTTGGTGAACTCATAGACCAGGTCGGCATTGAGGTAGGCGATCAACGCCGGGACATGGTCGGTGATCAGACGGATCCAGCGCTCGCTTTCACTCAGCGCCTCGGCATGCTGGTAACGCTCGGTGATGTCGGTGAAGGTATTGACGTAGCCGCCGGTGGGCAGCGGATGGGTACGGATCTCCAGGACCCGGCCATCGGACAGGCGTTGCTCGCACTCGTGGATCAACCGACCGTTGCCGTCGCGGCTGGCGGGGGTCAGCAGTTGCAGTTCGCTGTCGGCGATCACCTCGTTGAACGGCCTGTGGGCGGCTACCGGGGCCAGGCCGCTGAGTTCCAGGAAACGCCGGTTCCACAGTTCCAGCACGCCTTGGGCGTTGACCATCGCCACGCCCTGGGACAGGTTGTCCACCGCCCGCTGCAACAGATGGGACTTCTGCGCCACGGCCTGTTCGCGACGCACGGTTTCGCTGAGCTTGACGTCGGTGATATCGGTGAACAGTATCACCCGCCCGCCTTCCTGGGTCGGCCGTTCGCTGACCTGCAACCAGCGCCCGTTCTGCAGCCGGTAGAGCACATGCTCGTCATCCTGCCCGCGGGTTTCCTCGCTGAACAGGCCGTTGGCGGTCATCAGGCGCTTGACCTCGCCAAGACGCATCCCGGCGATGATCCTCACCCGGCTGTGGGCCCAGAACGCCTTGAAGCGGCTGTTGAACAGGACGATGCGCTGCTGTTCGTCGAACAGCACGAAGGCATCGGAAATGCTCTCGATGGCGTCGATCAGGTGCCGATGGGCCATCTCCGCGCGCAACCTTGCCTCGCCCAGCAAGTGATTACCGGCCTTGAGCTCGGCCATGGCCTGGTTCAGGGCGTCGGTGCGTTCGCGAACCTGCTCGGCCAGGACCACCGAATGCTGGAACGCCGCATACGGATCGCTGCCCCGGGTCACACCGGACTCCACGCGCTCGATCAGGGCATCGTTGATACGCCGCAACTTGCGGTTTTCGTGCTGCAGCTTGGCGAGCTGCGCCTGCAGCTCAGCGATGGCCGGGGACGCGATGTCGGGCAATGGCAACTCCGGTGAAGGTCTGGTTGATATGCATGCCATTGAACTGTTCTCCATAGGTGTTGAAGCCCATCACCCGTTGTTCACGCAGGAACTGCCCGATCGGCTCCAGGCCGCCACGATCCTCCAGCTCCAGGCGCCGGAGGAAGCAATCGCAGCCGATGGTCAGCAAGAGGTCGCCGAGGCGCGACTTAAGGCCGTCGAACAGGTCTTGCAGGTTGTCCAGCAGAGGCCCCGGGGTCATGGCCGTCAGGACGATGCCGTTCTCCACCGCGCAGTAAAAACTCAGGCTCAGGTCCGGATGCACCTGCTGGATGGCGCGCACGTAGTACTGGTCGTTGATGCGCACCGCCAGCGGATGGGCGGCGAACACCCGGTAATCGAGGGCGCCGACCGGCACGCCGATGTGCCGGGCGTATTCCTCGGCGGCGGGTTCGGCGTTGAGCTCATAGACCCGCCGGGAAGCGCTGTCGGCGCCGGTCACCACCAGTTTCTCCTGGCGGGGCAGGATGTGATGGGTGGTGAACACTTCGAACTCCAGCCAGGTGTTGACCAGCACCACCACGGCGGCGCCGCTGTGGAACTGGCCTTCGAAGTACACGTGGGTGTGGGTGAGGTAATTGTCGTCTCCGGCCGAGCCGCCGAAATGCGGGATGTCTCCCAGGGCCGCACTCAACGCCGCCAGCACCATTTCCTCGCGGCTCGACAGGCCATCGAGCAAGGTCAGCGCGAAGCTGTGGCCCTTGATCGGCGCCAGGGCATTGCTGCGACAACCGCCAGCCAGTCGTTCGACCATCTGCTGGGCGTCGATCAGGCTGAAATGCTCCATTTCGCCGATCAACTCGGCGGCGATGGAAAAGTGCCGGTGGTCGAAGCCCACCGCTGTCACGCAGTTGCGCCCGTAGCCCAGGGACGTGATCTCCCCGGCGCTGGTGCACCCCACCAGGCGAATGCCACCGAAACTGCGCGAAAGCGCCTGGCCGAGGGCCGGCAGATCGTATTCGGCTGAACAGAAGAACAGTACGAACCCCAGATAGGGATGCAGCAACTGCCGCGCCAGCTCCTGGGCCACTTGCTGGACGTCCGTTGCCTGGGACATTGCGCTGACCACGCCTTCGTTCCGGGCCTGTGGCATCTTCGCCTCCGACGGGTGCGTGATAGGAGTCTTGAGTGTACGAAGCCGCGCCAGGGCGACGAATGCTACTTGGGTAGCGGGTGCACGCTTCCATGGGAGGAGAACGGTGGCGGTCCCGACCGCGATGCGCACGGTGGGACCGCCACGAAACTGGCTCGATGACTGATCGCTCCCACGCTCCGCGTGGGAGCGATCATGACCTCAGTGTCTCAGGCGCATCGTACAGCCCCGCGGGGTGTGCTTTTCGCCCGGCGAATCGTTGTCACCAGGTCAACACAGCGCCCACCGCAAAGGTATCGGTGTCCTCGTTCTGGGCGCTGGTGTCGTGGCCATTGATTTCGAACTGGTTGTACTCGGCCACGAGCTTGAGGTTGTCGTTGATGTCGTGGAACAAGGCGATGCCACGGGTTTCGTAATCGGCGCCGCTGCCCACCACCCCGTTGCCGTCGTCATCGGTCTTGCCATAGGACAGCGCCAGGCGATTCTTGCCCAGCTTGTACGAGCCCTGCAGCAGGTAGCCCTTGCTGTCGACATTGCGCAACGTGGCTTCGCCCGCGTTGTTGGTGAAGAACGGGTTGATGCCCTTGGCCTGGAATCCGGAGCCGGTGAGCGACAGCCCGCCCATCTTGGCCTGCACGCCATAGCCCACCCCCTTGGAAGTCACGGACTCGACGGTGGTATCGGTGTTGTCCGAGGTCTGGTAGCTGCCGTTGAGCCAGCTGTAGATCTTGGCTCCGGCGAGGTCGAACTGGTAGGTGATCTCGCTCTCGGTGCGTGGGTTTTCCTGGTAGGCCTTGCCGGTGGCGCTGTTGTCGTTGGTGTCCACCGGGTCCATGATCCCCACCGCCATGCGCAGTCCGTCCACCACCGGCGTGCGATAGGTGATCTGCGAGGTGGGGAACGGATAGGGATAGCCGCTGCCGATGTTGCCGAACGACACGCCACCACCGTCCACCAGGCCCAGGGTATCGCTGACCTGGCCGTAGCCGGCCAACAGCTCGTCCAGCAGGATGTTGGAACGGGCGAACAGGCCGAAGTCCTTGCCGATCAATACCTCGCCCCACTCCGGGTTGGCCACGGTGCCGTAGAACTGGCGCACGTCGATGGCGGTGTCGGTGCCGTTGGTTTCGCTGTCGTTGATGGTCACCCAGAACGATGCGCGGGCGCCTAGCTTGAGGTCATCGACCTGCTTGCCCATGTTGAAGCCCAGGTAGTTGGGCAAGAACCCCATCTTGACCCGCGACTGACGACGGTCGAATTGCTCGCCGGCACGATCCACGTCGCTGTTGACGTAGAAAGCATTGATATAGCCGTCGGTGGAAAAAGTGGTCTGGTCCTTGTCGTACAGCATGATTTCAGCCTGGGCCCACGACGTCAGGCCGAGGGTCGAAAGGCCGGCGATCACCGCAGGCAAAAAACGGTGGCGGGTATTGTTATTGTTGTGCATGGCGCGCTCCGCAACAGGGGACGGGATGTCGGAGGCGATTATCGAAAGGCTGCAGGCCACGCCATACGCTGCCTTGGGGGCAATTGGCGAGTGCTTTGGAAGCGCCGGGCTGGCGCGGCATTTTGGGTGTAAGACGGCGAGGCTGACGGGCGCGGCAGTTTGGGCGTAAGACTGCGTTGTCGGCGGGCGCGGTACTTTGGGCGTGGGCCACTGGATGGCCTGGGAGGGTATAAGGTGGGTGCTCAATACCACCGACCTTGTGGTGAGGAGATTTATCCCCTCACCACAAGGGCCTGCTTTCGCTGGCCTGCGCGGCAGGCCCGCCGCCGTCGCCTCAGAACCTCGGCTTGACGGTTTTCCAGTCCGGCCGGTAGCGCTGCATCTGCCGCACATCGTCACGCTGGCGAATGCCGCAACGCAGGTACTGTTCATGCAGCAGGCCCAACTGGTCTCGGTCCAGCTCCAGCCCGAGCCCCGGCGCCCGGGTAATTTTCACGCAGCCATCGACGATGGGCAGCTTGCCGCCCTGGATGACTTCTTCGTCCGGCTCCTGCCATGGGTAATGGGTGTCGCAGGCGTAGTCCAGGTTCGGCACCGCTGCCGCCACGTGGGCCATGGCCATGAGGCTGATGCCCAGGTGCGAATTCGAATGCATCGACACCCCAAGGCCGAAGGTGGCGCACATCTTCGCCAGCACCTGGGTGTCGCGCAGCCCGCCCCAGTAATGGTGATCGGCCAGGACGATCTGCACGCTGTCCTGGGCGATGCTGCGACGCAGCTCGTCGAAGTCGGTGACCACCATGTTGGTGGCCAGGGGCAGCCCCGTGCGCCTGTGCAGTTCGGCCATCCCCCCCAGCCCTGGCGTCGGGTCTTCGTAATACTGCAGGTCATCGCCCAGTAACTCGGCCATGCGAATGGAAGTCTCCAGCGACCAGTTGCCATTGGGGTCGATGCGCAAGGGATAACCGGGAAACGCCTGCTTCAACGCCTTGATGCACGACACTTCATGCTCCGGCTCCAGGGCACCGGCCTTGAGCTTGATGCTCTTGAAGCCGTAGTCCTGGATCATGCGCCGGGCCTGGGCGACGATCTGCCGTTCATCCAGGGCTTCACCCCAGCTGTCCGGCGGGTACGGTGAATCGATGTGCTCGGCATACTTGAAGAACAGGTAGGCACTGAACGGCACTTGATCGCGAATCGCCCCGCCCAGCAGGTCCACCAACGGTACGTTCAGGTAACGGGCCTGAAGATCCAGGCACGCCACCTCGAAGGCCGAATAGGCATTGCTCACTGCCTTGCTGGCGTGGGATCCCGGCGCCAGCTCCGCCCCCGCGACGCTCGCCGGGCGGTGGGCCGCCACGGTGGCTTGGACAATGGCCCTCAGCTGATTGAGGTTGAACGGATCCAGGCCGATCAGCTGGCTTTGCAGCTGTTGCTGGATCGCCAGAGCCGGCGCATCGCCGTAACTTTCTCCCAGGCCGATGTAGCCGTTGTCGCTCTCGATTTCGATGATCGAGCGCAGCGCGTAGGGTTCGTGGATGCCGCTGGCGTTGAGCAGCGGCGGATCACGGAAGGCGATGGGTGTGACGGTGACGCGTTTGATCTTCATACAGCGGCTCCCGATGGGCCAGGGTTCAGGGCTTGTGATTTTTCCGATGAGTCGGCGTGGGTCGCCGCTTCGGGCCGACCGGACAGCGAGTCAGGCTTGTCCCGACGCGGCGCGGTGCGGGCGAAAAAGATCACCACGGCCGCCACGAGCGAGGTGATGGCCAGCCCGTACAGGCCGCCTTCGATGGAACCGGTGGTCTGTTCCAGGAAGCCGAAGGCCGTGGGCGCGACGAAACCGCCGAGGTTGCCGATGGAGTTGATGAGGGCGATCACCGCCGCTGCGATGCGCGCGTCCAGGTAGCCCTGGGGGATGGGCCAGAACAGCGCCGAGGCCGCCTTGAAACCGATGGCCGCGAAGCAGATCGCGACGAAGGCGAACACCGGACCGCCGGTGGTGGACATGAACATGCCGAAGGCAGCGATCACCAGGGTCACCGCGACCCAGGCCTGCTGGAACTTCCAGCGGCTGGCCAAGGCGGCGAAGCCATACATCGCCACGATGGAAATGATCCACGGAATGGAGTTGAGCAGGCCCACCTGGAAATCCCCCAGGCCGCCCATTTTCTTGATCATGCTCGGCAGCCAGAAGGTGGCGCCGTAGATGGTCAGGGCGATGGAAAAGTAAATGAAACAGAACAGCGCGATCTGGCGGTCGGCGAGCAACTTGAACACCGACGGCTTGATGACCTGGGCGGCTTCCCTGGCACGTTGCTCCTCGGCAATGGCGGCGATCAGCACGGTCTTCTCTTCAGCGGTCAGCCACTTGGCCTGGCTGGGGTGCGATTGCAACCAGAACCAGACAAACCCGCACAGGGCGATGGAGGCGAAACCTTCGATCAGGAACATCCATTGCCAGCCATGCAGGCCCATGCCGCTGATGTGCAGCAAGGCACCGGACACCGGTCCGGAAATCACCGAGGCGATGGCCGAGCCGCTGAGGAAGATCGCCATGGCCTTGCCGCGTTCATTGGCGGGCAGCCATTGGGTGAAGTAGTAGATGATGCCGGGGAAGAACCCTGCTTCAGCCGCGCCGAGGATGAAACGCAAGACATAGAAACTGGTTTCGCCGCGCACGAAGGCCATGGCCATCGCCGCCGCGCCCCAGGTGAACATGATCCGGGTCAGCCAGGCCCGGGCGCCGTAACGTTGCAGCAGCATGTTGGACGGCACTTCGAACAGCGCATAGCCGACGAAGAACAGCCCGGCGCCCAGGCCATAGGCAGCGGCGCCGATGCCCAGGTCGGTTTCCAGGTGGCTGCGCACGAAGCCGATGTTGACCCGGTCGATGTAGTTGACGATGAACATCACCACCACCAGGGGCAGGACATGACGTTTGACCTTGGCGGCAGCGACCGCGAGGGTGCTGTCATGCGTGGAGTCCGACAGGTTGTTCAAGGGAGCCTCCCATTCATTGTTTTTGTGGAGAACGGCCCGATGATGGACGGCCGGTATTGTTCCCGTCTAATCTAACTTGGCACTTGATTGATACCTGGATTGAATCAATGTTTGAACTGGCCCAACTGCGCTGCTTCACCACCGTGGCGACCGAGCTCAACTTCCGTCGCGCCGCCGAACGGCTGAACATGACCCAGCCGCCCTTGAGCCGGCAGATCCAGTTGCTGGAGCACCACCTGGGGGTCGAGCTGTTCACCCGCAGCACCCGCAGCGTCGCGCTCACGGCCGCCGGCCGGGCTTTCTTCATCGAGGCGCAGAATCTCCTGGAGCAGGCGCAACAGGCCGCCGTGGCCGCCCGGCGGTTCGCCCAGGGCGATATCGGTTCGGTGACGATCAGCTTCGTCGGCAGCGCCGTGTATGAGTTCCTGCCCAGGGTCATTGCCGAGGCACGGCTGAAACAGCCCCAGGTCAAGATTGTCCTGTCGGAAATGAATACCTATCAGCAGCATGAAGCACTGCGGGCCCGGCGGATCGACCTGGGCATCGTCCGCTCCCCGCTACTGGAGACCGGCTACGCCACCGAGTGCCTGGTACGCGAACCCTTCGTCCTGGCGGTGCCTGCCGGCCACCCGCTGGCCCGCGCCGACTCCGTGAGCGTCCAGGATCTCGACGGCCAACCGTTCCTCATGTACTCCCATACCGCCTACCCGCCCTTCAACGAACTGCTTACCGGCATGCTCCGCTCGGCCCGGGTCGCGCCGCAATTCGTGCAGTGGCTGGGTTCGTCGCTGACGATCCTGGCGCTGGTCAACGCCGGCATGGGCCTGGCGCTAGTGCCGCGCTGCGCCACCAGCGTGGTGTTCAAGCATGTCGTATTCCGTGAAATCGACCTGGGTGAAGGGGTGCAGAGCGAACTGCACCTGGTGTGGAGAGAGGACAACGACAACCCGGCGTTCACCATGTTGCTGGACGGCATTCGGGGAGCGGTTCGCGAGGGGCTGTGAATGCGCCGCCAGCCCAGGAAGGCCCTCGCAGTATCGTTGTCCCTCGCAGTATCGTTGTCCCTCCCCGGTGTCCTCTGACCAGACCTCGCCGATTTCACAGATGGCCCGGCTGTACGACTATTCCCGTGGCCTTCGACAAGTTGTACGATGACCGACGAGCACAATTCAAGCAAAGTGCTCGTGCATTGCCGATACCTACAACAACAAGGAAATCTTCATGAAAAAAGCGACATTGATCGTCAGCTTCTTGTGCCTGTTCAGCGGCTACGCAGCGGCAGCCACCTCATCGGCCGAACAGGAAGTGGCCCAGGCCGTCGACCACCTGACCCAGGCCATGCTGCACAAGGACATCCCGCAACTCCAGGCCCTGGCCGCCGAGAACCTGACCTATGGGCATTCCAGCGGCAACATCCAGGACAAGAAAGCCTTCATTGCCGACATCGAAACCGGCAAGAGTGCGTTCAAGACCCTGGAAATGAAGAATCAGAAAATCATCCTGTCGGGAGACACCGCCCTGGTGCGTAACCACTTTTCGGCCCAAGCGCTCAAGGGCACCGAAGTGGTCCCGACGGAAATCGAGAACTTCCAGATCTGGCAGAAGCAGAAAGACGGCAAGTGGTTGTTGATCGGTCGTCAGGCATTCCGGTTCTGATCGCTGACCGAGCGCAAACCTGATCGCTTCAGTGTGGCGGGGGGGACTTATCCCCTCGCCACAGGTTTTTGCTTCAGGCTTCGGCCCACTGCTGCCGGTACGTCAACAGGAAGTCCACGAAAGCACGCACCCGTTGCGGCACATACCGGCCGTGAGGATAGAGCAACGTAAACGGACGGGATCGGCCGCTGTAGGGTTGTAGCACCTCCACCAGGCTCCCATCCGCCAGTTCCTTTTCGACAATGAATCGATACGTCTGAAACAACCCTGCCCCATGCCTGGCCAGGCTGACCCCACCCAGCACATCATCCGAACAGCAGTAGCCGCCCTGGCCGAACACTTCGCGCTCCCGGCCGTCGACATTGAACAACCAGGAGATGCGACGACCGCTGCTGGGCAATTCGAACTGGATGCATTCGTGAACGTCCAGGTCTTCCAGGGTCTGTGGGGTCCCGGCCCGACGCAGATAGTCCGGGGAAGCGATGACCACCAGCTTCGCGTCTTCCAGCAGGCGGGCGATCATGGAGGAGTCCGGCTGGGCCCGCACCCGGATAGCCAGGTCATACCCTTCGGCCACGAAATCGATGTTGCGGTTGCTCAAGTGGACGTCCACGCTGACTTGCGGATGCAGCGCCCGAAAGGTCGGCAATAATGGCAGGATGCGGTGGTGACCATACGTGGTGGGCAAGCTGATGCGCAGTTGCCCGGACGGTACCGACTGCGCCCCCATCATTTCCTGCTGCGCCTCCACCAGTTGCGTCAACGCCTGGCGGCATTGCTCGAAGTAGGTCCTGCCGGCTTCGGTCAGGCGGATGCTGCGGGTGGTACGCACGAAAAGCCGGGAGCCCAGGCGCTCTTCCAGGCGAAAGACCGAACGGCTCACCGCCGCGGGGGTTACCCCTGCCAGTTGCGCCGCAGCGGTGAAACTGCCCGCCTCTGCCGCCAGGCAAAACAGTTCTATGCTGCCCAACTGCAGGTCTTCGAAATGACGTTTCATGATTGATTACACCGCGTATCAACTGAATATGCCGAGGCCCTGTTTATCAGCCTGTGGCGTATAAATACAGTGAGTTCGTTGACGTGGGAATTTCTCCTGCGTCTTTTTGATCAGCAGGAGTGCGACATGCCTTTCGTCAATGTGCGAATTACCCGAGACGGCGTTACCCGCGAACAAAAAGCCCAGGTGATCGCCGAAATCACCGATACCCTTCAGCGCGTACTGGGCAAGGATCCGCACCTGACCCATATCGTGATCGAGGAAGTCGATACGGATAACTGGGGGTACGCGGGAATGACGACGACCCACTATCGAAGTCTTCCCAAGGAATGACAGATCCCTTCCGAGCCCGGTCCATTGACCGGGCTTTTTTCTGCCTGCCTGTCTGACAAATCCATGGGAACGAGCTTGCGTTGCCCTTGCCACTCATTACATGAGGTATCAACTCAAGTACCAGAACCCATATTTATCAAGCATCGATGCAGCAATACCCTGACCACAACCACCGCCCACACGGGCGCCCGGTTCCATTCAATGTGATCAGGAGTCAATCATGAGCATCAACAAAACCGTCATCGTCACCGGCGCGTCCAGCGGGATCGGCCTGGGCCTGGTCAAGGCATTCCTGGACCGGGGTTATAACGTGGTGGGCAATGCGCGCTCCGGGGCCGGCCTGGACAATGCCGCCGCCCTGCTCGGTCATCCGGCCGCCTTCATCGGCGTGGTGGGCGATATCGCCGATCCTTCGACCGCAACGGCACTGGTCGAAAGAGCCATCGAGGCGTTCGGCGCCGTCGACGGATTGGTCAACAACGCCGGCTTCTTCCTGCCCAAGCCCTTTGTCGAATACAGCCCCCAGGACCTGGACGCGTTGCTGGACACCAACCTCAAAGGGCTCGTCTTCGCCAGCCAGGCCGCGGCCGCCCATATGATCAGCCGCCAGCAAGGTTTCATCATCAACATCTCGGCCGCCGTGGCCCTGCAGCCCAACATCCAGGTACCGGCGGCGTTGCCGGTGCTGATCAAGGGCGGCGTCAACCAGATGACCCGCGCCCTGGCCCTCGAGCTGTCGCCCTACAACATCAAGGTCAACGCCGTGGCCCCCGGGATCGTCGACACACCGATGCATGATCCGGCGCACCGCGAGTTCCTCAACGGCCTGGCCCCGGCCGGACGCGTAGGCACCATCGAAGAGATCGCCCAAGCCGTGCTGTACCTGGCCAGCGCAGACTTCACCACCGGCGCGATACTGCCAGTGGACGGCGGCATGAGCACGGGCAAGTGGTAATAAAGAAAAACCCCGGAGGCAGGACCTCCGGGGTTTTCATGACGCACTGGATTCAGAGCGTGTAGGAGATGCCGGCCTGCACGGTCCGCGGAGCGCCCGGGTAGGCGTAGACGCCACCGAATGCTCCCTCTTCGTAGTCGGCATCAAACAGGTTCTTCAGATCCAGGTTGAGGCGGATCCGCTCGTTGACCTTGTAGAAACCGAGCAGGTCCACGACGCTGTAGCTGTCCATGCTAAAGGTACTGGCCGCGGTATTGCCGGCCCGCTCGTCGACGTACCGGGCACCGACACCAAGGCCTAGGCCCTTGAGGCCACCGTCCTGGAACTCGTAGACGTTCAACAGGCTGAAGGAGTTCCTGGGCACGTTGAGCAAGCGGGTGCCGGACGGGATGCTGGTGTCCTTGGTCACTTCGGCATCCACATAGGCGTAGCCACCGATCATTCGCCATTGTGGTGTCAGGTTGCCCGCCACATTCAAGTCGAAACCGCGGCTGCGCACTTCGCCGGCCGCCACTTTGAAGTCCTGGTCCAAGGGATCGGGGGTCAGTACGTTACGCTTTTCGATCTGGTACACCGCCGCATCGACACTCAACTGGCGGTCCAGCGCTTCCCACTTGACGCCCATTTCGTAGGACTTGCCCTCCTCCGGCTTGAACCCACCGCCTGCACGGCTACGGCCAGTGTTAGGTTTGAACGAACGGGCGGTATTGGCATACACCGCCACGGTGTCGGTCAGGTCGTAGATCACGCCCAGTCGTGGAGTGGTCGCGTTATGGCTGGCATCCCAATCCCCATTGCGGGTGGTGAAATTCTCGTACCGATGCTCGAACCGCTCGATGCGCGCGCCGGCCAACACCTTCAAGCGCTCGGTCAGCGCCACCTGGTCCTGGATGAATACGCCCAGGGTCTTGAGGTTTTCCTGGTCATTGGTCGGCGTGCGTGTCAACGCCGGGCGTGGCTGGCCGTACACCGGATCGAAGATGTCGATCGGGTAGGCACCGGCGGCGCCGGAGGAACGCTGGATGATGGACTGATAGTCGTAGTCTTCGTACTCGATACCGGTCAACAGTGTGTGTTCGAACCCTGCGGTGGAGAAATGCCCGGAGAGGTTGAGCTGGGTGTCACGATCGGTCCACTCCAGCTTGCGGTAGTTGAAGTTGCGGCCCAGGGTGCGCCCGTCGGCAGCGATCCCGTTGCCCTCCACCGCGTTGCCCTGCAAGGTGCCGTCGAGCCACTGGGTTCCGCCAGCGAGGGTCCAGTCGTCGTTGAGCATGTGCTCGAAGCGTACCTGCAGCATGTTGTTGTCGTTGTGCAGCTTGCCGGCGTCCTTTTCGCCGAAAAACGTATCCCGCGACGCAGTGCCGCGCTGGCCGGCGTAATGGGTCAGGCCACGGTCCAGCGGCGCATTGTTGCGCATGAAATCGCCTTCGAAGGTCAGGCGCGTGGTGTCGTTGACCTGCCAGGTCACCACAGGCGCAATGCCATAGCGCTCGGTCTCGACGTGATCGCGGAAGGTATCGCCGCCCTCGCCGATCACGTTCAACCGGTAAGCCAGGCGGCCCTCTTCGTCCAGCGGTCCGGAGGCATCCACGGTGCCACGACGCATGCCCTGGTCATTGACCTGGCTGCCCAGGGTCACCGTGCGCTCGGCCAACGGCTGCTTGGACACCACGTTGAAGGTACCGCCCGGATCGCCACGACCGTAAAGCATGGTGGCCGGGCCACGCAGGACCTCCAGCCGCTCGATGGTGTTGGCGTCGGGCATGTTCGGGTAGCCACGGTTGATGGGGAAACCGTTGCGGTAGAACTCCCCCGTGGTAAAGCCGCGCACGGTAAACGTGGTCAGGCCCTGGCCACCGAAGTTGTTGGCCCGGCCTACGCCGCCGGCGTAATCGAGGGCATCCTGCAGGCGCGTGGCACTGAGGTCTTGGACCACGTCGCGGGATACCACGGAAATGGACTGTGGCGTTTCATGAATCGCGGTGTCGGTACGGGTGGCACTGGCCGAACGGGTGGCGTGATAGCCCTTCACCGGTCCCTGTGCCGATTCATAGTCGGCGCTACCGACGATATCCGTGGCTTGCAACTCAAGGGAAGCCGGCTTGGCAGGGACTGGCTGTTCAGCCCAGGTGGAAACGGAATAAGCCTGGAGCACACACAGTGAAACGAGAATCCGACGCATCAATGCACAATCCTAATGGAAAAAAGCCTCCGCATCGGGAGGCTGACAAGAATGTGTCGCGAAAGATACAGCAACTCATTTCTGTTTGATATCTATTCCCATTAGCAAAAATATTTTTTGTGACCGGTCAGTCCGTCATCGCGAGCAAGCTCGCTCCCACAGGGATCTTCGGTGCCCCCCGGCTCTGCTCCGTGGGAGCGAGCTTGCTCGCGATGGCACCAGAACAGTCTCCCCATGCTCTACTGGCCCGCCACAATCGATTCCTGCTCCACCCGCTGGAAGAACACCTGCGCACGATGATCCTGAGTATGGGCCACATTCAACCGCAACCAGTCGCACGCCTCCCCTTGGGGCAGGAACGTCGAACCCAGGGACAACTGGATCTGCAATTGCAGGGCGATCTGCTGCACCCGTTGTGCCGTCAGGTACCGAGGCCTGGCCCAGACGAACATCCCCCCCATCGGCTCGGCAAACACTTCCCAGTGGGCCGGGTCCAGGTGGCGCAGCGTACTTGCCATCTGCTTGTTCAGTCGCTGGCGCAAGCGCTGGATCAGCTTGCGATAGGCACCGTTGGCCAGCAATGTCGCTACCACGTTTTCCGCCAGCAGTGAGCAACCGATGCCGGTAATCATCTTGACTTCGGCCAGGCGCCGGATGATGTCGGGCTGGGCGACCACATAACCGATGCGCAGCGAACTGGACAAGGTCTTGGAAAAACTCGCCAGGTAAATCACCCGGTCCAGTGCATCCAGGGAGGCCAGGCGGGACGTCGGGCCATTCTGGAAATCGGCGTAGATGTCGTCTTCGATGAGGCGAAAGTCATGGGCCGTCGCCAGTTGCAACAGACGATAGGCCACGCTCGGCGCCAGGCTGGTGCCGGTGGGGTTCTGGTACATGCTGTTGATGAAGAAATATGAGGGTTTGTGATCGCCGAGAAGCTGTTCCAGGCGGGCGATGTCCGGGCCTTGGGCGGTTCTCGGCACCGCCACGGTCCTGACCCCCTGCAACTTCAGCAGATTGAACAGGTTGTAGTAGCCGGGACTTTCCACCAGTACCAGGTCGCCGGGCTTGAGCAGGGTTCGCACCAACAGGTCGAGGCCCTGGCTGGCGCCTTGGGTGGTGATGATCTGTGCCGGGTCGACGTGAATGTCGATCAGGCCCAGGCGTTTTTGCAGTTGCAGGCGCAGATGAGGCGAGCCCAACGGGCTGCTGTAGTTGAACAATGCGTGGTTGTCGCTGCGCACCACCTGGCGGATCGCCTGGCCCAGGTCGGTATCGTCGCGCCAGGCGTCGGGCAGCCAGCCGCAACCGAGCTTGAGCTGCGTCGACGCGTTGTCGAACAGCGACCACCGCCCATCCCCCGGCTCTGTGTCCGGCTCGGCGGCGCGGGCCGCCTGTTGCGCCACGAAGAATCCCGAGCCGTGGCGGGACTCCAGCACCCCACTGGCGACCATCTGGTCGTAGGCCTTGATCACGCAAGACAGGCTCACGCCGTTTTCCCGGGCCAGGGAACGAATGGAGGGCATCCGCGCGCCAGGACGGATGTGCTGGGCGTGTATCCACTCCCCGAGGTGTGTCACCAGTTGCCGGATCACTGGGGTCCCGGCGTTGCGATCGATGTTCAAGTCCATGGCGCGTGCCCTTGGCGGTCTCTTGGCTCAAGTGTTTCCATGATTCGAGGGAACAGTTAAACACAAAAGGCACCGTTGTGTTCCTTGTCCGTCTGCGGCCCGGACTTGATAGTCCCTCACACGTGCAGACCATCAGGACATACGCTTGAACACACCGGATCGACACTCATGGGGACTGGCCTTCGGCCTTTGCCTGATCACCCTGGCGGTCAACCTCCAGGCGCCGCTGTACACCACCTATGCGCAAGCCTCCGGCCACGGTGCCGGGGCCACGGCGGTGGCATTCTCCTGTTATGTGCTGGGGGTGCTGCCGGTCCTGCTCGCCCTTGGCGGCTTGCCCGACCGGGTCGGGCGCAAGCCGCTGATCCTGGTCGCCCTGGGCCTGTCGATGGTGGCCACCGTGATGACCTCGCTCTGGCCGAACCTGATCGCCCTGGGACTGGCGCGCCTGATGATGGGACTGGGTACCGGATTGGCCTCGGCGACTTCCACCGCCTATATGAGCGAACTGCTGGCGAACGGCGACCCGCGCGCCTGCGCCAATCGGGTCACGGCCAGTACGTCCCTTGGGTTCGGCCTGGGTGCCGCCCTGACCAGCCTGTTCCTGTTGGTATATCCCAGCGTGGTCCCCGGCAGTTTCTGGTTGCAGCTGGCCATGGCCACCGTGGCGATCGTGGTGGTATGGCGACTGCCGGACCCTGCCGCAAGGAACCGCCATGCGCCAATGCTACGCCTGCCCCTGTTCCCGGCCGGCAGCCTGCCCTACAGCTTCTCCATGCTGCTGGCCTGGGCCACCTCGGGCCTGGTCATCGCCATCCTGCCGTCGGTGCTGGCAACCCATGATCTGCAGCGCTGGTCGGGCCTGTCGACATTCACCGTGATCAGTTGCGGCCTGCTTTTCCAGCCCTGGGTACGCCGCCTGCAACCGGCCAGGGCCACGAGCCTGGGCCTGTTGATCCTGCCTGGGAGCTACGCGTTGCTGGCCTGGGGCGCGAGCGTCGGCTCCCTGCTCGCCGTGTTGGTGGGAGCATTGGGTGCCAGCAGTGCTTGTTACGGTTTCCTGTACCTGGGCGGGTTATCAGCCGTCACCGCCATGGCCGGCATGGAAAAGGCGCGGGTCAGCGCGGGGTTCTTCCTGTTCGCCTATGTTGGCTTCAGCATCCCGGTCGTGGTGACCGGGCTGTTGGCGGATGCCTTCGGCGCCAATGTGGCGTTGATACTGTTTGGCATAGCGTTGAGCGTCGGAGCGTGCGTCACCGGGCTGGTCGTCGTTCGGACGCAGGCCAGCGTGGCCAGTTTCTCCCATGGATAACGCAGAAACCCTGTGTCCAGGGGATTGATCCCCGCGCCACACAGTGGGGTCGGCTTGACGGCTGATAGTCCCAACGACCGTCTCGGTAAAGTCGTATACCATATCCCCATCTCAGCCATCCGACCGCCGCCGTGACTTTATCCAAGTTCAACCTGCCCGACCTGGGCAATACCCCCTCCACTTCGGAAATCATCACCCGCCACCTGCGCGACGCCATCGTGGCCGGGCATTTCGCCGAGGACGAACCGATCCGCCAGGACGACATCGCCCGGCAGTTCAACGTCAGCAAGATTCCCGTGCGCGAAGCCCTCAAGCGACTGGAGGCCGAAGGGCTGGTGATGTTCCAGCGTAATCGCGGGGCAATGGTGACGCGCATTTCCGAGGCAGAACTGGCACAGATGTTCGAGGTGCGGATGCTGCTCGAAGACAAGGTGCTGCGCCTGGCGATTCCCAACATGACCGAAGAGACCTTCGCTCGGGCCGAGGGCATCTGTCGCGAATTCATCGGCGAAGACGACGTGGGGCGTTGGGCCGAACTCAACTGGCAATTGCATGCCTGCCTGTACGAGCCGGCGCAGCGGCCGTTCATGGTCAGCCTGATCCGCTCGGTGCACGACAAGCTGGAGCGCTACCTGCGCATGCAGATGAGCCTGTCGGCCGGCAAGGAACGCGCCGACCACGAACACCGGGAGATCGTCGACGCCTGCCGGGCCGGGGATGTAGAGCGGGCCGTGAAACTGCTGGACGAACACATCGCCGGGGTCTGCAAGACCCTTTTCGAGTTCCTGCCGTCCAGTCATTGAGGGACCGGCGCTGTGCCGATTTCGTCATCGGCGGCGGATAAAAGCATCAAGCCGCCGGCCCCCGGCACGGGCGACGCTTGCGTTCACTCATCTGAATGGACGTGGCCCACCCATGAAGCGCATCACCGTGATCGACTCCCATACCGGCGGCGAACCGACCCGACTGGTCATCGACGGGTTTCCCGACCTGGGCCAGGGCAGCATGGCCGAACGCAAGCAGCGCCTGGCGAGCCTGCACGACGCCTGGCGCACGGCCTGCGTGCTGGAGCCGCGCGGCAGCGACGTGCTGGTGGGCGCGCTGCTCTGTGAGCCGCAGGACCCCAGCGCCTGTGCCGGGGTGATCTTCTTCAACAACAGCGGCTACCTGGGCATGTGCGGCCACGGCACCATCGGCCTGGTGGCGTCGCTGGCCCACCTGGGACGGATCGGGCCCGGCGTGCACGCCATCGAAACCCCGGTGGGCACCGTGCAGGCGACCTTGCACGAGGACCGCTCGGTCAGCGTGCGCAACGTGCCCGCCTATCGCTACCGCAAGGCGCTGACCCTGGAGGTTCCCGGAATCGGCCCGGTGACGGGTGACTTGGCCTGGGGCGGCAACTGGTTTTTCCTGATCGCCGACCACGGCCAACGGGTGGCGGGCGATAACCTCGACGGGCTGACCGCCTACACCTATGCCGTGCAGCAAGCCTTGGAACAGCAAGGCTTTCGTGGCGAAGACGGCGGCCTGATCGATCATGTCGAGCTGTTTGCCGATGACCCTGACGCTGACAGCCGCAACTTCGTGCTCTGCCCCGGCAAGGCCTATGACCGCTCCCCTTGCGGCACCGGTACCAGCGCCAAGCTGGCGTGCCTGGCCGCGGACGGAAAGCTGCAAGCGGGCCAGACCTGGCGCCAGGCGAGCGTCATCGGCAGCCAGTTCGAAGGTTGCTACGAAACGGCGGGCGAACGCATCGTACCGACCATTCGCGGCCGGGCATTCATCAGCGCCGAAGCCTCGCTGATCATCGAGCCGGACGACCCGTTCGCCTGGGGCATCCGTCCGTGAGCGAGGGCGCCGTTGCCGACGTGATTGTCATCGGTGCCGGTATCATTGGCGCCGCCTGTGCCCGGGCGCTGGCCCAACGAGGCGTGCGGGCCCTGGTGCTGGACGCCGGTTGGCACGGCGCCACTGCCGCCGGCATGGGCCATTTGCTGGTGCTGGACGACAACCCGGCGGAACTGGCCCTGAGCCAATATTCGCTCGGCCGCTGGCGCGAGCTGGCCGATGCCCTGCCCCCAGGCTGCGCCTGGCGCAACAACGGCACCCTGTGGCTGGCGGCCAATCCCGAGGAAATGGCGGTGGCCCACAGCAAATACCTGAACCTGCTGGCCCATGGCGAAGCCTGCGAGTTGATCGGCCAGGCCAGCCTGCAGCAGCGCGAACCTGGGCTGCGCAAAGGCCTCGAGGGTGGCTTGCTGATCAACGGCGACGCCATCCTCTACGCTCCGGCGGCCGCCCGCTGGATGCTGGACAATCCGCTCATCGATCAGCAGCGCGCTCAGGTCGTCGAAGTGGATGGCCAGCGGGTACGCCTGGACGACGGTCGCTGGCTGCGCGCCGAAGCGGTGATTCTCGCCAACGGCATCCAGGCCACCGACCTCTGCCCGGAACTGCCGATCGAGCCGAAGAAAGGTCACCTGCTGATCACCGATCGTTACCCCGCCACCGTTACCCACACCTTGGTTGAACTGGGTTACGTCACCAGCGCCCACAACGCCAGCGGCCCTTCCGTGGCGTGCAATATCCAGCCCCGACCGACCGGCCAGTTGTTCATCGGTGCGTCGCGGCAGTTCGGTACCGTCGACCCGCAGGTAGAAGGCTGGATGCTGGCCAGGATGCTCAAGCGCGCCGTCGACTACCTGCCGGGGCTGGCGCAACTCAACGGCATCCGCGCCTGGACCGGTTTTCGCGCCGCCAGCCCGGACGGCCTGCCACTGGTGGGGCAACACCCGCGGCGCAAGGGCTTGTGGCTGGCGGTGGGCCATGAAGGGCTGGGGGTCACCACCGCACCGGCCACGGCCGACCTGCTGGTGGCTCAACTGTTCAACGAAACGTCACCGCTGGCGGCACGCCCCTACCTGCCGCAGCGTTTCCTGGGAGAACCGGCCCATGCCTGAATTATTCCTCGATGACCGGCCGCTGTCGGTCGCCACTGGGACCAGCGTCGCGGCCGCCCTCGCCCTGGGCGCGGACGGCTGCAGCCGGACCTCGGTCAGCGGACAACGCCGCGCGCCGATGTGCGGCATGGGCATCTGCCAGGAATGCCGGGTGTTGATCGACGGCCAGCGGCGCCTGGCCTGCCAGACGCTGTGCCGCGATGGCATGCAGGTGCGAACCCGACCATGAACCAAACCAC
Organism: Pseudomonas sp. NFACC32-1; assembly: GCF_900101215.1. Taxonomy (NCBI): domain Bacteria; kingdom Pseudomonadati; phylum Pseudomonadota; class Gammaproteobacteria; order Pseudomonadales; family Pseudomonadaceae; genus Pseudomonas; species Pseudomonas sp. NFACC32-1. Next base: position 140,515 of record NZ_FMUL01000010.1, read on the forward strand.
CGACCTGCTGATCATCGGCGCCGGCCCCGCCGGCATGGCCGCGGCCCTGGCCGCCGCCGGCAGCGGCGCACGGATCGTGCTGTTGGACGACAACCCGTCACCGGGCGGACAGATCTGGCGCGACGGGCCCCAGGCCAACCTGCCGCCCGCGGCGCAACGCCTGCGCGCCCGACTGCAGGCCTGCGCCAACGTGCACTGCCATGCCGGCACCCGGGTGATCGCGGAGGTTGGCGACAAGACCTTGCTGCTGGAAGATGCCGAACGTGGCTGGCAGATCACCTATGAGCGCCTGGTCCTCTGCACCGGTGCACGCGAACTGCTGCTGCCCTTCCCCGGCTGGACGCTGCCCGGGGTGACCGGTGCCGGCGGCTTGCAGGCATTGATCAAGGCTGGCTTGCCGGTACGCGGCGAACGGCTGGTGATCGCCGGCAGCGGGCCGCTGCTGCTGGCCAGCGCCGCCACAGCCAGGCACCAGGGCGCGCAGCTCGTGCGGATTGCCGAGCAAGCCAAGCGCAGCGCCGTGGCCGGTTTTGCCGCACGACTGCCGCGCTGGCCGGGCAAGTGCCTGCAAGCTGTCGCTCTGTTCGACCGGCACTACCGCACCGACAGCCATGTGCTGCAAGCCTATGGTCATGATCGGCTCGAAGGCGTGCGTCTGCTGCAACAGGGCAAGACGATAGAGCTGGCCTGTGATCGCCTGGCCTGTGGTTTCGGACTCATCCCCAACACCCAGCTCGGCCAGGCCCTGGGCTGCGAGCTGGCTGGCAATGCCCTCGCGGTGGACGCCTGGCAAGCCACCAGCCGCCCCGAACACTACGCCGCCGGCGAATGCACCGGTTTCGGCGGCAGCGAGCTGGCGCTTGTGGAAGGCAGCATCGCCGGGCATGCGGCGGTGGGCGATACCGCCTCGGCCCAGGCGCTGTGGACCCGTCGCCGCTACTGGCAAGGTTTTGCCACGACCCTGAACAAGGCGTTCGCCCTGGATGACAGGCTCAAGTCATTGGCCCAGGCAGACACCCTGGTCTGCCGCTGCGAGGATGTGCCCTTTGGCGAGCTGACGGGCCATCGGAACTGGCGCGAGGCGAAACTCGCCAGTCGCTGCGGGATGGGCGCCTGCCAGGGTCGGGTCTGCGGTGCCGCCCTGGAACACCTGCTTGGCTGGACCCCGCCGGTGCCGCGTCCGCCTTTCAGCCCGGCGCGAATCGAAACACTGCTGGACCTGGGGGCCTCTGCAAGCGACTGAGCCTGCCTGCGATTGCGGCGTGACAGCCACCCGATTTTCGAACGACACTGCGCTATCGCGAGCACCCTCGCGCCCACTCCAAGACGATGCCGGCCATGTACCCCTCGTTCACTTCTTTCCCGCCCTGCGACCTGGACACCCTGCTGCACAGCCTGCAACCCATCGCACCGTTGCTCGATACCCTTTCGGACGTGGTGTTCTTCATCAAGGACAGGCAGGCACGTTATGCCTTCGTCAACCAGACCCTGGCCAGACGCTGCGGCTTCAAGCACAGCGGCGATCTGCTGGGGCTCACCGCCGAACAAGTCTTCCCCGAACGATTCGGGCCGCTGTACACCGAACAGGATCGGCGGGTGCTGGCAAGCGGCCGAGAGCTGGCGGACCAACTCGAACTCCACCTGTACTACGGCAACCAACCGGTATGGTGCTTGACCCACAAGCTTGCCCTGCGCGATGCCGATGCACGGATCGTAGGCCTGGCGGGCATTTCCCGGGACCTGCAATTGCCCCAGTCCAGCCACCCGGCGTTCCAGAAACTGGCGGCGGTGGATGCCCATATCAAGCAGCACTTCGCCCGCGCCGTCAGCCTGGCGGAACTGACCGCAATCGCCGGCTTGTCGGTGGCGCAACTGGAGCGTCACTGCAAACGCATCTTCCAGCTCACGCCCCGGCAGATGATTCACAAGGCGCGCCTGGAAGAAGCCTCGCGGCTGTTGCTGGACAAGGACCTGCCCATCACCGAAATCGCCCTGCGCTGTGGCTATACCGACCACAGCGCCTTCAGCCGTCAGTTCCGCGCCTTGACCAGCCTTTCGCCCAGCCAGTATCGGGAGAACCAGCGCTGAATTGTTCCCTCTCGGGGCACGAGCGCGCCGCGCTGCTCCTATCTGTAACACCCTGGACCAGGTTCGCCCACGGCCTTGTAGGGCGCCTGTTTGAGCGAAAGCCCTCTAGATCAACCCTCTGACGCGTCGCCAGGCGACACAGCCTGAACAGGCATGGGGATTGCTTATTTAATATCGTATACGAAATCCTCAATACGATATTTCAACGCACCCATTCGACAGCGAGGCATCTATGAAGAACCCTGCATTGGCCGTAGCGTTAAGCGTTGTACTGACCCCTCTCCTTGTTTCCCCGGCCCAGGCCGACAAGCTCGACGACATCATCGGTTCGGGCAAGCTGCGTTGCGCCGTGACCCTGGACTTCCCGCCCATGGGCTCGCGCGATGAAAGCAACAAACCGGTAGGCTTTGACGTGGACTATTGCCACGACCTGGCGAAAGTCCTGGGCGTGGAAGCCGAAGTGGTGGAGACGCCCTTTCCGGACCGCATCCCGGCGCTGATTTCCGGCCGCGCCGATGTCATCGTCGCATCCACCTCCGACACCCTTGAGCGGGCCAAGACCGTTGGCCTCACCGTGCCTTACTTCGCATTCCAGATGGTAGTCCTGACCCGGGACAACACCGGCATCAACAGCTACGCCGACCTCAAGGGCAAGGCCCTGGGCAATACCAGCGGCACCTACGAGGCCATCGCCCTGGAAAAGGACCAGAAGAGTTGGGGTAGCGGCAGTTTCCGCGCCTACCAGTCGCAGAACGACACGCTGCTGGCCGTTGCCCAGGGGCACATCGATGCCACCGTGGTGACCAACACCGTGGCGGCCGCCACCATCAAGTCGGGTAAATACAAGAACCTGAAGATCGCTGGCGACGCACCTTATGTCATCGACTACGTCTCCCTCGGTGCCAAGCGCAACGAGTATGGCCTGATCAACTACCTCAACCTGTTCATCAACCAGCAAGTGCGCACCGGGCGGTACAAGGAGCTGTTCACCAAATGGGTCGGCACTGACATCCCGCCCACCGACCTGACCGTTCCCCAGGTCTATTACTGAGGAGCGGCGCATGCCAAGCACGCCTGTGCGCATCGAAGGACGTTGCCTGGTGGAGGGAGCCGCTCAGGGCACCCTGCTCTTCGCCGACGTGGGCCTGAGTTTCTGGGGCGGTGTCGACCCGGCCAGCGGCGAGGTCATCGACCGCCATCATCCGCTGAGCGGCGAGCGCCTGGCCGGGCGCGTGCTGGCGATTCCCGGCGGACGCGGCTCCTGCACCGGCAGCAGCGTGTTGATGGAACTGATCAGCAACGGTCATGCCCCCGCCGCCCTGGTGCTTGCCGAGGTGGACGAGATCCTGGCCTTGGGCGTACTGGTGGCGCAGGTGATCTTCCAGCGTTCATTGCCCGTGGTCTGCGTTGGACGCGAAGCGTTCGAGCGCTTGCGGGGCCAGGGTTTCGTGCGTGTCGAAGACAACCGCCTGACCCTGTCCGGCCGTCGTCCCGACGATGGCTGGCAAGGCCGCGAGGGATTTACGCCGTCCTGCACACCGACGCACATCCAGCTCACCGAACGGGACCGGGCCTTGCTCGATGGCACCCACGGCAAGGCCGCCCAGGTGGCGATGCAGATCGTGCTGCACATGGCCGGGATCCAGGCTGCCACACAACTGCTGGACGTGACCCAGGCCCACATCGACGGTTGCATCTACACAGGCCCGGCGAGCCTGCGCTTCGCCGAGCAACTGGTGCAGTGGGGGGCAAAGGTCTGCATCCCCACCACCCTCAATGCCATTTCCGTGGACCAGCGCCGCTGGCGAGAACTGGGGGTCGATCCGGCGCTGGGCGAGCCGGCCAGCGCCCTGGGGGATGCCTACATGGCAATGGGCGCGCAATTGAGCTTCACCTGCGCACCCTACCTGCTGGACACCGCTCCCAAGGTCGGCGAGCAGATCGTCTGGGCCGAGTCCAACGCAGTGGTCTACGCCAACAGCGTGCTGGGCGCCCGCACTCAGAAGTACCCGGATTTCCTCGACATCTGCATCGCCCTGTGCGGCCGCGCGCCGTTGTCCGGCTGTCATCTCGACGCCCAGCGCGAGGCTCAACTGATCATCGACGTGCCGGCCATGGAGGTCGCCGACGACAGCTTCTATCCGCTTTTGGGCTATCACATCGGCCACCTGGCGGGCCGGCGAATCCCGTTGATTCGTGGCCTGCAAAATGCCGCTCCGACATTGGACAACCTCAAGGCCTTCGGCGCCGCGTTCGCCACCACCAGCGCCGCGCCGCTGTTCCATATCGCCGGGGTGACCCCGCAAGCGTTGGACCCCGACGCATGGGATCAGGCCTTGCCGCTGGAAACCGTGGCCATCGCCGGCCTGCTTGCCAGTTGGCGCGAGCTGAACAACGCCAGGGACAACCACGTGGATGTGGTGTCCCTGGGCAACCCGCATTTTTCCCTCAGTGAGTTCGCCGCACTGGCGGCGCTGTGCGCGGGACGCCGCAAACATCCGCACGTGGTGCTGGCGATCACCTGCGGCCGCACCGTGCTGGAACAGGCCCGGGCCGCGGGGCATATCGAGCCCCTGGAGGCCTTTGGCGCAACGCTGGTCACCGATACCTGCTGGTGCATGCTGGGCGAACCCGTCATCCCGCCACGGGCCACCACGTTGATGACCAATTCCGGCAAATACGCCCATTACGCGCCAGGCCTGGTGGGACGCGGCGTGCACTTCGCCAGCCTGGCCGAATGCGTCGAGGCAGCCTGCACCGCCGCCACCGGCGGACAGCCGCCGCGCTGGCTGCAACCTGCCACTGGCCGAGGATCCCGCCCCCATGTTTGACTACAGCTTCCAATGGCGCCCCGCCCTGCGGGCCCTGCCCGACATGCTCGCCGGCGCCTGGGTGACGTTCGAGACCGCCGCCCTGTCGATGATCTTCGGCGTGCTGATCGCCCTGGTCCTGACCGTGATGCGCCAGGCGCGCAACCCTCTGCTGCGGGGCGTGGGCAATGGCTGGGTGTCCATCGCCCGCAACACGCCCTCGCTGTTCCAGATCTACATCCTCTACTTCGGCCTCGGCTCCCTCGGCCTGCATGTCAGCTCATGGCTGGCGCTGCTGGCCGGGATCACCTTCAACAACGCCGGCTACCTGGCGGAAAACCTGCGCGGCGGCCTCAGGGCGGTACCCGATACGCAGATGCGCGCGGCCCGCTCCCTGGGCATGAGCGCGTCCCAGGCCTACCGGATGATCATCGTCCCGCAGTTGTTGCGCATCGTGTTCTACCCGCTTACCAACCAGATGGTCTGGGCGGTGCTGATGACCTCCCTGGGCGTGGTCGTCGGCTTGAACAACGACCTCACCGGCGTGACCCAGGAATACAACGTCAAGACGTTCCGGACCTTCGAGTACTTCGCCCTTGCGGCGCTGCTGTATTACCTGATCGCCAAGGCGATCGTCGGATTGGCCCGGCTGCTGTCCTGGCGTCTGTTCCGCTATTGAGGGTTCGTCATGTTCGCCACCAGCCTCACGCTCAACGACCTGCTGTTCCTGCTCGACGGCGCCTGGGTCACAGTGCAGTTGACCGCTTGGTCGATCCTGCTGGGCACCCTGGCCGGGCTGCTGTTCGGCCTGCTGCGCGCGCTGATGCCCCGGGCCAGCCTGCCGCTGGCCTGGGTGCTGGACGTGTTTCGCAGCGTACCGTTGCTGATCCAGTTCGTGCTGTTCAACTCCCTCAAGAGCATCGCCGGCCTGGACCTCAGCGCGTTCGCAGTCGGCTGCATCGTGCTCGGGATCTACGCCGCGGCGTACTTCACCGAAATCGTGCGCGGCGGCGTGCTGGCGGTGCCCCTCAGCACTCGGCGGGCCAGCCGTTCACTGGGCCTGAGCTACCTGCAGGACCTGCGCTTCATCGTCCTGCCCATCGCCACGCGGGTCGCGTTTCCCGGCTGGCTGAACCTGGTGCTCGGGGTCATGAAAGACACCGCCCTGGTGATGTGGATCGGCATCGTCGAACTGCTGCGGGCCTCCCAGACCATCGTCACGCGCATTCAGGAACCCCTGCTGGTGCTGTGCATCGCGGGCCTCATCTACTACGTCATGAGCCTGGTGGTCGCCCGCCTTGGCGCACGCCTGGAAAGAAGGTGGCAGGAAAATGATTGAGATCGAAAACGTACACAAATCCTTCGGCCACCTGGAAGTGGTCAAGGGGGTGAGCCTGACGGTGGACAAAGGCGAAGTGGTGTCGATCATCGGCGGCTCGGGCTCCGGCAAGTCGACCTTGCTGATGTGCATCAACGGCCTGGAACCGATCCAGAAAGGCAGCATCCGCGTGGACGGCGTCGAGGTCCATGCCCCGTCCACCGACCTCAACCGCCTGCGGCGCAAGATCGGCATCGTCTTCCAGCAATGGAACGCCTTCCCCCACCTGACCGTGCTGGAAAACGTCATGCTGGCCCCGCGCAAGGTACTGGGCAAGAGCAGGCAGGACGCCGAGGCCCTGGCGGTTCGCCAACTCGAACACGTGGGCCTGGGGGACAAGCTCAAGACGTTTCCGGGCAAGCTTTCCGGCGGTCAGCAACAGCGCATGGCCATCGCCCGGGCCCTGGCCATGTCGCCGGACTACATGCTTTTCGACGAAGCCACCTCGGCCCTGGACCCGCAGCTGGTGGGTGAAGTGCTGGACACCATGCGCATGCTCGCCGAAGACGGCATGACCATGGTGCTGGTGACCCACGAAATCCGTTTTGCCCGGGACGTGTCCGACCGGGTGGCGTTCTTCTGCAACGGCCGGGTCCATGAAATCGGACCGCCGGACCAGGTGATCGGCAATCCGGTGCAGCCGGAGACGGCGGCGTTTCTCAAGTCGGTGAAATAGCGGATGGCCCTGTCGCGAGCGAGCTCGCTCCCACACTGTTTTGTGTACACGACAGCCCCCCCTTTTGGGAGCCAGCTTGCTCGCGATGAAACCCAGCCAGACAACACAAGGATTTGATCCATGCGCTCATCGAAAATCATCCATGTAGTCAGTTGCCACGCCGAAGGCGAAGTCGGCGATGTCATCGTCGGCGGCGTCGCCCCACCACCCGGTGCCACGGTGTGGGAGCAGTCACGCTGGATCGCCCGGGACCAGACCCTGCGCAACTTCGTCCTCAACGAGCCCCGTGGCGGTGTGTTCCGCCACGTCAACTTGCTGGTGCCGGCCAAGGACCCGCGGGCGCAGATGGCCTGGATCATCATGGAGCCGGCCGACACCCCGCCGATGTCCGGCTCCAACTCGCTGTGCGTCGCCACCGTGTTGCTGGACAGCGGCATCCTGCCCATGACCGAGCCCCGGACCCGCCTGGTACTGGAGGCCCCTGGCGGCCTGATCGAAGCGGTGGCCGACTGCCGCGACGGCAAGGTGCAACGGGTCGAGATCAAGAACGTGCCCTCCTTCGCCGACCGCCTCGATGCCTGGATCGAAGTCGAAGGCCTGGGCTCCCTGCAAGTGGACACCGCTTATGGCGGCGACAGCTTCGTCATCGTCGACGCCCAACGCCTGGGCTTTGCCATTCGCCCCGAGGAAGCCGCCGAGCTGGTGGCCGTGGGCTTGAAGATCACCCGCGCCGCCAACGAACAACTGGGCTTCGTGCACCCGTTGAATCCTGACTGGTCACACATCTCGTTCTGCCAGATCGCCGCGCCCATCGTCCAGGAGAACGGCATTGCCACTGGCGCCAACGCCGTGGTGATCCAGCCCGGCAAGATCGACCGCTCCCCCACCGGCACCGGCTGCTCGGCACGCATGGCGGTGCTGCACGCCAAGGGCTTGATGCAGGTGGGCGAGCGATTTATCGGCCGCTCGATCATCGGCTCCGAATTCCACTGCCGCATCGACTCACTGATCGACGTGGCCGGACGCCCGGCGATTTACCCGTGCATCGCCGGACGGGCATGGATCACCGGGACCCATCAGCTGTTGCTCGACCCGGCCGATCCGTGGCCACAAGGCTATCGGCTTTCAGATACCTGGCCTGGCGCATGATTTTCCGATTGTGCAAGTCCTCTTGCCACATACCGCTAACCACCGGAGACAACCCATGAGCAAACGCATCAACTGGAGCGGCGTATTCCCCGCTGTCACCACTCAATTCAACGAAGACTTTTCCATCAACCTGGAAAAGACCCACCAAGTGATTTCCAATGTTATCCGCGACGGCGTATCCGGCCTGGTGGTCTGCGGCTCGGTGGGCGAGAACACCTCCCTGAGCGCCGAGGAGAAGATCGCCGTGACCGAAGTGGCGGTGGACGCCTCCCGTGGCCGGGTCCCGGTGATCTGCGGCGTAGCCGAGTTCACCAGCGTGCAGGCGGCCAAGGTCGCCAACGCGGTGCGCAAGGTCGGGGTCGACGGGGTGATGCTGATGCCGGCGCTGGTCTACGGCTCCAAGCCGTTCGAAACCGCCGAACACTTCCGCTATGTGGCCCGGCATGCCGACGTACCGCTGATGGTCTATAACAACCCGCCGATCTATAAGAACGACGTGACGCCGGACATCCTGATCTCCCTGGCCGACTGCGACAACGTGGTGTGCTTCAAGGATTCCTCCGGCGACACCCGGCGCTTCATCGATGTGCGCAATGAGGTGGGAGACCGCTTCGTGCTGTTCGCCGGCCTTGACGACGTGGTGCTGGAAAGCCTCGCCGTGGGGGCCGAAGGCTGGGTCTCGGGGATGTCCAATGTGTTCCCGAAGGAAGGCGAGACCATCTTCCGGCTGGCCCGCGCCGGACGCTTTGCCGAAGCGATGCCGATCTACGAGTGGCTGATGCCGATCCTGCACCTGGACGCCCGCGCCGACCTGGTGCAGTGCATCAAGCTGTGCGAAGCCATCGCCGGTCGCGGCAGCGCCCTCACCCGCCCACCGCGCCTGGCCTTGCCGGAAGAGGACCGGGTGTATGTGGAACAGATCATGGCCAAGGCCATGGCCAATCGGCCGGCGTTACCGGATGTAGGGCTTTGACCCCGGGGCATGGCGCCAACTGGCGGTGACTGGGACGCCGCCATCGCGAGCAGGCTCGCTCCCACAGGGTTCTATGGTGAATACACGATAGTGGGCGCATGGGACTCAAACTGTGGGGGCGAGCTTGCTCGCGATAGCGGTCGGCCTGAACCGGCTATGCTGGATATGCCGCCTTCATCGCGAGCAAGCTCGCTCCCACGATGTCTGTGGCGGACACCACAGGGAGACCGCCCATGAACTATTTCCTGGCCCAGGCCCTGAACAACCAATGGGCCAATCACCGGCTGCTCAGCACCTGCGCGCAGTTGAGCGAGGCTGACTATGCCGCGCCGCGCACGGGATTCTTCCCGTCCATCCAAGCCACGCTTTGCCACATCCTGGAAGTGGACCGCTATTACCTCACCGCCCTGGAAGGCGACCGAGACGGCCAGATAAAGGATTTCTCCGAAACCCTGGCCTTTGCCCCACTGGTGCATAAGCAGACCCAGACCGACCAGCGGCTGGTGGCGTTCTGCGAAACCCTGCGGCAAACAGACCTCGCCCGCTGCGTCGACCTGGTCCGGGCCGACGGTGTCGTGCGCGAACGAATCGACCGGCTGCTGTTGCACCTGTTCGAACATCAGATCCATCATCGTGGGCAGGTCCACACCATGCTCAGCGCCACCCATGTCGAGCCGCCACAACTCGATGAGTTCTTTCTCGATTGCGACCGCCCCTTGCGCAAGGACGAGGAACAGCGGCTTCAGCTCGATGAACGGCGGGTCTGGCGCGCTTACTTGCCGGGTTGAACCGCCCTCACAGGAGACCTTGCCATGAACGTTATCCTTCGCTGCATCGGTTTGGCGTCGATGCTGATGGCCACGGCAGCACTCGCTCACCACGGCTGGAGCGAATATGACGCCAGCACCCCCTTGCAACTCGACGGCACCATCAAGGAATCCGGTTACTCCCATCCCCACGGCTACGTGCGCCTGCAAACCACCGACAAAACCTGGACCGTCGTGCTGGCCCCGCCGTCGCGCATGGAGAATCGGGGCCTGACCAAAGACAGGCTCAAAGCGGGTAACCGGGCCACCGTGGTCGGCTATGCAAACCGCAACAAACCCGACGAATTGCGCGCCGAACGCATCACCATCGACGGCAAGACCACCGAGTTGCGCTGATGCAGGCCTCCCCGGCGGGTGCGACCCAAGGCTGGATGGACCAACTGGCGGATTCATCCCTGGCGGTGGCCATGCGCGGCGAGCTGTGGCTCTACCCGCTGGTGGAAGTCGTGCACATCATCGGCTTTTCGGTGCTGGTGGGCGCGGTGGTGATGTTCGACCTGCGCATCCTGGGGTTGTCCAAGGGCATCGCCGTGACCGCCCTGGCCCGTCATCTGCTGACCTGGGCCCTTGCGGCCCTGCTGCTCATCGTGCCTGCCGGGCTGATGATGTTCAGCGCGCACCCCCATGACTTTGCCGGCAACGACGTCTTCGTCCTCAAACTCTGCCTGATCGCGACGGCGGGCCTCAACGCCCTGGTGTTCCACGTTGGAACCTACCGCGGCGTCCAGCAATGGAATATCGGCCACAAGGCACCCGGCCTGGCCAGAATCCAGGCACTGCTGTCCATGGCGCTATGGTTCGCGGTGATCTGCTGTGGCCGGCTGCTGGCCTATACCTGAAAAAAGGCGATGGCCACTCCGACCATCGCCAAATCGCCCCACCTCAGGCGCCCTCAGATCCGTGCGGGTGACACGATGATCTTCACGTTGTGCTCCTTGTTGTTGACCAGTTCCTCGAAGCCCTGCCCAACGATCTGCTCCAGCTGGATACGTCCGGTCACCAGGGGCGAGATGTCCAGGCGTCCGTCGGCGATAAAGGCGATCACGTCGGCGAACTCGCCGTTGTAGGCCAGCGCCCCGAGCACCTGCTTCTCGGTGGAGACCAGTTCAAAGAAGTTGAATGAACTCGGCTCCTCGAAGATCCCCACCAGCACACATTTGCCGGCCTTGCGGATCAGGTCGATGGCCAGCTTGGCGGTGTGCTTGTTGCCGATGCACTCGAAGCTGACGTCGGCCCCCAGGCCGCCGGTCAACCGTCGCACTTCGGCCAGGGCGTCGCATTCGTTGGGATCGATCACGTGGCTGGCCCCGACTTCCAGGGCCTTGGCCTTGCGGGCGCTGGACATTTCCAGGGCGATCACCTGGGCCGCGCCGGCAGCCTTGGCACACATGATGGTGCACAAGCCGATGGTTCCGGCGCCGACCACCACCACGTTCTGCCCCAACAGGCTGCCAGCCTTTTTCACCGCGTGCATGCCCACCGCCAGCGGTTCGATCAGCGCACCGGCCTCGGCCGGGAATCCGGCGGGCAGCTTGTACAGCAGGTTGGCGGGAACATTGACCAGCTCGGCGAATGCGCCGTTGTTCATCAACCCGGTGAAGGCCAGGTTTTCACAGATGTTGTAGAGCCCATGGGTGCAGTAATAGCAGGTGCCGCAATGCTGGCAGGCATCGGCCGCCACCGGTTCGCCGACACTGAAACCCTCCACACCGGCCCCCAGTTCGACGATTTCGCCGCAGAACTCGTGGCCAAGGATGCACTGGCCCTTGATACCGGTCAGCGGATGCGGTGCATCCACCGGGATGAACACCGGCCCGGCCACGTATTCGTGCAGGTCGGAGCCACAGATACCGCACCACTGCACCCGAATCTGCACCCAGCCGGCGGGCGGCGAAACCGGCAACGGTACGTCCTCGACGCGGATATCGTTGCGACCGTGCCAGACGGCGGCGCGCATGCTGCGGGCAGGCGTGATTGAAACATTCATGATAGTGCCTCCAAGGCTTGGGGCGACGACCCGGTCGGCGCCCGCTTGATCAGTTCTGTTGAACGAATTCGAGAATCAGCCGGTTGACCTGCTCGGCCGCTTCCATCTGCACCATGTGGCCCTGCCCGGCGAGCACCTCGACCCGCGCCGCCAGCCCTTCGCTGTGGGCCGCCGGAATGATTGCGTCGTCGCTACCCCAGATCACCAGGGTCGGTACATGGCCGGCCTGCACCACTTCGCGCAGGTCCACCTGCTGGCGGCCGTCGGCGAACAGCGTCGCCGACAGTTGCCGCAGGGCTGCGTCCACGCCTTCCAGGCGCTTGTACTTGAGCATGTCGTCGAGCATCTGCCGCGTGACCAGCTCGGCATTGGAGAACAGTTGCACCAGTGACGGCTTGAGGGCGTTGCGGTTGGCCGCCTCGACGAAGCCCTGCAGGTAGCTGCCATTGATCTGCGTGCCCAGCCCGGCGCTGCCGATCAAGGTCAAGGACCGTATCCGCTGGGGCATCAGGCGCGCGGCATTCAACGACACCGCCCCGCCCATGGAATGGCCCACCAGATGCACAGCATTGATATCCAGGTGATCGAGCAAGGCCAGCACCACGCCGCTCAGCTCGTCCAGGTCGCCACGTTGCAGGGTTTTCGACGATTCGCCATGGCCCGGCAGGTCCAGGGCAATGACCCGACGCCCGACGGCCAGTGCTTCATGGTTGAACAGCCAGTTGTTCAAGTCGCCGCCAAAACCATGCACCAGCACCAACGGCACACCGCCCTCGCCGCGTTCGAAATAGCGAATCACCCGGCCGTCCAATTCGACTTTCTGAGGTGCCGGGCCGCTGTCTTCATCGGCTGCGTCACCGGGCACGAAGCTGGATTGGAACTGCTCGATGACCGCGTCGATCTCGGCGTCGCTGGCCTCGCCTTCCACGACGATGCCGAGCAAGGCGCCCACCGGCAGGGTTTCGTCCTGGCGGGCGACTTGCCGGCGCAACACACCGCCAAACGGGGCCTCGACACTGCTGGAGATCTTGTCGGTCTCCACGTCCAGCACCTCGTCGCCCTTGGTGATGGCCTGGCCCTCTTCCTTGAGCCAGGCATCGACCCGGCCCTCGGTCATCGACAGCCCCCACTTGGGCATGGTCAGGGTATGAATCTGGCTCATCAGCGCTTGCTCCACTCGATCACATTGAGCACGGCGCTTTCGATCTTCGCCGCATCGGGGATGTACAGGTCTTCCAGGGCATCGGAGAACGGCACCGGCGTGTGGGGCGCGGTGACCATTTCAATCGGCGCTTTGAGCGCCCCGAAGGCTTTTTGCGCCACCAGTGCCGAGATATCGGTGGCCATGGAGCACCGCGGGTTGGCCTCGTCGATGACCACCAGCCGCCCGGTCTTTTCCACGCTTTCCAGGATGCTGTCCTCGTCCATCGGGCTGGTGGTGCGCAGGTCGATGACTTCGCAGTCGATACCCCGCCCGGCCAGGCTGCGGGCCGCATCCATGGCGATATTCACCGTGCGGCCATAGGAGACCAGGGTCACGTCCTTGCCATCGCGCAGGAAATTGGCTTCGCCAAAGGGAATGGTGTAGAGCTCTTGCGGCACCTCGCCCTGCATGCCGTACAGCAATTTGTGCTCGCAGAAGATCACCGGGTCGTTGTCGCGAATCGCCTGGATCAGCAGCCCCTTGGCGTCGTAGGGTGATGACGGGCAGACCACCTTCAGCCCCGGGATGTGCGTCCACAGCGAGGTGAGCATCTGCGAGTGCTGGGCCGCGGCGCGCAAGCCGGCACCCACCATGGTGCGGATCACCAGGGGCGTGGAGGCCTTGCCGCCGAACATGTAGCGAAACTTCGCCGCCTGGTTGAGGATCTGGTCCAGGCAGCAACCGGCGAAGTCGACGAACATCAGTTCGCACACCGGCCGCACGCCGCAGGTGGCGGCACCGACGGCGGCGCCGACATAGCCGATTTCCGACAGCGGGGTATCCAGCACGCGTCCGGGAAACTGGTCGTAAAGCCCCTTGGTGACGCCGAGCACTCCGCCCCAGGCGTCGTTTTCACCGGGCGCACCGGCGCCGCCGGCCACGTCCTCGCCCATGATGAAGACACTGGCGTCGCGACGCATTTCCTGGGCCAGGGCCTCGTTGATTGCCTGCTGGTAGCTGATTTTTCTCGCCATGATGGGATTCTCTATTCTTGTTTTGAGGAAGGCGTTCAGGGATAGGAGACGTACACGTCGGTGAGCAGGTCCGCGGCCGTGGGCTTGGGATCGGACTTGGCCTTGTACACCGCGTTCTCGATCAGCAGCTCCACTTCCTTGTCGATCTGGTCCAACTGCTCTGCCGACAGCAAGCCGGCCCGGGTGGTGCGCTCGCGGAACTGCATCAGGCAGTCCTGGTTTTCGCGAAAATGCTTGACCTCATCGGGTGCCCGATAAGTCTGGGCATCGCCCTCGAAGTGCCCGTAGTAACGGGTCAGCTTGACCTCGATCAGCGACGGTCCTTCCCCGGCCCGGGCCCGCTCGATGGCGGCCCCGGCGGCTTCGTGCACGGCAAAGAAGTCAAAGCCGTCCACGGTCACGCCCGGCATCCCGAACCCGGCCGCGCGGTCGGCGATGTGATCGCAGGCCACCGACCAGTTGGACGCGGTGGCTTCGGCATAGCCGTTGTTTTCCGCGATGAACAGGCACGGCAGGTTCCACACCGACGCCATGTTCATGGCTTCGAACACCGCGCCCTCGTTGGAGCCGCCATCGCCGAAGAACACCACGGCGACGCTGTCGGTGCCCTTGAGCCGGGCCGCCAGCGCCGCGCCCACCACCAGGGGCGCGCCGGCACCGACGATGCCATTGGCGCCGAGCATGCCTTTCTCGAAATCAGCGATGTGCATCGAGCCGCCCTTGCCTTGGCAGACGCCGGTTTTCTTGCCGTAGATCTCGGCCATCATCCCGTAGACGTCCACGCCCTTGGCGATGCAATGGCCATGGCCACGGTGATTGGAGGCGATGCAATCGTCATCGCCCAGGTGGGCCATGACCCCGGCGGCCGAGGCTTCTTCGCCGGCATACAGGTGGACGAACCCAGGGATCTCGCCCGTGGCGAATTCCACGTGCAGGCGCTCTTCGAAGGCGCGGATGGTGCGCATGACCTGGTAGGCGTGCAGCAATTGATCGTGGGTGAGGGTTGTCGACATTTTTATTCTCCAGGGGTGTCTTGAAGGTTTTGGGGGTGTTGCGGGTGTTCGCGGCCGATGGCCAGCAGACGGTGCTGCGCGGCGTAGGCCAGCACCGCATTGACATCGATACTCAGCGGGCCGCCGGCATCGAGGGTGACCGTGGGCCGGTCGTTGACGTTGAATTCGATTTCCCGTTCGCCATCCAGGGCCAGGGTGCCGCTGGACAGCGACAGCCCGTGGGCAATGCCAGGCTCCAGCGGGCCGGCGGCCAGTACGCCGCAGCCCTGCAGCAGACCGGGAGCCAGCGGTACCAGCAGCGCCTCGGGCGATTGCGGGTCCAGGCGCATCCAGGCCCCTCCCGGCGCCTGGCGCGACACCGGGAACCACAGGCCGCACAGCGCCGACAAGCCCACGGACTGCGGCTCGGCGAAGGTCACGAAGACCTCGGCCAGGTCCGCCGCCCGGCTGATGGCCCGGGCGCCGACAAACCGCAGCGGCGACACAGCCACATCCACCAGGGCGACTTCCCGCAGGCCACGCTGGGCCTCGCAGACCAGAAGCCGCTTGTTGCGGCGCAAGCCGATCTGCGCGGGGATCCGGCCGCTGGCGTACAGGCCGCCGGCCAACCCGGCGGTGGTCGCCTCGCGCAGCTCGGGGAATGCATTGTTGGTACCGGTGGACAGGGTCAGCAGGGGGATGTCTCCCACGTGCGCCGCCACCGCCTTGTGGGTGCCGTCGCCGCCGAGTACGGCGATCAACGCCACTCCCCGCTCGGCCATCAGGCGCGCGGCATTGCGCGTATCCTCGACCGTCTGGCGCAGGGTCAGGTCGAGGAACTCCAGGGCCGGCCAGTGGCTGCCACGGGCCTGCCGGCCATGACTGTTCTTCAGTACGGCGGCGGCGATGCCGGTCATGTCGGTGGGCATCAGCACCTGCTGGATGCCGGTGGCACCGAAGGCCGCCAGCAGGCGCTGGATCACCGAGACCTTGTCGGTGCTGGAAAACAACCCGGCATTGGCGGTCAGGCGACGCACGTCCCGACCAGAAGCGGGATTGGCGATGATGCCTACGGTCAGGGGCGGCCGGTTCATGGCGCCACCCCGTTGCGGGCAGGAAAAGAACCTGAGCGATAACCCATGCGAACCTCGTTTTTATTATTGGAAGACCCGTCGGGCGGGTTGAAGGGGATAGAGCAAGGGCGGTGCCAGAACCGCGCAGAAGCGGCGAGACAGGCGAGCCAGAGCGGCCGGTTTCGGATCAGCCCGGCCATGGATCCGGTCTGGGTGAGACGTGGCATGTCAGCCTGCACGAGCCAGTCGTGAGACTGTGAGACGTGGCGTCTCACAGCGGGCCTGTCGTCCGTCGTGCTTGTCTGCGCCAGGGGAACGGCGCTTAATGAGCGCACAACGATAAGAAGCTGAACCGGAGGCCCGTATGCTTTCCGCTCACTCCCGGGCGCATGTGGATTGCGTCAGCCGCGTGGTGAAGAACGCGGACCAGTTGCCCCAACGTCCCGTCCCGGACCTGATCCTCGATTCCTGGCGCCGCTCCATGGAGCAACACCACCTGGACCCTGGCTCGCTGCAGGGTCCGCGCATCCTGTCCGAGGGCGTGCTCCGGCAGTGTCGCGAGCGCTCGGAGCTGTTTCTCAACATCGCCAGTGAAGAAGTGACCCGCCTCCACGGCCGGGTGCGCGATGCCGACTACTGCGTGCTGCTGACCGATGCCCAGGGCCAGACCATCGACTACCGGGTGGAAACCACGATCCGCAACGACTGCCGCAAGGCCGGGTTGTACCTGGGGACCTGCTGGTCGGAAGGCGAAGAAGGCACCTGCGGCGTAGCGGCGGTGCTCACCGCCCGGGCCCCGGTGACCGTGCACAAGCGCGACCATTTCCGAGCCGCATTCATTGGCCTGACCTGTTCCGCCGCGCCGGTATTCGATCCCCAGGGAGAACTGCTCGGGGTGCTGGATGTGTCGGCGGTGCGCTCACCGGATGATCGCCGTTCCCAACACCTGATCCGCCAGATGGTGGTGCAGAGCGCCCGGGAAATCGAACAGGCGTTTTTCATGAGCAGCGCCCAGGGCTACTGGGTGTTGCGGGCTCATCACAACGCCGGCTATGTCGACAGCCAGCCCGATTTCCTGTTCGCCTGGGACGACGACGGTTGCCTGCAGGCCCTCAACCCCGCCGCCCGCCAGTATCTGCTGCAACACTACGGCCAACTGCCGCAGAACATCAGCCAGGTCTTCGATCAGCAGCAATTGCACCGCGCCCGTGACGAAAGCCTTTACCCACTCGATCATGCCCTGCATGGCCGCCTGAGTGCGCCCCGCCATCGGGCGGTTCCGCGACCCAGGGTGGCGATGGCTCCTTCCGAGCTGGATCCGCGCCTGGCCGACAGCCTGCGCCTGGCGGTGCGCGTCAAGGATCGCAACCTGCCGGTGTTGATCCAGGGTGAAACCGGTTCCGGCAAGGAGGTCTTCGCCCGTCAGTTGCACCAGGCCAGCCAGCGCCGAGAGCGCCCCTTCGTGGCATTGAACTGCGCGGCGATCCCTGAAAGCCTGATCGAAAGCGAACTGTTCGGGTATGTCGCCGGGGCGTTCACCGGCGCCTCGGCCAAGGGCATGCAGGGCCTGCTGGAACAGGCCGATGGCGGCACGCTGTTCCTTGACGAAATCGGTGACATGCCCCTGGCCTTGCAGACCCGCCTGCTGCGGGTGCTGGCCGAAGGTGAAGTGGCGCCCCTGGGGGCCTCGCGGCGCAGGGCCGTGGACATCCAGGTGATCTGCGCCACCCACCGCGACCTGGAAACCCTGGTGGCTGCCGGCGAGTTTCGCGAAGACTTGTATTTCCGCCTGGGAGGCGCCCGCTTCCAGCTTCCGCCGTTACGCGAACGCACCGACCGGCTGGCGCTGATCAATCGCATTCTCGAAGAAGAATCGATGCGCTGCTCAGGCTTGCTGCAGCAGTTGAGCGGCCCGGCCCTGGAATGCCTGCTCGGCTATCACTGGCCGGGCAACATCCGCCAGTTGCGCCATGTGCTGCGCTACGCCTGCGCGGTATGCGAGGCCAGCGTGATTTTGCTCAGCCACCTGCCCGAGTCGTTGCAGGGCCCGGGCGCTATGGCCGATACGCCGGAACCGGTGGCCTGTGCGCAGCGCCAGGCCTTGCTCGACGCGCTGGTGCGTCATCGCTGGAAGCCCACCGCCGCGGCCCGGGCCCTGGGCATTTCCCGGGCCACCCTCTATCGACGGGTGCACCAGCATGGCATCGAGATGCCCGGCAGAAGCCCGGCATGAATCCATTCGCGACACCGCCTAGCGTTGCGCCAGTTCATGGCGCACGCATTGCTCGTAATAGGTCTGCTTGACCGCGGCCGGCTTGAGGCGCGAAGCGCTGTTGTAGGTCTGCTCGGTAATGCCCAGGGCCGTCATGCGCATCCACGGCCGGGGAAACTTGCGCACCTGCAGTTTTTTCCGGGCGCCGTAAAGGGTGATCCCGGACAGCTTCGAGGCCTGGGCCCCGGCCGCGATATCCGAACCCCAGCGGCACACCGACAGCTGGTTTTTCGTCAACGCCCTGGCCTGGGCTTCGAGCGAGACGATCGCCAAGAGAAATGTCGCCACGACCCACATAGAAATGCGCATAGATTTGTCGCCCAACGTTCTGAAATAGAAGAAGTTTGACGACGTTGCCATGAGCAAGGGGCCAGTATTCGGCCGAAGCGGTTCAAGATGACTGCACGCCTGCGGGGCTGCCAAACCAGCCGTTTCTGCTGCCTGGCGCCTGAGCGCGACAAATCATCCAAACAACTGTAGATTAGATCAATAACTTATTGAAAATAATGGAATTTTATTAAAAAAGACGACCCTCTCAAGGGCCGTCTTTTTTCTATAAATCACTTTATGTTTTAAAAGCAAAATATTGAAATATAACGACTTTAAGTAGAAATACCTCAAGCCTGACGCCCCTATGACAAGGGAGCAGGCTCCCTCGCCACGGCTCACTGGCCTGCCTTCGCCTCTTGCAACAGTTGCTGGATCACCTGCTCCTGCTCACCATAACGCCCTTCGCCAAAATGGCTGTAACGCACCTGGCCCTTGGCATCGATGAAATAGTGGGCGGGCCAGTACTGGTTGTTGAAGGCGCGCCAGATCGCATACTGGTTGTCGATAGCCACCGGGTACTGGATATCCAGCTTGCGCACCTGCTGGCGCACGTTGTCGATGATTTTCTCGTAACCATATTCCGGTGTGTGGACGCCGATCACCACCAATCCGTCCTTCTCATACTTTTTCGCCCAGCCGTTCACATAAGGCAGCGTGTGCTGACAGTTGATGCAGTCATAGGTCCAGAAATCCACCAGCACTACCTTGCCGCGCAAGGACTCGCTGCTCAGCGCAGGCGAGTTCAGCCACTGCACCGCGCCGTCCAGCGAAGGCATGGCCCCCTGGGATTGAAGGTTCGGCATGGGTGCGGCGTTGGCCTTGCTGACCACGTAGTCGATCGCCTTGGGCACGTTCTCCAAAAGGCCTTTCTCCAGAGTGGCCGCGCCCTGGGAGGACGTATTGGCCAGCAGACGATCATCGACACCCGTGCCAATCGCCACGGCAGCCAGCAACACCACGGCTCCGGTGCCGCGGCGCAACCAGGTCGTCACCGGGAGGGAGAGCTTGAGGCGTCCCACCAGCCCGCGTCCGGCGAGGATCAGCACACCCAGGGACAAGGCGCTGCCCAGGCCGTAAGCCAGCAATAACAGGCTGGTCTGCGCATTGGCGCCTTGCAGCATGGCCCCGGTCAGGATCACGCCGAGTACCGGACCGGCGCACGGCGCCCAGAGCAATCCGGTGGCCACCCCGATGAACACGGACGCCAGCGGCCCGGCCACCTGCCCGGCACCGGCATCGATGCGATTGCCCAGGTTCACCAACGGCCGCGCCAACCAGGTGCCGACCCGGCTGAACATCAGCGACAAGGCGAACAGCACCATCACCCCGAGGGCCACTTGGCGGCCGACGCTGCTGGCGCGCAGTACCCACTCACTGCTGACCACCGCCAGGCTCGACACCAAGGCGAAGGTCAACACCATGCCGCCCAGGGTCAGCAATACCGAACTGCGGGACCGGTCGGCACGGGCGAACAGAAACGGGACGACCGGAAGAATACAGGGGCTGAGGATCGTCAGGATCCCGCCAAGAAAAGCGATCAGAAGCATGGCATCACCTAATAATGGATGAATGGATAAGCAGCCAGGTCGGATCAATCAACCGGACATGATGTGGCTTGCGGGGCTGCGCAACAGCCCCTGGAGAGGCCTGAAACAGCGTTGCGCAGCACCATGGCCCGTGGCGATCCAGTGACATGAATCCAGTTGCAACAAACGGTTGGAGAGCATTCCTGATCTTTTTCATCAGTTTTCGTTATTGCAGTTTTCGGAAATTTTGCGGTAGTCCAACGCCTGCTTGTGGCCCGCTGAGTCCAGGTAGGTCATCCGGGCGTTCACCACACCGCAGGTCGGGTTGGCGTCTTCGGTGAGCGACAGCACCTTCTGGATATCCAGGTGGGAGCCGTAGGCGTAGGTTTGCGCCGGAACATTGCTTTCGGCTCGGGCCGACAAGGTGCAGATGTTCAGTGCGGCGAAAAGACAGGCGGCGTAGATGGCTTTGGTGTTCATGGTGCGTTCCTCGATTCGTTCAATGGGCTGACTTGTGTCGAGGCTCGTGGTGTCGCCTCGTTGGAAGCCATTGAATGCCACCGAGGTATCGCGCCTGTATCGAGCCAGGCGGCTTTTTGCATCGCTGTGTATCCGTCGCGCGCCAGATACACTGCAATACAAACCGTCGCGAGCCAGGCCGGTCGGTGTCTGTAGACTGACCACCAACGAAACGCCATAAGGGGCTGTACACCATGGATCATGTCGACCATGTGTTGATCGTGGATGACGATCGCGAGATCAGAGAGCTGGTGGGCAACTACCTGAAGAAGAACGGCCTACGTACCACCGTCGTCGCCGACGGCCGGCAGATGCGCACCTTTCTGGAAACCACCCCGGTGGACCTGATCGTGCTGGATATCATGATGCCGGGCGACGACGGGCTGGTGCTGTGCCGGGAGCTGCGTGCCGGCAAGCACAAGGCCACGCCGGTGCTGATGCTCACCGCGCGCAACGACGAGACCGACCGCATCATCGGCCTGGAAATGGGGGCCGACGATTACCTGGTCAAACCCTTCGCCGCCCGGGAGTTGCTGGCCCGCATCAACGCGGTGCTGCGCCGCACCCGCATGCTGCCCCCCAATCTGGTGGTGACCGAAAGCGGGCGCCTGCTGGCGTTCGGTCGTTGGCGCCTGGACACCACGGCCCGCCATCTGCTCGATACCGACGGCACCATGGTCGCCCTGAGCGGCGCCGAATACCGGTTGTTGCGGGTGTTCCTCGACCATCCGCAGCGAGTGCTCAACCGTGACCAGTTGCTCAACCTGACCCAGGGCCGGGATGCCGACCTGTTCGATCGCTCCATCGACCTGCTGGTCAGCCGGCTGCGCCAGCGCCTGCTGGACGATGCCCGCGAGCCGGCCTACATCAAGACCGTGCGCAGCGAAGGCTATGTGTTTTCGCTGCCGGTCGAGATCCTCGAGGTTTCGGCATGAACCTGTCATTGCGCTGGCCG
This sequence comes from Pseudomonas sp. NFACC32-1, assembly GCF_900101215.1. Taxonomy (NCBI): domain Bacteria; kingdom Pseudomonadati; phylum Pseudomonadota; class Gammaproteobacteria; order Pseudomonadales; family Pseudomonadaceae; genus Pseudomonas; species Pseudomonas sp. NFACC32-1. The sequence continues at coordinate 162,248 of NZ_FMUL01000010.1, forward strand.
CGGACCCTCGCGTCGAGGCTGTCGCTGATCTTCCTGATCGGCCTGATCCTGGCCCAGGGCCTGTCTTTCGGTGTCCAGTACTACGAACGCTACCAGAGCGCCAAGACCACCATGCTCGGCAACCTGGAAACCGACGTTTCGACCTCGGTCGCCATCCTCGATCGCCTGCCCGCTGCCGAGCGTCCGGCCTGGCTGCCCCGCCTCACCCGGCGCAACTACAACTACCTGCTCGATGAAGGCCTGCCCGGCCAGCCCATGGTCCCGGAAGACGCACCGATATCGGTCAGCTCGATCCAGGACGCCATCGGCCAGGCCTATGCGCTGACCTTCACCGACATTCCCGGCCCGCAAAAGCACTACCAGGCCCATCTGCGCCTGGGCGACGGCAGCCCGCTGACCATCGACGTCCGCCCGGCCATGACGCCCCTGTCTCCCTGGCTGCCGGTGGTGTTGCTGGGGCAGCTGGCATTGTTGATCGGCTGCACCTGGCTGGCCGTGCGCATTGCCGTCAGGCCCTTGACCCGCCTGTCCCAGGCCGTGGAAACCCTTGACCCCAACGCCCACGGCGCGCGCCTGGACGAAAAAGGCCCGACCGAAGTGGTCCATGCCGCCAAGGCGTTCAATGCCATGCAGGAGCGCATCGCCGCTTACCTGAAAGAGCGCATGCAACTGCTGGCGGCGATTTCCCACGACTTGCAGACGCCCATCACCCGCATGAAGCTGCGCGCGGAGTTCATGGACGATGGCATCGAAAAGGACAAGCTGTGGAGCGACCTGGGCGAAATGGAACACCTGGTGCGCGAAGGCGTCGCCTACGCCCGCAGCATCCATGGCGCTACAGAAGCCAGTTGCCGCATCAACCTGGATGCGTTCCTCGACAGCCTGGTGTTCGACTACCAGGACACCGGCAAGGACGTTCAATTGTCGGGCAAGAACGCCGCCGTCATCGACACCCGCCCCCACGCCCTGCGCCGGGTGTTGGTCAACCTGGTGGACAACGCACTGAAATTCGGCGGCTCGGCGCAGATCCACGTGCAATTGACCGGCAATGGCCAACTGGCGATCCAGGTCCTGGACCGTGGCCCCGGCATCAGCGAGCACGAACTGACCGAGGTGCTCAAGCCGTTCTACCGCGTGGAAAGCTCGCGCAACCGGGAAACCGGCGGAACGGGCCTGGGATTGGCCATTGCCCAGCAACTGGCGATCGCCATGGGCGGTTCGCTGACCTTGAGCAATCGCGAAGGCGGCGGCTTGTGCGCCGAGCTGCGCTTGAGCCGCGAAACCGCTCCTGCCAGCTGAACGTCCACAAGGCCTGGCATCCGGGTTTGTATGCCAATGTGTCTGCCGTCGCCGGGCACACACGAACTTGCAATCCCCCGCGTTCCCGACACACCCCGCTTACACCCGCTTGAAAGACTCCCCGAGCCCCGGCCACTGAAAGGGTCGGGAACCACACCTCAAGGAGTCTCGCCATGCCTGCCACCGCCACGCCATCCAACCTGCGTTTCCAGGGTCGCTTCCCGATCTTTGCCTGCTCTGACTTCAAGGGCGTCCCCACGAGCGACGGGGACGTACTGCCGTTTGGCCTGACCTGCGCCACCACCATCATCCGCCTGGTCGGCACGCCGGGCCGGGCCAACACGCGTGCCCAACCTCTGCAACACGCAGCGTAATCGGGGGAGATCGTCATGTATCCAAGCATCCTTAAAGCCCTGCCCACTCGTCTCGATCACGCCGGAGCATGGCTTGCGCCACTGGGCCTGCGCCTGTTCCTGGCTTGGGAGTTCTTCGAATCCGGCCTGGAAAAATGGAACGGTACGAACTGGTTCAGCGAAATCCAGTCCGCCTTCCCATTTCCCTTCGACCAGTTGCCCGCCAGCTGGAACTGGGAGCTGTCGATGTGGGCCGAACTGCTCTGCGCCATCGCCCTGCTGATCGGCCTGGGCACCCGTCTATCGGCGCTGGTACTGATTATCGTCACCGTGGTGGCCACCGCCGCCGTGCATTGGCCCGCAGACTGGTCAAGCCTCAGCGAGCTGGCCCAGGGCTATGCGATCACCAATAAAGGCCATGGCAACTTCAAGCTCCCATTGATCTACCTGGTGGCGTTGATGCCGCTGCTGTTGCAGGGGGCGGGGAAACTGAGCGTGGATGCGCTGCTACAGACTGCCCTGAACCGTCGAAACGACGCCTGAAAACAAACCTTGTGGGAACGAGCTTGCTCGCGATGGCGGCGTATCGGTCACGGTTGATGGCGACCCGCTGGCATCGCGAGCAAGCTCACTTCTTACAGGGTTTGCGTTTCAATCGGCGGCGAGTGTCTTGCGCCCACCACACCTTCCTCTCGCATGCGCTTGAGCAGCGCCAAGGCGCTGTCCATGAATTCGAAGGCATTCGCCCCCGCTTCTTCGGCCAATCCCAGCAATTGCGCCCGTGCCTTCAGTTCCGGAAATTGCTCGATACGCTGCAACAACCGCCAGGCCAAGGGGCTGAGTTCAGAAAAGCGCACGTCGAGCCCAGGGGTACGCCTGACCAACAGCAAGGTTGGCTGGGATGGCGGTGTCGACGGCTGGTAATCCGGCGCCAGGCGATGCACCGGCCATTCATACGCCAACGGCCAGGCCAGGGGCGAAAGCTGCAAGGGCCGGTCGAGGCACAACGTTTCGTCATCGTTGGGCAAGGCTTGGGCCGGCGATTGCAACAGTGCCATTTCGACCCACTCGTAATGCGCCAGGTCAGCCATGAACGGCGGTTCCTCGGACACCGGCCGGGCCGACAGATAGTCCACGAACTCCCTGGCGATCTCTGCGAACCTGGGCGTGACGCAGCGATGCTCGCGCAGGAAGCGGCGTACACAGGCGCGCCAGCGGTCCTGCCCCAGCACGCTTACCAGCACCGCAAAGGTGCCACTGAGTAACGAGCGCATGTTCTCGAAGATCAGGTCGCGATAGACCTGGGCCCGCTCCACGTCCATGCCGGACGGGACCGGACACCGCTCCGGATCGCGCAGGTAGCCGGTCAATGCCTGCTGCTGTTGGTGCAGGGTCTGCCGGAGTTCAGCCATGGATCACCGCCTGCCGGTCGGCGGTTTGCCGCTGCAACTGGCGGATGATCTGCAATTCGGCTACCAGCGCGGCGTAGGGTGGGAAGTTGAAATCCCGTTCCAGCAAGGTCGGCTGGATGCCGAAACGCGCATAGGCCCTGGCCAACAGCGTCCAGACCACCGGCTTGACCGGCGCGCCGTGGCTGTCGATTTTCAGTGTGTCGGATTCGTCGTAATGCCCGGCCACATGCATTGCCACCACCCGCCCGGGATCCAGGCCGTCCAGGAATGCGCAGGGGTCGAAACCGTGATTGACCGAATTGACATAGACGTTGTTGACGTCGAGCAACAGGTAGCAATCCGCCTCGTGCAGCACTGCCTGGGTGAATTCCAGCTCGCTCATGTCTTGGTGGGGGGCGGCGTAGTAAGACACGTTTTCCACCGCCAGGCGTCTCCCCAGGACATCCTGGGCCTGTCTTATGCGGGCCGCGACGTGATGCACCGCCTCCTCGGTGAAGGGCAGCGGCAGCAGGTCATACAGATGCCCGTCATCGCCGCAGTAGCTCAGGTGCTCGCTGTACAGCGGCACATCGAAGCGCTCCAGGAAACCGCGCACCTGGGCGAGAAACGCCAGGTCCAGCGGAGCCGGCCCGCCCAGGGACAGCGACAGGCCATGGCAGGACAGTGGAAAACGCTCGGCCAACCCATGCAAAGCGGCGCCATGGGCGCCACCGATGCCGATCCAGTTTTCCGGCGCGACCTCCAGGAAGTCGAAATCACCGGCAGGCGCCTCGCGCAGTTCATCGAGCAAGGCCCGGCGCAAGCCCAGGCCGACAGAGGTCTGGGGGAATGAAGCACCAGCGGCAGGACGGTTGAAGCTATGGCAAAACTCTTGGGACATGGCACATCTCCTTGACAAACAAGAGAGGGAGAGCCACGACGGATGGGGGCACGTCGCCACCGACCTGTGGCGAGGAGCGTCAACCCCTCGCCACACAAACACGCCTGCCCCATTCATGTACCAGTCGGGGCTCCCCAAAGGCGGAGGATCAGGACTCGATTGCCGCCCCGCACTTGCCCTCGCCGCATTTGCCTTCGGCGGTCTTGGCCTGGGCCGACAGGTATTGCTTGGCTTCCGGCAGGGATATGCCGCCGTCGTGGTTGGCGTCGATCTTGTCGAACTCGGCCGCACGCTCCGGTGCGGCGGCGATGAACTCGTCCCGCGAGACCTTGCCATCGTGGTTGGTATCGGTCTTGGCGAACTTGTCTTCGCCGCACTTGCCTTCGGCAGGTTTCTTCACCGTATCGGCCGCTGCCAGGGTATAGCCCTGGGCCAGGTCGTTCATGGTCAGGGCAGAAGCCGCCGAGGACAGGCCAAGGCCACCGACCAGGGCCAGGCCGAGTGCCAGGGACGAATTGCGCGAGAAGTTGAGCATGGGGTATTTCCTCCAGGGATTCGATCGCCAGTCACCGGCACCGCGTATGGGTCCCGGCTGGCTGGCGTAGTTAATCGTCGGTGTGTATCCGGCCTGTGTCTCGGACCCGCCCCTTCGTCAAGCAGATGTATCCGCCCTGCCCCGGTACACACTGAGATACACGCCCGGCCCTGGCACCCGCCCCGGAAAAAATCTAAACCTTGCGCGGCCTGTGTCGGTCAAGTCTGTAAGCACGCCAACCGCTGCACGCCGCTCCAAGCGGCTCGCGGCCTGAAACGAGGGACAGACATGAGCATGACCGTCGGTGATTTTCTGGTGGAACGTCTTTACGAATGGGGGGTTCGCCGGATCTACGGCTATCCGGGCGATGGCATCAACGGCGTCTTTGGCGCGTTGAACCGGGCCAACGGGAAAATCCGTTTCATCCAGGCCCGACACGAAGAAATGGCAGCCTTCATGGCCTGTGCCCACGCCAAGTTCACCGGCGAGCTGGGGGTATGCATCGCCACCTCGGGGCCTGGCGCGTCCCACCTGGTGACCGGACTCTACGACGCCCGAATGGATCACATGCCGGTGCTCGCCATTTGCGGCCAGCAGGCCCGCGCCGCCCTGGGCGGGCATTACCAGCAGGAACTGGACCTGGTCAGCCTGTTCAAGGATGTCGCCGGGGCGTTCGTGCAGCAAGCCAGCGCACCCGCCCAGGTCCGCCATCTGGTGGACCGCGCCGTGCGCACGGCCGTGGGCGAGCGCCGGGTCACGGCGCTGATCCTGCCCAACGACCTCCAGGAGATGCCCTACGCGGCGCCAGCCCACAAGCATGGCACCGTGCATTCCGGCGTCGGCTATCGCAAACCCAGGGTCGTGCCCTACGAAGAAGACTTGCGCAAGGCCGCCGATGTGCTGAACGCCGGCAAGAAAGTCGCCATCCTGGTGGGCGCCGGAGCGCTGCAGGCCACCGATGAGGTGATCGCCATCGCCGAGAAACTCGGTGCCGGCGTGGCCAAGGCCCTGCTGGGCAAGGCGGCGGTGCCGGACGACCTGCCCTGGGTCACCGGCTCCATCGGCCTGCTCGGGACCGAGCCCAGCGACAACCTGATGGCCGGTTGCGACACATTGCTGATGATCGGCTCCGGCTTTCCCTACGCCGAGTTCCTGCCGCCCGAGGGCCAGGCCCGGGGCGTGCAGATCGACATTCAGGCGGACATGCTCAGCCTGCGCTACCCCATGGAAGTCAACCTGCACGGCGACAGCGCCGATACCCTGCGGGCCCTGCTGCCACTGATCGAAGAGAAGACCGACCGCAGTTGGCGCGAGAAAATCGAGCACTGGCGCCAGCGCTGGGACCAGACCCTGGAGAAGCGCGCCCTGGTCAGCGCCAAGCCGATCAATCCGCAGCGGGTCACATTCGAACTGTCGCCCCGGCTGCCGGATCGCGCCATTGTCACCTGCGACTCAGGCTCCTGCGCCAACTGGTATGCCCGGGACCTCCATATCCGTCGCGACATGATGTGCTCGTTGTCCGGCGGCCTGGCGTCCATGGGCGCCGCCGTGCCTTATGCCATCGCCGCGAAATTCTGCCATCCGGACCGACCGGTGATCGCCCTGGTGGGAGACGGCGCGATGCAGATGAACAACATGGCGGAACTGATCACCGTGGCCAAGTACTGGCGGACCTGGGGCAATGGCGCCTGGGTCTGTGCGGTGTTCAACAACCGGGACCTGAACCAGGTGACCTGGGAACAGCGGGTCATGGAGGGCGACCCCAAGTTCGAAGCCTCCCAGGACATTCCCGACGTGCCCTACCACCTGTTCGCCGAATCCATTGGCCTCAAAGGCATCCTGGTACTGCATGAGGATGATGTGGCCGGCGCCTGGGAAGCCGCACTGGCGGCGGATCGCCCGGTACTGATCGAATTTCGCACCGACCCCGACGTCCCGCCGCTGCCTCCCCATATCAAGCTGGAACAGGCGAAGAAATTCGCCAGCACCCTGCTCCAGGGCGATCCGAACGAGGCAGGCATCCTGGCGCAGACGGCCAAGCAGGTGCTGAGCGGGCTCCTGCCGGGGCACCGCAAGGACAAGCAATAGCGCCAAGCGCTCGCGCAGCGCGCAATCCGCGGCTGTACATCGGCTGTCGGGCAATTAAGTTAATTGTCCGACAGCCGATACAAAGTCGTGCGGGATATTTCGCGTTTTGCCGATGGCTTGTTTATGACTGAAGATGCTGGTGACCATTCCACCGACCTGTCCCCGGGGCTGCCGACCCGTAGCTTCACCCGACGCACCTTCCCGGCCATCATGCTCCTGCTGTTTGTCATGTCCGCCCTGGCGATCGGCGTGCTGCTCAACATCACTCAGAACCAGGATGAGCGCGCCCGGGAACAGAGCTTTTTCTTCGCCCAGCGGGCCATCGAGGGGATCCGCACCGCAATTGCACGTGACTTGAGTGACTACTCCAAGTGGAGCGACGCCTACCGGCACCTGCATGTGACGGTGGATAAGGAGTGGGCCTACGACCAGGAGAACGTTGGTAGCAGCGTTTATTCGCTTTACGGCTACCAGGCGGTATTCGTCGTGTCCCCGAGCGGGAAAACCGTGTATTCGGTGATCGACGGAAAAATGGACGAGGTCGATGCCGATACCTGGCTGGCCGGTGACCTGCGAGGGCTCGCGAAACTTGCCAGGGCCCCGGAAAACCACGATGAGGTCGTGGTCAAGTTGTTGCATCACAACAATGCGCCGGCATTCGTCGCCGCCTCGGCCATCACCATCGGCACCGACAACAGCGTGCCCGAGATACCAGGGCCGCCCAGCCTGCTGTTATTCGTGAAAGTCCTGGACGCTGCTTCCCTACAGGCCCTGGCCCGGGATTTTGCCTTGCCCGATGCATTCATCACCGCAACCCAGGGGCCGCAGGGCACCGCCCAGCTAGCCCTTGATGACCAGGCCCTTGACGGCCAAGGCCAGGAAGCCCTCGCCTGGCGACCGGCCACTCCCGGACACGACCTGCGCAAGGTCTTGCTGCCGCTGCTGATCGTGGCGTTGCTGATCCTGGGGATCCTGGCGCTCGCCGTGTTGCGGCATGCGCTGATGATGCTCCGTGCCCAGCAGCGCCAGTACGACAGCCTGCTGGCCCACCGCAAGGCCCTGGAGCGCAGCGAAGAACGCTTCCGGGACATTGCCGAAGTGTCGTCAGACTGGCTATGGGAGGTAGACGCCAAAGGGACATTGACCTACCTCTCGGAACGCTTCGAACAGGTGACCGGTTTCAGTCCCGGCGAATGGCTGGGTAAACCCTTGCACAGGCTGCTGCATCCACACGGCGGCAGCATTTCCATCGCCCAATGGTTACTGGGCGGCGCCAGCAGTGGTTCGTCCTCCCCACTGCTGTGCGAGTACACCGCGCGCAACCAGCGCATGCGTACCTGCAAGCTCTCGGTGCGGGCCATCGAAGCCGGCGCCCTGGGATTTCGCGGCACCGCCACCGATATCACCGATGAGCTGCGGGCACTGGCCCAGATCAAGCATCTGTCGCTGCACGACCCGCTGACCGGGCTCGCCAACCGCAACCGGTTGTTCGACTGCCTCAACGAACACCTGGATCCGGCCAGCGGCGTCCCGCTGGCCGTGTTGAACCTGGACATGGACCGATTCAAGCCGGTCAACGACTCCCTGGGGCATGCCGTGGGCGACAAGGTGCTCAGGGAAGTGGCGCATCTGCTTGTGCAGAACGTGCGCGGCACCGACCTGGTGGCTCGCCTGGGGGGCGATGAATTTGTCATCGTCATGCCTGAGCCGGGCGATTCGCAGGACCTGGAGCAACTGTGCGCGCGCCTGATCGACTGCATGCAGCGCCCCATGCACCTGGACGGCAATACCCTGTACCTGGGGGTGAGCATCGGCGTTGCCTGGGCACAACCCGGTGAAACCCGCGCCGACGAGCTGCTGCGACAGGCCGACATCGCCCTGTATGCGGCCAAGGCTGCCGGCCGCAACACCTGGCGCGTGTACGTGGAAGCGATGGGCAACGTGGCCCGGGACCGCCGCCGCTATGAGCAGCAATTGCGCGATGCCATGCACCACGGCCAGCTGGAGTTGCGCTACCTGCCCCGCTTCGATGTGAATGCCGAGCAGTTGCATGGGTTCGAAGCCCAGATGTTCTGGCACCATCCCGAAAAAGGTGAACTGAGCGGCAGCGACTTCATACCCGTCGCCGAAACGTCAGGCCAGTTGGAAGAGCTGGGGACGTGGATGCTGACCAATCTCTGTGAGGAAGCGGCAAGCTGGCCGACGCCGGTCAACGTGTCGCTGGCGGTTTCGCCCAAATGGTTCAGCAGCGGTTTCCTGCTCAACCAGGTGCAAACGGCCCTGGATGCAAGCGGCCTGGCACCCCATCGCCTGACCCTGGAAGTGGCCGAAGGCATCCTGCTGGTGGACCACAAGACTGTCGCCACGACCTTGCATGCCCTCAAGGATGTCGGTGTGCTGATCAACATCGACAAGTTCGGCACCAACATCGCCTCCCTGCGCGAAGTGCTGAACCAGCCGTTCGATGGCATCCGTTTCGATCGCAACATCCTCGCCCAGCTGGGCCTGGAGCACGACGAGGCCGGAGTCCTGGCGATGATCCGCCTCAGTCGCAGCGTCGGCCTGATGGTCACTGCCGAAGGCATCGAAAATGCCCGGCAATTCAGGCAACTATGCAGTGTGGCCTGCGACCACGTCCAAGGCCCCTATTTCGGCTCCGCCCTGGCTCGCTCGGAAATGGCCTCGTTCTTCACCACACCGCGCTGGCTGTAACCCTCCCACCGCTATCGCGAGCCAGCTCGCTCCCACAATAGGCACTGTGGTGCATGCAAAAGCCCCCCCGGTTCCCTGTGGGAGCGAGCTTGCCCGCAATGACGCCAGCACAGCCCACCTCACTGCAAGCTCAGCCCCCTACAAACTCAACCGCCCCCGCTCTTCCTCGGTCAGACGCTGCCTTGACTGCTCGTCCAGGGGGCCGGCGCCCAGTACCTGCACCGGGCTGGCCGGGTCGTAGGCCCTTGGGGTTTCGCGGCTGGCGCCGTCCCGGGACGGCGCCAGTTGTTCGTTACCGAAGCTCACCACCTGCACGGTGAACACCGATGCCTGGTTCTGCCGCGCCGCATTCTGTTGCTGGCGGGCCACATCTTCAGCCGCCTGGGTGGCCGAGGACGCCGCCGAGCTGGCCGAGGTGATCGCCCCGGTGTTCACCGAGGCCGCCAGCGGCACCCCGGTGGACTTGCCCTGGGTCTGGATGTTGGCCGCGTTCACTACGGTCAGCGCCGCGATGTTGACGTTGCCCGATACCCGGATTCCGGCCTCGCCCGCATCGATGGTGCCCAGCGGCGCGATCAGGTCGATATCCCCCGGCGCCACCTCGGGAATCGGGTTGAGGGTGGCGATACCGGCACCCGTGCTCGGCACTGACGGCGACAAGGAAACATTGCCCCAGGTGTCGTACAAGCGCTTGGGCGGCGTATAGACCACGGTGGTTTTCGAACCCCGGCCGGCGTTGATGTCGCCCTGGGCCGACCAACCGAGGATCGAGCCGCCGAAGGTCGTCATGATCCGGCTCTGGCCCAGCAGGATGCTGTCGCGGGCGTACAACTGGATATCCCCCTCACCCTGGGTGATGACCCCGGCGGTGGACGGCGGTGCGTTGCCCTCGATGCCGAATGTCTGCCCGCCACCCGGTGTGAGCATCTGGATACTGCCACCGAAGTCGGTGTGCACGCCTGCCCCGCCGAACAGGGTGATGTCGCCCTTGTAGGTGATCGGATTGCCCGCCACGTCCTTGGTCGGGAACAGCCATTCGATCGCTTCCCGTCCCCGCAGGTAGCTGCCTTGGCGCACACCGCCGGCTTCGTTGTACTCACGGCCTGCGGCCTTGAGCTCGGCGAAGTACACATTGCGGGCAAACACCCGCTGCTGCTCGGCTGGCAGCGCCGCGAAATAGGCGCGGGCCTGCTCGCTGTCGCCGCTGAAGCCGAAGCGCTGCTCCAGCCAATCCACCAATTCAGCTTCATAGGTCTTGGCGACCTTGCCGTCCTGGTTCGCCAGGGGCACGCCGGCCAGGGCCTGGTTTGCCGGGTCCAGGTACGCCTTGAAGAAGCGCTGGTAGTCCGCCCCGTCGAGACCCGTGCCGGCTTGCAGCGCCAGGCTCGCCCCAGGGCGCGAATCACCCGGTACCACGGCGCCGAGGCTGGTGATGCTGACCTTGTCTTCCATCAGGATATTGCGCCCGGCGGTGATCTCCAGCAGGCCGGGGCCGGCGACGTTGAAGTTGCTGTAGAGGATGTCGCGCCCGGCCGAGACGATGGAGATGTCGGTGGGGTTGTTGTGGATCAATAGATTGCCGGTACTGGTGTAGTTCCCCAGGAAGAAGTCGCTGTTCAGCGAGCCGCCCAGCGGTATACCACTGCTTACAATGTCTCGTCCGGCCCTCATCCAGACAGCCCCCATGCCTTCATAGGCAATCTGCCCGAATCGGCTATCGTTCTCGGAGGTGTACCTCATCGTTCGTCCGCTCGCGACGGCCAGCAAATCGCCGGTGAGTGCATAGAAGCGAGCAGGATCTGCGTTGCCGGCCCACTCGCTGGAAGCGCTGCTGGTATCGAACGCAAGCAACGGCAGGATATTCGCGCTGGGACGCGCACGATTGGCATCGGCGGAGAGATTGCTGAGCGCCACACTACCATTGACGAGCCCGGCAAAAGCCGGTCGCAACGGTGTGGCCAGGGCCTCGGAGGCAGCACCGGAACGACTGACCGACATGTCGCCACCGTAGATGGAATCGCCGGCCATGAACTGCAGCTCACTGTTGATGCCGGGAGCGAGCAGCAGCGCTGGGCGGTCGTTGCCGTTGTAGCCATTATCATAGAGCGCTGAGGACTTCCCGTAATAAAGGCTGCCGCTGGCTGCCACAGCCCTCAGGATGGACGGATATACCACCGCCAGGTCGGTTGCGATGCTGGATGTCAAAGGTGTCAGGTTGCCTCCCGACGACCACAAATCGACCGCAGTATTGGCCGTCCACAACGTGAACCAGCTCAGGCCTGATCCGTCAGTCGCAGCGTTTTTGAAGGGCGACCCACTCATCATCGGCGCCCGGCCCGGATCGGCGACGTCCATCACGACAAGGTCGCCCGAAGTTGCCAGATCAAAGGTAGCGTCCCCCGGCATGAGGGTCAGTCCACCGGTGGCAAAGCCTCGTGTGGATTTGAAGGAGTCGTAGGCTCGGGTTTCTCCAGGTGACTGTGCCGAGACGGCGTCGCCGTATTGAAGGTCGATTCGACCGATGGCGCCGCTGTCGACCTGCACGTGGCCCCGCAGGTTGATCACCGCACCGTTCAGATGCCCGTTGGCGATCAGGCTCTCGGGGTTCACAGCCCCCCCCACACGCAGATTGAGATCGCCACCGCCAGTCAGTTGCAGCCTGCCATCGGCGCCTACACGCCCGGTACTGCCCACGGCAAGGACCAGCCCTTGACTGCGGCTGTTGCTGCGCGGTTCGAGAAGACTCCCCGTCAGTCGATCGAGTATCCCGGCATCGCCCGCCACTTGAACATTCAGGTCGCCGCCGCCAAGCGTACCGAAACCGGTAAAACCGACCATCAGATCGGCCATGCTGGGGTCCTGCGCAGCGGTGTAGCTGCCAAAATTGATCCACCAGGCGGACGGTTGTGCCCCGGCACCCGTGGCAACTGAGCCGTTGCCTTGGCGCCACAGCCAGTTACCAACGTTGACCGTGTCGTAACCGGTATCGAATGAGTTGGGCCGCCCATAACTGCTGCTGGAAACATCCATGGCGTTGCCGGTCATGTCACCACCGACCTTCAGGGTCAGGTTACCGCCAGAGTCAGGGTACCAGGCGCGATAGACACTGTTGACGCCGCCGTCCACGAATTGCTCGTTTTCGCCTGTCTCGTCATTGAGCACCGTACCTCCTGCCCCCAACGCCTTGGGCTGGTTGTACGGATCGCCGGCGTAGGTTGCGCTGGCCGAGCTGCCGGCGGTGTAGACCCCGTAAAGAGAATCCATCCTCAAGTCACCTGCCGACAGCAACTCAAGGTCTGCCGTGCCGGTGCGAATGACGCTCCAGCGCTGACTGCCCGGCTTATAACCCGGAGGACCTCCCACTTCACAGCGAGACGGATCGTCGATGCATAGGTTCGGATCGCCGAACCCTGCGAAGTCCACCGGTTGCCCCACCATGCTGGTGTCACCAAAAAACTCCAGCGATCCTGCTTCGGTCCACACCATATTCGGCACGCCAAACACGCCGTAATGACTGTCGGCCAGATGCAGATCGCCTCTGGCCGACACGGGCTTCACGACCCGACTGTCAGCCGCCTGTGTATCGGCCCCCGCCACGAGGCGCAACGACCAGGATTGCGAACCCTCGGCCAGCATCGGGGCGATAGCCCAGTTGCTCCCCGCCACTTCCGGACGCAACTGCACCGACTCCACACCGGCCGGCAGCTTGATGTCGGTACCTGAAGGGATTTTCGAGCCCACGCTCAGTGCCAGGGCGCCATTGAGACGCTGCACATTGGTCAAACCGTTGCTCGCGTCCGCAATGCCTGGCAATGCAACGCCTTTAGGCCAGATCAGGCTGCCTATGGTTGCGCTGGTGCCCAGCAGGCTGCCAGCCCCCAGGACTGTTCCTGCCTCGAGGGTCTGAGCCGAAGCCAACAAGGTGCCGGCTGCGAACAACAGGTTACCCGAGGCGTCATGCACCGCCGCGGCCAGCACCGTACCGGCCGGCAGCTCCAGTGGTTGATCAAGCGTCGCGGCGACCGGCAGGCGTGTTCCCGCCGCCAGGGTGGCACCCTTGAGTGGCACGTCGAAGTTGAGCACCGAGCCTGCCGGAAACGCCGTGTCGTCCGCCAAGGTCACACCGGTACCGGGCACGACGATATCGCCCGCGGCGAAATCGATGCCCGGCAACAGCACCCAGCCCTTGTCATCGTTGGTGGCGGGCGGCCGGGCGAAACCGTCGGTGATGCTGCCATAGATGTTCAGGTCCCCCCCGGCGCGCAGGGTCAGTGCACCCGACTCACCGGAGCCGTACACGGCGGTTTTACGAGCGCGCGGATTCACACTGGCGTAGCGATAACCGGACAGGTCCAGGTCACCCCGCACCACCAGGTCACCGTCGGCCGTCGCGCTGACGATCTCCACGCCGGGCCGCAGGTGGAACGCATCGGCATATCGAGCGTTGTTCAGACCGGCGAGCTTGCGTTGCATCAAATCGCCGTTGGCCAGGGCCGCGTTGATGAAAGCGATACTGTCCTGGTGCTTGCCATCCAGGTACGCCTGGTCGATGACCTGATAAGGCCGACCGCTGGCCGCCGGATCGCTGCCGTAGGCTGCGTCGTTGTACTGCCAGGTACCGTTGACGGCAATCGAACGAGCGCCCTGGATATCCAGGCCACCGCGGGCGTCAATGGCGATGTCGCCCTGGGTCGGAGCCGAGCCGGCACGTCGCGCGTTGAGTTCCAGCGTGCCACGGGCACGGCCGTCGTGCTGCCCGGCGGGCGCCGCAGTGCCATGCCGCAGATCGATACGTGCACCCTCGGCCAGGGTCAGCACACCGCCGCGGGAAGTCAGGTCGACGATGGCACGGTTCGGTGAATCGATGATCTTGCCGTAGCTGTCCACCCGCAGACGGGCGCCGTGGGCGTCAAGCACCGCGTTGCTGCCCAGGGTCAGGGAACGCCCGGCCGCGAGCCGGATGCTGCCGACCCGCTCGCCACTGGCGTCGACCTTGCCGTTGACCAGCAGGCTGCCATTATCCAGCGACACGCTGATGGCCGAGGCCCTGAGTTCGTTGCCGATCACCAGGTCGCCTTGCTTGAGCTGGAAACCACGGGAACCGAATACCTGTCCTTCGTTCAACCGTTGGTTCAACGCAGCGAACTGCTCACTCAGGCTACCGCCCCCGCCCAGGCGCTGGGCCTGCATTTCCACACCGCCGGCCAGGTACGGCATGGCGATGCCTGCAGCGTCATATTCGCCTGTGCTGCCACCCAGAATCCGCCCCTGCAAATCAACGATCCCGGCGGCCTCGTCCAGGGCCACCGCGCTGAGCCGGCCAGCCTGGTTGTTGCGAGCCGAGAAATCGATGCTGGCCCCATCAGCCTGGCGGATATTGCCGTTCTGGCTTTGCAGGATCACCTCGCCACCAGCGCTGTAGCGTGTCACGTCGTTGAAAGTGACTGCGCGACCAGCCACGTCGATCAGCGACTTATCGGCCAGGGTCAGGTCATCCGTCGCGCTGAGGGTAAGCTTGCCGCCAGGCAGCACCACGGCACTGGCCAAATTGAGGCTCGCGCCTTTGATGGACAACTCGCCCCCAAGCCCGGAGACAGTGCCCGGCCTGGCGGTCGTGCCGGTCACGTTGACCGCCCCGCCCGCCGTGATGCGGTTGACCGAACCGGCTTCACCGGTGAGCAACGGGGTGAGGATATTCAAATTGCCGCCGCTATAGGCGTAGCCTGTTTTGGCGTCATAACTTCCCTGGCTTCGATACACCGCCAGGCTGCCCTTGTGGTTGGCGGTCAGACGCTCGCTGGCGCTGAGGTTGACGTTGGCGAATCCCAGCGCCAGGCGATCCAGGGTAGTGACCGAGCTGGGCTGGGCAAAGTCGCCGTAGCCCAATTCGATGCGCTGGGCCTGGATGTCCAGGCGACCGGCACCGGTACCGGCCCCACCGGCGATCACCGAACCCGGCGCGCCGACAGCACCGTTCCAGATCAGGTTCGCGGTGCGGATGGTCGCCACGTCGTCGACACTGCCGGCGCCATAGATGGCCGGGGTGCTGAGCATCAGGTTGCTCAGGCGTGACTTGCCGGTTGTCAGGTCATAGGTATCCAGGCTGACGGTGCCGTAGAAATTCAGCGCCTGACTGGCCGACAGTTCGAGGGTTTCCAGGGACGGAGCGCCATACTGGGTGTCGCCACGCAACAGGCGATCGAGCACCGTCTGGCTCAGGGTCAGGCCGGCAGGCAATACGTTGCGTCCCGCCGCATCGCTCAATGCCTGGGCGGTGCCGACATTGATGTTACTCAGGGCCAGGGTCAGGTGACGGGTGCCGTAACGCACCTGGTCGTCCAGTTCCAGGCTGCTGCCGGAGGCTGCAACGATGCTGCCTTCGGAGTGAATCCGGGTCACGCCGCTGCACGGTGTCAGGCTGCACCCGCCGATGTTGACCGAGCCCATGGAGCCTGACTGCGGAGCCAACACGTTGAGCAAGCCGTTGGAGGCCGCCAGCATGTTGTAATTCTGGTTCCTCACATTGAGGTTATAGATAAAGCCATCACGGGCATCGTATGCCGCCTTGCCCTGCCCGATAGTGTTGATGGCGGCGCCTTGCTCCACCAACAGCTCGCCGCCGTCGGCCAACAGGAAAACCTCGGGCGCTGCCAGCGTCGCACCTTCACGCAAGGTCACGCTGCGCGATACCCGCTGTGGCGTGATGTAATTGCCACCTTGGCCATATAGCACTGAAAACTGGCCGCCAATCACCTGCCGTGACGCATCCAGCGCATTGAGACTCTCGGCTTCGAGGGTCACACCCTCGAAGCCGGTCGTGGCCCCCCGCCCTTCGGCGACCACCTCCAGTGCGGTACCGTTGCTGGCAACCACCGCGACGGTGCCGCCGAATCCCCCGGCCTGAGGCGCGAACCTGCCGACGCCCTTGAAGGTGAAGGCCTGGTCTCCAGCGCCCGTCGCCAGGTTCAACTTCAAGGTCTTGGCATCGACCGGCAACAGGGCCCTGGGGACGCCCAAGCGCGTGGCGTCGGCCACGGCAAACTGGGCGTAGCTGGTTTCGTTGTATTGCGAGTAGCGACGCAGCACATCGCCCGACGTCAGGATGAGCTGGCTGGACAGACTGTCACGCTGCCCGGTATTGGCCACCGATAACACACCAGCGGTAGTCCAGGAGCCGTTGCGCATCTGCTGCGCGCCCATTGTGACGCCTTGCCCCGCCAAGCCATTGACCTCGACCCGGAACGCCCCCGGCAGCAAGGCATAGGTGGACGGCATCAGGGTATACGTACCCGCCGGCAACCCAGGAACGCCGGCGCCGATGGTGATCTGCTGCCCTACCCTCGGATCCACGGCGCCGCCCTCCGGAGCGACCGGCGCGTACTGGCTCTGGTTGCCTGGCACGATGGCGTAGACCGGGTTGCTGGACAGGCCAGGCAAGGTGAATCCGCCGTTGGCACCCATTTGCACCAGCGGATTGAAACGCGCATCGGTCGAGCCACCGCGGCCGGAAATGAAACCGGCGCCAAGCAAATCACCTCCACCCGAAAGATCCAGTTCCGAACCCGCCTCGGCCGCCACCGACCTGCCACCGAGAATCACGCCGATTTCGAGATCACCGTTGGCGGAAGGAACCCCTCCTTGCCCCAGCAACACGACTTTCTTGCCGGCGTACTGATAATTTTGACCATCGACGGTGCCACCATACGGCAGCACCAATCCCTTGCCACTGACCGACGTCAGACTGCCTGGCAACAACTCCACCCGATCGGATACCCCTTCCGAGCTGTTCGTGCCGATTTCCAGCAACCCCAGAGGTGCCCGGACGACACCACCTTGTTCGATCTTCGCACTGCCCAATTGCAAGCGGCCAAATACCGAATAAGGCACTTGGGGTGCGATCCGGGTCGTACGGCCGATGACCAGGCTGCGCGCCGGATCATAGAGTTTGGTGCCACTTCCGGACTCAGCGCCCCAGCCATATCCCGCCAACACCCGTGCGCCAACCCCGGTCGCCGGATACAGTTGCGCGGCCCGCAGGATCATGTCCGAGGGGGTCAATAACTGAGTGGTGAAGCCCTGAGGCAAATCGTCGCCGGAGAACCCGGCCAGCAACCGCATATCGCCCCGACTGTTCAACTGCACCCGGTCAAAACCGCCGCGCTCCATCTCGACGGAGCTGCCATCGGCCTGCAGCACAGTGCCTTTGCTGCTGAACATCACGTTGCCCTGCACATCCAGCAGGTCGGCATTGACTGCAAAGACCGATTTGTTCGCCAACAGCGATACACCGCCCTCGATCACCGGTCGGCTGTAGTTGTCCTTGTTCGGTTGACGTCCCGCCAGACCCGATAGCAGCACGTGCGAGGCGTTGAGCCGGACTTGGCTATGGGTTGGTGCAGTTGCACCCAACCCGAAGCTGCGGGCATACAGACTCAGGCTCTGCCCCAGAGACAGAGAAACGTCACCGTCGACACTCAACAGCCCATTGCTCAGCAGGGCCAGGCTGTCGAAACCGCCCGACCGGACCTGGTCCACACCCAACCGCCCATGACCATAGACCAATGAATCCGCCACGGTCTGGGCACTGCCACCCGGCAAACTTGCCTGAGCGGACTGCCCCAGCACCAACTCACGCACCTTCAGCACTCGATCATTGACGGCATTCTTCACGTAGTAGGGCGTTTCCAGCGCCACCGACAGTTTGCCACCCGCCGCCCCCGCCCCACCCGAACGGGCGCTGAAGGCGCCATCCAGGTACAACCCGTTGGCCGATGCCAGGGAAATACTGCCGCCATTGCTCGCCACCGTCGTGCGGCCCTGGCCGGGAATATCCAGCACGGCCTGGCTGCCATCCGCCTGCAGGCGCGCGCCCTCGCGCACCACCACGAACAATTCGGACGCCGAGGCCGATCCTTTCGCGACATCGATCTGGCCACCGATGACAATCTGCCCGCCATCGCGTACCAGGCCGTAGGTCTGGCCACGCATATCGCGGGCGGTCACGGCCCGACTGGAGACGTCGATCAGCGCCTGCTCGCCAAGCCAGATGGAACGGCCATGCCCCTGGGCATTGACCGGGTCGCTGACCGTTTCATTGACGCCCAACCCGGTAAGGCTGACCCGCCCACCCCAGGCATTGAGCGTGCCATTGGCGGTCAATTGCCCGATGCTTCGCACATCGATGCCCTGGCCGGGATCGACGCTGATCACGCTGCCTGTGCCAAGGTTCAATACGGTATCGGCCATGTCGGCGGCACTGGCATTCGCGGTACCGGCATTGAGGCTCAGGCTCGCGCCGCGACGCTGGGTCAGCACCCCCTTGATCGCGTCTTCCTGGTACAACTCAGGCGTCCAGCGCTGCAAGGCACCGGCCGGGTCTGCACCGCTGCCGGTGCTCAACGCCTGCTCGTCAAAACGGTACACTGGCATCGTCACATCGACCCGGGTCCCGTCTGCCACGGTCAGGCCCTGGTTGCCGGTGATGTCATAGGCTGAAAAGCCCTTATCGAAGAAATCGCCGTCCAGTTGCAAAGTGCCGGGTTCAAGGGACGAACCGCTGTTGCCGATCAGCACCTTGTTGGCCGCCAGTTTCAAGGTCCCGCCACCGCTCACCCCGGTGCCACGCAACTCACCGTCCAGGTTCAGATCGCCGTTGCCGGACGACGCCCCCGTAGCCGCCATCAGGGTCAAGTCACCGCCCTTGCCGCCCCGGGTCTTGCCATCGGCCATGATCGCAGCGCCGGAACTGACGTCGATCAGGCTGCCCCGGCGCACATCGATATCACCACTGCTACGCACGGACACGCTGCCGCCGTTAATGAACGGCAGGCCTTGGCGGTCGTGGCCGTCGAGCAGCAGATTGCTCCAGCGTCCGGCGGTGTCCAGCTTGACGCCTTCGCCCAATGTGACCGTCGCCCGCTGTCCTGTAACGGGTGAAAGCGTGACGTCTCCCATCTGGAAGTTGTCGGTCCTGACCTGCTTGAGGATGTTACCCAATACAATGCGACCACTGCGGGCCGTCAGGTCGGCGTTCACTTCCACCTGCGGCGCATAAAGCGTGATATCCCCGCCGTCGGCTACCTTGAGTGCGCCGTCGATCTTGATGCCTTCAGCCGCCGCTACCTTGACTGCGCCGAGCTGGAAGCCATTGAGCAGTGCGTTATCCAGCATCAACTTGCCTTGCCGGTCGCTGCCGACCGCCGAGGTCAGGTCCAAGCCTGCGGCAATCTTGTCGGTCACCTTGCCGACGGTGACCTGATCGAAGGTGGGGTTCAAGCCACTGTTGATCACGCCACTGGCCTTGTCATAGATCGGCGTGTAGCTGCCCACCCACAACTGGGCCCGACGGGCCACGGCGTTTTGCGATTGCTGGTAGCCGTCGAGGTTGAGGTTCGGCGCCTGGGTCTGGCGCTCGCCCTGGTAGACCTCGCCGACGATCTGGCCTTCCAGCACCGCGTTGCGGGTCGACACCACCAGCTTGCCGGCGTCGCGGCCGACGGTGTAACCGGCCTCGAAGCGCTCGCGGGGGGCGATCAGCGGGTTGTAGTAGTAATCGGTCTGGCCCCAGCGTTGACTGTGGTCTTCGTAGCCCTTGTAGATGCCGGTGTAGAGGATGTCCCCCGGCGCCCTGGACAACTCATACAAACGCCCGTCAGCGCCCTTGAGCCAGGACTGGCGCAGGTAGCCGCTCTGTACGTCCAGGGTACCGCCGGACAGGTTCAACTGGGCCGCCTGCTGGGTCACGACATCGTTGCCGGTAAACGTCAGGGTACCGCCCTGGGCCGCCCATTCGCCGACACTGTGCCCTCGGGTGCCCAGGTAGCCGCCGACTTCCAACAGACCACCCGCGGTATACCAGCGGTCAGTGGCGTAACCGTTGGTGCCCGCCGGCACGTAGACCAGGTCACGCACGTCGACCCAGACATCGTTGTTGGTCAACTTGCCGCCGTCGCGGTTCACCGGTGCGTCGCGCTGCTCGTTGCCCTGTACATTGACCTTGATGGAATTGGACTCCATCGCCACCTTGACGCCGATGGCACCGGACACGTCGATCACCGCACCATCGCGCACCAGGCTGCGCCCGGCGGCGCTGACGGCCACCTGGCCGCCGGTGGCCAGGGTGATGGAGCCGTTCTGGAAGTCGACACTGGCGCCACTGACGATCTCGACCCGGGACTGGTCGCTGCGGTCCACTACGCTGCTGAGGTTGTTGAATTGACCGGTGATCAGGTTGTTCGGCGTGCCATCGAGGCCTGCCGGTCCGGCATTGCGCTGGCTGTCCAGGGCGCTGCCGCCCGCAGCATCGAGCAGCACCGCCGTGGCGCTGCCCTGCCCCAGCGTCACGCTGCCGGTGCTGTCGTTGAAGGCGTTGAGCAAGTGCACGGTGCCGCGGGTGTCCATCGAACTCGTCGCGATGGCCACGCCGTTCTGCTCAACCCGGTGTCCGGTGAGGGTGATATCGCCAGTACTGGCCTGGATCAGTCCGCTGTTGATCACCGTGCCGGCGCTGCTGCCGGGCTTGAGGGACGTCGCCACCTCGTTGCCACGGGTAGTGGAACGCAGGTTGCCGCTGGTGCCCTGGCCCCGGCGGATATAAAAACTGTCGCCCGCCGCCAGGGTGGTCTGGCCCTTGGCGGTGATGATGAAACCGGCGTTTTCCACCTCGGAGCCCAGCAACAAGGCATAACCACCACCGGCCGTGGAGGTAGCGGCGCGGTGGGTTTCGATCAGCGCGCCCTGCTGCACTTCGACCTTGCCCGCCGCGTCGGTGAAGGTCGGTTGGCTGCCGGTGGCATCGACGTACAACCCACGCTTGCTGAATTGCTCATCGCTGATATTGGCCGCCACGGCCGCCAGGTTGCGCACGTTGACCTGGCTGCTGCCGCTGAAAATGATGCCGTTGCGGTTGACCAGCATCACCGTGCCGTCGCCCTTGATCTGGCCCTGGATCTGGCTGGGTCGCGCTTGAGGGTCGTTGACCCGGTTGAGCACGGCCCAGTCCGCATGCTGCTGGAAATCCACCGTGGTGTTGCGCCCGACGTTGAAGGTTTCCCAGTTGAGAATCGCCTTGTCGGCGGTCTGCTCGATCGTCACCGTGGTCTTGCCGCCGGCCTGGGTCTGCTTGGGCCCCTTGGCGTTGAGCCAGCCCTGGGTCAGGCTGTTATCGACCTTGAGGCCGCCCTCGCCCAATCCATCCGGCACAGTCTGCACCTGCCCGAACGCCGCTTGCCGCCCCGCCGCTTGCGCCGCCTGCTGGGCCGCGATGGCGGCCACGGTGTTGTTGAGGTTGGTCAACGAACGCTGCAACTGCGCATTGGCCCGTTGCTGTTGCGCCAAAGGCGGCGGCATGCCTGGCTGCGCCGTAGCGGGCCGCCCCGCGCCACCGGCCTGGGAGGCGCCCTTGGCGGCAAACCAGGCCGAACTGAACGCCGTCGCCGCCTGGGCATTGCCGGCCACCATCAGCAGCGCAATGGCCTGGGCCAGCGGCTTGAGTCGCAACATCGACAATTCGCCATCGCGACGTGGAGCCTTCAGGTTCGTCTGGGGTTTGCAGCGCAGCATCCTACTCATCCTTTCGGGTTCGCTCTAAGGGGTCGCAAGGCATTGCCATCAAGCTGCCAGCGTTGGTTATAGGGGTTAGGCGGTTACAGCCGCTCGGGACCGAACGGTTGTCATGAAAATTTCATGTGGCTGTGTTGGTCGGGGCCTGACGCAAAAGATCAGCAACGGCTTGCGCCGTTGCTGATCGTGTTGCATGGAGCTAGCGCGATTCGTTACAGCGGACGACCGATGCCGTTGCAGACGTTCGCATTGCCGATGCTCAGGGCATTGGTTGCGGTTACGAAGCTGCTGCGAATGGCGGTTTTCCAAGTCGCTGGAAGCGGTACAAAGCGATTGGCGGTGATGGCGGCGTCGTTGCTGCTGGCTGCCGTGGCGTTGTAGTGACGGGTGAAGAAATCACGCACCTGGGTGGTCTGGGTTGCATCGGCGTAGCACTGACTGAAGATCAGGTTGGTGAAGCCCAGGATCGGATAGCCGGAGGATGGGTAAGCCACTACGCTTGGGTCGTTCGGGTTGGTGGTTGCGGCGAACACGGGCACCCAGGCGTTCGGGTTGGCGCGGTTGGCAGCGGCAGGAACTGGAACAGCAGCGATGGCAGTCGAAACGTTGGCTGGGGCTGGGGACACACCGGCAACGCGAGCGACCTTGGTGGCGTCATCCAGACCGGCCAGGGAGGTAGCGGCGTAATCCGGGCTCATGTAAGTGATGCGACCTTGGGCAGCGTTCAACGCAGTCATCACAGCCTGGCTGCCGGTGGCAGACACGGCGCCGGTTGGCAGACCGCCGCTGTAGCTGGAAGCGAAGTTGGTGGTGATGGCGAAGGTGCCGGTTTCAGCGCACTTGGCGTTCAGGAAGCGGGTGAACAGCTCGGTGGTGCCGCTGCTCTCGGCACGGTAGACCACGGTGATCGCACCGGTACGACCCGAGCCGGTGATCTGGCTCCAGTCGGTCAGGCGGCCGGAGAACACGCCGCACAGCTGGTTGACGCTCAGGTTGACGTTGGCGGTGCCGGTCTTGTTGAACGGAATGGCGACCGAGGTAGCCACCGAAGGCACCTGGATCAATGGACCCCAGGCGGCGCCGTGGGCAGTGACGTAGTTGCTCAGCTCAGTGGCGCTGAGCTTGGAGTCGCTGCCAGCCCAGTGCACGTTCTTGCTGGTGTTGCCCGCTACGAACTTGGTGTAGTCGTTGTTCAGGAAAGCAGCCTTGCCAGCACCGCTGCCCACGCCGATGTAGGGAGCGAAACCAGCAGTCAGTACGCCGGAAGTCTGGTACAGGGGCTGAGGCAAGGTCGCACCACCGCCGTTGACATCAGCCATGGCGGCCTGGGCGGCGCAGAGGCCGGCGAGGGTCAGGGATACCGCGAGAACGTTGCGCTTAAACATGAAGAATCTCCTTTCATCGTGTTCGTACGTAGGTTGATTGACGCGTGCTTGCCGTCATGGCGCTCGGTCCTGTGCCAGTGGCGATGGGGTGAGGCCATGGGTTAGAAATTCGCAGTTTCCGGTGACAGATAAAGGAAAAAACCTCGGGAGCCGAGGGCTGTTTTTCGAGTTTTTTCCTCGGGTGTTCGGGGGCTCTGCGCCGTGGGTTCTGGCGGTTTTTCCAGGGGGGACGGCAAGGGTTGGCCGTGGAGTGGCGGCGAATGGTTGCCGAACGGCGGAAGATGACAGAACGAGGAACCCGAGTTTGGCGAAAGCGAGGCTCGGGAGGTGTCGACGGCGTCTGTGTCTATTTTGCTCGGTGTGCTTTTCTGGCGAGGGGATTTATCTCCCCGTTGGGGTGCGAAGCGCCCTTCACAACTGCGCCCGGGTGTGTCAGGCGGATTGGCGCGGTGACATGGGGCTGCTGCGCAGCCCTGCGGTGAAAGATCCCCGGAGCAGCGGTGCTTGCCACAAGGTCTGTGTCAACCAGACGAGGACGGTTTATTGAACCAGTTGGTTGATCTCGATAATCGGCAGCAGCACCGCCATGACGATCACCAGCACCACGCCGCCCATGACCACGATCATCAGCGGCTCCAGCAACGCGGTCATGCCCATCGCGCGGCGTTCGATGTCCCGGGACAGGGTCTGCGCGGCGCGTTCGAGCATCGGGGGCAGGCAACCGGTCTTTTCGCCGCTGGCGATCAGGTGGATCAGCAACGGCGGAAAGACCTTTTCCACCCGCAGGGCGGCCGCCAGGTTGACCCCTTCGCGGACCTTCGCCGTGGCATCGCTGACACTCAGGCTCAGGCGGTCGTTGGACAGTGTCTGTCGCGCCGCTTCCAGCGCCCGCAGCAGCGGCACCCCGGCGGCGCCGAGAATCGCCAGGGTGGAGGCGAAACGTGCCGTATTGAGCCCCAGCACGAAACGCCCGATCAACGGCAGGCGCAACACACGCGCGTGCCAGTTCAATCGTGCCCGAGGGTTGCGCAGGTATATCCGCCAGCTCCAGAACCCGCCCGCCAGCACACCGAAACACAGCCACCCCCAGGCGCGGATGAAGTCGCTTGCGGTGAGCATGGCCAGGGTCAGGCCGGGCAGGTCCTGGCGCGCCTGGGAAAACGCGCTGACCACCTGGGGCACCACATAGCTGAGGAGGAAGATCACGATGCCGATGGACACCAGCCCCACCACCCCCGGGTAGATGAACGCCGTCAGGATCTTGCCCCGCAGGTTGTTGCGCTCCTCGATGTAGTCGGCCAGCCGCTCCATGACCTGGGCCAGGTCACCGGACTCCTCGCCGGCGGCGATCAGTGCCCGATAGATGTCCGGAAAGTCCTTGGGACGCGCCGCCAGGGCTTCGGCCAGGCGCATGCCGCTGCGTACATCGGCCCGGACTCCACTCAGGGTCTGGGCGATGTGCTTGCGCTCGGCCTGTTCCACCGTGGCGCTCAACGCAGCTTCCAAAGGCAGGCTCGCCCCCAGCAGGCTCGCCAGTTGCCGGGTGGCCCAGGCCAGGTCGTTGTCCGAGAGCCGGGCCGCGAATAACCCGCCACCGTGGGCTTGAGGTGTGTTGCGTTCCAACTGCACCTGCAATGCGGTCAATCCACGACTGCGCAGCAGGCTGAAAACAGCACCCTGGCTGTCCGCTTCCAGGTGTCCGGTCTCGATCTTGCCCTGGGCGTCGGCCGCCTCGAAACGATAGCGATTCATCAGGCGTCCCGTGTCACGCGCAGGATTTCTTCAGGAGCGGTCACGCCGCCACGAACCCAACGCTCGCCATCCTCGCGCATGCTGAACATGCCGGCCTGGCGAGCGGCGGCGCGCAAGGCCTGCTCCCCTGCCCCCTGGTGGATCAGCGTGCGGATGTCATCGTCGATGCAGAACAGTTCATGGATCCCGGTGCGCCCGCTGTAGCCGGTCTGGCTGCAGGCGGCGCATCCTACCGGGCGCCAGGTGCCGGGTGCCGCCGGGTCGGGTTGTTTGCACTGCGGGCACAGCCTGCGCACCAGTCGCTGGGCCAGCACCCCGAGCATCGACGAGGCCAGCAGGAACGGTTCGACTCCCATGTCGATCAGACGGTTGATGGCCGACACGGCGTCGTTGGTGTGCAGCGTGGCCAGCACCAGGTGACCGGTCAGGGAGGCCTGCACCGCGATCTGCGCGGTCTCCAGGTCGCGGATCTCGCCGATCATGATGATGTCCGGGTCCTGGCGCAGGATCGCCCGCAGGGCCAGGGCGAAGCTCATGTCGATCTTGGCGTTGACCTGGATCTGGCTGATGCCCGGCAGGTCGTATTCCACCGGGTCTTCCACCGTCAAGATGTTATGAACGCTGGCGTCCAACCGGGCCAGGGCGGCATACAGGCTGGTGGTCTTGCCGCTGCCGGTGGGGCCGGTGACCAGGACGATGCCGTGGGGCTGACGGATCAGGTGATCGAGCTTGCCCAGTACATCCGGGTCCATGCCCAGGGTCTCCAGTTGCAGGCGCCCGGCCTGCTTGTCCAGCAGCCGCATCACCACCCGTTCACCATGGCCCGTGGGCACGGTGGAAACCCGGATATCGATAGGCCTGCCGGCCACCCGCAAGGCAATGCGGCCGTCCTGGGGCAGGCGTTTTTCGGCGATATCGAGCTGGGCCATGATCTTGATTCGCGACACCAGCGCACCGTGCAGGGCCTTGCGCGGCGAAACCACGTCCCGCAGGGTACCGTCGACCCGGTAGCGCACCACCGAATGGCTCTCGTAGGGCTCGATGTGAATATCGCTGGCCTCATCCCGGGCCGCCTGGGTCAGCAAGGCGTTGATCATGCGGATCACCGGCGCGCCGTCCTGGGTATCGAGCAGGTCGGTGATCTCGGGAATGTCCTGCATCAAGCGGTCGAGGTCCACCTCGTTTTCCGCCGCGCCCACCACGGCGGCAGCGCTGCCGGTGTCGGCGTAGGCGCTGTTGAGCAGGCCTTCGATGTCGTCTTCGCGCACCCGCTCCAGCCGCACCTCGCCGAACTGACGACGGACTTCGCTGATGGACCAGCCCGGCGTGGAAGGACACACCATCAGCACGGCCCCCTCTTCGCCCTGGCGCAGCACCAGGCGTTGGGCCTTGGCCCAGGCGTATGGGAGAGTGTTCATGCCGACACCTCGACCCCAAGAAACACACATGCCGCCTGTGGGAGCGAGCTGGCTCGCGGTAGCGGCGGTACGGTTGCAATGAGGTTGAGTGAACTGCCGTCATCGCGAGCAGGCTCGCTCCCACAGACTCTTGGGCTGGCTTCAGCCTTGCGCATGCCGCGAACACTCAGAGGGCTGATGCTCATTGACGAGAATCTCCCTCGACCGGCACCGCCTTGATCGCCGCCCTCGGGGTTTGCAGCCCGACCGGCGCCGCGCCGGGGATCGCCTTGGCCGAGGCCGGCAGTTGCGGCGCCTGCATGTCCGGCATGGCCCAACTGCGCTCCGGTTGCAGCAGGCCCTGGGCGCGGCGCATGAAGTCGTAGCGATTGAGGGTGATGCCGCGCCCCGCCGCCGTGTCACGGATAATGTAGGGCCGCAGGAACACCATCAGGTTGGTCTTGGTGATCTGCCGCCGCTCATTGCGAAACAGCGCACCGATGCCAGGGAGGGTCGACAGCCATGGCACCGCGTCGTTGCTCTGGCTGTAGCCATCCTGAAGCAGCCCGCCCAGGACCATGATCTGCCCGTCGTCCAGCAGGATGCTGGTGTCGATGGCGCGCTTGTTGGTGACAATCCCGGTGGTGCCGGAGGCGCGGTTATCGACGCTGCTGACCTCCTGATAGATATCGAGCTTGACCGTGCCGCCCTCGGAAATCTGCGGCCGCACGTTGAGCTTCAGGCCCACTTCCTCGCGGGTCACGGTCTGGAACGGGTTGTTGCTGGTGCCGCCGCCCCCGGTGACATAGCTGCCACTGACGAAGGGGATGGTCTGGCCGACGAAGATACTCGCGGCTTCGTTGTCCAGGGTCAGCAGGTTCGGCGTCGACAGCACGTTGGTGCCGCCCTTGCTTTTCAAGGCCCTGGCCAGGACTTTCAGGTCGAGGATCTTGCCAATGCCGGGAATGTCCACGGTGCCGTTGACCACCCCCAGGTTCAGGCCCGGGGGCAGTACGTCGATGCTGGTCTTGCCGTTGAGGTTGAGCCCCGTGCCGCCGAGATTGACGCCTCCGATCACGCCGCTGCCACCGAGATCGCCGGTCTGCCATTGCACGCCGAATTCGCTGGCGTCGTCCTCGCCGACCTCCACGATCAGGCTTTCGATCACCACCTGGGCCCGGCGCTGGTCCAGCAGGTCGATGACTTCCCGCAGGTTGCGGTAGAGCGGATCCGGCGCCGAGATCAGCAAGGTGTTGGTGGTGGCATCGGCCTGGATGGTCACACCGCCGGCGCTGAACGCGGTGCTCTGCTCGTTCTGTGTCGAGGCTGAAGCCTGCCCGCTGCTGCCCTGGCCGTATCCGCCGCTGGTGGGGGCGACCGCGCCGCTGTTCCCGCTGCTGCCATCACCGCTGCTGCCCTGGCTGCCCTGGCCGTTGGTGCTGGCGCCCATGCCGCTGAGCACCGAGCGCGAGTTGTCGTGGCCCTCGGTTTCGCTCTCCCCGGTCAGCAGGCCGCGCAGGGCCTGGGCCAGTTTGCCGGCCTGGGCGTTGCGCAGGTACACCACGTGCAGGTTGCTCGGATTGTTCTGGGCATTGTCGAGCTTGTAGATCAGGTTGCGCGCCAGCTCGGTGCGCTCGGGGCTGCCAGCGCGAATGATGATGGCGTTGGAGCGCGGGTCGCCGATCACGTTGATCTTCTGGGTCTGGTCACCGCCCTGGGTTTCCAGCAGGTCGGAGACCATCTGCGCGATGTCCACGGCAATGCCGTTCTGGATGGGCACCACGTCGGTGTCGATGGCGCTGGGGGTGTCGATGCCTTCAATGAGCTGCGCCACCCGCGTCAGGTTCTCGGCGTAGTCGGTGACGACGATGGTGTTGTTGCCGGGGTACGCGTTGATCGGGTTGTTGGGCGAAACGATGGGCCGCAACACCGGGATCAGGTTCACCGCGTTCTCGTATTGCAGGCGAAAGGTGCGGGTCAGCATGCCGTTGCCGGCCGGTTTGTCGGCACTGTAGATCGGCCCGCCCAGCAGCTTGGCATCGGCTTCGGGCACCACTTGGGCCACGCCGCCCACGTCCACCACACTGAAGCCCTGCATGCGCAGCGCCGCCAGCAGCATGTCGTAGGCCTGATGGGCGGGCACCTGGCCCTCGGATACCAGGGTCAGGTTGCCCTTGACCCTGGGGTCCACCAGGAACTGCTGCCCGGTCGAGCGGGACAAGGCTCGCACCACGGCCTGGATATCGGCCTCGACGAAGTTCAGCGTGACGGGTTGATCCCCCAGCGGATTGCGCCCAGGCGTGCTGGCGCGGGCTTCGCGACTGCGGGACGTGAGATCGACCGGATGCCTCGCCGCAGGTTTCTGTTCCCGCGAGGCCTGGGCCCGCTGCCGGTCCAGCAACGCGTCGCCCGTGCGCTGGGTATTGCCCAGCGGCATGCCCAGCTCACTGTCCACCAGCAAGGGTGGCTGCGAGGCTGGCGGCATGCTGTTGCAGGCGCTCAACGCGAGCAACAGCAACGGCGCGGCCTTGTGCCAATGACGTGGATATCTGGCCCCCTTCATGAAGCTTCCTTAGCGCCTTGCGCCTGATCCATGCGAACGGTTCCGGACAATGTGCCGGCGGTGTCGGTGTCGTCGGAACTGGCCGGGCCCGTGCGTTGCAAGCGGGCCTCGATCACTTCCAGGGAAAATCGTCCGGGATAGCTCAGCAACCAGTCGATCGCGCCATCGGCCGGAGCGTCCTGGAGGGTCAGTTGCCAGGCGTTGTTACCCGGGTCGGCAGCCTGCAGCTGATAATGTTCGCCCAGTCCGCTGGCCTCCAGGGTCTGACGCAATGCCGACTCGACCGGCTGCCCCTGGGCAGGCCCGCCGACATCCCGCAGCAGCACCTCCAGCGCTTCGGTCTGCGAACGCAGCTTGGGGGTTTCTGCCTGCCAATAGGCGATGGTCTTGAGCGGCGGCTGGATCAGGACCAGCCAGACCAGGCAGCTGCCCACCACCAGCGCCGCCAGGGACACGGCGCGCCGCTCTCTCAACGCCAGGCCCTGCCAGGCGCCCTTGAGACGCGAACGCAGGGTCTGCCAGCGAACCTTCAGGCGGGTCAGGGAGGGGTTACTCATCGTCGGCTTCCGAGGTGTCGTCGGGGGTGTCCGCGGCACCCGTACCGTTCGAGGCCGTACGCAACAACCAGCCCTGCTCGATGGCGACGACGTCGATGCCGGCCTGGGCCAGGGGTATTTTCCAATCGTCCGCGGCGGTGGCTTTCTGCGCATCGGCGACGACGGTCAGGCGTAGCTCACCGTTATCGAAGACCAGGGTTTGCACGTTGCCGCCCATGAAGGGCATGGCGCTGCCGGCCTGTCGCACAAGGGCAGCGAAGCGCCGGGCCGGATCGGTGGCCGAGCCCTCGCGACGGGCAGCGATCTGCTGACGCGCCTGTTGCAATGGGTTGAGGACCACCGGCAACTGCGGAAACGCCTGCTTCACCCGCTGGGTCATCTGCGCCTTGAGCCGTTGCCCCTGGGCTGCCTGGCGGGCAGCGTAGAGATTCAGGCCAACGACCCAGACCACCAGGGCCAGCGCGCAGATCGCCGCCGCCCGGCCCCAGCCCCCACGTCCGGTCGTTCGCTGGTTCAGCCCCCCATGCAAGCCCCAGCCCGGCACGGCACCCGCCAGGCGCTGGCTTGCCGGCAAGGTCGCGATGGAAGGCTGCGGCGGCGATTCTCCCACCCAGTGCAAACCCGGCCCGGCGTCCATCAGCCATGGGTCCGCGCTCTCCCCGACCAGCGGCTGTACCTCGGCATGCTGCGGGCCATGGCGCACCAGCAGATGCCCGTCTTCGATACAGGCCACCGGTCCGGCCAAGGCCGGCAAGGCGTAGGCCGCCGGGTAAAGGCCGCGCAACCTCAGGCCGGCCTGTTGCAGGAGGCGGCCGAGCAGGTTGAGCGACTCGCGGTCCAGCCAGGCAATCGACACCTGTCCATCGGGGTCCCGAGGGCCGTGGGCGACCTGCATCCGCTCGCAGGCCCCGAGCATCAGGGCCTGGGCCGCGCAGGTCACCGCCGCGCTGATTTTCGCCGCCGGTAGCGAAGGCAGTTCCAACCGAGTCAGCAAACTGTCCCGGGGATGAAGGAAGCATTCTACCGACAGGTGTTTGGCGCCCTGCCCCAAGGCCCGGAGGCTGCTGCGCCCGTGTTCGCTCACCCGCCCCTGGCGGTCCAGCCAGGCAAACGCCAATGGCGTGTCGAGGTCCAGGCTCCCCAGCGGCGCCAGCGCTACCCGCAGCCGCTTCATACACCCACCCGTGACCAGATCACCTGGGGCAGCCGATCCGGGCTGCGCTGCAGCAACGCGTCCAGTTCGACCCGACGCTGACCGCTGCGGGCCTGACCGCGCAAGCGGAACCAGTCGCTGGTGATGCCGACCTTGACGGCGGTGGTTTCCAACTGCGGCATGCGCAGGCGATTGACGAAATCGCCGCGGTTGATGAACCAGTGGCCACCGTCGCGCTCGGCCACCAATGCCTGGGCCTGTTGCAGCGACAGTCCGGGTACGTAGGCAGCCAGCACCTGGGCACTGGCGGTATTGCCGTTGAGCCAGGTGTTGGCCGGCAGCACGGTGACATGGGGCGCCAGGGTTTCCAGTATCTTGGTCGTGACCCCCTTGAGGCCGTGCAGATCCTGCAACGTGCGTATCATCGGCCGCGTGGGCGCCAGCGGCGTGCCGCCGGCGTGGGGCGAGGTGTCGCGACCGCTGTCGAAGGTGTGAGCCGTCGTCGCGGCATTCGTGCGCTCGGTGTCCGGCAATCTCGGGTACCCCGCGATGACGCGTTCGACGATGCGCCCGCGTACCGCCGCGGCAACACCCAGTTGCTCGCACAGCCGTTCGAAGGCCCGTAGTTGCTCCGGGTCCACCCGCTCGTTGGCGACGAGGTTGCGCAGGTTGAACTTGCCTTGCTCGTCTTCCAGGTGTCCTTCGAACGGCGTTTCGACCGCGCTCGAACCCGGTATCACGATGGGTTTCGCCCAAGGCTGGCCGAAACGCGTCAAGGGATCACGCTGGCGGGCCTCCCACAGCAGTTGGCGGCTCCATTGCAGGCCGCCTTGCAAGCGTGCCGTTCCCTGGATACGTAGCTGTTCGGCCTCAACGCTACGGGTGAAGAGGGTCTGGCGGGCCAGCATGCCGCCAGCGATGACTGCCACCACCGCGGCGATCAACAACGCGCTGATGACGGCCATGCCACGCTGCTTCGCGCCGTTGGGCGAATCCGTGCGCATCACGTTCCTTACAGCTGCCAGGAACCGATGTCGGCGTTGACCCCGTCGCCGTCGGGCTGGCCGTCGGCGCCCAGGGAAAACACATCGACTTCACCATTGGCACCGGGGTTGAGGTAGTTATAGGGACGACCCCACGGATCGTTGGGCAGGCGCTCCAGATAGGAACGCCAGGTGCTGTTCTTGGCATCGACCGGCCGCTCGACCAGGACCTTGAGGCCCTGGTTCATGCTCGGGTAGCTGCCGTGGTCCAGACGATAGAGCTTCAAGGCCTGCATCAGGCCGCCAATGTCCTGTTTGGCCGCCGTCGCCCGCGCCTGGTCAGGCCGGTCGAGCACCTTCGGCACCACCATCGCCGCCAGGATGCCGAGGATGACCACCACGACCATGATTTCTATAAGGGTGAAGCCGCGCTGCCCGCTGGGGCCTTGGGGACGGGCGGTGTAACGGGCGATCTGCATCTCGACGGTCCTTCGCTGGATTCGATTCGAGGCGCAGTGTTGCAAGAAAATATGTCAGTGATATTGAAATTGGTCAGGAGCTTGCGTCTTCAATCGGTCACGAACCCCGGCTAGCCTTGCAGGCTTGCCTTCACCGATCGAGTCCTAGCCATGTGCCGCCCCGCTCCACAAGCCGGCTTCACCCTGATCGAAGTGCTGGTGGCCCTGGCGATCATTGCCGTGGCCATGTCGGCCGCGGTGCGCGTGGCCGCAGTGATGACCCAAGGCAATGGCCTGTTGCGCGACAAATCCATCGCCCTGCTGGCCGCCCGTACCCAACTGGCGCAGTTGCGTCTGCAAGGCCGCTTCACCCCGGGCACCCGGGTATCGGACTGCGACCAGGGGCGACTGCTGCTGCGCTGTGAACAGAGCCTGCGCCCGGCGGAGAACGGGCGGATGCTGCGGGTCGAACTGAGCGTGTCCGACCGCAGCCGCGAGGCGCCGCCACTGGCCCGGCTGGAGACGCTGGTCGGTCGGGAAAAATGAGCGCCGGACCTGCGTCCGCTCGCTGTTCAACGACGTATCAGGGAAGGCAGGCTCACCGAATCCGGCAGTCGGGCCAGGGGTAGCCGGGTCTGCTGGTTGCCGCGTTCGATCACCACCGCTTGCGCCTCGATCGACACCAGGCGTATGCCGGGGGCCACTCTCTCGCCCACCAGGAAACCGCGGGGTGGCCCGTCGTTGAGGCTGAGGATCGCCACAGCCGCGCGGGCACCGGCCATGACGCCGCTGACCTTGATGTCCACTGATGCCGGCTGGCTGGAAAACCACTGCAACGCCGGGTTATCGGAACGCTCAGCCATGCGTTGCGGCGTCACGTCCGGTGTGCGGGATTCGGCGGATGTCGTCAATAACGAAGACCAGGTCGCCACCCCGGCCAGCGCCGCCAACAGGCCTAGCGCCTGGACGATCTGCGCCGGCGACACACGCTCTATGAAGGACATGACCTGGCTCTCCTTGTATTGATTCCGACATTCAGCTTACGCGTCAATTCTCTCCGTTTTATTTCACATGCTTATCATCTTCGCCGTGCAGGATGACGCTCAACGCAAAGGAGCGCGACATGGGCCGGGACAGGCTGCGGGGATTCACCCTGATCGAATTGATGGTGGTGCTGGTGATCGTCGGAATCGCCAGCGTCGCCGTGAGCCTGAGTATCCGGCCCGATCCGTTGAAGTTGCTGCGCCAGGACGCCGAACGTCTGGCGCAATTGCTGCAACTGGCCCAGACCGAAGCCCGCGTCGACGGGCGCCCTATCACCTGGCGCGCAGATGCCAAGGGGTTCGGCTTCAGCCGTCGTGCCGACCAGGGGACCGGCCTGGACCGTTTCAAGGACGATCCGCAACTGCGCCCGCGTCGCTGGCAGAGTTCCTCCCTGCAAGTCGATATCGAACCGGGGCCACGTGTCGTCCTGAGCGCCGAATGGATTGCCGAGCCCCTGCAGATTCGCCTGTCGGATGGCCTCAACAGCCTCACCGTGCAACGCAGTGACGCCGGACGGATACAGGTCCGATGAACAACCGGGAGACAGGTTTCACCTTGCTGGAAGTCATGGTGGCGATCCTGCTGATGGCGGTGGTCAGTCTGATCGCCTGGCGCGGGCTGGACAGCGTGACCCGGGCCGACAGCCACCTGCAGGCCAGCACCGAACAGACTGAAGCGCTGCTACGGGTGCTGAACCAGCTGGAGCGCGACGTGGCCCTGCGCGCCAGTACCGAGTTGAGCGAACCGATGAAGCCCGGCGTCGACGACGAACCCTCCACCGCCCCACCCGCCCTGACCGTGCGCAGCACCGAGGGTCGGGGGTTTCGCCTGGATGTCATCCGTGTCTCCGCGACCCAGGAAGGCCAGCTGCAACGGGTGCGCTGGTGGCTCAAGGGCGACACGCTTTACCGCGCCCAGGGCCCGGCCCGCAGCCACTACCCACTGCCCGCCCCCGGGCCGGGGGTGGCCGTGCTCAGCGAAGTCAGCGATGCCGCATTGCGGTATTGGGACGTGGAAAAAGGCTGGCGCAAGCTCAGCGGCAACCGCCGGGACAACCCGACAGGCATCGAAATCAGCCTGACCCGCCGGACACCCCAGGGCCTGGAGAAATACCGGCAGGTGCTGGGGCCTTTGGAATAAGCCCCTTGCCATCGCCTGGACGCTCGATTTCGTGGGCGCGCGCCCATAGGGATAGAGATGGCGCCGAGATCTTCACCCGGATTTCCGTGGCAGCGAGCCTGCTGGCGATAGCGGTAGGTCAGTCAACCTCTTCGCCCACTGAACCGCCTTCCCGGGCAGGCTCGCACACGGTCCTCCTCACAGGTCAGCTGATGGCGCCATCCACGAGGGCTTGCGCCTCACTCACCAGTTGCTTGAGGTGTTCATCGCCAATGAAGCTTTCGGCGTAGATCTTGTAGATGTCCTCGGTACCGGACGGACGCGCCGCGAACCAGCCATTTTCGGTCATGACCTTCAGGCCGCCGATGGCCTGGTCGTTGCCCGGGGCATGGCTGAGGATGCTCTGGATCGGCTCACCGGCCAGTTCGGTGGAAGCGACCTGCTCTGGCGAAAGCTTGCTCAACAAGGCCTTCTGCTGCGGGCTGGCCTTGGCGTCGACGCGCACCGAGAACGGTTCGCCCAGCTCATCCGTCAGGGCGCGGTAGGCCTGGCTTGGATCACGACCGGTACGGGCGGTCATTTCCGCCGCCAGCAGCGCCGGGATCAGGCCGTCCTTGTCGGTGCTCCAGACACCGCCGTCCTTGCGCAGGAACGAAGCCCCGGCGCTCTCTTCGCCACCGAACCCCAGGGAACCGTCGAACAGGCCATCGGCGAACCACTTGAAGCCCACCGGCACCTCATAGAGACGACGACCCAGGCGCCGGGCGACGCGGTCGATCAGCCCGCTGCTGACCACCGTCTTGCCTACCGCCGCATCGGCGCGCCATTGCGGGCGGTTCTGGAACAGGTAGTCGATGGCGACGGCCAGGTAGTTGTTTGGAGCCAGCAGTCCACCGGACGGCGTCACGATGCCATGGCGGTCATGGTCCGGATCACAGGCGAAGGCCACGTCGAACCGCTCCTTCAGGCCGATCAGCCCCTGCATGGCATGACTGGAAGACGGGTCCATGCGGATCTGCCCATCCCAGTCGACGGTCATGAAGCGGAACGTCGAATCCACCTGGGTGTTCACCACCTCAAGGTCCAGGCGGTAATGCTCGGCAATGGCCGGCCAGTAGCGCACCCCCGCTCCGCCCAGCGGATCGACGCCCAGGCGCAAGCCGGCGGCACGGATGGCGTCGAAATCGATGACGTTGACCAGGTCGGCCACGTAGGTGTTGAGGAAATCATGGCGGTGAGTGGTTGGGGCTTTCAGCGCCTGCTCGTAGCTGATGCGCTTGACGCCGGCCAACTGGTTGGCCAGCAATTCATTGGCCTTGGCTTCGATCCACTTGGTGATGTGGGTATCGGCCGGACCGCCGTTGGTAGGGTTGTACTTGTAGCCACCGCTTTGCGGCGGGTTGTGGGACGGCGTGATGACGATGCCGTCCGCCAGGCCGCTGGTGCGCCCGCGGTTATAGCAGAGGATGGCATGGGACACCGCGGGCGTCGGGGTGTATTCGTCGCCTTCGGCGATCATGACGGTCACGCCGTTGGCCGCCAGCACTTCCAGGGCGCTGGCACCCGCCGGGGTAGACAGCGCATGGGTGTCGATACCGACGAACAGCGGCCCGTCGATCCCGTGGGCTTCTCGGTACAGGCAGATCGCCTGACTGATCGCCAGCACGTGCCACTCGTTGAATCCCAGGTCGAATGAGCTGCCACGGTGACCGGAGGTGCCGAAAGCCACACGCTGGGTGGCAACCGAGGCATCGGGCCGGCCGGTGTAGTAGGCCGTCACCAGTCGCGGGATATCGATCAACAACTCTGCCGGCGCCGGCTTGCCCGCAAATGGACTGACTGTCATGCAAAACCTCTGAATGGAGTGGCTTGGGAAATGGAATGCAGTTTACTGACAGTTCGACCGTGGCGCGATGGGTTCGATCCATTGCCCTGCATTACGATTGCTCGAGCCTCAAGGCCTCGACCAGCGCCCAGAGCGCGACGTCCATCTCATCCGATCCGCCCAGGGCATGGGTCAGGCGCAGATGCTGGGCATACAGGCCCTGGAGGCTGAACAGCTCCCCCGGGGCAATGACGATCCGCTGGGCAAGCAGGCGCTGGAACACCCGCCGCGGATCCACCCGTCGCAACGAGCGCACCCAGATCGTCGCACCTCCCTGGGGCTGCACCCATTGCACGCTGTCCCCCAGCCGCTCGCCCAGCAGCTGCGTCGTAGCGCCCGCGCTGTCGCGCAACAGACGCCGCAGGACCAGCACGTGCTGATCGATCCGACCATTGCTGTACAGCCGGGCGATGGCTTTCTGGCGAATCGGCGACAGACGAAACGCGCGCAGCAGGAAATGCCGTTGCAGCGGCAGGGTCAGCTGACGCGACAGCACATAACCGTACGGCGCTTCAGGGCCCACGGTCTTTTCGAAGGTGGAATAGACGATCAGCCGATCCGGGTCCAGCAGGTCACGAAAAGGCGTGGCACCCGTTTCGAATGCCAGGTCCGTGTAGCTGTCGTTTTCCAGCACCCAGGTGCCATGCATCTCCAGCAAGCGAGCCACGGCGCGACGATTGCCTTCGGACGCGAGCGTGCCCATGGGCATGTTCAGCACAGAGGAGAGCACCACCAGGCGCACCGACTCGTTGGCCAGCAATTGTTCCAGTAGCTCCAGGCTGATTTCGCCATCCCCCAGCAAGGGCAACTCCACCACCCGGACCTCAGCCGCTTGCAACAGGCGAAGGAGGGTCCAGTCGCAGGGCGATTCCACCAGGACCGTCGCGCCCCGCAGTTCCAGGACCGCAATGAGGATTTCCAGCACGCCCCTCGGATCGGCACCGATGTAGACATCATCGGCATTCCAGCAGCGGGCCGGCGAAGAGGTATAGCGGGCCGCCAGGGCGGTACGCAATTCCTGTTCACCCCAGGGTTGCGAAGGCATCTGGGAGGAGCGTGGATACTGTCGCAACAATTCGCGCTCAAGCAATAGCAGCGGACTGTCCAGGGGCTGCAGCGCGGCAGGCTCGTCGGCGCTGAGTACTCGCATGCCCGGTCGCCGTGCATTGACATACAGCGTCTCGAGCAAATCGTCGCCCCCCTCCAGGGTCGCGACGCAGGGCACCGGCGAGGCGTAATACCCGGACTTGGCGATGGAATAGACCCGCCCTTCCTTCTCCAGCAGCGAATAGGCGTACTGGATGGTGGAGATCGACACGCTCAGGCGGTCGGCCAGTTGCCGCAACGACGGCAGGCGCACCCGGGCATCGGCGCCCAGTTCGTTGATCAACGTCGTCAGGTAGCGATAGACCGCCTGGTAGGCGAAATCCGTTTCCCGCCCTCCTTTCATGACTTCAGGCTCGCCATTGATGCGAGCACCGAACCGGCCGGGCAGTCGTTGAATAAATCCGTCAAGCCGCGCCCCTCAATGCCTGGCCGAGCGTTCGCGCAAGCCATCGGCGTCCAGTCCCGGCGCGTCATCGTCGGTGTCGTCCAGGCCCTGTTGCGGATCGACTCCGGACGCGTTTTCCTGGTCCGGCGCCGCGATGCTCGCCCCATAGAGCCTGCCGAGCATGTCGATGGACAGGCCGCTGACATCCACCATCCACTGCGCCACCTGGTCGGCGATGGGCGCGCCCTGCATGGCCTTGTGCAAGTCCGGCATCGCCACCAGCATGCCGGGATGGCAGCAGCGCAGGAAATGCTCGAGGCCTGCGCCTTTTTCGACAAAGGGCGCGAACAGCATGCACACCAGTTGCGCTTCGTTGAGCCCCAGCGTCTTCTGCGCTTCGAGGGCGGCCAGGGCACGCCGCTCGGCAATGGCCGAGGGCGGACCGAACAGCTCGTTGGCCTGCGCGCAGGCATGCTCCGGCAGTTGCTTGCGGTGCATGATCATGACAGCCCGTTGGACATAGTCGCCATAGCCCGTCTCGTAGCTGCGCCCCTGCAGGTAGCAAGCCTGCAGGCCATGCAGATGAGCCGACAGCGGCGGGCTGAGGTATTCGTTCTCGGGGGAAGACGCGATGAAGTCGTCGGTCCGCACCCGCAGGAATTCGCTGAACAGCGGCCAGTTGGTTTCCTCGGAGCGCTCGACGATCAGGTCGTCGATACCGATATGCCCGACGCGACGGCAGGCCTGGAAACAGCCCTCGGGTTTCCACGCCCCGACCCGGTGCGCCCCATAGAAATGCTGGAAGAGATCGCCGCCAAGACCATCGAGCTGCGCGAACAGACTGTCAAAGGTGCCGGTTGGCTCGGTGACCAGGCCGATCTTGCGGGTCGCCCGTCGAAGGCCCGCCATGAACTGCTTCTGCTGGCGTGGCGTATCGCTGCTCACCAGGGAATCGACCCCCGCCTCCCAGCGCGCCATGTGCCGATAGAACTCCGCCATGGCCAGATAGCCATCGTCGCCGATCTCCAGGGGGCTATCGGGGGAGCGAAGGTGTCCCAGGACCAGCATGTCCATGCGATTGGATTCGTGCCCGGCCACCGACAATGGCTGGCGGTGATTGAACGGCACCACTTCGCGGTTATCGCTCATCAGCAGTTCGACCCGGGGATCATCGTAGACGAACAGCGCGCTATAGCAGCGGTGGATGTTTTCCAGGGTAGACTGGGTGGTCTCGCCCAACCGCGGCGTGGCGACACGCAGGTCGAAGGTGACCGGATGCCGGCCGGCAATGCTCAATTGCGCCGCCCTCAGGGCCGTCAGGACATAGAAACTGTCCCGGCTTCCGTTCTGGACCGTCAGCACCCGGTAATCACCGATCCGCTCGATGCCGCCGGCGGCGACAATCAGGCGTTGTATCAAAAGCTGCAACGCCGTGCGCTCGGCACGGGAATAGAAACTTAGCAGTCGCTGCAATATCTGTTGATACACGTGAACCATTGCCTGCTCATGAATTGCACTCATAACCATTTACCTGGAAATTCGAATATCGGCCTCGCACCCACTGATGTGACCGCGCGACATGTTGGGCTGGAGGATCTGTTCTACTACTGCGAAGAGTATTGTTAATACGCTTGAACTTTGCTTGCCGTAATTATTTGACACATACATTGAGCGCCAACCAACTTGCGTCCAGGGTCCGGCTCAAACCCGCACAATCATTGGCTTTCAACAAGCCACGGGCGCGTCCTAGGAGATTTCCGACAACGTCCCACAGATAATGAGTACAAAAAACAAAGAACATGCTGAACTTTAGTGAACAGCCTGCCCCACGCTGTTCTTCTGACAATCGATAGAAGAACCCGGACCCAATAACGGCCAAAGCATCTTGAACAGGTATTGAAGGACGAAGACCTTCCGAAAACGTGTATTGCACCACGACTTCTTCCTTGAGCTGAAAACCAGCGTTCAATTATCAGGACTTCATTAATGATTAGAAGATACAGATTAATGGCAAAAACCAGCTCAGTTGTCCGGGGCACAAACGAAGTGGGTTCGAACGAAAGGCAGGCGCAAGCAACCGTGTCAGCACGGATTCACTGGCCTACGATGATGGCGGGGATGACCGGGTCGGGTCGGAGGATGCGCAAGAGCCCGTTGCGACGACTCTTGCGCGGGACGGACGTCAGGCGGGATCGACCACCTGGAGGGCAACACGCTCGCGGCAAGGGCATTCGTCCATGTAGCGGTGCGCCTCGACAAACTCGGCGAACGGGAAAACACGGGTCTTGAGGGGCAACAGGACGCGATCGGCCGTCAATTGGTTGATATCGCGCAGAGCCCGTTGCAACGCTACGTGGTCCTGGACGATACCCAGTTCCGGCTTGCCCGTGAAATTGCCAATGCAATGCACGAAGAACTGGATGTTCTTCTGGAACGCCGCACAGGCCGGGAATGGCGTCTGATTGCCACCTTGCAGGCCGTACAACACCAGGCTGCCCCGTGGCGCCAGCACGTCGCCCAGCAAGGACATCTGCGGTCCGCCAAGGCCGTCGAACACCACGTCGACACCGCGATTGTCGGTAAGCTTGTTGATTTGCATGAGCAAGTCCTGCTCTTCCGTGACGATGACCTTCTCGGCCCCCAGGGACAGCAGGTACTCACGCTCATCGGAGGTCTTGGTGGCCGCGATCACCCGCACCCCCAGCGCCTTGCCCAACTGGACAAAGGACGGACCGGCGCAATGGCTGGCATCCGTCACCAGGGCGAACTGCCCGGGCTTGACCCGCGCCAGGTCGACATAGGCGAAATAGGCGATCAGCAGCGGCGTGTAGTGCACGGCGGCTTCGATCGGGCTCAGGACGTCGGGATACCGGGTCAGCGCGGTGCGCGGCAGCACGATGAGCTCGCCGTACACCGGATAGTCGTTCGGGCTTTCGGCGGGGAAGCTGGCGACCTTGTCGCCTACGGCCAGGTCGTCGACACCGTCGCCCACGGCGGTGACCACCCCAGCCATTTCATGGCCCAGGCCAGAAGGCAGGCGAGCCTGGGACGACGCCAGGTTCTGGCGCCAAAGGGTGTCATACCAGCTGATACCGATCGCTTCTACGCGGACCTGCACTTCTCCTGGCGCAGGAAGAGCCGTCGTCTGCTCTTCGCATTTGAGCACCTCGGCACCACCAAACTTGTGAAAACGGATCGTGCGGGACATCGCAAACCTCGTCAAAGTAACCTCTAATGCCCTGAACTCTATCCGGGCTTTGTGCCCAAGACCATCAGTGGCTATTAATAGTCGACATGCCTGTCATTGATTCCGCCATCAGAAAACCACCAGCCCTGCAGGCCCGCCCCTAGGCTACGAAACGTCTTGGGACCAAGCTCAGGCAAGGCGAACACAGCCGGGCAAGCGCAGCGTACCGGGGTACATGAGCCTTGCGAGGCCGTTTTCAACGCAGCATGAACGAGTATCAGGGCTTTCCCTACAGAGCCTAGGAAAATTCAATTAGCCGGTGCAGAGTACCAGCCTTTACCCGTAAGATTCATGCCGGCCATTGTTCCCATATGGCCGCCCACGTCAAGCTTGCCGAATCTGCCAGGACCCCAGATGAATCGTAATGACCTGCGTCGTGTCGACCTGAACCTGTTGATCGTGTTCGAAACACTGATGCATGAACGCAGCGTAACCCGCGCCGCCGAGAAACTGTTCCTCGGCCAGCCGGCCATCAGCGCCGCGCTGTCGCGGCTGCGCAGCCTGTTCGATGACCCGCTGTTCGTGCGCACCGGCCGCAGCATGGAACCTTCGGCACGGGCCATCGAGATCTTCGCCCTGCTCTCCCCGGCCCTGGACTCGATTTCCACGGCAGTCAGCCGGGCGGCGGAATTCGACCCGGCCACCAGCACCTCGGTGTTTCGCATCGGCCTTTCGGACGATGCCGAATTCGCCCTGCTGCCGATGCTGCTCAAGCGCCTGCGCGCCGAGGCGCCGGGCATCGTGCTGGTGGTGCGCCGGGTCAACTACCTCCTGATGCCGAGCCTGCTGACGTCCGGCGAAATCTCCATTGGTGTCAGCTATACCGACGACCTGCCGGCCAACGCCAAGCGCAAGGTACTGCGGCGCAGCTCGCCCAAGGTGCTGCGGGCCGATACCGCGCCCGGGCAATTGACCCTGGACGAATTCTGCGCCCGCCCCCATGCCCTGGTGTCCTTCGCCGGTGACCTGAGCGGCTTCATCGACGAAGAACTGGAAAAGCTCGGCCGCAAGCGCCACGTCGTACTGGCCGTCCCGCAGTTCAACGGCTTGAGTACGCTGCTGTCGGGCACCGACATCATCGCCACCGTGCCCGACTACACCGCCGAGGCCCTGACCTCCGCCGGTGGCGTACGCGCCGAAGACCCGCCCA
Source organism: Pseudomonas sp. NFACC32-1 (assembly GCF_900101215.1). Classification (NCBI taxonomy): domain Bacteria; kingdom Pseudomonadati; phylum Pseudomonadota; class Gammaproteobacteria; order Pseudomonadales; family Pseudomonadaceae; genus Pseudomonas; species Pseudomonas sp. NFACC32-1. The sequence continues at coordinate 204,273 of NZ_FMUL01000010.1, forward strand.
TCCCGGTACGCAGCTTCGAGCTGCACATGGCCTGGCGCGGCTCCCAGGACAACGATCCGGGCGAGCGCTGGTTGCGTTCGCGGATTCAGATGTTTTTCGGCGACCCTGAGAGTCTATAGGCGTCGTCAGGAAGGCTGTTAATCCTGATCATTTCTGCCTTTTGATAGACCATGGAGATCCATCCACCTCCAGTGGATTGCTACATTAGGGGCAATTAGGGCTTGCGCTGATAGGCATGGCTGCACTGGTTGGGATGCTAGGGATGAGCGTTGGCCATTTTTGGCTTGCACTGGTATTGCTTGGCGTCGGCTGCAACTTCGGTTTTCTCGGGGCCTCTGCCTTGGTGCTGACCTGTCACACCTCAGAAGACGGGCCGCGCGTACAAGCGATCAACGACTTCGTTGTATTCGGCACTATGGTTTTCGGTTCATTTCTATCTGGCGGACTGCTCGACGCCTATGGCTGGACGACCGCCTCCGGTCTAATTCTGGTTCCAATGCTGCTGGCTATGTTCGGGCTCCTTTGGCTACAGCGTCGCCCATCTAACGTAGGCGTCCAACCTCAAACCTTACAGGTCGGCTCGGCACTGGCCTGCTTGCAGCCAGAAGGTCAATGCCATGTGGTTCAGCCTGTTAGGTAGTAAAGCACTTCGGGGCGAGCGCCGTCCTCAAGCGGCTAACTATTGGTAGCCGCTCCGAATGTCAGTTCCTTTACTTCGACGCTGCCTCCTCGAATAGCCAGTCTCGAAAAGCGGACAGTTTTGGCAAACTCGAGCACTCTGCTCGATACACGACGTAATAAGCCAATGGCGAAATGCACGATATCTCGGGGAACAAACGTATTAAACGTCCCGTCGCGAGATCATCGGCTGCCATCACGCTTCGAGCGAGAGCGATACCGTGACCGTCGATGGCAGCCTGTAGAACCGCCGCTGAATTGTTGATTTGCATTCCGCGTGTCGCAACGTTGGGGACGCCAGCCGTCTGCAACCACATGTCCCAAGATAGAAACCCCGTAGGCCTATCCATCGACAAATCATGAATCAAGGTCTCGCTTGCCAGATCGCTTGGCTTTTGCAAACGCCAATGTTCGCTAAGCAGTTTTGGCGAACATACAGGGTAGACCTCTTCCCCCATTAGCTTTTCTGCCACCAGGCCTGGCCAACTACCTGCGCCGTATCGCACCCCGATATCAATACGCTGAGCGACGAAGTCCACAGGCTTTAGGTTGGTATCAAGTCTCACATCAGTATCAGGTCGAGCGTTGTGAAAGTGCTCAATCCTTGGCAGCAGCCACTTGGCAGCAAATGCAGGACTTATCGCCACGGTGAGTACGCCTGAAGGAGATGCCTCCTGGAGTCTCTCCATGCCGAGAACCAACCTGTCGAAGCCGGCCCGAATATCCGGCAGTGCACGCTCAGCAGTTTCAGTAGGTATTAACCGCACCCGTCCACTGCTACTGCGCAGAAACAGTGGTGCGCCCAGCCAATCCTCCAAGGTGCGTACGAGCTGTCCGACTGCGGCGGGTGTGACGTTCAACTCCGCCGCTGCCGCTGAAAAGCTTTGATGGCGGGCGCTGGCTTCAAACGCGCGTAGAGCATTCAGATGAACGGGCGTTTTCATGTCGGTAAAGATTTTCTTTTAAAAAGGAACACTTTATCTCGTTTGTCGGCGTATGCAAATCAGCGAAGAATCCATCCCATATCGAAGCCGGAGCAAAGTCCCTGCTCAGGAAACTCGAAGTCTGACGTAATGATTCTGTCAGAAAAAGCGCATCCATCGATGAAGCGGTAAATGGACGCCACGAGGCTACATGCAGTTTAGCGTAAGGGCATGAGCTGGATGCTCCGAGATATTTTTTCTTTTACTGAGTCCTGTCGTCGACAGGCGTAAATCGAGGTTTTCAAAATGAGCATTGAATTCAAAGGCAAAAAGCTGTTGGTCGTCGGTGGCACCAGCGGTATGGGTTTGGAATCGGCACGCATGGTGCTGGCTGGCGGTGGTAGCGCTGTAATTGTAGGCAACCGCCCGGATAAGACCGAAGCGGCGCGTCAGGAGCTGGCGAAATTGGGCCAGGTATGGGCAGTGACCGCTGACCTATCCAGCAGCGAGGGTTTGAACGCATTGCTCAAAGCCATTGATGAGCAGCATGCAGATGTCGATCTGCTGGTGAACGCGGCTGGCGTTTTCTTCCCTAAACCATTTCTGGAACACGAGGGTGCAGATTACGACCAGTACATGAAGCTGAACAAAGCGTTCTTCTTCATCACTCAGAAAGTAGCCGCCAACCTGGTCGCCAAGAGCAAGCCTGGTGCGATCGTCAACATCGGTTCGATGTGGGCCAAACAAGCCATTGCAGCCACTCCATCGTCGGCCTACTCGATGGCCAAGGCCGGTCTGCATTCGCTGACCCAACATCTGGCGATGGAATTGGCCCCCAAGCAAATTCGCGTCAATGCGGTCTCCCCTGCGGTGGTACAAACCCCGATCTACGAAGGCTTTATTCCTAAAGCTGAAGTTCATAGCGCACTGCAAGGTTTCAACAGTTTCCACCCAATCGGTCGTGTCGGCACTCCACAGGACGTGGCCGAAGTCGTCTCGTTCCTGCTTTCGGATAAAGCAGGCTGGGTCACTGGCGCGATTTGGGATGTCGACGGCGGCGTGATGGCTGGCCGCAACTGATCACCTCGGGCAGGCGCTCGCGCCTGCCGACATTGCTGCACCACTGGTAAGGAGAAACGCATATGGTCTATCTGCAAATCAACCTCAAGATTGCCGCTGCCAAACGTGCTGAAGCCGCCGGCATCTACCAGACGTACAAGGCGCCCTTCCTCGAAACCATCAAGGGTGCGCAGTCCAAAGAGCTGCTTGTACGCGATGAGGATGTGCAAGTGCTGCACGGCTTTGACACCACAGAAAACGCACGCGCATACCTGCAAAGCGAGCTGTTCACAGCGGACGTCGTCGAAGCTCTGAAACCATTACTCGATGCTGCACCCGATGTGCGCATCTACCTAGCCGCTTAAGCCGCGTTACAAGCGCAGCACGGCGACGCATGCCCAAATTTTCAAGAGGAATACCGTCATGATGCAAGACTGGAACGCTTACCGTGAAACCCTTCTGGAACGCGTAGGCGATTACGCAAAACAGAGCCCCGACGTTATGCGCGGCCTGATGACTATCGACAACGCTGCCGCCAGGACTGGTCATTTGGAAGCCAAGTTTCATGAAATGATCGCCCTCGCTGTGGCCGTTACCACGCGCTGCGACGGCTGCATTTCAGTGCACACCAAAAAGGCTGTCGATGCTGGTGCCACTCTCGAAGAAATCTCCGAAGCCTTGGGCGTCGCTATTGCTCTCAATGCTGGTGCAGCGCTGACCTATTCGGCGCGTGTCATCGAGACCTACCAACAGCTTCCAAAGGACTAAGCCGCAGCGACAGGTGCCCGCTAGGGGGCACCTGTCAGCGCGTTATTTGGAGAATCCCCATGCTGATCAATTCAGATTTCTCGCGCCGCGCGTTCGTGGCACCCCACAAGTATGAATGGGTCTCCTCCCCTCAAAACGGTGTCGAGCGTGTGATGCTGGATCGCGTGGGGGCAGAGAAAGCTCGTGCAACCAGCATAGTGCGGTATGCACCCGATTCGTACTTCCCACACCACATGCACCCAGGCGGTGAGGAAATCCTGGTGTTGGCCGGTACTTTTTCTGAGGACGACGAACATTATCCTGCTGGCTGGTATCTGCGTAACCCACCTGGCTCTGGACACCGCCCCTCCAGCAGTGAGGGCGCGACTATCTTCGTCAAACTTCAGCAAATGCGCGACGACGAAGCCCAACACGTGCGGATTGATACCAGTGACCCAAACAATTGGCTTCGTCACGGTAATCGAGAGATATGCCCCTTATTCTCAGATCAATCTGAGGAAGTATGCCTAACTCGACTGCCAGCATCTGAAGCACTCCTCTCCACGCCCGTACAAGGCGCGGAGTTGTTGGTGCTGGAAGGTGAAGTGGTTGTGAGTGAGCGCTCTTTTACCTCCGGTAGCTGGGTGCGCACACCCGCTGGAGAAATCCCCCCGATCACCGCTGGTGAACAGGGTGCCACCGTCTATCTCAAAACAGGTCATCTGGCCGATCTGACGGCAGGAATTTAAATGCCAAACGTACGCACTGTCATCGTCGGAGCAGGTTTGAGTGGCCTGTATGCCGCTTATCTGCTCGAACGTCAGGGTCGCCAGGATTACATCCTTCTGGAGGCGCGTGATGTGCTCGGAGGCCGAATCGCATCAGTCAGAGCGCCCCACGACCGGGCGTCGACACATACCTCTGATCGATTTGATTTAGGGCCCACTTGGTTCTGGCCCGACTTCCAAATTGAATTGCATCAACTGATTGTGCAGCTAGGCCTGGAATACTTCGAGCAGTTCGACACTGGCGACATGATGGTGGAACGCGCGTCGAGTGAATCGCCGGCACGCACGCGCGGCTATGCCAGCTCACCGGCCTCTATTCGCTTGAAAGGTGGCATGTCGGCACTCATCGACGCACTGAGCAGATCGCTGGACTCAAAACAAACGCTTACCGATCAGACCGTCCTCTCGATTCGCGCCACACCGGCCAATGTAGAAATTGATAGCACAGACTCTGCCGGAAACCTCACGACCTGGTGCGCAGAGCAGGTCTTGCTGGCGATGCCTCCGCGTCTGGTAGAGCGAAACATCAAGTTTGAGCCAGCATTGCCAACCGAGTTGGCTCGACAGTGGCGAGACACTGCCACTTGGATGGCGCCTCATGCCAAATACCTTGCGATCTACGACAGACCATTCTGGCGTGAGCAGGGGCTGTCCGGTGCCGCGCGGAGTGCGCGTGGCCCATTGGGCGAGATACACGATGCTTCCATGCCTGATGGCAGCGCGGCGCTATTTGGCTTCTTCGGTGTACCTGCGTACGTCCGTAAAGCGGTTCCCGAGGATGTGCTGCGCGAACACAGCCGTGCACAACTCGTACGTCTCTTTGGATCACAGGCAGCGGAACCACGCGCTGACTTCATCAAGGACTGGGCGCAGGATCCTTTGACCGCTACCGAAGCTGATCTTGGCTCGGCTGGCCACCCCACAAGCACTCCCCAAGCTGCGGCGAGCTCAGGGATTTGGAAGGGGCGACTCACCGGCATCGCCAGTGAATGGTCACCACAGTTCCCTGGATACGTTGCCGGTGCCATTGAGGCCACGTCGCTGGCAATTCGGGCCTTATCGCCATTGCCGGACTAAACGAATACTTCCCCATTCGTTGAGGATGAGAACATGCCAGATCAACGTTTTGACTTTCACGGAGCACTTGGAACAGTGCTGTCTGGACGAATTGAGCGTCCACAGACCACACCTCGTGGGTGGGCTATTTTTGCCCATTGTTTCACTTGTGGAAAGGAAAGCCTCGCGGCAGCGCGAATTGCACGAGCCCTTGCACTGAACGGGATTGGTGTACTGCGTTTTGACTTCGCAGGACTCGGGGGTAGCGAAGGAGAATTCGCTCACTCAACTTTCGCCGCTGATGTGGGTGATCTCATCGCCGCAGGCCGCGCCATGACTGAAGCAGGCCATCCTCCTTCATTACTGATTGGCCACAGTTTGGGTGGGGCGGCAGCGTTGAGTGCCGCCGCCGAAATGCCCTCCGTGCAAGCAGTGGCAACCATCGGTGCTCCTGCCGATGTGAAACATATCCTTCATCAGTTCGACAATGACGCTCTCGCGCAGATCGAGACAGAGGGCGAAGCGCAACTTCTACTGGGTGGTCGCCCTTTCACAGTACGCAAATCATTCGTAGACGACGCTCGACAGCAGAATCTGGAAGAGCGCATTGCCCAGATGGGCAAGCCGTTGTTGGTCTTGCATGCTCCTGGCGACAATGTGGTCGGAATCAACAACGCTTCAAGGATCTTCCTCGCGGCGCGCCACCCGAAGAGTTTTGTTTCGCTGGACGATGCCAACCATCTATTAACACGCCGGGCTGACTCGGACTATGCAGCATCAGTAATCGCTGCTTGGGCCGCCCGCTACCTGCCCAAATGGGTCGATGACATCGCCGATATCTCTACGGGCGAAGGTGTAACTGCAGAGGAGGCAGGAGCGGGATTGTTCCAGCTCAGATTGAGCACCGGCGCTCACCATTTGCTCGCGGATGAACCGAAATCCGTGGGAGGGCTCGCAAGCGGACTGTCACCCTATGAGCTCGTTTCTGCAGGTTTGGCGGCATGTACGGTTATGACCATGCGCATGTATGCCCGCCGCAAAGGAATTCCGCTCCAACGTGCCAGTGCCCACGTCACGCACGCCAAGCGAAACGACCAGTCACCTGCGGATCTTTTCACCCGTTCGATCACTTTGAACGGGCCTCTCGACGATGAGCAGCGCCGAAAGCTTCTGGCCATCGCCGATAGATGCCCCGTCGATATGACGCTGGTTCGCGGTTCAGACGTCAGCACTTCTCTAGTTGAGAGCGACGCTTTAGTGGATGACGAAGAACCCCTCATTAAGCCGATCTCCTGAGGAACTGAACATGAGACTACGAGGCAAAACTGCTTTGATCACTGGCGCAACCAGTGGCATTGGTCTGGCGACTGCACAGCTGTTTGTCGAAGAAGGAGCCCGGGTGGTCATTACTGGCCGAGACGCAGAACGTCTTAAACGGGTTGGAGCAGAACTGGGCGGCGCAGTGACAACGATTCAGGCCGATGTACGCAGCCTCAATGATATGCAACGCATGGCTCGAAAGGTTGCCGAGACGTTTGGTGAAGGTGGTTTGGACATTTTCTTCGGCAATGCTGGCGTGGCGTTCTCCACACCCCTGCTCACTACCGAAGAGGCTCGCTTTGACGAGCTTATGGCCGTCAACGTCAAAGGTCTGTTCTTCTCCATGCAAGCCATTACACCTGTGCTGCGTGACGGCGCCTCCGTTGTACTCAACTCGGCCTGGCTAAATGCGGTCGGCATGGGTGGTTTCTCTGCCTTGGCCGCGACCAAGTCAGCCGTACGGTCATTTGCTCGTTCGTGGTCATGCGAATTAATGGATCGAAAAATTCGCGTCAACGCCGTAAGCCCTGGTGCAGTAGACACGCCAATCTTCGAATTGGAAGGTGCCACGCCTGAACAATTGGCCGAGACAAAGCGGCAAATGGCGCTTCGAATTCCTGCTCGCCGCTTAGGGGATCCACACGAGATTGCCCAAGCCGTCCTGTTTCTTGCCAGTGATGAGTCGCGCTACATGTTGGGTGCGGAGATTGTTGTTGACGGGGGCTTCGCCCAGCTTTGAATCGATGAAGCGCTGAACCCACTCACGTCAAATCTGACCTACCCATAGGACACAAGACCATGAAAAATACTTACCAAGCAATGCAAGTGACCCGGCCTGGAGTCCTCGAAATGGTGGATCGCCCGATACCTACTCCATGTACCGGAGAGGTATTGATTGAAGTCGAAGCGTGCGGCATCTGTGGTGCCGACATAAGCGACATCGAAGGTGCAGATCCAACGCTGCAAGCACCACGGGTACCAGGTCATGAGGTGGTTGGCCGTATAAAGGCGCTCGGCGCTCACACCTCTTCCATCTGGAAGATTGGCCAACGCGTAGGGGTGGGCCGACTCGGCGGACACTGTAACGAGTGCGCCCAATGCCGTCAGGGCAACTTTCAACTTTGCCCTAACCAACATTTCGTTGGTGCTACCTGTGACGGTGGCTATGCCGAGCTGATGATCGCTCGCAGCAGCGGACTGGTGTCGATCCCCGACGAGCTCGACGCCGTGGAGGCCGCCCCGCTCCTCTGCGCAGGTATAGCGACCTTCAATGCCCTAAAAAAATGTGGTGCCAACGCGGGTGACACCGTGGCCATTCTTGGTATAGGAGGCCTCGGACACATGGCGCTCCAGTATGCGCGCCGCATGGGGTTTAGAGTCATCGCCGTGGGCCGAGGTCAAGACATTGCAGATGATGCGCTGGCATTGGGGGCGCATCTTTATATCGATACCAATAACGAAGATGCTGCAGCAACGCTCAACAGCTTGGGCGGTGCTCAGGCCATCGTCAGCACCGTCGGTCATCCCGACGCGGTGTCTGCGGTGGTGGGCGGATTGGCACCTCAAGGAAGGTTGATTCTGCTTGGAGCACACAAGTCACCCCTGCCCGTTTCGTCTGGACAGTTAGTCGTCGGCGAACGCAGTGTGTGCGGATCCCTCACAGGCACACCCTACGAAAATGAGCGCACCTTGGATTTCAGCGTGCTCACGGATGTACGTCCGAGAATCGAGGTCATGCCACTCGAACAAGCCAATGAGGCCTTTCAGAAGTTGAAGTCTGGTGAAGCCAAATTCCGGATTGTGTTGACTGTCGCAGGTGAAAGTGTGGCACAGAAAGGTTTGCCCTAAGCGTCATCGCTCTCGTGCGCTAACACCTAGCGCACATTGTCGCACTTGCGATTGCATTGAAATCGGTGATGGAGATTCAGAATGACGTTCAAGAGCTCAGGCCAGAGCACTGACACAGCGGCTAGCAACGCATCAGTCGCGCCTTTTATCGTTCTGATGACGAGCCTTGCAATGATTGCGTTCGCAGCCAACTCATTGCTCACCAGGGCAGCTTTTCAAACGACCGACATCGATGCGGCTTCATTCAGTGGCATCCGAGTGATATCGGGCGCACTGACATTACTGATAATTTTCCTGGCTCAGGGCGGAAAAATTAAACAGCTCAAAGCGCAGTGGTGGGCCGCAATCTTCCTGTTCACATATGTCGCCGCCTTTTCCTTCGCCTACCGTGACATCAGTACCGGCGCAGGCGCATTGATACTCTTTGCATCTGCACAAGTCCTTATGATTTCTTATGGGCTCCGGAGGGGGGAACGCACAAGCATCTTCGGGCTGTTCGTTGCTCTCGGCGGAATGATCGCTTTTCTCGCCCCATCCGCATCGGCACCACCTGCGTATGCTGCCGCGTTGATGGCGGTTGCAGGAATCGCGTGGGGCGCTTTCTCAGTGGCGGGAAAGGCTAACGAGTCTCCACTCGTCAAGACTGCGAGCAGTTTTCTTGGGGCAATTCCCTTTGCTGTTGTGCTCGTGCTTTACCAACATGATCATCTGCGTGTCGATACTACCGGGGCGTGGTATGCAGTGATTGCTGGAGGTTTAACGTCAGCCGTTGGATACGCGATTTGGTATTGGGCACGGGTTCGAATGACCACTATTACTGCCGGGGCCGTTCAGCTTTCAGTTCCCATCTTGAGCATGGTACTTGGCGTTCTCATCCTCAGCGAGGACATCACAATGCTCAGCGGCATTTCGGCCTTAGTGACATTGAGCGGTGTCGCGTGGGTCTCATTGACCACCAAGCAAAAGAAACTCTGACGACGCACCGATACGGGTGTTCCCCCCCTTCTTTCAAAAGTTGGTGACGGTGATTAGGCATGCCCAGCCACCGGAGGTAGCTGGACACCGTTCATCAGCGAAGATTGATCAAGCCGTCAATACAGGTAACGGCTTCGCCTCCGACCTTAATGACCTCATCGCTCACTTCGAGATTGATGAAACCCGCGCGGCCCAAAATTTGACCCTGACTGGCTCGGAATTGACTGCCAAATGCTTCGGCCTGCCCGGTATGTCGGATAAAAGCCGCCATGGCTCCGTTTCCACTGCCGCAAACGGGATCTTCGCTAACACCGCAAGCTGGAGCAAAAGCGCGTATTTCTACATCTGCAGTGCCGTCAACCGGGTACTTGCCGAACACAATTACCCCAGTTGCTCTATCGCGTAGATTGCTTACCTTCATACTCTGCAAATCAGGCTTATTCGCAATCACCTGCTGAGCACTGGCGAGCTGGACGACAACCCAACGTGCACCGACGTCAACAAGAACAGGTGGATACTCACGTGATATGGATGTGCCCAAACAGGCCTCCAATTCATCAATACGTTGAGCATCAAATGGCTCGAATTTCGGATGGGGGAGCTCAAACGAGATTAACTGCTTTCCGGCCTCGTCAATGGTGACATCAAGCCGCACCAACCCAGCACCGCATTCTTGAACGACGACGCCGTCGGTGGGAACGATGGCGCCGGCCTCTATAAGAGCGTGTGCGGTGCCGATAGTGGGATGGCCCGCGAACGGGAGCTCTGATCCAGGCGTGAAAATGCGAACGCGATAATCGGCCTGCTCTTGAGTTTTCGGTAATACGAAAGTGGTTTCGGAAAGGTTCGTCCAATTGGCAATCTGTTGCATCTCGGCGTCCGACAGCCCCTTCGCATCGAGAACGACTGCCACAGGGTTACCTTTGTATCGCTCGAAAGTGAACACATCAACTTGCTTAAAACTGACGCTGTGCATGATTGGTCGTCCAATAGGGTTGAGAGTCACTGAATTTTAGTTTCCTACCCTTTTTGGATACAGCTACAGTCAGCACATTGATTTATGAGTACAATTCAAAGCCCCTCATGTGCATATCTTTTAAATATCCTGCTAGGTACAGCAAATAGCACCGAAGAGTCGAATTATTCTATCTGAGCGAAGTAATTTTCCCAGAGCCCCCGTCATGTCTGTCCAGTTCAAAGCCCGATTTATTTAGCTCGTTCAACACATAGAGGATCTCTTAGGGAACCCACGACCTCATCGTACAGCGTATCCACGGCACGAGATCCCTTTGAATCCCGGCTCCGCATCAGCACGACTTCAATTACCGGAAGCTCGGGTAAACCTTGCCGCGCATCGAGCATCTTTAGAGTGGGAGGAAGGCTGCACCGCGTAAGCACAGCAACTGCCATTCCGCTTTGAGCAGCAGCTATTTGCCCGCTGACATTAGGACTGTTGTAGACAACTCGATACTCACGTTGCTGAGCCTCAAGCGCTGCCAGTATCTCGGTACGCAACCGTCCGCCTAATTCATGCACTGCAATCGGTAGCGGGCTGCGCTTCCAGATCTCGTGCTGTTCAGCGGCGCCCCACACCAAGGCTTCCCTGAAGAGCAACTCACCACGTGAAGGTGCATCACGGGTCACCAGCGCCAAATCGATTTCACCTCGATCAACCTTTGCCAGCAGCGCTGTGGACTCTTCACACACCAACGTGACCTCGACCTCACCGAAGCGCGCAGCAAAGTGCCTGAGCACCGGCACCAGGTACGGCACTGCATAGTCGTCAGGAACGCCAAAAGACACCCGCCCGGAAAGAGCCCCACCATGCATAGCAAGCACCAGGGTCGAGTGAGACGCTAGTAACTTGCGCGCATGGCCCAGCAGATCGAAGCCAGCGGGCGTCAGAGACAGTTGCCTAGGCTCGCGGTTGAGCAACGGGCGACCGATGCTATCTTCTAGCTTCTTTAATTGCATGCTCACCGCTGACTGCGAGCGCGATACCTGTCGCGCCGCCGCCGTCATGGAACCAGTATCAACCACCGCCAGGAAGGTTCGTAGCCAGTCAATCTGCAAATCCTTGGAGTGCATCACTAAACCTTAGCAATTCGAAACTCGAATGGCGATTATAAAACTTATTCGCTTTTCTTGGATCGCTCAGCGCCCCCAAAATGGCGCCTGAATAGAGGTACAACCTGATCCAGTGAGGTGGAATGGTGTTAAGTGTCGATGCAAGCTCCGTAGAGTTGGATAAATACGAAATATGGAGCGGCTTCAAACAGCTCTTGCCGATCTCCATGTTCGTTGTGGTCTTTGCGATTGCCTTCGGGCTTGCTGCCGCGCAGACAGGGCTGAGCGAAGCGTCAACTCTTCTAATGAGTATTCTGGTATTCGCTGGCGCAGCACAATTTGCAGTGCTTGACCTCTGGGGTCAGCACGTCCCGGTAATACCGTTGGTGATCACGGTATTCGCGATCAATGCCCGCCATCTGTTGATGGGAGCAACCCTGTACCCCTGGTTACGCGAACTACCACGCGCCAAGCGTTACGGCGTGATGATGGTGGTTTCCGACGCCAACTGGGCGATGTCGATGCAGGCGTTCAACAGCGGCAAGCGAGGCATGGGACTGCTGTTTGGGGGCGGTCTTGCGCTGTGGTCGGCTTGGTCGCTTGGCAGTTGGCTGGGGCTGAAGTTTGGAAGCGTCATTCAAAACCCAGTGAGTCTGGGCCTCGACATGGTGATGGGCTGTTTTCTTCTCGCGATGGTGCTCGGAGGCCAAAAAAACCTGCGCATGTTGATCATCTGGAGTGTGGCGGCCGCAGCGTCCTTATCGGCCTACTTGTATTTGCCTGAAAACAGTCACGTTGTTACTGGAGCATTGGCCGGCGGTTTACTGGGCGCCTTCTGGCCGGAGAAAAAGAATGAGCATTGAAACTTCAGGCTTCGGCACGCTGTACATCATTCTGATCATGGCAATTGTCACGCTCGCCACCCGGTGGGGCGGCGTATTCGTGATGTCATTTGTGCCCATCAACTACCGGGTGCAGCAATTCATCAGTGCCATGTCCGGATCGGTACTGGTGGCGGTGCTGACACCGATGGCAATTACGGGTGATAACGGCGCGCGACTCGCATTGCTAACGACCGCCATCGTGATGCTAACACTGCACAAATCTCTTCCGGCGATTGCAGCCGGGATTTTGATGGCAGCATTGTTCAGGCAGCTTCAGGTCGTCTTGTAATATGCCCCCTCTCAACCACCTATGGACATGAAATATGGATCCGCACTCAGTTTTGGCTTTTACCCTAGTCGCAGCGATTGCCATCGCAAGCCCTGGCCCTGCGACCGTTATGGCGATCAATAACAGTTTGGCATTTGGGCCGCGTTATGCCGTATGGTCATCATTGGGCAACGCTTGCGGATTGTTCTGCTTATCGGCTGCTGCGGTGTCTGGCTTGGGCGCCCTGCTCGCAAGCTCCGAATGGATGTTCAATGCGGTGAAAGTCCTGGGTGCCGGTTACCTCTTATATCTGGGCGTGAAGCAGTTGTTCAACAAGCATCCAATCCTCATTCAGGAAGTGCAGCCGGATGGCAAAGCGATTACACCGTCACGTATGAAACTCTACAAGTCGGCTTTCCTGACCGCCGTCACCAATCCTAAGGCAACGATATTCTTTACCGCCCTGTTCCCGCAGTTTATTAACCAGGACGTCGCGCTGCTGCCACAATTCCTGCTACTCACCTTCATCTTCATGGGTTTGTCGCTGGCTTCATTGAGCGTTTATGCCGCCGCTGCGGCTCAGGTCAAAAGTGTACTGACCCGCCCAGCACTCTCCATATGGATCGGCAGGCTCGTAGGCTCAGCATTCATCTGCTTCGGCGCTGCCATTTTGACGGTACGCCGCCCAGTTTCTTGAGATAAACCTGCGCCTTTGGCCTAGCTTAGCTGGGCCGCTCGGAGGCCGGCTAAGACACTGCGCAACAGTCCGCTTTTGGCCGAGGCTGTTTAAAAACGCTTTTGAGCGCGGCAGGTACTCAAAATAGAACTGAAAATTACATTGCCACCCCAGTCCGTGTCAGGAATCGTCATTCGTGATCGCTCGTGTACGGCATAGGATTGGGGGCAAAATTGGGGGCACATCAAGACTTTTTCAAACTGAAACTACCGTCCTAGAGCCAAGTCAAAATGTTCTTTGGGGACCCGGACAGCTTGTGACGCTCCATGGCCTGCGCGTAAACGCCCGGGCCACAGGCTGCAAGAGAATCCTGTTCACAGGTGTTGAGTGGCCTCAACGGGTTCAACCATTAACAGTCAGGGCACACTCGACAACGGGTCACGGTCTCGACCTCGCAACATCCGAGGCCAGACCGCTGCTGTCTTCAGGCTAGGACCTTTGTGGCGTCACGCTCTCCACCGCCCGATGAGGCTCAAACCAATTCAGCCAAAGATGCCGGATTGAAGCCCTTCAGGCCTGCGTAATCGCCTTTTTCCACTTTGGCGACCCAATCCATGTCACTCAGCAGGACACGCCCTACGGCGATCAGATCGAACTCTTCGCGCTCCATGCGTTCAACGAGCCGATCCAGGCTGGCCGGGAGCGATCCCTCGCCGGCAAAAGCGTGAGTGACATCGTTATCCAGCCCGACCGAACCGACGCTGATGGTCGTGACTCCCGTGACCTTCTTCGCCCATCCCGCGCAGTTCAGCCCGTTCTCACCGTCAATGTCGGGAAACTCAGGTTCCCAGAAACGTCGCTGCGAGCAGTGCAGGACGTCGACACCGGCCTCGACCAGTGGCAGCAGCCAGTCCTCCATCACTGCGGGTGTCTCAGCTATGCGCACGCCGTAGTCCTGCTGCTTCCACTGGCTGACACGCATGATGATCGGGAATTCAGGACCCACCGCCTGACGAACAGCAGACACGATCTCGCTGGCAAAGCGCGAGCGTTCCTTGATGGACGGGCCGCCGTAGCGGTCGGTGCGCAGATTGCTGCCAGACCAGAAAAACTGGTCGATCAGATAACCATGGGCTCCGTGGATCTCCACGGTATCGAAGCCCAGTCGCTTGGCATCTGCTGCGGCCTTGGCGAACGCTGCTACCGTGTCGGCAATGTCCTCTTCACTCATCGCCACGCCACGCGGATCACCTGGCGAAACGAGGCCCGAAGGGCTCTCCACTGGCGCATCCGGCTCCCAGTCGTTGATGTAACGCGTGGAACCGGTGTGCCAGATCTGTGGGGCCATGCGTCCGCCCGCGCCGTGGACCGCATCGATCACGTTTTTCCATCCCGCCAGCGCCGCGTCGCCATGAAAAAATGGGATGCCGCCATCATTACGCGATGCCGGACGATCGATCACGGTGCCTTCCGACAGAATCAGCCCGACACCTCCTTCTGCTCGTCGCCGGTAATAGGCAGCACTCGCTTCACTCGGAATGCCATCGGGTGAGAACAGACGCGTCATGGGTGCCATGACAATACGATTCTTCAGTTCGAGCGACCGGATGGAAAAAGGACGGAATAAGATGCTGGTATCGGGGATCGACATCGGATGGACTCCATTTGTTTTCGGAGGCCATAAAGTATATTTTGTAAACCTGATGTCAATTAGGCACTTAAAGTCGCCTTGGTATACATGAGGAAACTTCGATGCTGGAATTGAAGCCGCAATGCTTTTCGTCGGAGTGCCCAAGCCGGGCGCTGTTCGACCAGATCGCGGACAAGTGGTCAATGATGGTTTTGGCGGTGCTCGATGACGGACCGCATCGCTTCAACGCCATCAAGCGCCGCCTGGAGGGCGTCACCCAGAAGGCACTGACACAGTGCCTGCGGCGACTGGAACGAAATGGTCTCGTCTCGCGCCAGATCATTTCGTTCTCACCTGTGGCGGTGCAGTATGAGATCACCCCACTGGGTCAAACGCTGCAGCAGCCATTTCGCGAACTGCATAAATGGACGCTCGACAAACTACCCGAGGTCGAAGCGGCCCGGTCGAAGTTCGACGAGGCCGCGGAGCAAAAGCCGGCGGTGTGATTCTTTTTCGCCTCACCGCCCTATTCCAGTAACGACAGGTGACGCCGATCTCACCGCGTCAGGCCACTTCGCCAGCCACTGGATATGCGCGCGCGGGGTTGCCCTCTTTTGGTGACGACGCGCTCTGTGCCCTTGCTGACCACAGGCGCGGAGAGCTGTATAGGCCTCTCTATTTCTTCCCGGGACAGGCGTAAGCAAGAACAGAAACAAAAGCGCCGCTCATCGAGCGGCGCTTTTTATTTCAGCCAGCGAGTAGCCTCGTCACGCGACCAGGTCGTTGGCGCTGAAAGTATTGACCCCTACCAGCTGGATCTCGAAATCCGCGTCCAGGCTACCGTTGATATTGCCGTAGAGTACGTTATCGACGAAGCGCAACTGCCCTGCACCGGTAAAGACGTTCGAGTCGATGAAGCTGAACGGGTTGATCGCGATGGTCAGGATGTTGGCATCCAGTTTCGACAGGTCAAGCTTATCGCCCTGGAGGCTGTTGAAGTCGAGAATGACATCGCGAATCCCCCCCTTGCCCAACTCGTTCAGTGCACTGAAGACGAATCGATCGGCTCCCTCGCCACCTGTCAGGGTATCCGTGCCCAGCCCGCCCACCAGCATGTCGGCGCCCGCACCGCCATCGAGTTGGTCGTTGCCTGCGCCGCCGTTCAGCACGTTGTTGCCGACGTTACCGGTCAGGACATTGCCCAGGGCATTGCCGGTGCCGTTGATGGCGGCCGTGCCAGTCAGGGTCAGGTTTTCCAGGTTGGCGCCCAGGGTCCAGGTCACCGAGGAGCGTACGGTGTCGATTTCGCTGGCCAGGGTGCTGGTTTCGCTGACCACGTCCTTGAGGTTGTCCACTACATAGGTGTCATTACCCGTGCCGCCGGCCAGGGTATCGATACCGATGCCACCGTCCAGGGTGTTGGCCCCGGCGTTACCCGTGATGCGGTTGTTCAACCCGTTGCCGGTGCCGCTGATGCCGGCTGTGCCGCTCAGGGTCAGGGCCTCGAGGTTGGCGCCGAGGGTGTAGCTGATGGAGGAAATGACGCTGTCGACTTCGAGAATCGAAGCACCGCGCTCGATCACCGTGTCGCCGACGTTGTCCACGTAATAGGTGTCATTGCCGGCACCGCCGTCCAGGGT